>JAGOOC010000002.1 GCA_017992695.1 Bacteroides sp. | reverse complement strand
GAAAGACGGGACGAATATATGGTTGCTCTCGAAAAAGCGAGTGTGGAAAGTGATATAGTGCCTTTTGTGAAGTTCTTATCATCAATTTAAATACTTTATGGCACAGTTTAACTTATATGGTGACTATATAAATATTGAACCCTTTATAATGCATGGCATCAAGCCAGACAATAGTATACATGGAGTCTAACGGGCGACTTTGCCACTCTTTGACCTTGGGAACGATACGCTCGATGATTTCACTCAGCGTATTGTGAGAGATAGTGACATCATACATCTCCTGAATGTTCTAATCAGCAAATAATAAAAGAAATCCCGCATACATTTACAGCTCTTTAGCTATAAACGTATGCGGGATCTTGTATACCGTCTTCCTTACTTCTGCTTCCTGAAATTCGTCAATCCCGTTTGCAAGAATTCAATGTATTTCGGAATATCTTCATCGTACGCATACGACTTATTGAGCGGCTTGCCCTCGTTGTCAACGAGTACATAGTAAGGCTGCGCGTTGGCTCCAAACTTAATGCGTTGCAGGTAGCTCCACTTATCGCCTATGGTGCGAAGTGTGCGCTCGGTTCCGTTCTCGTCGATTTTCACGTGCTCGGGGAGCGGCGTTTTATCGTCTACATACAGGGTAATGAGCACATAGTCGTCGTTGATGATGCTGCTTACTTTGGGGTCGGTCCATACGGCAGCCTCCATTTTGCGACAGTTCACACAGCCGTAGCCGGTAAAGTCGATCATCACGGGCTTGTTGTGCTGACGGGCGTACGCCATACCCAAGTCGTAATCGTCGAACTTGGAGCGTACTTCGCTATCATAAAGGTTGAAGTCTTGGGTTTTCATGGGTGGAGCAAATGCACTCACCGCTTTCAACGGAGCACCCCACAAACCGGGAACCATATACACCGCAAAGGCCAGTGACACGAGTGCCATGAAGAAACGAGAAACGCTTACCTTGGTATCGTCGTCATCGTGTGGGAACTTAATTTTACCCAGCAGGTAGAAGCCTAGTAGTGCAAAGATCACAATCCACAGGGCTAAAAAGGTTTCGCGATCGAGGATACCCCAGCCGTAAGCGAGGTCGGCCACCGAAAGAAACTTCAAGGCAAAGGCCAACTCGAGGAAACCAAGGGTTACCTTGATTACATTCATCCAACCACCCGATTTGGGCATTGTTTTCAACCACGATGGGAAGAGTGCAAAGAGCGTAAAGGGCAGGGCAAGTGCAATGGCAAAGCCAAGCATACCGATAGCCGGGGCAATGATGCTGCCACCTGTGGTAGAGACTTGCACCAAGAGGAATCCGATGATGGGACCGGTACACGAGAATGACACCAACGCCAGGGTAAAGGCCATCAGGAAGATGCTGAGGAGCCCACTGGTTTTTTCGGCTTTGCTATCTACCGCATTGCTCCACTTCGAGGGCAGGGTAATTTCAAACGCGCCAAAGAAAGAAGCGGCAAAAACGATCAGCATCAAACAGAAGAGTACATTGAATATGGCATTGGTGGACAGAGCATTGAGGGCACTTGCGCCAAACACTCCGGTGATGATCAGCCCCAAGCTCACGTAGATGACTACGATCGAAGCGCCATAGGTCCACGCATCACGAATGCCTTTCTTTTTGTCTTTGCTGCGTTTCAGGAAGAAGCTAACCGTCATGGGGATGATAGGCCACACACAAGGGGTAAAGAGGGCGATCAATCCGCCCAAGAAACCGGTGATGAAAATGTAGATCCACGACATGTTTTCGGCTGAATGCTCTCCACCAAAGGCTTGAAGCTCGTTGATAACAGGTGTCCAAAGGATATCGGCCGAAACCGGTGCTTGGGCCGTTACTACGGAGTCTATATTGGCAATCAGTGTCTCTTCTTGATTGGCCTCGGCATTGGCAGCAACGGCTTCAGCGCTTGGAGTAGCGGTGGTTGCTGCTGCTGCACTAAGCGTTGTTTTTCCTGAATAGGTAAAGGGAACCTGCGTAGGGGGCAGGCAGCTTTGGTCGTCGCAAGCACCGTATTCAAGGTAGCCTTCTACGTGGTAAGTAGCAGCAGTAAACTTTATTTTCTGCACAAAGGTGGCGCTATTCTCAAAGTAGCGCACCTGCATTTCAAACAGTTTATCGAACGCTGCAATCTCCTTGCCCACGGGCTTTAGTTTGCCTACGACTTGAGCTCCGGTCATCTTGTCGGTATTGAACGTAGCCGAAATGGGTCCGCCATCGCCCAAGTTGGTCGAATAAACGTGCCATCCGTCATCAATGGTGGCGGTAAATACAATCTCTGCTTCTGTATCCGACAGGGTTTTCAGTGCTGTTTTAAACTGTACCGGATCTTGTATCTGCGCCTGCACGGCAACAGCAACGAATAACACGAACAGTAGTGAGTATATTTTTCTCATGAATGGGATTTTTAAAAAAATGGAGATGGTTATTTAATTTATTTATTATCGCGTTTAATATTCGTAGTCCACACACGAACGACTCTCTTTCACATCGGCTAGTATCTTGGCAGCAGCTACGTGATCGGGGTGTGCAGCATAGGTTTTCAAATCGTCGAGCGAGTCGAATTCGCTATACAGCGCAATGTCCCACGTTTCGGCCGGATTCATGTTCAGCCCCACTTCAATACGACGAATAATCGATATCGTAGTAGGAAGTGCTTCGATGGCCTGCTTAAACTGATTCATCACGGAGAGCTTGTCGGTTGCCGAAATCTCGCTTTTCAACTTAAATAATACAATGTGTTTCAACATAAACGTTACTATTTTAATTAATTGTTTTATATTTGCCTTCAGTATCAATTGCAAAATTACTCTATTTGTTTTAAATATACATACAAACGAATGTTAATAATAGGAATAGCAGGCGGAACGGGGTCGGGAAAGACCACCGTTGTGCAAAAAATCATTGAAAGCCTCCCGACAGGCAAAGTGGTATTACTCCCTCAAGACTCGTACTACAAGGATAGCAGCCATGTACCTGTGGAAGAGCGTCAAAACATCAATTTCGACCATCCGGATGCGTTCGATTGGGGCCTGCTTTCGCGCCATGTGGCATTGCTGAAAGAGGGAAAAAGTATCGAACAGCCCACTTACTCTTATTTAACTTGTACACGCCTGCCTCAGACCATTCATGTGGAACCACAAGAGGTAATTATCATTGAAGGTATCTTGGGCCTGTGTGATAAAAAACTACGCAACATGATGGATTTGAAGATCTTTGTCGATGCCGATCCGGACGAACGATTGATACGTGTCATTCAGCGCGATGTCATTGAACGCGGACGCACGGCCGAGGCGGTGATGGAGCGATACACGCGTGTACTGAAACCCATGCATCTGCAGTTTATCGAACCGTGCAAACGGTATGCCGACTTGATTGTGCCCGAAGGTGGCAGCAACCAAGTAGCGATTGACATACTCACCATGTACATGAATAAACACCTCAAATAAAGATGAACCATCGGCTTTCGCTCTTACTCGTATTATCGCTTCTCTTGAGCGTGTTTGCCTGTCGCAATGGTCACCTGACGGGTAACGAGCAAGAGGGAGTTCGAGACTTGGCTCAAATTAAAGACAGCGGAGAGTTGGTGGTGCTTACGCTCTACAGTTCGACCTCATACTTCATTTACCGAGGACAGGATATGGGCTTTCAGTATGAGCTAAGTGAACAGTTCGCCAAAAGTTTGGGGGTAAAGCTTCGGGTAGAGGTGGCCAATAATGTACCCGATATGATCAAGAAATTACTAGCAGGAGAGGGAGATATTATTGCTTACAACCTTCCCATCACCAAGGAGTGGAAGGATAGCCTCACCTATTGTGGCGAAGAGGTGATTACCCATCAGGTGATTGTGCAACGCAATAACGGCAAAACCAAACCGCTGACCGACGTTACCCAGTTGGTTGGGCAAGAGGTGTATGTAAAGCCCGGGAAGCATTACAAGCGCTTGGTGAACTTGAACAACGAGTTGGGAGGAGGCATCAACATTCACTTGGTAACGGGAGACAGCATCACCATCGAAGACTTGATGAGCCAAGTGGCACAAGGAAAAATAGCCTATACCATTGCCGATAATGACTTGGCACGCCTCAACAAGACCTATTACCCCAACTTGAACATCAGCCTCTCGGTTAGTTTTGATCAACGTGCCTCGTGGGCCGTGCGCAAAGCGTGCACCCAACTGGCAGATGCGGCCGACAAATGGTATGCAGCCAATGTAATTTCGCCCGAATACAGTGCCAGTATGAAGCGTTATTTCGAAATAGGAAAATCGATACCACACTCTCCCATCCTATCGCTTAAAGAGGGGAAAATATCGCACTACGACCATTTGTTTAAAAAGTATGCCAAGGAGATTGATTGGGATTGGCGCCTGCTGGCTTCGCTGGCTTATACCGAGTCGAACTTCGACACTACAGCTGTTTCGTGGGCGGGGGCCCGAGGATTGATGCAGCTCATGCCTCGTACGGCTCGTGCCATGGGAGTGCCTGAGGGCAAAGAGCAAAACCCGGAAGAGAGCATTAAAGCCGCAGTGAAATACATTGAAGCGACTGACCGAAACCTGCAAGTGATTGCCGACAAACAGGAGCGCATCTACTTTATACTAGGCTCTTACAATGCCGGATTGGGACACATCAATGATGCCATTGCCTTGGCCGAGAAGTACGGTAAGAAGAAAACGGTGTGGAGAAACAATGTGGAAAACTACATCTTGCTGAAAAGCAACGAAGAGTACTTTACCGACCCAGTGTGCAAGAATGGCTATTTTCGTGGGATTGAGACCTATAACTTCGTTCGAGACATCACAGAGAGGTATCAGACATATAAAAATAAAATTAAGTCATAAGCCACACGCTTCATCAAAAAATCGTTTGCGGTTTTTTCTGCTTACTGAAACATTGAGATAACAGCCCGGCAAAAGGCGTATCATACACCCTGGCCTGATGCGGACAGTTCTTGACGCAAGCACAACACTTGATGCAACTAGAGGGATCGGTGTTTAACTCATCGCCCGGAGCAATGGCCTGCGCAGGACAACCTTTTACACAAATTCCGCAATGGACACAACGCTTCTCGTCCTCGACCCACGGGGTACGTGGAATGAGGGTACCGCGCCTGCGCAGGGCAACAACCTTACTTGTAAAACGAAGCAATTGGAAAAAAGGTTGAACAGGACGCGCTATGCGATTTACATCAGTTGCATAGAGCGTATCTAAGCTATTGGCAGCTGCAATCTTCTGTGCCACATCTTGTCCAAAGCGATGGGCCATTTGATAATCATTGGCATTGGGCCTGCACTGAGCAATAGGATATTTAGAGTTACTATACGAATGCTCACCAATAAACGTGCCGCCGGCAATCACTTTAAACCCCTGCTGCGTCATCAGCAAATCGAGTTCAACGAGTGCCTTTTCATACGCACGGTTGCCATAAACAACCACCAGCACTGCAGGCGTGTTTCTGCCGCGAATGTTACGCAAACGCTCCATGGCCAAGGGTGCCACGCGACCACCGTATACAGGTACTGCTATTACGGCCAGCGTTGATGCGGGTAATATTGTTTCGGGAATGACACCCAAAGTGATATCTTTGGTTTCAACTGATTCAATCTCCGTTCCCCGAACAATGGCTTCAGCTATTTGTTTAGAGGTATGAGTAGGCGAAAAATAAATCGTTTGAGCTTCTTTTATAAACATAATATTTGCATTGATTGCGCAAATATAGAGTTTTAGTATGAAAAAAGTAATAAATCAATCATAAAATCAAATTAATTCATTATCTTTGTACCGTTGAAGCATGTTGTATTCCTCACCGGAGGAAGTTGGGCATTGTTTTCGATTCAACAATAATTATCCCTATATACTTATAATAGAAACAAGAAACGTATGTCTGCATAGCCTGTGACCTATTGAGTCGTGCTATGCCCTTCATGTATCAACAAAACGAGAAAATATTAACAACTCACATATACTCTATGTATAACATTATTCAATTAAACGACAAAAACTTGTCGGAACTTCAAACTATTGCCCAAGAACTGGGTATCAAAAAAACCGACTCACTAAAAAAAGAAGAACTTGTTTATAAAATCCTTGATGAACAAGCGATTGTTGGCGCCACTAAAAAAGTAGCTGCCGACAAGCTAAAAGAAGAACGCAAATCATCAGTGGACGACAAGAAGAAACGCTCTCGCGTACCGGTGAAGAAGGAAAACAAGGTGTTCTCGGCTACAAAAAGCGGAGAGATAACCAAAACAGAACCGAATGCTCCGGCTACCAACAACGCTCCGGCTGCTCAAGCACCTGCTACTGCTGCTGCCACGAATCAGCCTGCCAACAATCAGGCTGCTAAACCACAGCAACCCAAGCAGAACGCCGAAAAAACAAGTAAACCACAACCAACTTCTACCGAAGTAACTGAAGCGAAGCCAGCCACACCCGCTGCCGCTTCTCCGAAAAAGAAAAAGGTAGGACGCCCTCGCAAAGAGGTAGCGGAAGAGCAAGAGACAACAATCAGCTCACCTGTCAAAGCAGAAACGACAGAGCCAAAAGCAACTTCACCGGTTACGTCAAACAAAGAAGTAGCTGTAATAAGCCCTGCTGTTGATCAAAAAACCAACACGGAGCACAAGCCCAATGCGGAACAGAGACCTAACGTGGAACAGAAACCTGCAACAGAAGGAAGGGTCATTGCTAAACCTATTATCAAGCAGAAACATCCTGCTGTTATTGACGAAGTAAGCGCTATCTTGACTGATGCAGATTCGGATAACGATTTCATTCCCATCGAAGATCTTCCTTCGGAGAAAACAGCGTTGCCTACCGAACTGTTTGGCAAATTCGAATCGACTAAAGTCGAACTAACCCCTACTGCTCCTGCTGCTGCAACCGATTCGCATGCGCAACCTCAACAACGGGTGATTCGTCCGCGCGACAACAACCAACCTCGCCAAGGTAACAACCCACGCCCCATGATGCAACAACGCCCGACACAGCCACATCACCCGGCAGCAGGCGAAGAGGGACACGCACCCGAACGCAAAATCATTGAACGCGAAAAGGTGTACGAGTTCGACGATATTCTGGTTGGAACAGGCGTATTGGAAATCATGCAAGATGGTTACGGCTTTCTTCGTTCTTCAGATTACAACTACCTTTCATCGCCCGATGATATTTACGTATCACAATCACAGATCAAACTGTTTGGCTTGAAAACCGGCGATGTGGTCGAAGGGGTAATTCGCCCTCCCAAAGAAGGTGAAAAGTACTTCCCACTAGTGAAAGTAGCTAAAATAAACGGACGTGACCCCTCGATTGTGCGCGACCGCGTTCCCTTCGAGCACCTCACTCCGCTCTTCCCCGATGAGAAGTTCAAACTCTGCAAAGGTGGATACTCCGACTCTTTGTCGACTCGCGTGGTAGACTTGTTCTCGCCCATCGGTAAAGGACAACGTGCACTGATTGTGGCGCAACCCAAGACCGGTAAAACGATATTGATGAAGGACATAGCCAATGCTATTGCGGCCAATCATCCCGAGGTATATATGATTATGTTGCTTATTGACGAGCGCCCCGAAGAGGTAACCGACATGGCACGTAGCGTAAATGCCGAAGTCATTGCGTCGACCTTTGACGAGCCGGCCGAACGCCACGTAAAGATAGCAGGCATCGTTTTGGAAAAAGCGAAACGCTTGGTAGAGTGTGGACACGATGTGGTCATTTTCCTTGACTCCATCACACGCTTGGCACGTGCTTACAATACAGTCTCTCCGGCATCGGGCAAAGTGCTCTCGGGAGGTGTGGATGCCAACGCACTACACAAACCCAAACGTTTCTTCGGTGCTGCACGTAACATTGAGAATGGTGGATCATTGACCATCATTGCTACAGCACTGATCGATACCGGTTCTAAAATGGACGAAGTTATCTTCGAAGAGTTTAAAGGCACAGGTAACATGGAGTTGCAACTTGACCGTAACTTGTCTAACAAACGCATCTTCCCGGCTGTTAACATTGTGGCTTCTAGCACACGTCGTGACGACCTGCTGCTCGACAAGCAAACACTTGATCGCATGTGGATTCTTCGCAAATACCTGTCGGACATGAACCCCATCGAAGCGATGGACTTCGTAAAAGATCGCTTGGAGAAAACACGCGATAATGACGAATTTCTGATGAGCATGAATAGCTAAACACGTTCATAGCAAAACAACAACAGCGGGCACAGCTGAGTATTTCAACAAAATACTCGATTGTGCCCGCTTCGTTATATACACTATAGGGCACCTTCATCTTACACCGAGCTATAAACCTTTCAAATTTGTACAATCTATACCACTCGTGTCTAAAAGCACAACACAGCTCTTTGAGTTCATCCGTTTTTTCCTATATTTGTCGCTATTAATTTATCACTTAAGTTTAGCATGAAACCAATCTATCCATTGATGGGAGTTGTTGCATTAAGCAACATTTCCGCACAAGCACAAGAGAAACCCAATTTTCTGATTATCCAATGCGATCATCTGACACAACGCGTAGTAGGAGCCTACGGCGAAACACAGGGGTGCACCCCGGCAATCGATCGTGTAGCCCAACAAGGCGTGATTTTCACCAATGCCTACGTGGGCTGCCCTTTGAGTCAGCCCTCAAGAGCTGGCCTGTGGAGTGGCATGATGCCCCATCAAACGAACATACGCTCCAATTCGGACGAACCCATCAACCCGATGCTACCCGAAAGCATCCCCACACTTGGCAGCCTCTTTAGTGCCGACGGATACGATGCCGTTCACTTTGGCAAAACACACGACATGGGCGCATTAAGGGGATTTAAACATAAAGAACCGGTAGCTCAGCCATTCGAGGATCCAGCGTTTCCGGTCAATAAAGACAGTTTTCTGGATGTGGGTACGTGTGAGGATGCAGTTTCGTACCTCAGCAATCCACCGCAAGATCCGTTTATCTGCATTGTCGATTTTCAAAATCCGCACAACATCTGTGGCTATGTAGGCAGTTGTCAAGGCGAACATACCAATACCCCCATCAGCACACCGCTACCACAACTGCCGGCCAACTTTGAGGTAAACGATTGGAGCAGCGTGCCCACACCTATACAGTACATCTGTTGCAGCCATCGCCGCATGACACAAGCTGCTCCTTGGAGCGAAGAGAATTACCGACACTACATTGCTGCTTTTCAGCATTATACCAAAATGGTATCGAAGCAGGTGGAGAGCGTGTTGCAAGCACTGTATGCCACACCGGCAGGCCGAAACACCATCGTTATCATCATGGCCGACCATGGCGACGGAATGGCATCGCACCGCATGGTAACCAAGCAAGTGAGTTTTTATGAAGAGATCACTAACGTACCCTTTATTATTGCCGGACCGGGCATCAAACCACAGAAAAAACCCATCAGTAAGCTACTCACCCAACCCACAACCGATCTGCTTCCAACCCTTTGCGAACTGGCAGCTATCGATGTGCCTGCCGGCAAACTTGGCATCAGCCTCGTTCCTACACTAAAAGGAAAGAAACAAACCCTCACCCACCCTTACGTGGTTTCGGAGTGGCACAGCGAATATGAAACCATTGTAACTCCCGGACGCATGATACGTAGCCCGAGATATAAGTACACACACTACCTCGAAGGAGATGGAGAGGAACTGTATGACCTCAAAACAGACAAAGGTGAACAGCATAATTTGGCTAAAAACCCGAAATACAGCCACGTGCTGGCAGCACATCGTGCCATGCTTGATGATTACATTGCTAGAACCGGAGACGATTATCGCACGTTAAAAGTTGAAGCTGATAAGCAATGGCGCAGTCACACGCCCGGTTATCCCCATCACACAGGTCCTGGAGCACGAGATATAAACAATCGCGAACAAAGAGCTCAAAAGAGTGGGCCGGTATCTGAATAAAAAGCGTTATCTTTGCCTGCTCAATACCTAAACGTTTTTTATGTACACCAACAAACATATTTGGAGTGTCAGCTACCCGATACTCCTCAGTTTACTGGCACAAAATGTTATTAACGTTACCGATACGGCCTTTCTGGGACGTGTTAGTGAAGTAGCCCTCGGAGCATCGGCCATGGGAGGGCTCTTCTATATTTGCATCTTCACCATCGCTTTCGGGTTCAGTACCGGTTCGCAAATTGTGATTGCCCGGCGCAACGGCGAAGGTAGATATGCCGATGTGGGTCCTGTGATGATTCAAGGTGTTATGTTTCTACTCGTGACGGCCTTCTTGCTTTTTAATTTTACCAAAGCTTTTGGCGGAGACATCATGCACATGCTCGTCTCCTCACCTGCCATTTTCGACGCTACGATGGAGTATCTTGACTGGCGTATATACGGATTCTTTTTCTCATTTATCAATGTGATGTTCCGAGCGTTCTACATCGGCATTACACGTACCAAGGTGCTTACAATCAATGCCATTGTGATGGCACTAACCAATGTAGTCCTCGACTATGCCCTAATCTTTGGCAACTTCGGCCTGCCGGAAATGGGTATTAAAGGGGCAGCCATAGCCTCGGTGATTGCCGAAGCCAGCTCCATTTTATTCTTCGTTATCTATACGTACATCACGGTCAATTTAAAGAAATATGGCATGGATCGTTGGCGCTCGTTTGATTTTGGCTTACTGATGCGCATCTTAAGCATTTCGTGTTTCATGATGTTGCAATATTTCTTCTCAATGGCTACTTGGTTTATCTTCTTCGTAGCGGTTGAACGTTTGGGGCAGCGCGAACTGGCTGTAGCCAATATCGTTCGAAGCATCTACGTCATGATGCTCATTCCGGTCAGTGCACTCTCTACGGCCACCAATAGTTTGGTGAGCAACTCCATCGGCGCCGGTGGCATTACCCACGTGATGATTCTTATTAAAAAGATTGCCAAACTGTCATTCATTATCATGGTTTTACTGGTGGGGTTCACGGCACTTTTCCCGCAGGCCATTCTCTCTATTTACACCAATGAAACGGCGTTGATTGCCGAATCGGTGCCTTCAGTTTACATCATCTGTTGTGCCATGCTCATCGCTTCGGTGTCAAATATAATCTTCAGCGGCGTGTCGGGAACCGGCAATACGCAAGCTGCTCTTATTCTCGAAATGGTAACACTGGCGTTCTATACAGCGTACATCTTTTTCGTTGGCATTTGGCTGCAATCGTCGGTTGCCGTTTGCTTCACCATTGAAATTCTGTACTATACGTTGCTCTTAATCAGCAGCTATATTTACTTCAAAAAAGCAAAATGGCAGAACAAAAAGATATAAATACAACAGAATTTTGTACATTTGCGCTTCAATTCATTATTTGTAATTCATAATTCAACTAAGATATGTTCGATAATTTAAGTGAGAGACTCGACAGGTCGTTTAAGATTTTGAAAGGTGAAGGAAAAATCACCGAAATCAACGTAGCAGAAACGCTGAAAGATGTGCGTAAAGCCCTGCTCGATGCCGACGTTAACTACAAAGTAGCGAAAACATTTACCGATACCGTAAAGGAAAAAGCACTGGGACAGAACGTGCTTACCGTGGTGAAGCCGAGCCAACTGATGGTGAAGATCGTTCACGACGAACTTGCCATGCTGATGGGAGGCGAAACAGCCGAGGTTGATTTGAAAGGACAACCGGCGGTTATTCTGATGGCAGGTTTGCAAGGTTCGGGTAAAACCACCTTCTCGGGCAAGCTGGCTCAGCTGTTG
Source organism: Bacteroides sp. (assembly GCA_017992695.1). GTDB lineage: Bacteria > Bacteroidota > Bacteroidia > Bacteroidales > Bacteroidaceae > Bacteroides. The sequence continues at coordinate 135,736 of JAGOOC010000002.1, read as the reverse complement.
AAAACGAAAAAGAACAAACGCCCACTGCTGGTGGCTTGCGACGTTTATCGTCCCGCAGCCATCGAACAGTTAGGGATACTGGCCCAACAAATCGGAGTACCCATGTACTCGGAACTCGACAGCAAAAGCCCTGTTGAGATTGCCAAAAACGCCATCAAAGAGGCGAGAGCCAAAGGATACGATCTCGTTATAGTCGATACAGCCGGTCGCTTGGCCATCGACGAAGAGATGATGAACGAGATTGCAGCCATCAAAGAGGCAATCAACCCCAACGAGATTCTCTTCGTGGTAGACTCGATGACGGGACAGGATGCTGTAAACACAGCCAAGGAGTTCAACGACCGTCTCGACTTCAGCGGTGTGGTGCTGACCAAACTTGACGGTGATACTCGTGGTGGTGCGGCACTTTCTATCCGCTCGGTAGTAAACAAACCCATCAAGTTTGTAGGTACAGGCGAGAAGCTAGATGCCATTGACCAGTTTCACCCTTCACGTATGGCCGACCGTATATTGGGCATGGGCGATATCGTGTCGCTAGTTGAGCGCGCTCAAGAGCAATACGACGAGGAAGAGGCCAAACGCTTGCAAAAGAAGATTGCCAAGAATCAGTTCGACTTTAACGACTTCCTGAGCCAGATTGCTCAAATTAAAAAGATGGGTAACCTCAAAGAGCTGGCATCGATGATTCCCGGTGTGGGCAAAGCCATCAAAGACATCGACATCGACGACGATGCGTTCAAGAGCATCGAAGCCATCATTCACTCCATGACTCCTAAAGAACGTTCTACCCCCGAATTGCTAAACGGTTCGCGCCGTACACGCATTGCCAAAGGTAGTGGAACTACTATTCAAGAGGTAAACCGCCTGCTGAAGCAGTTTGATCAGACGCGCAAAATGATGAAGATGGTAACCGGCAGCAAGATGGGCAAGATGATGCCCAAAGCAAGAAAATAAGTGTTGTACTTAACTCTGTAAAACGATGACATTAATTGACGGAAAAGCGATTGCCGAACAGGTAAAGCAAGAGATTGCCGCCGAGGTGGCCGAGATTGTTGCCAAAGGTGGCAAGCGCCCTCATCTGGCAGCCATCCTTGTGGGTCACGATGGGGGTAGCGAAACCTATGTAGCTGCCAAAGTAAAAGCGTGCGAAGCGTGCGGATTCAAATCCTCGCTCGTGCGCTATGCAACCACTGTGACCGAAGAGGAACTACTCGCCACAGTGCGCGAACTAAATGAAGATGCCGACGTTGACGGGTTTATCGTACAGCTTCCGCTGCCCAAACACATCTCCGAACAGAAGGTAATCGAAGCCATCGACTTCCGCAAAGATGTGGACGGTTTTCACCCCATCAACGTGGGGCGCATGTCTATCGGCCTACCTTGTTATGTATCGGCAACCCCCAACGGCATACTCGAGCTGCTGAAGCGTTACCAAATAGAAACCTCGGGTAAGAAATGCGTGATACTGGGGCGTAGCAACATTGTGGGCAAGCCCATGGCTGCGCTGATGATGCAGAAAGCCTATCCGGGCGACGCAACCGTAACGGTGTGTCACAGCCGCTCGCACGACTTAGTGAAAGAGTGTCGCGAAGCCGATATCTTGATTGCCGCCTTGGGGCAACCCAACTTTGTGACCGCCGATATGGTCAAAGAGGGAGCAGTAGTCATTGATGTAGGCACCACACGCGTGGCAGATGCCGGCAAGAAATCGGGCTTCAAACTCACGGGCGACGTAAAGTTTGACGAAGTAGCCCCCAAGTGCTCTTACATCACCCCCGTGCCGGGCGGCGTAGGTCCCATGACCATCGTTTCGCTGATGAAGAACACCCTGCTGGCCGGCAAAAAGGCTATTTATCCATGAAACTGCTGACCGTCATCACCCTTCTGCTTCTCTCCTTCTCCTGCACCTCTGCGTCGCAGGGAAGGGGAGATTCTACTTTCTGTGCCAATGATACCCTCCCCGACACTACTGCCGTTCAGCGCATCACCCTGCTCTTTGCAGGCGACCTGATGCAGCATAAAGAGCAACTGAACAAAGCACTGCAAGCAGACGGAACCTACAACTATGCCGACTGTTTCGAACCCATAAAGGAAGCGATCGGCCAAGCGGACTTCGCCATCGGCAACCTCGAAGTAACCCTGGGCGGAAAACCCTACACCGGCTATCCTACCTTTAGCGCACCCGATGCCTACGCTGCAGCCCTGCAAGCTGCCGGCTTCGACGTGCTGCTTACCGCCAACAATCACTGCCTCGACCGAAGAAAGAGAGGTCTCGAGCGCACCATCCGGCAGCTCGATTCACTGCAAATACGTCATTTAGGAACCTATATCGACAAGGAGCAGCGCGACCTACACCATCCGTTACTGCTCGAAAAGAACGGTTTCCGCATCGCCTTGCTCAACTACACCTATGGCACCAACGGCATTCCCCTCACCGCGCCAAACATCGTAAACTACATTGACAAAACCCTCATAGCCGAAGACATCAAAGCGGCACAAGCCATGCAACCCGATGCCATCATCGCCTGTATGCATTGGGGCATAGAGTATCAATCGCTCCCCAGCCGCGAGCAGCAAGCAATGGCAAACTGGTTGCTGCAACAGGGGGTAACCCACGTTATTGGTTCGCACCCCCACGTGGTGCAGCCCATGGAGCTTCGCACCGACAGCTTAACCAAACAGCAGCACGTCGTTGTATACTCTTTAGGAAACTTCATCTCGAACATGTCGGCCCGTAAAACAGATGGAGGGGTACTTTTCAAACTCGAACTGACCAAAGATAGCACTATGCGAGTGAGTCACTGCGAATATCAATTGGTGTGGACAGCTCGTCCCGCACTCACTCGAACTAAAAATTTTGTTTTATACCCGGTCGATGCTGCTCCCGACTCTCTTCCGGCTGCAGCACTTAACTGGCTGAAAATCTTCACCAATGACACCCGTAAACTCTTCAGCAAGCACAATGTTGGAATCGAAGAGAATACTTTTTTCAAAAAAAAGTCACCCAACTATTTGCAAAATAAAAGATAATACCTATCTTTGCATCGCATTAGAAAAAATGCACAACACGGTGGATGTAGTTCAGTTGGTTAGAGCGTCAGTTTGTGGTTCTGAATGTCGGGGGTTCGAGTCCCCTCTTCCACCCAGAGAAAGTCTTGTAAGTTCATACTTACAAGACTTTTTTGCGTTTATGCATTTGTGGGCTTTTTTAAAGCCAAGTTCATTAATAATAGACGTAAATGCACTATCTTTATCACTTTGAAATCTCAAATATGAATTTATCGTGGTTTGAACCTTTAACCAAATGATTATAGGAGAAACTATACTAGCTTAGTTCCCTTATAGGGGTTAGAGCTATATTATAACAATCAACCAATATGACCGATTACAACGTTCCCGAAATAATTGAATTACTCAACACTCAAGATGAGTGTACGTGGATAGAAGCCAAAAAAGGAAGTGCTATTGATACTTCTATTATGGAGACTGTGTGTTCTTATTCCAACGAACCGGGTTTGGGTGGAGGCTATATCTTGTTGGGGGTTGAAGAAGATGAAAATTCGCTGTTCCCATACTATTCCATTTGTGGCGTAAAAGAAGCAGATAAAGTTCAAATAAACTTAGCTTCACAATGTGCCGATAGTTTTAATATACCCGTGCGCCCCATTATCGAAACTGAAATAATCAATGGTAAGGTTGTGATTAAAGTTTTCATCAATGAGCTATCTCCCGAACAAAAACCGTTATTTTTCAAAAGAAAAGGCTTGCCCAAAGGAGCTTATCGAAGAATTGGATCGACAGACCAACACTGTACCGAAGACGATCTTCGTGTTTTTTACAGTGCACAACAAGGTTCTTTTGATGCAACTGTGCTCAATAATACCGATTGGAACGATATCGATGAATCGGCTATCGATTTATATCGCCGGTTAAGAACCAACACAAAACCCAATGCGGAAGAATTACTTTATTCGGATAAAGAGTTGCTGCTTTCACTTAACTGCATTTCTCGTGGCAATGAACCTAAATTGACAATTTGCGGTTTGCTTTTATTTGGAACTAAGACAGCTCAGCGACGTTGTATGCCAATGATGCGGGTAGACTATATCCGGGTTCCGGGTTTGCGTTGGATAGAAGACCCTGATAATCGGTTCAATACCATTGATATGCGAGGTTCATTGTTACAACTTGCTTACCGTGCGGTTGATGCAATAAATTCGGACTTACCTCGTGGTTTTGTGCTGAATGAGAATAATATTCAAGCGAATACTACGTCTGGTTTACCTTATAAAGTGTTGCGTGAAGCAGTTGTTAATGCGTTAATGCACCGTTCGTACCGCGAAAACAGACCTACTCAAATTATCCGTTACGACAATAGGATAGAAATCATTAATCCGGGATTTTCATTAAAACCCGAAGAGATGTTAGGCGAACCTGGTTCTGAAACAAGAAATCAGTTTATTGCAGCTATTTTTCATGAAACAGACCTGGCTGAAACAAAAGGTTCGGGTATACGGTCTATGCGTAGACTTATGGAGCGTTCCCATTTAGCACCACCTACTTTTGAATCGAGCCGTGAATCCAACCATTTTGTTGCTAGATTGTTGTTGCACCATTTCCTCAACGAAGATGACCTTAACTGGTTGAACCTCTTCGACAAATATCAATTAAATGACAATCAAAAGAAAGCACTAATTTTTGTTCGTGAAGCAGAAGCTATTGATAATCAAACATTTCGTCAGATTTGTGGTGTTGATGTATTGAAATCAAGTTTAGATTTACGAAAAATGAGGGATGATGAATTATTAGAAGCAAAAGGTAAGGGTCGTGCTACTTATTACATTCCCGGAAAAACTTTTATTGCTTTAACTTCAGCACCTTATGCTGAAAGTGCACCAGTTGAAATTGATACTGCACCACCTCTTGACCAAAGTGCACCACCTCTGGGACAAAGTGCACCAGTTCCCCACCTAAGTGCACCAGTTAGTGTGGGTGTTTTACGCAAAGAATTACCTAAAGATTTACTTACAGATATAGATCGTTTGAAAAGGAAATGCAATACAGAAGATATACAGCAGATAATAGTTAGACTTTGTACTATAAGGGCTTTCCGTTTGCAAGAAATTTGTTTATTGCTAGGTAGAAGTAAAAAACACACGCTACGTCAATATATTCAACCGATGATGAATAGTCAAATTGAATACCTCTACAAAGACATGGAAAATCATCCTGCTCAGGCTTATGTGGTTATAGCTAGATAATTAAAAAGTTCAGACTTCAATAGAAGAGCGGAAAATGGACAGTAGAATTTACACTACGCACGACGGAAAGAAAAATTTGAAACAATATAATTAACGACCTAAAATACAATGAAAAAAACAATGAGCAATGAGCACATCAGGTATATCCGTATCTCCTTCCCCTATCGAGAAGAACTCTGCTCCTACACTTTCGCCTTTGAGGATGTGGAAGACGAAGAACAAGCTCCCTTAGTCAGTCTAGGCTACTGGCAAGGAACCATAGACCTGCAAGCCCACAAGCTGCTTGAATGGAAACCTGATTTTGGAGAATGCTACCTCCAAGCAAAAGTGCGCGATGAAGGAATCTACACCCTGCTCGATGCTGAAAAAAGACCGATATGTACACTCAAAGGGTATGTACCAAATGGTGTTGTGCCACCCAGTGATGGTGCCGGCGATTATATACATTTTGGCATCAATACAGATGGCTCAGTAGAAGAATGGAGTGATGTATACGATTTCACCGTATTCAACGAGCTGGCAACCCCTACAGTAGAGCATTCAACAACCAGTCTGGTTCATTGCGAACAACGACCTTCAATGAAGTTCAACACCATCGAATTATTCACCGACAGACAGACCCAAATGGTGGCCTTCTATCGGGATATGTGGGGATTCAAAACAACAGAAAACGGCTCTGAGTCTAATATAGAAATGACATACGACCATATGCGCCTCATCCTGTTCCCTCGACAACAGTTCGAGCAGATGGCGTCGCAACGCTTCGATTATACCAAAGGCTTGAACGGCACTATGGCATTTTCTTTCGATCTCCCTACATTCGATGATGTGGACAGTGAATATGCCCGATGTTTAAAACAAGGTGCCCAAGGTGTGCTACCACCCACTACAGAGCCGTGGGGACAACGAACAGCCTACATTGGCGACCCGGATGGGAACCTAATTAAAACATCTTCATTCACGACCTCTACACTAGAACCCAAGAATAAAAGATACACAGTGGAAGAAAAACGCCAAGAGCACGGCAATGCTTATCTACCTTGGGAAGAGAAAGCAGATGAGTATCTCATTCGGCTATTCGATGAGGGAAAGAGCATCAAGGAACTTGCGGACATCTTTGAGCGCAATACTGGAGGGATACGTTCCAGATTGAAAAAGTTGGGAAAAATAGAATAATCTTTTCCTATTATAAGTGTTAATAATAATCGAGAATGTAATTCAAACGGGACCAGTAAGATAAAAAGCATTAACTTTGCTTTTACAACTTATAATAAAAACACAGCAATGAGCACCTTCCGTTCCATAGAAGAGCTAGTAAAGAGCCTCGATCGCGAAAAGGAACTGCTGAAAGAGATGTTTGCCAAGCGCAAATCGCTCTCTTTCCGCTACGACTATGCGCTCGAAATGACCGAATACAAAGAGGAACGCATCCGCTACCTGATAGACTATGGGGTGATTCGCGATACGGGCGACTTTCTTGAGATGGAAGATATTTACCTGAAGTTTTTTGAGGATGTGCTGGAGGTCAATGAGGAAATCAATGTCTCCTTCGTGCAGGATTACCTGACGCGACTCAATGAAAGCATCGATTACTACCTGAAGGAGAACAACGAACAGCGCAAATACAACTACCAGCGCGAAGTGAAACGCTGCCTGAAAAACATCGCCCTCACCACCGTACGAAACGTGATGGACCTCAAAAGAAACATGGACAACACGTATAAGAACGAGCCCAACTATCAGATTAAGAAAACCAAACTGATCCGTCTGAGTGAAAAGCGAAACAACATCTCGCTGCTGATCCGGAAATGTGAGGAACTGATAAACTTCGAACAACCCACTTTCTTCAGGGTAGCCATGGATGTGCAGATGCGCAATGTGGTGAGCGATGTGAAATTACAACTGAACGACTCCTACCACAACCTGATTGAAATTCAAAAGCAAATCATTCGCTACCTCAACTTGATAGATTACCAGAATCGCATCTTCGAGAAAGTGAGAAAGCTGAAATACCTGAAAGATCAATTTCTTTTAGAGGAGAACACCAATATTCGCCAGGTGATTTCACAAAAGAATCCGGTTTGGATGGAGCCCTTGGTCAACTATCGGATCAAACTTTCGATCGACAACCTGCGAACCTCCGAAGAGGCTTTTCAACTGATAAAGAAACTGGCTGCCCGACAAAAAAGCGGATTGAAAGGCACGAGACAACTGGCGGAAGCCATCCCCGAAGGATACCTCGAAAGCCAGTCTCAGCGCATCGATACGGTCAATATGCAAGAGGTGCACAATGCTTTTATAGCATCCGGCAGTCACCTGTTCTACTTCGTGATGAACTACCCCTACCGCAAAGAAACGACACGAAGTGAAAAACTAATCTATTTTTGCCAACTGGCATCGCAATATGCCGATGAACTCTACTTTACAGAGCAATATGAAGACTCCGGCGAAGTGGAGTATCCTTTAATTTATGCCAAATAACGATTGACGATGAGATATACGGAAGAAATATTCAACCTGTTGAGCAAAGGAGGATTCATCTCCTCGAACAGTGTCTCCACCCAAACCAAGCGCCTGTACGATGCCATTGAGGAGGATTACTCAGACTATTATGACTACTACAAAGGCATTGGCCTCTACCTGGAAGTTGGCGATGGTTACTATTATTTTGTGCGCAAAGAGGCCAAAGTAGACCTTGAGCGCAAACTGGATGCCGCACAAAAATGGATCGATTACCTAAGCTTTCTGAAAACATACCACTCCGCCTTCGGCCCCGGCTACCTGTTTCGTGCTGCCGATATCGAGATTCAGATAGGCTGCGACATGGAGCTTAAAGAGAAAGCTTCCAAACTGTTCTCCGACAGGAAGAAGCACGACGAAGTAGTAGCCAAACTGATGAACGAACTCGACAAAATGGGGCTGATAGAGAAGGAGAACGAACTCGATGGAACCTACAAGGTGCTGACGGCGTTTCATTACATTGAAAATTTGATCGATTGTATTACCATAACCGAGGAGGTGCAAGATGAGATACCTGAATAAGATTATTTTTCTCAATAGTGCCCATATTCCCTATACGGAAGTAAAACTGGATGGAAATGTGCATTTCATCGGTACACAAGGGGTAGGCAAAAGTACGCTGCTACGGGCGTTGCTCTTCTTCTACAATGCCGACAAGCTGAAACTTGGCATACCGAAAGAGAAACAGAGTTTCGATGCTTTCTATTTCCCGTATGCCAACTCATATATCATCTATGAAGTGATGCGTGAAAACGGTTCCTATTGCGTGGTAGCCGCCAAATCGCAAGGCAGGGTATTCTTCCGTTTTATTGATGCTCCGTTTGATCGGAATTGGTTTATAGACGAACACCACAAAGTGTACTCCGAATGGGAACGCATACGCAAGTGCATTGGTGCGAAAACGCAAATCACGGCACAGGTAACAAGTTATGAGATGTATCGAGACATCATTTTCGGCAATAACCGAAAACAGGAGATGATACCTTTCCGGAAGTTTGCCATCGTGGAAAGCACGAAGTATCAAAACATACCGCGCACCATTCAGAACGTGTTTTTAAACTCAAAACTGGATGCAGACTTTATAAAAGATACCATCATCCATTCCATGAATGACGAAGAGGTATCGATTGACCTGGATTTCTATCGCAGCCAGATTAAGGGCTTCGAACAGGAGTACAGTGACGTTATGCTTTGGTTCACCACAAACAGATACGGTGAAATTCCCGTTCGTAAGATGGCAGACAAAGTCATGAATGCTTATCGAGAGCTGATCTATACGCATAAACAGATCGCCGAAGGGCGTACCGAACTAAATTATGCCGAGAAACAGACGATCAAAAAAATCCCTCAGCTAAAAGAGGAGCTGATGACCATGGAAGCGAAGCGCGAACGGGTATTGCGGCTAGTGGGCGAACTGCAACAGAAACACACGAAAGAGCGCGACGGACTGATTGCGAACATTGGTGAAATAGATGGACAGTTGAAGCAGATACGTGACAGGCAGCAGTATTATGACCGGTTGCAGATTGAAGAGGTGATTAAACGAGTCTCTCGGGAAGAGTTGTTGATTCAGGAACTGGAACGCGTACAAGCCATGAAGGCCGGATTGACCAAAGCGTATGACGATGTGCTGGCTAAATACCGGCTGTTGTTCGAACAAATGGAATCGGAGTTTCGCTCATTCGAAAACAATCAGAGGGCCCGGATACTGGGTAAACAATCGGAAACAGCAAGCAAACAGGAAGAATTGATACATCTGCTTCGCACAGAAGAGGAGAAAGTACGCCAAACTTATGAAGAGAAATTACAAACAGCAGACAATCGGTTGCACGAATTGCGCGACGAAAAGGCGCAAGGAAACCTGAGGCTTCAGAAGGTCAATTATGAGCATCCTTACCAAAAAGAGATCTCCGACTGCGAACAGAGCCTCAACGAACTGGGCAAACAAGAACAAGCACTGGAGTTTGACATCCGCCAGCATCAGGTGGAGGTCAACCGCCTCAGGCAAGAGTGTCAAATGAAGCTGAAGGAACTGGAATGGGAGTTTCAGCGAAAAACAGACCCCGTTCGTAAGGAGCGCACGACCATTGAAAGTCAGCTTCAGGCGCTGGAAGCGTTGATAGAGAAGCGAAAAGGCTCGTTTTGCGAATGGTTGGAACAGCATAAGCCCGATTGGCAGGAGACCATAGGTAAGGTGGCGGATGAAGAATCTGTGCTTTTCAACAACGAGCTGAAACCTCAATTGACCGATGAAACGAGTACGATGTTTGGCGTTTCGTTGAACCTGTCGGCTATCGAACGCTACGTTCGCACGCCCGAGGAGATGAAGCAAGAACAGACCGATTTGCAAACTGCCCTGCAACAAAGTATCGAGCAACTGAAGCGCCTGACAGCAGAAGAGAGCGAAAGCATCTCGACCTTGGAGAAAAAATATTCGAAGCAGATACGTAAGCTTTCGGACAATCAGCACTTGCTCGAAGCGGAACGGATGCAACTGCCCCATAAACGAAAGAATCTACAGGTCGATTATCTCTCTTGGCAAACAAAGGAAAAGGAGTGGAAGGAAGAACAGACAGAAAAGCTTCAGACGCAATTGAATGAAACGGCTCACCGCCTTTATGTGGCAGAAGAAGAGAAGAAAAAACTACAAGCGGAGCGCGACAAGCAATTAAAAGCCTGCCAGAAGTCCTATAAGGATTCAAAAAGCGAATTAGATAGTCAACAAGCGTTGTTCGCAGCCGGCGTAAAGAAAGAGATAGCCACCTTGCAACAACAAATTGAAGAACGAAAAAATGAGCTGAAACAAACTCAGGAGAATGAGTTGAATGGCAAAGGGGCCGATACAGCAACCATTCGTAAGTATGACGGCTTGATGGATGAGATCAAAAAGGAGCTTGACTATGTGCGTGAACACCGCTCACAGGTGTCGGACTATGAGAAGGACAAACGAGAGCTTTTTGACCATGAGGCGGCACTGCGAAACCGTAAAAAAGAGCAGGACACCAAGCTCAATGCCCTGAACGAACGCTTTGTGCAAAGAAGAGAAAAACTGCAAACTCAAGTGAAAGAGGTAGAGGATCAACTCTCTCGCGTGAAACAAGAATTGCATACCCTGGAAGAGGGGTTGAATAAAGTAAGCATGTTCCGTCAAGACGACACGTTCTGTCCACCCCACCTCATCGAAGTGGGAGAAAAGTCGACCCGCAAGGGTTGCGAGTTGATTGTAGAGGAGTTGAGATCGCTCATCGTGTCGGCCATCAAGAAGACGGAAGAGTTTAAGCGAACAGTGACGCAATTCAATGGTAATTTCTCTGCGAAGAATACATTTCATTTCCGCACGGAACTGATGGCCGAACAAGATTATTACGACTTTGCCTCCAACCTGTGTGAATTTGTAGATAACGACAAAATATCCGATTATCAAAAGCATATCAGTGAACGATATACGGATATTATACGCCGCATCTCTAAAGAAGTGGGCGACTTGACACGCAACGAGAGTGAAATTCACAAAACGATTCATGCGATCAACAATGACTTTGTCGAACGCAACTTTGCCGGAGTGATTAAGGAAATTGCCCTTCGCCCGCTGCAAAGCAGCGACAACCTGATGCAATTGCTATTGGAAATCAAGCGGTTCACTGATGACTACCAGCACACGATGGGTGAAGTTGACTTATTTTCGCAAGTATCTCGTGAGGATGTCAATGCAACCGCCGTTCGCTATTTATTGTCGTTCATGAAACTCTTGCTCGAGGATCCCTCTCGAAAACGACTGGCGCTTGTCGATACGTTCAAACTGGAATTTCGGGTGAAAGAGAACGATAACGATACCGGTTGGGTGGAAAAGGTAGCCAACGTAGGCTCCGACGGGACGGATATTTTGGTGAAAGCAATGGTCAACATTATGCTTATCAATGTATTCAAAGCAAAAGCATCTCGTAAGTTCGGCGAATTTAAAATTCACTGTATGATGGACGAGATAGGTAAACTGCACCCCAACAACGTGAAAGGAATACTTGATTTTGCCAATTGCCGGAACATCCTATTGGTGAACAGCTCGCCCACCACCTACAACGTGGAGGATTACCGCCACACCTATTTATTAAGTAAGGATGCGGGTTCGAATACGCAGGTTATTCCCTTGCTGACTTATCATTCAAAAGATGAGTTGTATTCAAAAGAAGAGTTGAAATGAAAGAAACATTATCTTTATCGTTGGCCCGAAAAATGAAACTGCTGCTGGATGGAGAGAGAGTGCCGGCAAGCGCTTTCCCACCCAAGGTTGTGAAACATTTGTTGGAAGAAGAGCTGTTCGTCTCTATTGCCCGCGGCAGCTTTCAAAGTGTTCGCTTAAAAGATCCCGAAGGGCTTCGCACTTTTCTGGCCCAACACTATGATATGGATGGCGAACTGGAACAGTGGATCAAGATAAAATCGGGTGAAGAAGAGGTAAAACGTTCGGAACAAGTACAATCGGCGGGTAGTTCTAAGATCTCTTATACCCGAGCATTTAGGGGATTTCTCATCAATTGTTACACTCCGATGGAGGCCACCCTTCGGGGCGCACCTATCGTGATTCATCCCCTACCCGGCACCTCCATCTTTATGGAAGAGTACGAGCAGTTCCGTTTACCCGAAGATGTAGTAGTGGTAGGTATGGAAAATGGAGAAAACTTCCAACACATTCGTGCGCAGCACTATTTGTTTGAAGGAATGAAAGTCCTCTTTGTATCCCGTTATCCGCAGTCGAAAGATTTGCGCACCTGGTTGCAAGCCATCCCCAACCGGTATATCCATTTTGGCGATTTTGATTTGGCAGGTATACACATCTTCTTAACTGAATTTCATCCGTTCTTGGGCGAAAGAGCCAAATTTCTAATCCCCAGCGATATAGAAGAGCGAATTGCTGCCGGAAGTCGCAAGCTTTACGATGGACAATATGCCAAATATAAAAACATGTCTATTGCAGACCCGGACTTGCAGTGGCTTGTACAGCTGATTCATCGGTACAAGAAAGGATATGAGCAGGAAGGGTATATCAAAAGCGAGGAACAATACATGCACGCATTAGTAAGCAGATAATAGTAAACAAATTAATACAAAAAGAAATGGCAGATAATTATTTAGAGAAGCAACATGCTGAGTACGAAGCGAGAAAGGCCGCTTGGGAAAAAGAGCGTAAATTTGGAGTAAGTAAGAAGAAACAGGTAGGCGCAACGCAGCCTAAGCCCAAAACGGAAGAGAAGGAAACATCAGTAAAAAAATAACCCCCAAAAAGGTGCATATGGAGGTTTTACCTACCATATACACCTATTAAAAGTGATAAGTTGTTAAAAAACGACAAGATTGTTGCATTAAAAAACTCATAAGCTGTGGTGCATACGTACCAATAATGAAGTATCAAAACCATTCGATGCAAGCCTGTTGAGTATAGACTCATAGCAAGCTTCATCCATTGTCTTTGTGCGACACAATATCCATAGCGAAGAGCGTCGGGGGTGTGACACCACAGCCCAAGAATAGTCTGGAGCTAAATCAACTACCCAGTATTTGCCATAGAAAGGACGAAAGAAGCTCACTTTCAAGCGAGCATTCCCCCACCCTTCCACAACCGCAGCTCTGCCCTTAGCTCTTTTTAACTTCCCGTTTTTATAGCCCGAATTTATTACGTTAACAGAGTTTCCATCAATGGCGTAGTAAGCAGATACATCGGTCAAGCCTTTCTCAAACCACTTCGGATAACTCGCGATTTCATACCATAGACCCATATACCGTTCCAAATCAACGTAAGGTACGGTTTGCACATCGTCTTTTATAGCCCAAAATTTGCTCATCTGTATTTCGTTTTTCGATTTATCATTTTAATCGTAAGGATTTTTATAGACTACGCACACCAAGCGCAGTCGAGCTACAAGTTAATTTAAAATCAGTCAGTGGCAGCCGAGTAAGCATTATGTAGCTTATCATAGCCCGACTCGGTGTAGGAACCATCCTGTCTAACTTCGGGCAATATTTTCAAAAATGCCTCAACGTGAGAGAGAAACTGATCGTAATCTTTCATCTCCTTTGCATGATCGGGCACTGCTGGTAGCCGCTTGGCCAATTGTAACTCTTTGGCAAGTTCTGTGATATCATGGTCTATACGAGCATCACGCATGGTATGCCTACCTGTATATAGGTTGAGTATACTTAGCGGATCGGAAGACATTTGTCGCGTTTCTGCATTAAAGCAGGTATGTGGATTCATTACCATGGCACTGTCTTTCGAAGAGATGATCGGTTGGATGATCGCAGGAACTTCAACATTCTTTCCTTTCAAATTCATATGCGTCAAAAGAGCGTTAATCTCTTTTTCGTTAACCAGATTTCTTAGTACTTCCAAAGAAGTACTATAATAAGTAACGACCTCTTTTGCCTTCGGCAATTCGGCCACGGTTGCACCAGCACCCTTCTGCCCTTTACTGTTGCCCGAACAAGAAAGCAATAAAAACACCCCCATAAGTGTAGCAAAACATGAAAAAACTTTCTCGTAACCATTCGTCTTATTCACTGTACATACTATAATTGATTCACGAACGCACAAATCATACTGTTAGAACAAAATAAAATGCTTTTTGCTCTCGAATGAAGTGAAAAAAAACAAAAAAGTATCGATACATGAGAAGATCGTATTTAATGAGGGTATAAAAAAAAGATTGGATACTCTCACGAGCAACCAATCTCTGATTAACCTTAAATCTAATACTTATGAAAAAAACGTGATACAAAGATACAAACCAGAACGTAATACGCAAATTTTCAGATAACAACGTGCAATAATATAACAGGATTTAATAGCACAATCGGCTTGTTAACAAAAGAACAGCATTATGTTAACATTTAACACAATATTGTCGATTAGAATTAATGTTTACCTATCCATTAAAACAAGAGAACACAAGTGATGATGCCACAGAATTTCAACTCACAGCCTATTTATAAAAGACACCGACGCTATTAATTCTAATAAAATTGTAATTTTCATAAAAATATATGCATTATTCGAGAACAAACAAGCGTTTAATATGTTAATCATTATGTAAATCGGACTGAATGCAGTTATGGGTATGTGCATATACATAGCTGATGCCTATGCCGCCATGGCATAGCAGGAAAGATTACATAGTAGTTTTGTCGTGTTTTATTTTGTGTTTGTGTTGTAACGGTGCTCCGATGTGAATCGCGGTACCGTTTTTTCTGTGTATCTTTGTGCCCGATCAATCAAAACAAAATCAGTAGTATGAGCCTGAAACATCAAGCCTATAAAGAAGCCAATATCCGCTTTCTCGAAGAGAACCTTCAGAAAGAGGGAGTAATGGAGTTGCCCTGTGGCGTGCAATACCAAATCTTGTTAGAAGGGAGAGGTACAATGCCCAAAGCCCGCAGCACCGTGAAGGTGCATTATCGCGGAACCTTAATTGACGGCAAGGAGTTCGATAACTCGTTTGCCCGAAAGCGCCCCGAGATATTTAAAGTAAACGAAGTAATAGATGGCTGGCAAGAGGCATTGAAGGCCATGCCCGACGGATCGCGCTGGATGATTTATATCCCCTACCAACTGGGGTACGGCACACGGGCAAGCGGAAACATCCCGGCCTACTCTACCCTCATTTTCGAAGTAGAACTACAAGGAGTGAAAGGGTGAAAGTATTTCGCAGCCGTGGAGTATGGAAACAATCCCATGTCATCAAAATGAAGTGAATGTGATGTAGTTGAAGAAAGAATTAATTATCGTTGAAGAAACAACAAACGAATTTGATTATGGAGGTAAAGGAGACTAAACGGGCAGTAATCATCGGTGCCACCTCGGGCATTGGGTGTGAGGTAACCAAGGAGTTGTTGCAACAAGGGTGGAGCGTAGGCATTGCCGGACGACGACAAGCGGCTCTGGAAGCCTTGCAAAGCACTGCCCCCGATAGGGTCGAAATACAAACGTTGGATGTGACTCACCCCCATGCAGTAGAACAGTTGCAGCAACTTATCGACAAGCTGGGCGGAATGGACCTGTTTTTACTCAGTTCGGGTGTTGGGTATCAAAATCCGAAGCTAGATGCCAACATCGAGCTCATCACGACCCACACCAACGTTGAGGGCTTCACCCGAATGACGGTGGCTGCCTTCCGCTACTTTCAGCAACAAGGTAGAGGCCACCTCGCCGTAATCAGCTCCATCGCCGGAACCAAAGGTATTGGTGTTGCCCCTGCCTATTCAGCTACGAAACGCTACCAAAACACTTATATGGACGCATTGGCACAGTTGGCTCGCTTGAAAAAACTGCCTATCTACATTACCGACATACGGCCCGGATTCGTATCGACAGATTTACTCAAAGACCGCAACTACCCCATGCTGATGAACACTACGACTGTTGCTGCAAAGATAGTGAAAGCGTTGAATCGAAAAAAACGTATCGCTGTCATTGACTGGCGATACGTTATTCTAGTCTTCTTCTGGCGAATGATGCCACGCTGGGTATGGGAGCGATTGCCCGTAAAAAACTAACGACCAAGCGAGCTCACTCACCCATTAAGCTGATATCTTTCGAGCCACTTTACGGCATACGAACAAGTAGCCTTTGGAGATAATCCCTGTGCAACAGCATAGTCATAGGCTGCTTTTACCAATGCAGAGGCTATCCCTTTGCCCTCAAGGGGCCGAGGCACAATGGTGTGGATGATATCTAAACTATCACCGACCAAGCGATACTGCACAAACGCAGTGCGTCCCTCTACCTGAGTCTGAAAAAGTTTCTGTTCAGGTTGATGAGTAATTTCATAATCCATCAGTACATTTTCCATTTCGTTAAATTATTCATAAATAAAACTCTTCTATTCAGCCGGTATACTTCGGCTCGTTTTCTTCCAAAAGATCTTCTATAGTAGGGGTGAGAAAGCTGAATCCGGCATCGAGCATCCGTGTAGGGTGCACGTATTGTCCCGTGGTTAGCATGTTGCCTTGTTCGCCCATCAACAGATGAATGAGCCGGTTGGGTATCAACACTGTTCGACAAGCACCATAGGCTTTGCCCAAAGAGCGGGCAAAGGCATATTGGGTGATATCCTGAGGGGCGACCAAATTGACCACGCCCTGCACCGACTCATGGTCAATAATAAAAGCCATGGCACGGCAAAGATCGTTCATCTCGACCCACGGAAAAGGTTGAGTGCCGGGGCCGAAAGCTAGCGACAGGCGAATCTTTTGAATGGGAAGAAGCATCTGTTGCATCACTCCCCCATCGGGCGAAAGCACTAACCCGAAACGAGTAATCACCAACCGCGTTTGTTTGGGGCAGCGTTGAGCCTCTTTCTCCCAAGCTTGGCAAAGGTCGGCCAAGAATCCGCTACCGCGGGTATTGCTATATTCATCTGAAACAGTATCGCACGGGTAATACCCCACGGCAGAGGTAGAGATGAGCAGCTTGGGGGATTTCTTCACTGTTTCAAGCGCATGCACAAGTCGATGCGTGAGTTGAACGCGACTGTTGATGATCTCTTTCCGGTACTCCGTTGTCCATCGCTTATTGATCGGAGCACCCGCCAAGTTGATGACTACATCACAATGAGACAGTGCGTGAACCAACTCACCCATCATACCTTCACGAAAAAGGAGACGATTCAGGGGGACAACACGATGACCACCTGCCGTGAAAAAGGCCGTAAGGTGCCTGCCGATGTATCCGGTTGCACCGCTAATTGCAATATTCATAAGTGTTAAGACTAGGGGTTTATGGTATCAAAACGTATAAAAGTAGTAAAAAGTTCTTTGGAACACAGAAATGAAACTATCTTTGCTTATGCATACACAATCAACTGTAGTAAAAAAACATGATGAGAAGACAGATTAACTATTTTGTAAGCATAGCCTTGGCGTTGAGTATAGGTGCTATTGCACCCATTCTACTCGCTCATTCGAGTGCAGACGAGAAACATTCCGTGAAGTCAGAAGTTCCTTATTGCGTAACCTCACCCACCGTTCCCGAAGAGGCTGCTTTTTGTGAAACCACCATCGACTTGCGGCGTTACGACCGTCGCGAACGCATGGATCGGGAGCTTATGGCGTTCACCTACATGCACTCGAGCACGCTGCTCATGCTAAAGCGCGCCAATCGATACTTCCCTATCATAGAGCCTATTTTAAAAGAGAATAACATCCCCGACGATTTTAAATACTTGATGGTGATTGAGAGTAGCCTCAACCCATTGGCCAAATCGCCTAGCGGAGCAGCAGGACTTTGGCAGATTATGCCTGCCACAGGACGTGAATTGGGGTTGGAGGTGAATGAAAATGTGGACGAGCGTTACCACGTGGAGAAGTCGACTCGTGCAGCTTGTAAATACCTGCAACAAGCCTATGCGAAATATGGCGATTGGATGTCGGTATCGGCAGCCTACAATGCCGGGCAGGGACGCATCTCGGGGCAGCTAGACAAACAGTTGGCCGATCATGCCATGGATTTATGGTTGGTCGAGGAGACTTCACGCTATATGTTTAGGCTACTGGCCGTCAAAGAGCTATTCTCCTCTCCACAGCGTTTCGGTTTTATACTTAAACAAGAGCAACTATACCCACCCATCGCCTATATCGAGCAGTCTGTATCTATAAGCATCGAAAACCTCAGCGAGTATGCACAACAACAGGGCATCACCTACGCGCAGCTGCGCGATGCCAACTCATGGTTACGCGAACCCACACTGAAGAACAAAACCGGCAAGACGTACGTTTTACACATACCCACACAGGCCGGAATGAACTATGATCCACAAAAAACCATTGCGTACGACAAGCGTTGGGTGATTAATTAAAGTAACAGGAAAAATGTAACCAATGGAAGGATTGAAAATAAAACTGCGAATCAAGCAATTTATGAACAACGAGGCGTTGAAGCATAAGTTATACGTCATTATTTTCCAAGCCAATACGCCGAAAGGTAAAGCATTCGACGTAGCACTTATCGGCTGTATCTTGTTCAGCATCGCAATCGTTATCCTCGAATCTTTGACAGGACTACCTCCATATTTAGCCCTGTTGTTTATTACGCTTGAGTATCTCTTTACCGCTTTCTTTACCTTCGAATATCTTACACGTATCTACTGCTCACCCAGCCCTCGAAAATATATTTTCAGCTTCTTTGGCATCATCGACTTATTGGCTACGCTTCCGCTATACCTGGCCTTCTTTCTGCCAGGTTCGCGATATCTGCTCATTATTCGCGCTTTCAGGCTCATCCGAGTGTTTCGAATTTTTAAGCTCTTTAGCTTTCTCAAAGAGGGACAAATGCTGTTGCGCTCGCTCAAACAGAGCAGTAGAAAAATCATAGTCTTCTTTTTCTTTGTGGTTATTCTGGTCACCTCGCTTGGCACGCTGATGTATATGATAGAGGGCGCGCAAGGCAATTCGCAGTTTGACAACATTCCCAACAGCATCTATTGGTCCATTGTAACCATGACAACGGTGGGCTATGGCGACATCACCCCGGTAACTGCGTTGGGTAAATTGCTATCTGCCTTTGTGATGCTACTGGGCTATACCATCATTGCCGTTCCTACAGGCATTGTATCGGTGTCGATGATGAAAGAGTACAAGCGCTTGGAGAATATAAAGTGTCCTAACTGCCACCAAGCGGGGCATGAAGAGCATGCGCTTTACTGCAAATATTGTGGAGAAAGGCTCGACAAGAGCGACATTACACCCAATTAAACGGGCCGTTGCAAGCGGGTTAACCGAACCCAACCAACAACGCCCCGATCTATTTGAGCATGCATGAATACGCTTCAATGGCCGTAAATGACCGTGTGTTTTTTATCTCGTTTTTTTCAATGGTGAGCGCTGTTTGCTCGGTGCACTTTTGCTTGGTGCACTTTTGCTTGTTGCACTTTTGCTTGCTGCGCCTTTGGGAGCAACTCTTGATTTACCGACCCGTGGTCCACCTCCCTCTTTCTTTCTCGACGGCTTTTCTTTTGCAACTGCTTCGACAGGTTTATAAGGCGATTTAGCCGACTTTACAGATGATTTATCTGAATTTGTTGATGTTTTATCTGATCTTGTTGATTTGGCAAGATTCGCCACACTACTTGCTTTGCGGTAATTGGTTTTGATGTCGTACGCCTCTAAAGCCCTGTTCATCCCTTTATTGCTATTGGCAGGTTTCTTGGTTTGAGTTCCAACATCCGAATCTTCCAACAGATCGAATAGTCCTTCGAGCTCGGAACCCGTAAGGTTTCTCCAACTACCTTGGCCCAAACCACCGAGTTTAATATTCATAATCTGGATACGTTCCAACTTGACTACATCATAATCAAAGTATTCGCACATGCGGCGAATTTGGCGATTGAGCCCTTGAACCAAGGATATTTGGAAGGTATAAGGGTTAATCTCTACAATCTCGCAACGGCGGGTAACCCGATCAAGGATGGGAACACCTTGCGCCATCTTGGTAAGAAACTCTTTCGTGATAGGTTTATTGACTTTGACAATGTACTCTTTTTTGTGGTTGTTGCCCACACGGAGTATCTTATTTACGATGTCACCATCGTTTGTGAGTAAAATTAATCCCTGTGAGTCTTTATCTAAACGACCGATAGGGAATATACGTTGCTCATGGCTGATGTACTCAACGATGTTGTTTTTTTCATTCGTATCGGTTGTGCTCACTATGCCTACGGGCTTGTTGAAAGCGATATATATCGGTTCGTGCTCATTGACAATAAGCTCTCCGCATACTTTTACTTTCTGCCCGGGCATCACACGCATCCCGATACTTGCTCGTTTACCATCAATGGTTACCTGTCCATCTTCAATAAATCTGTCGGCTTCTCGTCTCGAACAATAGCCTGAACCACTAATGTATTTGTTTAATCTATACTCCATGCAGCTTGTTTATATAATAGGATGCAAAAGTACAAAGGTTTTGCCCAATGCACAAATGTTTTGAGTTAATAAAACAGCAACAAAAAAACCACACCTGCAGGCGTGGTTTCCAAAATCTTTTCACGAAAATCGATTTATTTCTTGCTTTCTTCGATAGAAACTTTACGGAATTCTTTCATCGCTTTCTCTATTTCCAAAGATACTTTACGAGCACGAGTTCCTGCTGCTTTATTGCCATTCTCTACTTGAGCACTTGCGTCTTTTGCAAATTCAGCACAAAGAGCAGATAATTTTTCTACTAATTCTTTCATAATCCTTTTTATTATCGTTAATAATGATGGGCAAAAATACATTCTTTCCTGAAATAAATACATAAAAAGCATGTTTTTTTTGCATATTTCCATCAAAATCAATCAAAAAAGGGAATTAAGAGCCTAATGCACGTGAAAGTAGTTACAAATTCCGACTGCACGCAACTATTCGTGAACAAAGCAAAGTGCTGTAAACGGCTCATTAAATTTGAAGTTTTTATGTTTAAACTTGCCTGTTCCAAGTCGACAAACGAGTGTATGCACCAGCAACAAAATCTTAATTCGAGCTTCATCCATTTTACTTCACACTGAAAGATCAAGAATAGTTGGTGACAATCAAGATATTTACTACTTTTGCATGCATAATATATAATTCACCATTCATAACAATAAGATATGTCTTTATTTACTAACTTATTCAAGAAAAAAAGCAACGATGGAAAGGCTGTGGGTAATGTGGAGGATTTTGTTTCGCTCACCCGTGTCTATTTTCAGTCGGTTATTGCTGTAAACTTAGGTATCACCAATATTCGCTTCTTGCCCGATGTGGCAAACTTTAAGCGGTTGTTTAAGGTTCCTACACAAGGCGGAAAGCTTGGTTTGGCCGAGAAGTCGGCTTCGCGCAAAATGCTGATACAAGACTATGGTCTGAGCGAGACCTTTTTCAAAGAGATTGACGCATCGGTAAAGAAAAACTGCCGCACCCAGAACGATGTTCAGGCATACCTGTTCATGTATCAAGGTTTCTCGAGCGATTTGATGATGCTGATGGGCAACCTCATGCAATGGAAGTTTCGTATGCCTTCGATTTTCAAGAAAGCACTGCGTGGAATGACAGAGAAAACCGTGCACGATGTGTGTACCAAAGCGGTATGGAAGAAAGACGACGTACACAAAACAGCCATGGCTGTGCGCCAGTACAAAGAGCGCTTGGGATACTCGGAGCAATGGATGTCAGAGTATGTATACAACATCATTATGCTGGCCAAAAAAGAGCCTAAACAAAAGGACGAAAACCAGAAATAGAGTGTGTTATTAGACAAAGAATCGTAAAAAAGATACGAATTGCAAAGCGGAGAATGGATTTCTCCGCTTTTTTTGTTACATTAGCTTCTTGTTAAATGAGCATCTTGTCAATTTAACATCTTGATTTATTCATCATTCACTAAAAAACATTCGCTTATGAAACAAAAGAAAATGCTCTCACTCACACTTTCACAAATCAAACAACTCTATTGCCAAGAGCTTCCCGAGCTTACATTGCTGGCCGAAGAGAGCCTTGACGAGGCTGATTTCAAAAGCCGTATAAGCAATTACCTGGATGCACAGCATTTGGCAGGTAACAGTGCAGAGAAGCAGATTCGACTTCTTCTTCGTTATGATGGGAAAAACATTCATGAACTCTCTACGGGAGAAGAGATGAGCATACGCACCTTTGCGCTACTTCGCCAATTTCTTACCACCCAGATGCCCAACACAGATATGCCGACCGATCTGTTCATCGATCTATACTATCAGTTTAAACGACTCAAACAGCCCGAAATCGTTGCACTCTCGCCCAACCGCGTAAAGAACCGAACCGATCGCTGGCCCACCGGGCTCAACGAGGAGGTGATACGCATGAGGGAGGAGAACAAGAAACGAATGATACACGTATTGATACAGCGCATCGAAAGCCGCAAAGCTTCGGTCACCCGCTTTCATTTCGTCGATGGAATGAGCTACAACCAGAAGTTCCAACTTGTAAGTGAGTGGTGGAACGATTTCCGTTTTCACTTGGCTATGGCCATCAAGAGTCCGGCAGAACTGAATCGCTTTCTGGGCAACTCGCTCTCGACCGAAACCATGTACCTCCTGTCTCGCGCTCGCAAAAAAGGAATGCCCTTCTTTGCCACCCCCTACTACCTGTCGTTGCTCAACGTAAGCAACGAAGGCTACAATGACGAGGCCATTCGCAGTTACATCTTCTACTCGCCCAACTTGGTCGAGACCTACGGCAACATCCGTGCCTGGGAAAAGGAGGATATCGTAGAGCCGGGCAAACCCAATGCCGCCGGATGGCTGTTGCCCGACGGGCAAAACATTCACCGTCGCTACCCCGAAGTGGCCATCTTGATACCCGATACCATGGGACGTGCCTGCGGAGGCTTGTGCGCTTCGTGCCAACGCATGTACGATTTTCAGAGTGAGCGACTCAATTTCGAGTTCGACTCCTTGCGCCCCAAAGAGTCGTGGGACAAGAAGTTGCGACGACTGATGACCTATTTTGAAGAGGACACGCAGTTGCGTGACATTCTTATCACAGGTGGCGATGCCCTGATGAGTCAGAACAAAACCCTGCGCAACATGCTCGATGCGGTGTATCGCATGGCGGTGCGCAAGCGCAAAGCCAATCAAGAACGCCCCGATGGCAAAAAGTATGCCGAGCTGCAACGCGTTCGCTTAGGTTCGCGCCTATTGGCCTACCTCCCCATGCGCATCAACGACGAGCTGATTGAAATCCTGAGTGAGTTTAAAGAGAAAGCATCGGCCATTGGCGTAAAGCAATTCATCATTCAAACACACTTTCAAACCCCACTCGAGGTTACCCC
The DNA here is from genome assembly GCA_017992695.1 of Bacteroides sp. Taxonomy (GTDB): domain Bacteria; phylum Bacteroidota; class Bacteroidia; order Bacteroidales; family Bacteroidaceae; genus Bacteroides. Next base: position 112,144 of record JAGOOC010000002.1, on the reverse strand, counting down.
CGAAGCCGAGGAGGCTATTCGTAAGATTCTATCGGCCGGGTGGCTCATCACCAATCAGTTGGTCTATACCGTAGCTGCTTCGCGCCGCGGACACACCAACCAGTTGCGCCAAGTGCTTAACTCGCTGGGCGTGCTTTGCTATTACACCTTCGCGGTGAAAGGGTTTAAGGAGAACTATGCGGTATATGCCCCCAACAGTCGGTCGCTGCAAGAGCAACAGGAGGAGAAGGTCTATGGCACATTGACACCCGAACAAACCTCCGAACTATCGGACTTACTCACCAAAGGCATAGATACAGCTACCCACATGCAACACTTCATGAAGCGGCATCGCTTGCCCTATCTGGCTACCGACCGTAGCGTACTCAACCTTCCGGCTATCGGCAAGAGCATGACGTTTAATCTCATCGGCATCACCGAAAACGGCAAACGGGTACATCGCTTCGAACATGATGGCACCCGCCGACACAGCCCCATCATCGACCGGATGGGACAAATTTATATTGTAGAAAACAAATCATTGGCTGCCTACCTGCGCGAACTCGCACACTTAGGCGAAGATCCCGAAGATTACAGCAGCATCTGGATGTATACCCGGGGCGAAACAGAGCCGCGCTTCAGCCTGTACGAGTATCCCGAGTTCGACTTCGTGGCTACAACGAAAATGGGTAATCTTGACCTACAAACCCGATAACACTTGGTTTATAAACCTGATAACGATTTACTTATGAACCTGATAACGCCCGTCGAACTTCCCTCAGGATTGCCTGCCATCACACACGCCCAGCAGCTGCTGCTGTTGGGCTCGTGTTTTGCCGAAAACATAGGCACACAACTCTCTATCAATGCTTTTCGAGCAGATGTCAACCCTTTTGGCATTCTGTATAACCCACTCTCCATGGCCTGTGCCTTGCGCGAAATACAATCGGGGCGCATCTACACCGAAACCGATTTGTTCTTCTATCGCGAATGCTGGCACAGCCCCATGCACCACGGTGCTTTCTCGGGAGCCTCGGCCACCGCTGTGCTTGAACAGATCAACAACAGGCTGCAACAAGCTCACAAGCAACTCGAAAAGACCGATTGGTTGCTGCTCACTTGGGGCACGGCCTATGTGTATGAGCAGCGAACCGACGGAGCAGTGGTTTCCAATTGCCACAAACTGCCCGAAAAAGAGTTTGTGCGCCGCTGCTTGACGGTTGACGAGATAGTAGCTGAGTACACCTCTCTGCTGAACGACCTTCGCGCCCGGTCTCCGCACTTGAAGGTGCTCTTTACCGTCAGCCCCATTCGCCATGCGCGCGATGGCATGCATGCCAATCAGTTAAGTAAAGCAACGCTGCTCTTGGCTATCGAACAACTGCAAACGCTCTTCTGCGAAGCGGTGTTCTATTTTCCTTCTTACGAGATCATGCTCGACGAGCTACGCGATTATCGCTTCTATGCCGACGATATGCTCCACCCCTCGCCCCTGGCTGTTCGCTATCTATGGAATCGATTTGCAACCACACTCTTTACCCCGGAAACCCGAACAATCATGCACGAGTATGAAAACATACGCAAGGCATTGGCTCACAAACCCTTCCATCCGGACTCCGAAGCACATAAAAGATTTTTAGGACAAATAGTGTTAAAAATAAATCGACTTAACCAAAAATACCCGTACTTAGACTTCGAAAATGAACGAAAAAGGATCAACGCATCCATTTAATAACAACAGCCTACATCAAGGAACAAGATATGTCGTACACCATTGAATCAATCGCTAAAATGATCGCTGCCCACCAAGTGGGCAACCATCCGGCTACAATCGACTGGTTACTCACCGATAGCCGTTCGCTAAACTTTCCGGAAGAGACCCTTTTTTTTGCTCTAACCACCAAAAGAAGCAAAGGGGCACAATACATCCCCGATCTCTTTGACCGGGGAGTACGCAATTTCGTGGTATCGACCGAAGATATGGAAACGTTACAAAAGAGCGAAGCAAAGAGGGCTAAAGAACGAGCAGTAGCCGAACAACCCGAAGCAACAACCTTTGCCCGCGCTTCGTTAGTTATACTCGATTCGTGCAACTTCTTAGTCGTTCCGCACCCGCTAAAGGCACTTCAAAAGCTGGCCGAGCTGCATCGCGATCGTTTTCAGATACCGGTTATCGGCATTACCGGAAGCAACGGGAAGACTATTGTAAAGGAGTGGCTTCATCAGCTGCTCAGCTCCGATCGCATCATTGCCCGTTCGCCACGCAGCTACAACTCGCAAATCGGTGTCCCCCTCTCCATTTGGCAAATGAGTGAAGATGCCGAACTGGGTATCTTCGAAGCCGGCATATCCGAAGTGGGCGAAATGCGGGCACTGCACAACATGATTAAACCCACCATCGGCATACTGACCAATATTGGTGGGGCGCATCAGGAAAATTTCTTCTCCATGCAAGAGAAGTGTATGGAAAAACTAAGTCTCTTCAAAAACTGCGACGTGGTGATTTACAATGGAGACAACGACATGATCTGTAACTGCGTGTCCAAGTCCATGCTCACAGCGCGCGAGATAGCGTGGAGCTGCAGAGATGCCGATCGCCCGCTTTTCATCAGCAAGATACAGAAAAAAGAAGATCACACGGTGATTGCATACCGCTATTTGGGCATGGATAACTCCTTCTGCCTTCCTTTCATTGACGATGCCTCGATCGAAAACTCGTTCAACTGCCTGGCTGCCTGTCTCTACCTGATGACACCTGCCGATCAGATTAGCGAACGGATGGTTCGCTTAGAACCCATAGCGATGCGCCTCGAGGTGAAAGAGGGGAAAAACAACTGCATACTCATCAACGACAGCTACAATTCCGACTTGGGCTCACTCGATATTGCACTCGATTTCTTGTACCGTCGCTCCGAATCGAAAGGATTGAAGCGCACACTTATCCTATCGGATATATTAGAAAGTGGACAAAGCACCTCTACCCTCTACCGCAAAGTAGCGCAACTGGTACAAAGCCGCGGCATTGATAAGATCATTGGCGTAGGCCCCGAAATCTCCTCTTGCGAAGCACGGTTTGAAGGGGTCGAGAAGTACTTCTTCACTACCACCAAAGAATTTCTAACCTCCGAGGTGTGTCAAAAACTCAAGGACGAGGTGATCTTGATTAAGGGTTCGCGCTCGTTTCACTTCGATCTGGTGTCTGAAGAGTTGGAACTGAAGGTGCACGAAACGATTCTGGAGGTCAACCTGGGGGCGATGATTGAGAATCTGAATCACTATCGCTCCATGCTTCGACCCGAGACAAAGGTAGCCTGCATGGTCAAAGCCTCGGCCTATGGAGCCGGTTCGTATGAAATAGCCAAAACGCTGCAAGAACACCATGTGGACTATCTGGCCGTAGCCGTAGCCGACGAGGGAGCCGAACTGCGCAAAGCCGGCATTACGGGTTCCATCATCATTATGAACCCGGAGTTATCGGCCTTTAAAACCATGTTCGACTACAAGCTGGAACCCGAGGTGTACAATTTTCACTTGCTCGATGCGTTGATCAAGTCGGCAACGAAAGAGGGCATTACGAATTTTCCCATTCATGTGAAATTAGATACGGGCATGCACCGATTGGGCTTCGACCCTACCGAAATGCCCTACCTCATCCGTAAGCTCAAAAATCAACATTCGGTTATTCCTCGTTCGGTATTTTCGCACTTTGTAGGCAGTGACAGTGCACAGTTCGATGCCTTTACACACAACCAGATCAATCAGTTCAAACAAGCCTCCGAGGAGCTGCAAGCCATTTTTCCGCATAAGATATTGCGCCATATTTGCAACACAGCAGGCATTCAACGATTTCCTGAAGCACAGTTTGACATGGTGCGGTTGGGATTGGGGCTCTATGGGGTCAATCCGGTTGATAACTCGATGATGCGCAATGTAAGTACGCTACGCACCACGATACTGCAAATTCGCGAGGTCTCGGCCACTGATACCGTAGGTTATAGCCGCAAGGGGCTACTGGATCGCCCCTCACGCATTGCCGCTATCCCCATAGGCTATGCCGATGGATTGAATCGCCACCTGGGTTGCGGCAAGGGATACTGCTTGGTCAACGGACAAAAAGCACCCTATGTGGGTAACATCTGTATGGACGTGTGTATGATCGATGTCACCGAAATCGAGTGTCGCGAAGGCGATCAAGCCATTATTTTTGGCGATGAGTTGCCTATAACGGTGCTGTCGGATATCCTCGAAACTATTCCTTACGAGGTCCTTACCGGCATATCGGCGCGTGTGAAACGAGTCTATTATCAGGACTGATTGGAGCGTAAAATTCAGAACTTATTGCAGAGTAAAATTTTTCTCACTTCAGAATAAAGATGTATCTTTGTCGCCATGCGCCTACTTATTGTTGCTATGCATCTATTTATGGATGTAGGAATAAGCGGCAGTTAACACAGTAAATTACTATATTATATATCCCCAATATTATGACAAACTTATTATTAGGCTTTCTTCCCAGCGGATCCGAGTGGATTATCATCGGCTTAGTCGTGCTTTTACTATTTGGAGGCAAGAAGATACCCGAACTGATGAAGGGACTGGGTAAAGGTGTGAAAAGCTTTAAAGACGGTGTAAACGAGGCTAAAGAGGAGATCAACAAAGCTAAAGACGAGATTGACAAACCTTCCGATTCGGCTAAATCTGATTCAGCAAAGAAAGACTAAACCATGGCAGAAATGACCTTCTGGGATCACCTGGACGAACTCCGTCGGGTGCTATTCCGGGTGATCGGGGTATGGTTTGTACTGGCTGCAGGCTATTTTATAGCCATGCCTTACTTGTTTGATAGCGTTATACTGGCACCATGTCACAATGACTTTGTGTTCTACGATCTGCTGCGGTATATTGGAGAGCAGTTTAACCTAACCGATGAGTTCTTTACGAAAGAGTTTCAGGTGAAGTTGGTGAACATCAACCTAGCTGCTCCCTTTTTTGTACATATGTCTACTGCCTTCTGGATGTCGGTAGTAACAGCCATGCCCTACCTCTTTTTCGAACTGTGGCGATTTATCAATCCGGCACTCTATCCCAAAGAACGCCGAGGGGTGGCCAAGGCATTAACCATCGGCACGGTCATGTTCTACATCGGGGTGTTATTGGGCTATTTCATGGTCTATCCGCTCACGCTTCGGTTCCTATCCTCCTATCAGCTCAGTGCCGAAATAGAGAATGTAATATCGCTCAACTCATACATTGATAACTTCATGATGCTGGTACTGTGCATGGGGCTGGCCTTCGAGCTGCCACTGGTAACCTGGTTGTTATCGCTGATGGGATTGGTAGACCGAGCGTTTCTGCGAACATACCGAAAGCATGCTATCGTTATCATTGTTATCGCTGCTGCTATTATTACTCCAACGGGCGATCCGTTTACACTCAGCGTAGTGGCTATTCCGCTCTATCTGCTTTATGAAATGAGTATATTAATGATTAAAGACAAAAAAAAGGAGAACGATTAGTTCTCCTTTTTTTTGCAATACACTACAGCTGTACGTTCACTGCGGTGAATAATTCGTTTTAAGCATTCTCCTCCTTCACCCGAATCACAATGTTAGCAATGATTGCCGCAAGTCCACCCGTGGTAATGCCCGAAGCGAAGATGCTTCGAATAGCCTCGGGAGCATTCTGCAACACATCGGGCATCAGCTCAACCCCTAAGCCCAATGAAAGGCTAACAGCCAGCACAAGCGTCTCTTTACGGCCGATGTTCTGAGAAGAGATAATGCGAATACCAGCAGCAGCTACCGTACCAAACATCAGGAGTGTGGCTCCGCCCAGCACCGGATCGGGCATCAGCGAAAAGACAGCCCCAACAATAGGAAACAACCCTAGCAACACTAGCATAGCAGCAATGTAGTAACCCACATAGCGGCTGGCTACACCGGTAAGTTGAATAATACCGTTGTTTTGGGCAAAGATAGAGTTCGGAAATGAGTTAAACACACCTGCCAAAAATGAATTAAACCCATCGGCCAACACGCCGCCCGATACACGTTTCATGTACTTCTCGCCTTTAATATCCAAGCCCGAAATCATCGAGTTGGCCGTTACATCGCCTGTGGCTTCGATGGCTGTAATGAGATACACCAAACCGATGGCAATGAAAGAGGAGAAGTTGAAATCGAGTCCGTACTTAAACGGTTGGGGAATGTTAAAGCCCATCAGCAGGTCCGAGTTTAAGGCACTCATGTCTACTTTTCCTAAAGCAAAGGCCAAGCCATAGCCCAAGACAATACCCAGCACAATGGAGCTCATGCGCAGGTATTTGTTCCCGCAACGGTTAAAGAAGAGTACACTCAGCAATACACTGCCGGCAATAGATAGATTCTCCCACGAGCCAAACGTTCCGTTGCCCATGGCATCGAAACCTCCACCACACGAAATTACACCAACCTTAATTAAACTGAGCCCGATAAGCATCACAACGATACCCGACACCAAGGGAGTGATGATGTTGCGCATGTAGCGAAAGCTTCGACTGATAATCATCTCGATCGGTGCAGCAGCCATGCACACACCGAAAATAAGAGGTAATCCGCCCACAAGTCCTGTGGCGATAATAGGACCGATAAAAGAGAAACTGGTGCCCTGAATGCAAAGCAACTTGGCACCCACAGGCCCGAAGCGACGGCATTGGATAAACGTAGAAACACCCGAGGCAAACAGCGACATGGAAACCAAGAATCCGGTTTTCTCTATATCGAGTTTCAGTGCACCGGCTATAATAAGAGGAGGGGTAATGATAGCCACAAAGATGGCCAACAAGTGCTGCAAAGCAGCAAACATGGCATCTTTAAAAGGAGGACGGTCTTCAACACCGTAAATCAAATCTGTTTTCATGCGATGATTAATTTAAGGTCCATTTAAGAGCCAGCGTCGGGGTAACGAATGCGCGTCCTTGATAGAAGTTGTTCGTAATTTCGAGTTCGGTTCCTACACTGAGGTTGAACTTCTCATTCACCCCTTTCACCCGATTCAGATTAACCCAAAACTGCGGTTCGGTCATGAACGTCATCGTAGATCCAAACCACGTTTTCTCTCTCCAATAATCGGCAAAGCCCGAGAAGGTATAAAGGTTGTTGCACATATTCATGTACCACGTTCCCGTCAGTTGGAAGTTATTTGGCGAATCATTCTTTTGAATGTATTTGTACATGGCACTCAACGAAAATCCGCGAGAGAAGTTAGCATTGTTATACGAATAAGTAAGACCCGCCAAGTAAGCATTATTGATTGAATACTGCTTGGCCAATCCGCCATTGTACTCTAAGTGAATAGAAAAAGGGGCATTCCAAAACTTAAGTTCACGGCTTATTTCCCAATAGGCTTGTTCTATCCCATTCGAATTATAATCCATATCAACAAAGAAAAAGGTGCTTCCCCAATTATCGGGTTGAAACTTCTCGACAGTAGTCGTAAAGTGGGGGCGAACCGTCATCTCTTTATCGTAAAGCGAGCGTCCGAAGTCATAGTGCAACTGAATGTTTTGTGCCTGTAGCGCAACTGTAGCGATTAAAAGTAGAAGAAATAGTGGTGTAATTCGTCTCATTGTTTACTGTTTATAATAAATTAAGGGTGCGAAATTAGCTAATTCCTTTCATAAATTGCGATATTTGCCTAGAAAATAACTCAAAATCATGGAACAGCCATTAATCGAGAGACACCCCTTGGAGCCCTTTTTGCCTGCCAATGCCAAATTGTTGATGCTGGGTAGTTTCCCACCTCAACAGAAACGGTGGTCGATGCATTTTTATTACCCCAATCTGAACAATGACATGTGGCGCATTGTGGGGCTACTGTTCTTCGACAATAAAGATTACTTTCTCAACGATACCAAGAAGGGCTTCTGCCCTACCCCCATCATCCGGTTTCTCGAACAAAAAGGCATCGCCTTGTTCGATACCGCCTCCTCTGTTCGTCGCCTGCAAGACAATGCTTCGGATAAATTTCTCGAAGTGGTAGAACCTACCGATGTAGCCCGGTTGCTTCGAAGCCTTCCGCAGTGCCAAGCCATCGTCACCACCGGGCAAAAGGCTACCGACACGCTTCGCAACCAATTCCGGATGGATGAACCCAAAGTGGGTCATTTCACCGAATTCCTGTTCGAAGGTCGTGCCCTGAGGCTCTATCGCATGCCCTCCTCCTCGCGCGCCTATCCGCTGGCATTGGAGAAGAAAGCAGCGGCCTACCGCATCATGTATCAGGATTTACAAATGCTTTAATTTTTTTTAAAGCTGCCGAAGGTGGAACTCTAGTTAATGGAAATCATATGCAGATTTCTGACCCAACAGTATGGAGAGACAAACAGTCCAAATATAAAACATAAAAAGGGGAATCCTGCTCGGACACCCCTTAACTTATCTCTGTGATAATCAGTACTCACTTTATGAGCGCGGATTACTCTTAAACTTTTTGTTAACCACCATAAAATAGAGACTTTGCAGGAATATACCTGTCAATGCAACACCTAAGGTATCTACACCTAATCTCAAATCCGTCAACAGTTCTGTCATTTTCAGCCCGCAGGAAAACGCTACCATAAAGCTGAGGGCATATTCCAATGATTTCAACCGGATACTTTTACTACTTTTACTCGTCGTCCTTATACACTTCGTAAATAGGTATGCAAAAAGAACTCCCGCTATGATACTGATCGTATTGTATTCCTTTTCAAAAAAAAAGGATACAGCAAAAAGGATATATGATGCGATTATGATTATATCATATCTCATTATTTCTTCATTAGGAGATGTTGTTTTCATATATAAATATTAATTATCAGTACACTTATCATAAGAGTACGAGAATGCAGTAGCCCAAATTATGCCCATAACTCCACTGCACGCTGTACCCAATACTCCACCTATGCCGTCAGCGATGATTACAGCTCTGCTCTGCGCGCTCCTTGTTGATGTCGATGCCCAATAAACATTTGAGCTTTCAGCTATATTTTTAAATACCACTAAAAGGTTACCTCCTTGTTTATCTTTATTCGTTTCAATTAATAAAAGATTCTTGTCACTTAAGGGGTTCCCGAGCGGATCAGAAATAACTTCAAGTGCTTTTTTAACTTCTGCGTCTATATCTTTATTGGCTGCAATACGCTTTAAGATAAGAAAACGAAGCTCATCCAAATCAAAATTACCTATTTCCAAATTCTCGAATTCGCTAAAATCAGAATTTTCTGCACTTGTTCTAGTCATAACCTCATGATAATAATACTTTCCATCAGCATTCAATGTTTGAAAGTTTTTAATAAGGTCTTTCATTAGCGTTTTATCGCTTATTTTCGCTGTCTTTTCAGCAAATTTCATCTGACCCAATAAATAATTGTGTACCTCTCCCATGTTTTCAATTGTTGCAAGTGTTTTATCTTTAACAATAACATTGTCGTCATTACTGCTACAAGACCAAAATAATCCTAAACATCCTAATAACACAGTTAGGGAAAACAATAAAACTAAATTTTTGATATTGATTATGATTTGTACTACCAATTCCCAAATGTAGTGGTTTATAATATTGGAAGTGTGGGAATTCATTGTTTCATCTTGTCAACAGGCTTTCACAACTTAGAGATGAAAAAACAGAATAGTCTCACACTTTACCAATGAATTAGGTATATAAATAAACATGTAGACACTATTGTAATCACCTTCATATCTTACAAACTTCGAGTTTTCTTAACAAAACTATTTCAAAAACACTCTTAAATATATATATTTCTTTTATTGGTTATAGCTTTCAATCGATAAATTTTAGTAAATATATATATTTCTGTGAAAAACAGATCATATTGCACTGGAATTTAAGGTTATTTTGCAATTTAGTTGAAAAGTGGTAACTATTCAGCCAAAGACATACACCTTACCTCGCATTCAATAGAGTGCAAGTATAGCCTCAAAAGGTGATTGATTATTTTCCAAGCTGTGTCAGTTACAGAATGTAATGCCATAAATGCATCGGCTCCATTGTCAGATCGAAATGTCCCGCTGACTTTCTGTTTTATTTTCAGTTTTCGAATTCCTCTCTCGAGGGAGTTATCAAAACTTTTGGATAACACAGGCGAAAGGTGCATGCGTTACATCAGTTTGAGCAGAAAAACGTGCTCTTTTGTGAAAGTCACGAAGGAGCCAAAAGAACAGCGCTACTTTATTCCTTGGCTTGCTCCTGCAGATTGCACAAGATAAATACCCTCGAATACTTTACCGATATTTTAAACCACATGCCTAACATCAACACAACGGCGCTTTAAGAGACATATCGTAACCTACTGCCTGACGTTTGGAAAAAACTGTAAGCCCTAAATCAATAACAATCCTTCGAAAGATGGCATCGCGGAGACGCTTACCTATTATCATTTCTTTTTCGTAAATTTGCACCTATGCAAGAGCAAGTAACGGACATATCAAAAACACTTAAAGAGTTAGCAAATCAACTGAAACTCATATGCCAAATCACTGATTATCAGAAATCAAACACACTCTATTTCAATCGCACAGTGCAAGCTCATGCTAAAGAAACAAGAGCCTTAAAAAAGGAAAATTCCGAGCTGCATGTTCGTCTATTCAAGTATGAGCAACCGCCAAAAGACAGCAATCAATCTTTTTGCACTATCCAGCCTGTAGTACCTGCCAGAAGGCAAAGAAGTGGCTGACCGAAAACAATATTGACTACACCAACCGCCTCATTGTAGAAGAGCGCCCCACGGCAGCGGAGCTAAAAACCTGGATTGAGCGAAGCGGACTGCCCATTAAACGTTTTTTCAACACCAGCGGATTGGTCTATAAAGAGCTAAAGCTGAGCGAAAAGCTGCCTTCGATGAGCGAAGAGGAGCAGATAGCGTTACTTGCCACCAACGGCAAACTAGTCAAACGTCCCTTGCTAATTGTCGAGAACACGGTGCTTGTAGGTTTCAAACCCGATGATTGGGAAAGATTAAAATAATTAATCATTTCTTTACGAAACCTCTTGCAAGTTCAAAAAGTTCTGTTACCTTTGCACCCGCAAACACGGGAGTAGCTCAGTTGGTAGAGCACCGGTCTCCAAAACCGGGTGTCGGGAGTTCGAGCCTCTCCTCCCGTGCAAAGAGCGCTATAAATCACAGATTTATAGCGCTCTTTATCATTAAGAAGTATCGCAATTTGGCAAAACCAAATCCAACCCGTATCTTTGCAACATGAAAAGCTTGTGTATCATCTTAGGCAGCCTCTCTTTAGCATTGGGTATCATTGGCATCTTTGTGCCGTTGCTCCCCACCACGCCCTTTGTGCTACTCACCGCAGCGCTTTATTTCAAAGCATCGCCCCGGCTCTATGAATGGCTGTTGAACCAGAAGTACTTGGGCCCTTACGTCCGCAACTATCGCGAAAACAAAGCTATCCCTCTGCGAGCTAAAATCACCTCGCTGCTCTTGATGTGGGGAACCATGCTCTACTGCATCTCCTTTCTCATCCCGCTGTTATGGGTTCAGATACTACTGTTTACCATCGCCTCTGGGGTTACTTATCATATACTCTCGTTCAAAACATTGAAAAAGTGACTCAGCCCTTTCCGCGCGTCGGCTAATCGATCTTCCCAATGCTTTACAGAGTTTTGCCCGATGACGTCTGTTACATATTTCACAGCAACAAACGGTATCTCTTTCGAGCGGCATACAAACGCCTGCGCATAAGCTTCCATATCAATAACATCGCCCTCTACGTGCGTAAGTTCGGTCAGAAAGCTATCGCCCGTATTGCAAGTACCTTCTCCTTGCCAATCCAAACAGTACCCCCTTTCTGCAAGTAGTTTGGATGAGTCAATTTGCCACTCCATCCCTAAATCGGTTAGTTTCTGCATATCCCGATCTACAAAGCGCCGGCACACAAAGATATCTCCTACTTGGTGGTTGACGGTTCCTGCCGTGCCCAGATTAATGACCAAGTCGGGTTTCACCTGATTGATCGCCTCTGACAAATGATAGGCTGCTTTCACCTTACCAATGCCCGTACGCACGTAATACACATCTACATTGGGCCACTTAATCTCTGTAAATTCGCCTTGAACGGCGTTGGTTATCAATAGCTTTAACATATGAATTGTTTTTAGAATAACCTTTTCATACTATAGGTTTTTACAAAGATAGGCAGTTTTGCACTATTGCAGTGCATATTAGTTGCATTTTTGAATCATCATAGCGCAATTATTATCATCAGAATGCATAGACAACACTATCCTATCTTTTAATGACAAGACCAATAAGGTGAAGAGATAAAACTTATGAAAGAAAGCACCACAACATCCCCATGTTGTATTACAAAACACCCCCATGTTCTATACCACAACATCCCCATGTTTTGCATCAGAACATGGGGATGTTTTAGTATAAGATTTCGGGAAGTTATAAACACAGAAGATAGAGGTCGTATTCTTGAAAACCGCACAAGTAAAGTGCATCAACCAGACTTTTCAAAAACAGAAGGAAGCCATCCTAACCATTCGTAAATAACTATTTTCTCTTTAAATAGCTAATTTCTTTCGAAAAGCTTTTGTAATCTCATACTTAATCGTATTTTTGTGTACAATTTTAGTGTAGTAATGACAGACGAAGAAAAAAAGTTATTAAACACCTTTGAAACAAAGCTGCGACATTTAATTTATCTGCATGATAAATCGGAACGCGAAAATGCTGAGTTAAAGCAGCTTCTTGCATCCGAGAAGCAGAAAATCGAGAAGGTAGAGGCTGAATTTAAAGAATTGGAAGCCTGCTACATGAACCTAAAGACAGCTACGACAATCAGTCTTAACGGCAGCGATGTGAAAGAGACAAAGCTGAGATTGTCTAAATTAGTGCGTGAAGTCGACAAATGCATCGCTCTGTTGAACGAATAAAAGATAGAGATGTATGAACGATAAAATAAAGATAAACCTGTTGATAGCCGACTCCTACTATCCACTCACCATCAACCGCGAGGAAGAAGAGAGCGTAAGGGAAGCAGCCAAACAGGTCAATATCAGACTAAATACGTACCGGGAGCATTACAAGACGCTATCGCCGGAAAAAATTCTGGCCATGGTAGCCTATCAGTTTTCGCACGAGAACTTGATGCTAAGACAACGAAATGACACCCAGCCGTATGCGGCCAAAATAGAGGAATTAACGGAAGTACTGGATCAATATTTGACAAACGAATAATCCTCTCGTACCCTCGGCTTCTATTGAAAAAGAAAACTCACGCACTGCAAAATACTTGGAAGAAAGAATTTCCGTGTATTGGGCGGTGCGTTTTTTAATTTATATAATAATTTTAATGACAATGATAGTAATCATAGGAGCATCCATTGCTTGCTTCGTCGTAGGTGGCGTTCTATCGTACGTATTCTTTAAATACGGACTAAAAGCCAAATATGACAATGTGCTCAAAGAGGCAGAAGTTGAAGCAGAAGTAATTAAGAAAAACAAACTGCTGGAGGTGAAGGAGAAGTTCCTGAACAAGAAGGCAGATCTCGAAAAAGAAGTGTCTCTGCGTAATCAAAGGATTCAGCAGGCTGAGAATAAGCTAAAACAGCGGGAAATGGTATTGACACAGCGCCAAGAGGAGCTGCAACGCAAAAAGATTGAAGCCGATGCCGTGAAAGAAAATCTCGAAACGCAGTTGGTGATTATAGAGAAGAAGAAAGAAGAGCTTGATAAGTTGCAACAACAAGAAATCGAGAAGCTGGAAATGCTCTCGGGTCTTTCGGCTGACGATGCCAAGGAGCGCTTGGTAGAATCGTTGAAGGAAGAGGCTAAATCACAAGCTCAGTCATTTATCAATGACATCATGGATGATGCCAAACTGACGGCCAACAAAGAAGCTAAACGTATCGTGGTACAATCGATTCAGCGTGTAGCTACCGAAACGGCCATCGAAAACTCGGTAACGGTATTCCATATCGAATCGGACGAAATCAAAGGACGCATCATCGGTCGCGAAGGACGCAACATCCGTGCTCTTGAAGCTGCAACAGGTGTCGAAATTGTGGTAGATGATACCCCCGAAGCCATTGTGCTTTCGGCTTTTGACCCCGTGCGCCGCGAAATTGCTCGTTTGGCGTTGCACCAATTGGTAACCGACGGACGTATCCACCCTGCTCGTATCGAGGAGGTGGTATCGAAAGTACGCAAACAGGTTGAAGAGGAGATTATCGAAACAGGTAAACGTACCACCATTGACTTGGGTATCCACGGTCTGCATCCGGAACTGATCCGCATCATCGGAAAGATGAAATACCGCTCTTCATACGGTCAGAACTTGCTGCAACACGCTCGTGAAACAGCCAACCTCTGCTCAGTGATGGCAGCCGAGTTGGGCCTGAACCCGAAGAAGGCGAAACGTGCCGGACTGTTGCACGATATTGGTAAAGTGCCTGATGAGGAGCCTGAATTGCCACACGCCTTGCTAGGTATGAAGCTGGCCGAGAGATACAAAGAGAAACCGGACATCTGTAACGCCATCGGTGCTCACCATGACGAAACAGAGATGACCAGCTTACTGGCTCCTATCGTACAGGTGTGTGATGCCATCTCGGGCGCACGCCCCGGTGCACGTCGCGAAATTGTAGAGGCGTACATCAAACGATTGAATGACCTCGAACAGTTGGCCATGTCTTATCCGGGTGTAACCAAAACTTACGCCATCCAAGCCGGACGCGAACTGCGTGTGATTGTAGGTGCGGACAAGATTGACGATAAGCAAACCGAGAACCTCTCGGGCGAAATTGCGAAAAAGATTCAAGATGAGATGACTTATCCGGGACAGGTGAAAATTACGGTTATTCGTGAAACACGCGCTGTGAGCTTCGCTAAATAATTAAAACAAAGAAGAAAATCAAGATAAGGGCGAAGCAATTCGCCCTTTTTTAATACCCTATCATTATGCATACACCAGAGTATCAGTTTGAGATTTGTACCAATTCGGTAGAGAGTTGTTTGGCAGCCCAAGAGGGAGGTGCCCATCGCGTAGAGCTATGTGCCGGTATACCGGAAGGTGGAACTACCCCATCGTGGGGCGAGATAGCGGTAGCCAGGGAGTTGTTGCAGATAAAACTGCACGTCATTATTCGTCCGCGTGGAGGAGATTTTCTCTATTCGCCCATCGAACTGAAGGCGATGGTGAAGGATATTGAAGCCGCCAAAGCGTTGGGCGTTGACGGGGTGGTATTTGGTTGCCTCACCCCCGAAGGAGAGATCGACCGGCCTGCCATGCAAATGCTGATGGAGGCATCCAAAGGATTGTCGGTAACGTTTCACCGGGCGTTTGATGTATGCCGCGATCCGCGGCAGGCGTTGGAACAGCTTATTGAGTTGGGATGCCAACGGATTTTGACTTCGGGACAGCAGCCTACTGCCGAACGAGGCATTGCCCTATTGAAAGAGTTACACCAACAGGCAGCAGGACGAATGATCCTACTGGCCGGTTGTGGTGTAAATGAGGAGAATATTGCCCGCATTGCTTCGCAAACGGGCATTGAAGAGTTTCATTTCTCGGCACGCGAATGCGTGAAAAGCGGTATGCAGTATAAAAACGAAGCCGTATCAATGGGCGGTTCCGTTCGGATTGATGAATACGAACGGAATGTAACAACGGCGAAGCGGGTGAGAAACACCATCGCGGCTGTTCGCTAATCGCCTTGGCATGAGAGTTAAACTCGATATACAAACTTAATTCAAAAGCTAAGCTTAATACACGGACTAAAGTCCGTGTATTACTTTCATCAACTGCTCGCCTAGCCCGATGGTATAGCCTTGCGACACAAAAACTACGCGATTAAACGTATCGGCTATGATAAACATGGGCAAAATGGTTGCGTTGGTCAATTTCATGGATTGCGCAATCTGCTGCTGAATGGCTCCATCTTTATCTATTCCATACACAATAGTAGAGGGTAGTCCGGGGAAATCTGTCGGACGGAACTTCTTGTATTGTGCCTCGTCAGGGAAGAGCAGTACAAGCTTGCGCCCCCACTTCTCGAACTCGCCACTTAGTGCGGCAATGTCTCTCAAGGCGTGGTTGGTTGGCTCTTGTCCTGCACCCAGTACAGCTACTACATAGTATCCGCGGCCACAGGTTTTCAGCAAGGTTGTGGGTTCAGTTCCACCGATAGGAAGATAAGTGGATTCGGAGTTGAAACTACCAATTACCTGCACCTTGTCTTTGCTTTCGCGCATGGAGAGGTCGATTGTCGTTGTCTTTCCGGGTTCGATGGTGAAGAAAGAGGCTGTAGCCAACACTTCTCCCGTAGCCAAACGGGTGCCGGTTACTAGCATATAGTAGCCTGCATCGAGCGTGGTCCCGTTCTTCAATAGGTTAGACCAAGTTGCTCCACCACCCATATCTACATCGCCTTCGTCATAGTTAAGCAGTTTGAAGGTGCCGTTCGTGTACTTCGACAGGGTGAAATGGGCGTAGTATTTAGGGTCTTTCAATGCCGGAGTGCTTTGATAAGCAGCAATCAGTTTGCCCGTAGCGGCTTGTGCTTGTGCAGCACTCTCTTCAAAGTCTACATCGACCGTCTCTTCCACTTTTGTGTCAGCATTAAGGTGTTGATATTGCACTTTTCCGGTCACCGGATCTATCCAAGCCGGGATGCCGAGGCTGCGTGCCAAAGAGACAAAGAAGATATCACGCGAGTGTTTGTCGGCTACGCGAGCAGTCCACACGCCGGCAGGCGAGATGGGAATGCGCTGTGTATTCAGTTCATTGGCAATGATAATCTCTTTGCTGCACCACGCTACCAGCTGACCGGGATCGTTGCGGAAACGCTCTGCATCGGCTTGATCAATCTTAGATTGGAAGAATGATTTGTAGGGAGTGATCATCTCGTTGCTTACCCGTGGGGCGAGGATGGATTTGATATAGGTAGCCGAACGGTGATCTGTCGGTTGTGAATGAGTGAAGTGATCGTTCAACACCTCGGCAGACACATCGCGAAGGTCTTTCGCCGAAAGAGTCGTCAAGAGGTCGTATGCATCTGCGAGTCTTCCCGCTTCCGAGGCTTTGGTCAGAAAATCGACTAACGTTTGATGATTGCCTCTGGAGGCGATAAGGAAACGAGCAGTGGCTGCCGAATGCGTGGTGTCGCCTTTGGCCAGACAGCTCATCAGCTCATCGGCCTGTGCCTGAGTGATGAAGGTAGACACGTAAGCGTTGCGAATGGAGTCTTCTTGTGCCATGCGCAAGGTGTTCTCAGCCCGTTGCTCGGGCGTTACTTCGGGCAAGTGGGTGTTTTCAATCGGAGGGACCAAGTCGAACGAGACGGTGCCCATCTCTCCTTCGCGCTTATCCAACACTAGTGTCAACGTGTTGTCGGAACCAAACGATAGTTTGCCATAGCCAAACTGTCCGTCTTTCGAAGCCCACACCACCATGTCTCCTTTGCCTGCTGTAAGCGAAGCTGTTCCTGTTGCATCGGTCTTTTTCGTAGCGACGGTATAAAACTCGGCATAGTTATACACTTTAAACTCTATGCGAGCATCAGCAACCGGTTCGCCGTTGGCATTTGTTACCTTTACCACGCCCTTGCCTGTAGGAGCATAGTTTTCTATCACATTGATTTCGGTATAATTGGGAGTCTCTTCCATGATCTCTTCGGCACCGGTATAGCGACCGAACACCTTGGTATGCATCAACATACCTCGGCTGGCAGGAGCATTGAACCAGCCCAGATTGAGCACCGGTTCGGGTTCGCAAGCACCCAGGAAGTACCACTTCCCACCGGCCCACGCCTCTACCCAAGCATGATTATCATCGGTATGTGCCCAGCGGGGGGTGTACACCTGGCGCGCAGGAATACCCACGGCTCTAAGGGCAGCTACGGTAAAGGTAGACTCTTCGCCACAGCGACCGTAAGCTGTTTTGACCGATGCCAAGGGCGAGCTGGTACGCGAATCGCTGGGGGTATATACTACCTTCTCGTGACACCAATGGTTCACTTCGAGAATGGCCTCTTTGAGCGACAGCCCTTTGACCCGATCCTTCAACTCTCCGTAAAACACTCGGCGAGAGTCGTCCAGATTCTCGTTATTCACCCGAATGGGCAATACGAAATGGCGATACAGCTCCTCTGGGATGCTATCTCCCCAGGGCATTTCATCGCGTGCCTGCTTGGATAGGCGAATGTTCTCGAGGTAATAATCGCCCGAATAATCGGTGATATCGCCGATAGGCATGTAGGCGTAGAGAAACATGAGTGCCTCTCTTTCGGAAGTACTCAGTGCTGCATCATCGCAGGCTGCAAACAGATTACCTTGAGGCAGTTGTTGCTTCTTGGTCTCAAAATCAGTGATCACTTGGTTGCGATAGGCCTTGTCGGTGATAAAATGAGACTCGCCACACGAAAACAGGCAGGTCGACAACAACGATACGAGTAAAATACGAGTTACTTTGTTCATAACAATGTTCTATATATATAAGGTTTGATTAAAATCCGTTTAAAGTAAAAACAACTGTAGGAATCAGCAACAACAGCCCCAACAGCATAAAGAAAACCAGTATCCGCCAGAACCACCTTACCCAAACCTGATACGGAATGCGAGCAATACCCAAGGCACCCATCAGCACTGCCGAGGTCGGGGTAATCATGTTGGTAAATCCATCGCCAAACTGATAAGCCATCACGGTAGCCTGCCGAGAGAGTCCGATCACATCGGAGAACGGAGCCATAATCGGCATGGTCAGTGCTGCCTTGGCAGAGCCCGAGGGGATGATTAAATTAATTAACGTCTGAATGAAGTACATGGTTCCCAGAGATACAAACTTTCCGGTCTCGCCCATCAACGAGGCCAACGAGTGAAGGATGGGGTCAATGATGCGTCCGTCTTGCAGAATCTGAATAATCCCTCCGGCCAACGCCACAACAAGGGCTGCCGAGAGCATGTCTTTCGCACCGTCGAGAAATTGTTTGATGATGGCATCGGGGTGCTCGCTATTGGCAAAGCCCGACAGTACACCCATGGCCAAGAAGATAGCCGAGATCTCGGGCAGGTACCATCCGTGTGCCATCACCCCTACGATGAGAAACAAAATGGTAAAAGCAAGCAGCGTAAGGATGAAGAAGTGGTTAGACTTGCGCAACCCCAGCCCGGCGAACAGAGCGAAGAGGGCGGAGAGGAAAGGAACGGCATAACAGGTAACCGCAGATTCGCCCAAGCTAAAGGTGCTTTGCGGATAATAGAGAGAGAAAAAGGTGAGCGCAACCAAAACCAAGGCATACACCACATAGGCCGAACGGGTGGTGGCATAGGATATCTCTTCAGAAACGCCTTCGCCTCGCTTGCGCCAATAGGCATCGGCGTGATACATGGGCGATTTTTCGGGATGCTTCTTGATGACAGAGGCATACTTCAGCACGCAAACAATGAGGACTCCGGTGAGTATCACCCAACAAAACATGCGATACTCGAAGCCCGAGAACAGCGGAAGGTCGGACAACCCTTGCGCAATGCCAATGGTGAAGGGATTGAGCACCGCACCCGAGAAGCCGATGTGAGCAGCTACGTAGACCATACACAAACCGGTAATGGAGTCGTAGCCCATCGAAATGGCGAGCGGAACAAGGATAATCACAAAAGCCAGTGTCTCTTCGCTCATCCCAAACACGGCTCCAAATAGGCTGAATAGAGTAATAATAAGCCCGATCACCACATTATTTACACCCAGCATCTTGATAAATCGATACCGCTCTAACCCTTTGGTAAAACCTAGAAACGAAAAGATTCCTGCATCGATGGCACGGCTACTATTCATAATTTGGAAAGCACCACCCATAATGAGCAAAAAAGCAATGATACCCGCCTGCCGTTCAAAACCATTGAGTAAGGAGCTGAATACCTGCCACGTTTGAGGAGCCTGAGGCACGGAATGAAAGGAGTGATCTACAATAACTGTTCGGGGAACACCGTTAACTTCGATGGTTTGACGTACATATTCGCCTGCAGGTATAATCCAAGAAAGCACGGCACAGATCAAAATCACTGAAGAGATAATGGTGTAAGTGTGTGGAATTCGCTTTAGCATAGGAGTTTTATTGTTCAGGCACAAAGTTATGTATTATATTTGTAATATCCACCTATCATTTTAGGCTCATATAGAAAAAAAACGAGGTAATAATGAAAGTTTTCTATGTTGTATAACATATTATCAAAAAGATTTCGTATCTTTGTAGCGTTAAAGAAAACAAGATGTAAAACTCGCTCTTCAAAACGTGGAGGGCACAAAAAGAAGAAATTATGAAAAAGAATGAAAATGCTAAGATTATGATGTTGCAGTACCGTATTAAACGTTATCACGCAATGGGAAATGGCCCTATGTGCCAAGCCTTGAATGGCCAACTTCAAAAACTGCTCTCGCAGCAGACAACCATGTAAAAAACAGACTTATTATATGAACGCCTGGCGGATAATCGAAACGATTCTCCGCTTTTTTTATATCCTTTTGTAACCTTCAACGTGCCGAATTACTCCCAACGACTAAACTCGAAGCTTAATTGTTCCCAGGCCTCGTGCTGTTCGCCGCTCTTTTCATTGGTCAGTTCGTCGCCCCTTTCGCGCGGGTTCGACACGGAAAGCCCAATGAGCCGAATGGGACGCTCCTCGTAGTTAACCTCTTTGAGCAACTGCTTGGCAAGGGGCAGTATCTTGTCGAGTGTAATTAGTTCGGTGGGTTGGGTACTGCTGCGTGTGATCTGGCTGAAATCATGAAACTTTATCTTCAACGTGAGCGTTTTTCCTTTAAAATCTTTGCGTTGACACCTCGCCACCAGCTCCGTAGCCACATGATAAAGCTCAATAATAACCGACGATTGCAGCGAGATGTCCTTCTCTAAGGTGTGTTCGCAGCCAATGGACTTACGGATGCGAACGGCCTCAACCGGCCGCAAATCAATGCCACGGGCAAAGTCATAGTAAACGGCTCCCATCTTACCAAACTGTCTACCGAGCGTATCAAGCGAACAGCTGCGCAATTGCAATCCGTTGTGAATGCCCAGCGCATGCATCTTTTTTGCCGTTACCGGCCCCACGCCCCAAAACGATTCGATGGGCAACCGGTTGATGAACTCAATGGCTTGTGCCGGATGAATGGTACAGAGCCCATCGGGCTTGCGGTAGTCCGAAGCGATTTTGGCCAGAAACTTATTGTACGACACACCGGCCGAGGCAACCAGACTGGTCTCTTCGCAGATGCGTTGTTTGATTTCGCGCGCTATATCTACAGCCAGCGGCATGTGGCGTTTGTTCTCGGTTACATCCAAGAAAGCCTCATCGAGCGAAAGCGGCTCAATGAGGTCGGTATACTCATGGAAAATCTCATGTATCTGCCGGGAGACCGATTTGTACACTTCCATTCTGCCGGGCACAAAGATTAACGAAGGGCATAAACGCTTCGCCTTTTGCGATGCCATGGCCGAGCGTACACCGTAGCGGCGTGCCTCATAACTGGCCGCAGCTACCACTCCCCTCTCTTCGGCATGCCCCACCGCGAGGGGTTTTCCTCTCAACTCAGGATGATCGCGCTGCTCTACCGATGCGTAAAAGGCGTCCATATCTATGTGTATAATCTTTCGTTCGTTCATTCTAGGCGCATCGTTTACAAAAACCAAAAGCGTTATAAACAGCCAAACGGCTAATTTACAACGCTTTTAAATCATTTTGAATCATTCTTGATCACTTCTTGTGGAGTTGGAGGGAGTCGAACCCTCGTCCAAACGAGGAAATCACAAGCTTTCTACATGCTTATCTTTGCCTAATTTTTCGTGTAGAAGCAGAACCAAAGCCATCAACTTCTACCTTATCCTCTTAAGTTTCATTAGAGGCACGAGGCCACCTCAAACTATCCCCGATATTACTGCACCACTGAGTCGGATTGCTTCGGAGCAACAGCTTCCGAGTGATGTCCCGTCCCAGTACCTAGTACCGGGATTAAGCTAATCTACTGTAATTCGATTAAGCAGCAAGAGCAAATTGTCTTTCGCCAGATAAAATTTTGATAACTGAGATTAAAGTGCAAATCACCGACGCACTGCATGCTTACTCACCATTTCTGCCCGCTGTCAAATCCAGTCAACCCCAGATTCGTATTCGTGCACTAAGCGATAACTTCATTATTAGAAACGCTTTCCTGGGTACAAAGATACGAAATAGTTTCCGATTCCGGTGTTTTATTAGGAATTATTAAAAGGAGGCTTCGGATAAATTTATCGAACTTTTAGAGGGAGATGAGAGAGAATAGTGTACTTTTGCTCTGCAAAGTGCATCAACGCAGATATATCAACAAACAAAGCTGAAACAACCTATAATAAGAATACGCAATGATTAAACAAGTAATCGGGCTATGCGCCATCGGAGTTTTATCTGCTTGCTCACTGAAGCAGACGACAAACAACTCAGAGAATAAATTAACGATGTTAGTGGGTACATACACTTCGGGCAGCAGCAAGGGGATTTACACTTTCCGCTTCAATGAAGAGACGGGTGAAGCTACCCTGCTAGCCGAAATCGCTGTATCAAACCCTTCATATCTTACTTTATCGGCCGACAATCGATTTGTTTATGCCGTTAGCGAAGAAGACGATTCGACCTCGGTGGTCAACGCTTTTGCTTTTGATAAAGAGAAGGGAACGCTGCGCCTACTAAACAGTCAGCGCACAGAAGGAACGGCTCCCTGCTACGTTTCAACAGACGGTAAAAAGGTACTCACGGCCAATTACGGCGGTGGAAACATGTCGGTATTCACCGTGAAAAGCAATGGAGCACTGGAACCCATAGACACGCTCTTTCAAGGAGCTGCTACGGGCCCCGACAAGAATCGCCAAGCCACCGCCCATGTGCACTGTGCCACCTTCTCGCCGGATGGGAATTACATCTTTGCGACCGACTTCAGTGCCGACAGGCTGTTGCGCTACGCCATCCATGAGAAAGAGGAGACTCCACAACCTTTGTCGGAGACGGTAGATATCGCTCCCGGTTCCGGCCCACGCCACCTCACCTTCAGCCCCAGCGGCAGGTTTGCTTATCTGATTAATGAGTTATCAGGAAGAGTAATTGCTTTTAGCTATGCCGACGGAAACTTGAACGAGATTCAAAGTATTGCAGCCGATACGACTAGCGCACGGGGTAGTGCAGATATCCGTCTAAGCCCCGACGGCAAGTATCTGTATGCCAGCAATCGATTGAAAGAGGACGGCCTTGCCATCTTCGAAGTGAATGAAGAGTTGGGCACACTAGCCAAGGTGGGCTATCAGCACACAGGGATCCATCCACGCAATTTCCAAATTACACCCAACGGCAAGTATCTGCTGGTCGCTTGCAGAGATAGTAATGTGATTCAGGTTTTTGAAAGAGACCAGGCAACCGGCTTGCTCACCGATACAGGGAAGAACATTGTGGTTGACAAACCGGTTTGCATACAGTTTGCAGAGTGATGCTTAATTACATTGTTTACAGGCTAATGCTTAGTTCGTTATCTTTTTAACGACTACAGCAGCTCCTTTCTGTATACATTGAAGACTTTCTTTCAATAATCGGCACTCTTTCAGGTCAAAAATCAGTCCGGGGTTGAAGTGTTGCCCGTTGACACGGGTTTCAAAGTGTAGGTGTTCGGTAGTAGCTCGCCCTGTACGCCCAGTCAATCCGATGGCCTGACCGGCTTTCAACTCATCACCCACTTTTACGAAGTTGGTGTGGTTGTGGCTGTAAATGGTTTCTAAACCATTGTCATGGCGCACCACCACCACATTGCCGTAGCCCCCGTAGGGCTTGGAGAGACGCACCACTCCGTCGAAAGCACAACGAATAGTATCTTTGGCAAACGTCTTGATATCAACACCACTATGATTTCGACGTTTGTGGCTTCCGTAAGCTGAAATCACCTTCGCACCAGGCAGCGGAAACGAGTAATCGGTATCGGCAATGGAATCTAAGTTCCACACAAGCTTGTTGTTCTTGGCAAATAGTCCGGGAGTAGGTACTTTGATGTCAACCGTTTCGCGACCAGAAAACGTTGGTTTCTCTTGTGCCACAACAGCGAGCGACAAGCAGTTTAGAAGAAAAATAAGGTAGAAATGTTTCATGGTATACTGTTTTGAATAATCCGTAGTTCATTGTAGTTAGCTAATTGGCATTAAGGATAGAAAAGCAATTCACCGCCATCAGAGTCGGTGTAGTTTCTAAGCAAAGTCTGTATCATTTCGGCAGCTTCGGATAGCCCTTTCTCACCACTATACCCGTTGACCAAAGCAAGGATGTGCGTGGTGTCCAGCCCCATTTTCGTGCGTTCGTCGTCACTGGTAGGGGTGCCGATACCAGCTAACGCATCGCGATACACGGGAAGTCCTTCGATGTTCAACACTCCCCGACCGATCCCTTCGAACGGCTCTCCGGCCCGACCGATGCCCAGTTCGAGGTGATTTCCCTGTATCTTATCGGCATCAAACCCACCAATGGAGTATCCTGTACGCAACGAAACAAGATTGATCAGATCGACCAACGTATCAATTTGATACAACGGAATACCACGCACTAATCTACGACGCAAGGCTTCGGCCGAGGGGCGGTAGCGTCCGGGGTCTTTACCACATCGTTTATACGCCTCGCGCGTAGCAGCAATAGCGGGTTGAAACCTAATGTCACTCATGCTGGTAGTAGCAGTAAGTTCGGCCGTAAAGGCATCGATCTCTTGCCACAACCCTTTGCTGAATGGGGTGTTGTGTACTTGTGCATAGACGGCTACTCCGGAAAAACCGGGACAAGCTTGTTTAATCTCTTCGGAGAGGGCAATGGTAAACATAGAACTAATGAATCATGATTCCCGACAATATGCGACCGGATTTTATGCCCAATCGGCGTGCCGAAAAGAATTGTTCGTGATGAATATAGGTACAAATGCCTGCTGTTTCTATTTGTTGTGCAGGAATTCCAAAATCAAGTAAAGACAAGCGGTTGGCTTCCCACAAATCAATGTGGTGCTTCTCGGTTTGTTCATTCCAGTGTGAGAGGGCCGAGACATCGAATCCCTTTCGGAAGAAATCATCGTACACCTCCTCACCTACTTCGAACGACGCTAGCGAAATGCCCGGACCGATGCAGGCCCATACGTCTGCTCCTTGGGTTCCATATAGCGTATGCATCTGCTTAAGCGTATGCGCAACGATGTGATTGACTGTTCCGCGCCAACCCGCATGGATGGCAGCAATAACTTGTCGTTGTTTGTCGTACAGCAATACAGGAATGCAATCGGCCGTAGAGATGCAGAGGCAATAGCCTGGCATGTGTGTAATAACAGCATCTACTCCGATCAGTAACGCTCGCTTGGTATCGGCATCGGAGGCAAGGAAGGCCTCATCAATCACACAGCTATTGGTTCCGTGTGTTTGCTGCGGGATAATGAGTTCGTGTGGGGATTGACGCAGTGCTTTGATCAAACGCTCTTGATTACGACTTACTGCTACGGCCTCATCGCCACAAAAAGGAGAGCAGTTGAAGGAGCCGTAAGCGCCTTCGCTGTACCCTCCTTGACGGGTGGTTACAAAATGAGAAATGTTGGAGCACGAGCCAAGCGACTCGTATCCCAACATGCTATTATCTGCTGTAATTGAAATCATTACTCGTCAAATTCTTCCTCTTCGTACTCATACTCAAAGTCATCCTCATCGTCGTCGTAATTGGTTTCGAAAACAATGTCTTTGTCTTCGCCCATCTCCTTGAGTTCCTGTTTGAGGTAAGTCACCTCTTTGGGACGGTGCACAATACTTTCGATTTTATTACTCTCTTTGTTCAGCTCCTCCCACAACACATCTTTCAGCACCGAGACTCCCAAGCCACTAATGGAGGAGATAAACACGTGCGGAATGCCCTCGGGCAGCGTCGGTTCAATTTCATCCATCAACTCTTGATCGAGCATATCGCATTTGGTGATAGCCAGTACGCGCTGCTTATCGAGCATCTCGGGGTTAAACGTGGATAGCTCATTGAGCAAAATTTCGTACTCCTTGCGGATGTCGTCACTATCGGCCGGAACCATGAAGAGCAACAACGAGTTGCGTTCGATATGACGCAAGAAGCGCAATCCCAACCCTTTACCCTCGCTCGCTCCTTCAATGATACCGGGGATATCGGCCATCACAAACGACTTGCCTTCGCGGTAAGCTACAATACCCAAATTGGGTTCGAGTGTAGTAAACGGATAGTCGGCAATCTTTGGCTTGGCAGCCGAAACAACCGAAAGCAACGTAGACTTGCCCGCATTGGGGAAACCAACGAGCCCCACATCTGCCAACAGCTTCAATTCCATGATAACCGTTAACTCCTGCATCGGTTCGCCCGGTTGTGCAAAACGTGGAGCTTGTCGAGTAGCTGTTTTAAAGTGCGTGTTACCTTGTCCGCCGCGTCCGCCCTTCAGCAATAGCACCTCTTGTCCGTCTTCGGTTACGTCGCAAATGTATTCGCCCGTTTCGGCATTATATACTACTGTACCGCATGGTACTTCAATTATTTTGTCTACTCCGTCCTTACCGAAGCTACGGGCTCTACCGCCCGACTCTCCGTGACCGGCCATCGCATGGCGATCAAACCTCAAGTGAAGCAGTGTCCAGTAGTTGCGGTTACCTCGCAATATAATATGACCTCCTCTTCCACCATCGCCGCCATCGGGGCCGCCGGCAGCAACAAATTTCTCACGCCTCATGTGCGTAGAGCCTCTTCCTCCTTTACCTGAGCGACAATATATCTTCACGTAATCAACAAAATTCGATTCAGCCATAATTAAATAATTTGTGTTATTAACCTATCGCCTCGCAAATGTCGGCAAAAATGCCATCCATTGTACCCAGGCCTTTGATATGCTTGTATTTTCCTTCGCCTTTGTAGAACTCTTTCAAGGGTGATGTTTGCGTGTTGTACACATGCAAGCGTTTTTTAATTGTCTCTTCATTGTCATCGGCGCGACCGCTCTCTTCGCCACGTTTGATCAAGCGAGTCATCAACTCCTCTTCGGGCACATCGAGATCAAGCATAACAGTAATATCCTGTCCGCGCTCCTTAAGCATCACTTTCAACGCTTCAGCTTGCGGAATAGTTCTGGGGAAGCCATCAAAAATAACCCCTTTGCTCTCTTTGTGGCTATCGAAAACGCTGGCCAGCATATCGATCATCAATGAATCGGGAATCAGTTGTCCGTGTTCGATATATCCTTTAGCTGTTTTGCCCAATTCCGTGTTGTTTTTAATTTCAGCACGCAGTACATCACCTGTTGAGATGTGATTAATACCATATTTTTCTACTATACGTTCGCTTTGTGTCCCTTTTCCTGAACCGGGAGCACCGAAAATGACAATGTTCAACATCTTTTCTACTTTAATTTAACTTATTATTCTATTGGGCACGAGGCCCGTTATTTCTTCTTTTTAATCTACTACGGTATAGATATCGGGATAATTACGACCAAAACCGTCATAGTCTAATCCGTATCCCACAATAAAATCGTTTGGTATCTCCATTGCTACATACCTGATATCTAATTCTACCTTCAGTTTTTCGGGTTTCACTAGCAACGAAGCAATGTGAATCTCTTCAGGACCACGAGTGCCTAGGGTTTCGATTAAACGCTGCATGGTTAGTCCGGTATCTACAATATCTTCAATAATGACGATGGTGCGCCCCGAAATTTCTTCATTGATACCGAGAACCTCTTTTATCGCTCCGGTCGATGATACACCTTGATAAGAGGCCAATTTGACAAAAGAGAGCTCGCAAGGGATGGTAATGTGTTTCAGTAAGTCCGAAGTAAACATGAACGAACCGTTTAACACACTAACAAACAGTGGGTTTTTACCGGCTAAGTCCCGATTGATTTCGTGTGCCACACGAATAACCTCTTTCTGAATGTCTTGTTCTCTGATGGAGACAGTAAATTGTTTATCTTTTATCTGAATGGTATCCATAACAACCGATGATTTTAAAAAAGTTGGATGCAAAAATACGATTTATATTCCACTTTTGCACACCATCCACTCTCTTTTTATGCAAACTATCGTTTATATGAGGTATAAAAAGAGCGGTTCATCGGGCAAATAAAGAGAGAATGGAGAAATATCTGAAGCATTATTTGTAATTTTGCAGAAACATTGACTAATAGAAGTTGACATGAAAATATTTTCTGGTAACAGCATCAAGAAACTGGATGCGTATACGATAGAACACGAACCGATTAGCTCCATCGACTTGATGGAACGAGCCGCACAAGCGCTCACAGAAGCCATCTGTGAAGGTTGGGATGCAGAAACACCCGTCACTGTATTTGCCGGACCGGGAAACAATGGAGGAGACGCGTTGGCCGTATCCCGCATGATGGCAGAAAAAGGATACAACGTATCAGTGTATCTATTCAACCCCAAAGGCGAACTCTCGGCCGATTGCCGCACCAATAAAGAGCTTTTAGAGATGATGAACAACGTTTCGTTCGATGAAATCTCCACGCAATTTGTACCACCCACACTGACAACCGATCATCTGGTGATTGACGGTCTGTTTGGCTCGGGACTCAACAAACCGCTCAGTGGTGGATTTGCAGCCGTGGTGAAATTCATCAATGCCTCGGCTGCTACGGTGGTATCTATCGACATCCCTTCGGGGCTTATGACCGAAGATAACACGTTCAACATTAAAGCACACATCATCAAAGCCGATGTTACCTTCAGTCTACAACTGCCCAAGTTGGCCTTTCTATTTGCCGAAAATGCCGAATACATTGGCGACTGGCACCTGCTAGACATTCAACTCAGCGAAGAGGGCATCGAGGTAATACCCACTAGCTATGAAATACTCGAAGGAGAGAAGATCAAAACGCTCCTCAAGCCTCGCAAGAAGTTTGCACATAAAGGCGACTTCGGCCATGCCTTACTCATTGCCGGCTCGCAAGGCATGGCAGGAGCATCCATTCTGGCTGCTAAGGCCTGTCTGCGCTCGGGGGTCGGACTTTTAACTGTACATGCGCCTTTTGTGAACAACAACATCTTGCAAACAGCCGTACCCGAGGCTATGGTCGAGGTCGACAACCATGAGTTCTACTTTACCCACGCCACCGAAACAGATAACTACATGGCTATTGGTATCGGCCCCGGGTTGGCCCAAGCGGCAGAGACTGAGGCTGCTTTGTTGCAACAGCTAACCTTGTGCCAAGTACCCTTGGTATTGGATGCCGATGCACTTAACATCCTGGCCAATCATCGTCATGCGTTAAACCATCTGCCCAAAGGCTCCATATTGACTCCTCACCCCAAAGAGTTGGAACGCCTTGTAGGCAAATGCCAAGGCTCGTACGATCGGCTTCAAAAGGCGTGCGAACTGGCACGAACAGCTCGCGTACACATCATTTTAAAGGGGGTTTACTCAGCCATCATCACTCCAACAGGCAGATGCTTCTTTAACCCCACCGGAAACCCGGGCATGGCAACAGGCGGAAGCGGCGATGTATTGACCGGGGTGCTGTTGGCTCTACTGGCACAAGGATACTCTGACGAGCATGCCGCTCAAATAGGTACGTACGTGCATGGGTTGGCAGGCGATTTTGCCCGAAAAAAGCAAGGAATGATTGCCCTCACAGCGAGCGACATTATCGAATCACTCCCAATGGCGTGGCGTTTGGTAAGCGAATAAAGGTTAAGAAAGGGTGAACTTTAGAATAAGTTTACTACTTTTGTTATTCGAAATCTTTTAATAAAGAACAGAATATGAAGAAATTAATACTATTTTCGGGCTTCTTGATGGGTGCTGTACTTACTTCTGCACAAACGGAGGTAACAACCGGAGTGACTCGTGGCAAAGATTTCGGGGTGACCTATGTGCTGCCGAAGACTCAGATTGACATTGAGGTCAAAGCCAACAAGATCATTTACACACCAGGAGAGTTCAGCAAGTATGCCGATCGCTACCTGCGATTGAACAATGTATCGGCCGATGCGCAAGAGTATTGGGAGCTGGTTAGCGTAAAAGCCAAATCGGTGGGCGTACCCGACAGCGAGCGTGTGTACTTCGTAAAAATGAAGGATAAAACGGTGGCTCCACTCATTGAACTCACCGAAGATGGAATCATCAAATCAATCAACACGCCATTCAGTCCTAGAAAAGCAACTCCGGCAGCAGTGCTTACACCTGCTAAAAAGAGAGTGAACCCACGCGACTTTCTCACCGAAGAGATACTGATGGCTAACTCGTCAGCCAAAATGGCCGAGCTGGTTGCCAAAGAGATATACAACATACGCGAAAGCAAAAACGCACTGGTACGCGGACAAGCCGACAACATGCCCAAAGACGGCGAACAGTTGAAACTCATGCTCAACAGCCTGGATGAACAGGAAGGAGCCATGACTGAAATGTTCTCGGGCACCAGCGATAAAGAGGAGAAAACCTTCACCATCCGCATCGATCCAAGCAAGGAGCTGAAGGATCAGATTGCTTTCCGATTCTCGAAGAAGCTGGGCGTGGTTGCCAACAATGATTTGGCGGGCGAACCGGTTTACATCAGTTTGAAAGATGTGAAGGCGATCAATCTTCCCCCTGAAGATGGAAAAAAGAAAGTCGATGGCATCGCCTACATTGTACCCGGTAAAGCATTGGTTACCTTAACAGAAGGAAAGAACAAGCTGTTTGAAGAGGAACTCCCGGTTACCCAGTTCGGTTCGATAGAGTTTTTGGCACCGGCGCTGTTCAATAAAAAAGCCACTACAAAGGTTAGTTTCAACCCCGTTACAGGCGGATTAATTAAGGTGGACAGGGAAGAGGGGAATTAATTTCTGAATAGGGACAGTTAGCGATGAGCAGCAAACCCGATAAATTTATCTTTTTGTAACTGATACACATAAGCAACAATACGAGACTCGTAGTCTACTTCTTCCGGGAAGCAGTCTACGAGTTTTTCTATAATCTCCCCAACTGTTCGCTTTCCATCAATCAGTTCCCACACTGCTGTTCCGTGTGCTTCGAGCTTCACCTGGATATCGGCCGACATCTCTTTCGGCAGTAAGATACGACGCATCCATTTCTGTTTAAACCGAGGAAAGGCGATGACTATGCAGTCGCCTTTCCTCTCGGTTGTAATGTGTGCACTGCGAAAAGGGATGACATCCAGTAAGTTGGTCTTCGCTTTCATGGCCGATTGATGATTAGTGTTTAATATTGGGTTGTTCCAGTCCGTAATGATTCTTCTTATCCTCCGCTTTCAGCCAGATGCCCAACACAAATGCCATCACACCCAAACTGGCAAACACCAACATAGGCATGGTATAATCATAACGTCCATCGGTTACATGCGGATTGGCCCAAACCAGCACCTTACCAATGATGTTGGGGAATGCAAAAAGACCAATGTTTTGAATCCAAAAAATAACCGAATAGGCCGAACCTAAATACCGATCTTCAACCAACTTGGGCACCGATGGCCAAAGGGCAGCAGGCACCAAGGAGAAAGAGACACCCAACACAATGATCGCTACGTAGGCTACTACCAAGCTGGTAGTATTGTCGGTCATCGGATAGATAGCAAACACCATGTGACAGGCAAATACCAGCACCGAACCCAATATCAGCATCGAAGCTCCCTTTCCTTTCTTATCAAGAAACCACCCAAGCAAAGGGGTAAGTACCATTGCACCAATTGGGAACCACGAGAAGAGTGCCGAAGCGTCGTTCGTAGGCATGCCCAATCGATTCTCGAGCATGCTGGTCGCAAATTTCTGAAACGGAAAAATTGCCGAATAATAGAGTACGCACAAGAAAGAGACAATTAAGAAGGGCTTGCTGGTAAACAGGATGCCTAAATCACGGATTTTAAACGGCTCTTCTTCCTCTTGATTGGCTTCGACACCTAGTTGTTTATCCAGCTTTTTATCCATCAACGAATAAACGATAAACGAGAGCAAGCCAATGCACAATAAACCCGCACAAATAGCAACCGGGCGTACGACGCTCTGGTCGCCCAACGAAGCGAAGTGTGGCGACAAGCGGAAAACAGCGAACACTCCCAAACGAGCGATCGCCATCTCGAGCCCCATGGCCAAAGCCATCTCCTTACCGCGAAACCATTTTACGATGGTTTTAGATACCGTGATACCCGCCATCTCGACCCCACAACCAAAAATAGCAAAACCGATAGAGGCCAGCTTTGCGGTAGGAGGAAACGAAACCCAGAAAGAGTTCAGAAAATCGAAAACCATGCCTCCCGGTACAAACCAGGAGCTGATGGCGTAGAGCTTGATACCCCCACCAATTACCATGACTACTCCCGAAAGGATTCCGGTGAATCGAACCCCCATCTTATCCAGAATAATACCGGCAAAAATCAAAAAGAAAGCAAACACATTCAAGAAGTACTCGGAGCTGGCAAACGTGCCGTAGGTATCGGCCGACCAACCACATTCGGTTTCGAGCATGGTTTGTAGCGGTGAAAGCACATCGATGAACATGT
Organism: Bacteroides sp.; assembly: GCA_017992695.1. Taxonomy (GTDB): domain Bacteria; phylum Bacteroidota; class Bacteroidia; order Bacteroidales; family Bacteroidaceae; genus Bacteroides. Next base: position 79,631 of record JAGOOC010000002.1, on the reverse strand, counting down.
AAGAGAAAAACATCATCGAGGAAATAAGAATCAGCGCAGTCCATCGCAGAAAGGCCGACTCTCTCATAGTTTTGTTTATCATATCAGTTATCAGTTATATAGAAGTTTGTGTTTTAAACAACTATGGCTGCAAACCTTTATGGTAAAGGGTTGCAGCCATAGTTGTTATACTATTTCGTTATGTGGAAGTAGCATCTTAATTTGCAGAATCAGATTCAGCAGCAGGAGTTGTTGTTTCAGCACCCGGTGCAGTAGTACCCTGAGGCATGTTATACGGGTTGGTGGCCTCTTCCTGTTGAGCTTGTTCCATGATCACATCTTGTGCTTTAGAAGCAGTTGGAATGACATAAGCAGTAGCAATACTCATTACAACCATGAATGCAGCTAATCCCCAAGTTGCTTTTTCTAAGAAGTCAGTCGTTTTGCGCACACCCATAATTGCATTGGATGATGAAAAGCCCGATGAAAGACCCCCTCCTTTAGAGTTCTGAATCAATACGATGAAGCACATCAATATGGCTGCAATAACCATTAAGACAATTAATAATACGTACATTTTATTATTTTGATTTAGCGTTAATAATCAATTTCTCCAAAAATCTTATTTGGTCTGCAAAGTAACCATTTTTTTTTGGATATTTCAAACTTAATTTTTTAATAATTTCAAGAGCTTTAGAATATCGTTGCTGTTTTACATATATTTTAGCTAATGTTTCGGTAAAACAGCTATCATCTTCATCCTCTTCGAGATGGGTTACATCTATTATCGATTCTTCGGTCGTGGTTTCGTCTGCCGCTGTAGCATGCGTTGCATCCCTTTCTAAGGGTTTCATCCGTAGCGAAACCGATTCACTGCCGCTCATTTCGATGAATCCATCGATCAAGGCTTGCCCACGCAATTGAGGCGATTCCAATGTCTCGTCCGACTCGTATAGATCGTCCTCGTGTAAAAGATAGGTCGTATAGTCTGTGCTGTAGTCCAGGCTTTTTTGTAGCGATAATTCTTCGGGAACAGTCGACAGGAAAGCATCGATCAGCGAAAGTGTTCGGTCAAATCCCGGCTCCTCGGCCTCTTTCTCTTCCGTAAAGATTGACTTTGCACTGCGTGGTGCACGCAAAGTGTATTTATCTCCTTCGATGAGGTAAAACAACGCGCGACGATCGGCTACATAAAGCGTCGTTTTGCGCAGCTCGGCACCAAAAGTGATGTCGTGAAGCAAGAAAAGATTTTTCAGATAAAGCAAGCGTGCCGATTGAAAATAAGGGTAGCGGGCCACACAAGTACGTAGTTCGTACAAGGTTTCCTTATTGAGCATTTCAGGGTGCTGAATCCATTGTTGAAAGTTAGCAGAAGTCATTTAGATTACCAGTTTGCCACGGTTGCGTTAAAAATTTGATCGGTAATCTCTTTAGACATCTCGGCAATGTATGTGTCTTGTACGGCAGACAATAGCTGATTGGATGGATAAACACGGAAAGCAGTAAATTGCTGTTCAAAGTCCTCTGTATGATTGGTATTGTTCACAAAGCGTACATTAACCGTCAAGGTCAATTTCGTTTCCGAAGAGTACCCATCGGCCTGTACTGATTGGTTATATTGATTGTACCCAACGATCTCTCCGTCAATTTCTAAGTCAGCATTCCGCTTAACCAGCTGCAAACGGGTTTGCCGAACGAAAATATCCTTGAGATCTTCATTGAACCGCGTAGCCAAGGGAGCATAGACATACTCCGATTTAATAGGAAAGTTTTCAATCGAGATCGTTTTCACCTTATCGTAATTAATCGATGACCCATTAAACTTATAAGAAACGCTGCAAGCGATGACTATTACCGGCAAAAAAACCAGCAGACTCACCCGTTTTATTTTATTAATCCAATCCATATTCTTTTATTTTTCTGTATAGGGTGCGTTCCGATATATTGAGGTCTTTGGCTGCACTCTTTCGCTTCCCGTTATGTTTCTCGAGTGCTTTACGTATCATCTCTTTTTCAAGATCATCGAGTGACAACGACTCTTCAACATACTCTTCCGTGTCTTGTATGTCGTCATCATGAGGAGTGGACGATTTGACCGTATGAATAATGGTAGGCATAGCCGATGATGGCGATGATGCTACCGGTGTAACATTTCCATAATAAGTGGCAGGTGTCGAAGCAGCCATTCCTTGCTTATCGGCCATTAAATTATGCACCATCTTTTTCAACTCGGCCACCTCCTGACGCATGTCAAAAAGCACCGAATAGAGTATTTCGCGTTCACTCTCAAAGCCCTTCCGATCCTTATTCCCAAACAGTAAAGCAGGTAAACGCTGCGTATTTTGGTCAGGGATGTAAGTTTGCAGAATGGCGGCATTGATCTCTCGATTGGTTTCTATGATAGAAACCTGTTCGGTGATATTCTTAAGTTGCCTCACATTGCCCGGCCATGAATAGGCCAACAGCACCTTCTTGGCATCGTCGGTCAATGAAATAGATGGCATCCGATACCTCTCGGCAAAGTCTGCTGCAAACTTGCGAAAAAGCAATAAAACATCTTCACCTCGCTCGCGCAAAGGCGGTATCTGAATGGGCACTGTATTGAGGCGGTAGTACAAATCTTCTCGAAAGCGTCCATCGGCAATGGCTTGCATCAAGTTAACATTGGTAGCGGCTACAATGCGAACATCTGTTTTCTGCACCCTTGAAGAGCCTACCTTTATAAACTCTCCACTTTCGAGTACACGCAGCAAGCGTGCTTGTGTAGGCAGAGGCAACTCTCCCACCTCATCTAAAAAGATGGTTCCCTTGTCGGCCTCTCCAAAATAACCTTTGCGTTCGCCAATGGCTCCCGTAAAAGCACCCTTCTCATGACCAAACAGTTCGGAGTCTATGGTTCCTTCGGGAATAGCTCCACAGTTCACCGCTATGTATTGTCCGTGTTTCCGACGGCTATATTGGTGAATAATCTGCGGGAAACTCTCCTTGCCCACACCACTTTCTCCGGTAATCAGCACAGACAAGTCGGTAGGTGCCACCTGAATAGCCACATCAATGGCACGAGACAGCCCTTCCGTATTACCGATAATACCGAATCTGAGTTTAACTTGTTGAATTTCCGCTTTTGTCATGATCATACTAAATCTATGACAAAATTACAAAAAGCTTTCAATAGCACAAGCTAAAAGGGAAGAATTTTCCCACACCCTATTGGTCGTCTACTGTATCCAACTTCAGTTTATCACTATCGTCGCGCTTTTCGTAATACTGTTTTCTCAACGGGTTAGCGTGAGCAGCCTTCTCAAAAAGACGGTTACGAAACACATCAATGGCTACATAGACTGCTTGACGGAAAGAATCTTCGCAGGCTACTCCCTTCCCGACAATATCATAGGCTGTGCCATGTGCCGGAGAGGTACGCACCACCGGAAGCCCGGCTGTATAGTTCACCCCTTGCTCCATAGCCAAGGCTTTGAACGGAGCCAGTCCTTGGTCGTGATACATGGCTAGTACACCGTCAAAATGCATGTAATTCCCCGATCCCATAAAGCCATCGGCCGGATAGGGTCCGTAACACAACACGCCTTGCGCCACCATCTCGTCGATAGCCGGAGTGATAATGGTTTGCTCTTCATGCCCAAGCAGCCCTTCGTCTCCGGCATGGGGATTGAGCGCAAGCACTGCAATGCGAGGCGCACCTATACCAAAGTCAAACTTCAACGAACGGTTGAAAAGGGTGATTTTCTCTTTAATCAGCTCTTTCGTGATGGTAGAGGCGATGGCACTCACTGGAATGTGACCGGTGACTAGCGCCACTCTGAAGTCATCTTTCATTAGAATCATAAGCGATTTAGCCCCATTGCCAAGCTTCTCTTCAATATACTCGGTATGCCCGGGAAACGCAAATCCTTCGGACTGAATGGTGTGTTTATTGATAGGCGCAGTAACAATCACATCAATAAGGCCTGCCTTGTACTCCTCAATAGCCTTCTCTAAGGCGCCTAACGCCGCTTTACCGGCTTCAGGATCAGCCTTGGCAAACTCTACCTTCACTTCGTCGTCGGTGCAGTTCACCACACTCAGTCGATCATCGCTTGCCTCAGAAGCCGAGTTAACGATGCTGAAGTTGGTTGGCAAATCGAGCGACTTACGGTGATAGGCGGCCACTTTGGGCGATCCGTAAATAATAGGTGTACAAAGTTCGAGCATTCCAGGCTCTGAGAAGGTTTTCAATATCACCTCATACCCTACTCCATTAATGTCTCCTTGCGTGATGCCAATCTTTATTTTGTTATTTTCCATATCGTTATTTGGTTGTTTCTATTTCCTTGGTTACGCCGAGTGGAATCTCTGCCTGCGTCTTTTCATTAGGCAGTTTCAATGTATACAGCGAGGCCTCCATCATGCGTATCAGGTTACGTTTCATTTTATCGGGCGAATAGACAAAAACCTCAACCGTAACAACGCGTTGGTTTGCTTTGTCTAATCGGGTGTGCGAAACAAATGGTCCTCCCATGAAGTCGTTCTTCATGCGCCAAAGCCCGCGAGCCTCGAGTGCATAATCTCCTTGCACATCAATGGGCTTCACATCGGTATATGCCGAATCGGTCATCATGTACATGCCCTCTTTAGAACCGGGTATGTTGGCTTTCATTACCGAGTCTCGTTTGTGCACGAAATAGGCTTTCGTAAACGTATCTTTGTCGGTATAGGGATAAGCGTACATGACAAAGTTTTGGTCGGCTGTAGCTGTATTTGTTCCCGCCCAGAAGAAATTCTCACCCACTTTCGTATTCGTTAGATCGGCCGGAACCCACACTTCCGAGTCGAATAGGCTTTTTACCTTGGTTGCCACATAATCGCTGTGTTTCTTTTCGAGTTGACTGATTTGACGGTTCATTTCGGCACGGGTAAAAAAGTCGATAATGGTTTGCTTGTTTTCCGTCACAAACTGCTCTAACGCTTCGTCATTGGGTGCTTGAATGGTCAATATAAGCTGTGGGGCAGCATATACATCTCTAGCATATTTAAAGGAGCCTTTGGTATAAATATCTTGCACATCAACAATGATGATGTTGCGGATGAGCTTCAACGTAGTGTCATAGTTGCGCGGATCGGTATACATAATACGGAACGAACGCTCGGACTGAGGAAGCCCCGGCACATCTGTATCCAGCACATCAAACAAGGCTCTTCCGGCAGGTGCCTCCCACAATTGAGTATTAACGACCACCAGGATTTCATACGCACGACCACTAGAGGTGGGCGTAAACACACCTTTCTTCCCGCCACAAGCAGAAAACGCCAGTGCAACAAGAGCCATACTAAGGCATAACAGATACTTTTTCATAATCTTGCTTATTTTAATTCTTGATATCCTCTTCTTTTTTCGCAGTCGAAAGCATTCCACAAGCCGCAAAAATATCTTCTCCACGCGAAGAACGAATCGTTGAGAAAAGTCCGTGAGAAGTTAAATAATCTCGGAAAGTCTCCATGGTCTCGAGTTCTGCTCCTTCGAGCTGAACACCGGGGATGGCATGAAAACGAATCAGATTCATTCGGCAGTCGAGCCCACGGAGTAGCTTCAACAACTCTTTGGCGTAAATCAAGGAATCATTGACTCCTTTAAAAACAATATACTCAAACGAAAGTCGGCGTTGCTTACTAAAATCATAGTTTTTTAACAATTCCACCATCTCTGCTGCAGGAAAAGCCCTTTCGGCAGGCATCAAATCGGCACGTTGCGAGGGTACCGGAGAGTGAAGACTAATGGCCAAGTGACAATCGCTCTCTTCGATAAAGCGTTGCAATCCTTTGCGCAAGCCCGAAGTAGATACTGTGATACGTTTGGGGCTCCATCCATAACCGTAAGAGGAGGTCAAAATGTCAAGCGTCTTCAACACCTCATCTACATTATCGAGCGGTTCGCCCATACCCATAAAAACCACGTTGGTCAGCTTGTCTCGCTCTGGCAAGGAACTTATCTGGTTCAATATTTGATTGGCGGAAAGGTTGGCCACAAAGCCTTGCTTCCCTGTCATACAAAACTTACAGTTCATTTTACATCCTACCTGAGAGGAGACACACAGGGTTGCTCGCTCTTCATCGGGGATGTAGACAGACTCTACAAACTGATTCTCGCCTGTACAGTAGAGGTATTTGATGGTGCCATCTACCGAGTGCATGGCCTCCACCGGTTCGGCTGCCCCTACCTCATACTCCTCTTTCAACAAATCGCGATGTTTGAGTGACAAATTAGTCATTTCATCAATGGAAGTTACTTTTTTTTCATACAACCATGATGCAATCTGCTTAGCAGCAAAGCCGGGCATTCCCAGATTCTTTACTATCTTTTGCAATTCCACAAGGGTCATTCCTAAGAGAGGATATTTAGACATAATTACGGGTTTCAATAGTTATCTTATGCAAATGTAGCGATATTAAGTTGATTTAAGAACAGACAATAGCCAAAACTTAATAGAAAAAGGCTGTTTCCGCTTTGGAAACAGCCTTTTTCTATTCAATTTTCACGTTATGGTTCTTAGAAGAACAAGTAACGGGTATCTTTTACTTTGCCTTTCAAATACAGGTCGTTCATCAAACGGCTTGCAAAGCGAGCGTGCATAGCTTGTAGTGTAGCTTCTTCTGCTTTTGCATCGTAAGTTTCATTCAACTTGTCTTTGCCATACATTTGCAACACAAACACGCCGGCGTTTCCTTTGATCGGAGCGCTCAACTTGCCCATTTCGGCTACAGATGCATAAGCGCCAACCAATGGTTCGCTGCTACGTAATGCAGCTACATAAGCAGGTGCAGCAAAAGTAACGTGCTTCAATGAGTCGCTTACAGCGTTTGGCATGGCGTTATATTGATCGATCGTTGTTGCGTTGGCTGCCTTCATGGCTTCCATGATCTTCTCAGCCTTTTTGTCTTTGATGATCTCCGCTCTAAGTTGATCTTGCACTAACGCTAAAGGACGGTAGCCCTCTTCTACAACTCCTGCTAATCCTACAACAACCATTCTGTCGCTGTCGCCACACTCGTACAAGCCCGAAATTTCGTTTTTCTTGGCAGAGAATGCCCATCTCAACGCCTCCTTGGTGCCTTTGATGCCACCAATAGTGTGTTCGAAGTTGTTCAAATCGTTTCTTTCAAGCAGTTTATAACCAGCCTCTTCGGCATTGGCCGAAAGTTTATCCAATGTAGGGTTAGCTGCAATGAATTGACTGAAGTCATTGTAAGCTTTGCTATACGTATCCTTGCTGAATTCAACCGGACGTTTGATCACAGCTACTTTGTATTTGTCTTTTGTACCTTTCTTATTAGTCACCTGAAGAATCACGTTGGCCTGTCCCAAAGAGACAGTTGATAATTCATTCACGCCTAGGTTAGTGACAGCCGTGATGAACTTCACATTGTCACCTTCTAACTGTGCATTTTCGTAATTCGCAGACGAAATCCAGTTTGGTGTTCCGGGTTGACCATATTTCTTAGCCAGCTCTGTAAAATCGGCTCCAGCCTTGATGGCTGTCAAGATACTATCGGTCAGCGCTTTTGTTTTATCCAAATCGGCAGCAGCCACTTGAATCTGACGGAACTCAATCGAGTCGGAAGCAGCGGTTTTAGCCAATACTTTGAACGAGTTGATCGAGTTATCGGTTGCGCTATAATAAGGGCCATAAACTTGTCCGATGGCAGCTGAATCCATACGAGATACTACATCTGCCGGAAAAGCTGTTTTGCTGTAGTACAAGTCAACATAAGGATACGCTGAGCCTGTAGAGCGAATAAACGATGTATAATCGGTAGGCGTTCCGGCCAGTTGCTCGGTATACTCGGTTACCTCTTTCTCTATTTCGGCTTTATCTTGTGCACTTGCAGTAACTTGCACATCGATGTATTTGATGTTACGAGTCTCTACATATTGTTTGAACTGTTCCTTTTTCTTGTTATAAAGGTCTTTCAACTCAGACTCTTTCACCGTAATAGTAGAGTCCACAATCGAAGCATAGGGAACGGCTGCCAATAGCAGGTCCATTTGATTCACTCTTGCTTCGAAAGCAGCAGCAGCTTCAATCGGATTTGAGAAGAGTGCCTTTGATACCAATGCTTGGTATTTCTCTGACAAGCGGCTTTGAACGATGCTTTTTTGAATGAACGACCAGAATTTGTGCATAGACTCATAATATTCGCTATACTGAGCCGGCATGTTCTTCTTGTCCATTTTCGAGTATTCAACTAGAAACTTTTTCAACATATCTTTGTCGAAAGCACCTGTTTGTGGGTTACGAAACGGGGTTTGTTGCAAAAGTGGATTCACCCCTGCATCAATAATCGCTTGAATTTCGGCATTAGAAACAGTGATTCCCAACTTTTTGGCTTCTTTCTCCAGCAATTTGTTGTTCACATAGGTACGCCATACTTCGTCTTTCAGCTGGTTGGTTTGATCGTCGCTCAACGCGCTCATTCCACTGGAGAACTTGATCACCTCTGTATACTCTTCTACCAATGCTTGATAGTCTTGAGCTGAAAGCTCATCTCCGTCTACTTCACCGACATTTTGTGATTGGTGAGGCTGAAGAACTTTCCAAGCATCACCTGCGATGAAGGCAAACAAGGCCAAGCCAATAACGATTACCAATAAAGGTCCTTTCGTTCTAATCTTCTGTAATGTTGCCATTTTAATTAATACAATTTATTTGTTTATTATTATTTTCGTTTCTTGTTGTTTTAAGCGCACGAAGATACAAAAAATGCTAAGATGCATCTATTTATTCGCAAAAAAAATACATATATAGCCAATTATTCCATTACTTTGAGCCGAACTAGCTCAATTTTCGTTGCCGTTGTCTTGATTATCTTAAACTGATAGGTGCCCACAGTAATCAATTCGTGCAATTTCGGGAAACTTTGATAGTGATGCAGAATCAATCCGCCTACGGTCAAATAGTCATCCGATTCGGGCAATTCCAAGTCGAGCATATCATTTACTTTCTCAATTTCCAAGCGTCCCGAGAGTATATATTCTCCGGGCTCTATCTCTTTGCAAACGTAAGAGGTATTGTCATGCTCATCTTCGATGTCTCCAAAAATTTCTTCGACTAGATCTTCTAACGAAACGATACCTGCGGTACCTCCAAATTCATCAACAACCACAGCAATGGTTTTTTTCTGTTGCATAAACAGTTTCATCAGTTTATGGGCCGCCATCGTTTCGGGAACGATAGGTACCTCATTCACATTATCGCGCCAATCTTTGGGATTACGAAACATTTCGGACGAATGGATATACCCAATTACGTTGTCAATATCTCCTTCATAAACAATCATTTTAGAGATTCCCGACTCTACAAATCGAGTTTTCAGCTCCTCTAACGAAACCGTTATACTTACTGCAACCACCTCGGTACGGGGCACAATGCAGTCACGGATTTTAATCGTTGAAAAGTCTAATGCATTCTGAAATATCTTCACTTCGGCATCAAGCTCCTGCCGGCTGTCGGCGTTGTCAATACCCGATTGCACAAAGTAATCCAAGTCGATCTTGGTAAAAGCCTTAGCCGAGTCGGCTTTGGTTACTTTTACGCCAAACAAGCGAAGAAACAGGTACGATACACTGGAGGAAAACTTCGAGATAGGATACAAAAGAATGTAACAAAAGAACAGCGGAATGGCGCACACATTAAGCGCCAAGTTGGGGTTGATTTTAAAGAGTGTTTTGGGTAAGAATTCTCCGGTAACAAGTATAATAAGGGTCGAAATGACCGTTTGCAAAAAGACCATTAGAAAATGGTTTGTAATGAACCCGGTCAGCAAACTTTCTCCAATGAGCTGAGCCATCAAAATACCGTAGATAACCAAGGCAATGTTGTTTCCGACCAACATCGTGGAGATAAAATCGTTTGGATGCTTATAAAACAGCCTCAAGATGCGTGAGGACACGCCTCCCTTTCGCTCCAGTTCGAAGCGAAGCTTGTCCACTGAAACGAAAGCGATCTCCATACCCGAGAAAAAGGCCGAGAAAGCCATCGTGATTAAAAGGTAAACAATAATGCTCATAAGTTATTTCACAGAATCTGTTTTTGTACTATCAGCCGCCTGGTCTACATAAAAGATTCCTTCCATATTATGTATAACGTAAGTGGTCATCTGCTGGTTCGAATCAAAGCCATGCCCGGTTATGATTCTATCGGGTTGCTCTATCCGGATAAATCGATCAGAATACACCTTCTGGGTAGCCTGATTCCAATACAGTAACTCGGTATTAAACCGCTCCCCTTTCAGGTTCTTGATATCTACATGTCCGATGAGTTTCCACAGTTTCTCTCTGTCGTAGTAATAAGCCGTGTCGGCCTTTATGCTAGCATCTACATTCAACAAAGAGTCAAACTGTTCCAAGTACACTCCTTTTTCAAACGCCCAGTAAGAGGGGGTCTTTTTGTCATACATCAACCACTCGTCCGTATTTAAGCGGTAACGCGTAATGCCCGAATCAGAGATCAACGTGGTTACCTTGTAGGTGGCCATGATGGGCAGAGAGTCTCGGTTAGTGATGGCAGCTCCCATCATTTTCTTCCTTCCTCCGCAAGAAGCAAACGAAAGAAGCATAACAATTGCCCCAAGGACAATTGTTATGCTCAAGCTTTTACGTAAGATGTAGTGACTTCGTTGTCGAAACATAGTTGTTATCTGATCGTTGTAGTCTCTCCAATCCATCCGCCAATCGTGATACGATCGCCCGATTTGTAACCCAGCATAAAGAGATCTTTCGCTTGTGGCGTATGACGTGAGTACGTTCCGATCAGTTTATTTGCTTCGTCGGTTACACTTGAATCTACTGATTTTGCGCGTTGCAACTTGTCAATCACGGCAAAATAAGTACACTTATTCAATGCACCTTCTTCGCTCCAATTGGGGCTTGTTGCATATAGGTTTGCAATTAAGATATAAGGTGCTCCGTAGTTATCATTGTAGCTGATGGCTTTTTGAGCATACGCTCTTGATTGTGACAACTTCTTGGCAGAAGCCAATACCGCAGCAGCTGCATAAGCCTTTTCGGCCTTCTTAACATTATCTGTTTCGAGGTTAATAGATTCGTCAAAGAACTTCACGGCTCCATCAATGTCGCCTTTTTTAAAGGCTTGATAAGCACAACCTGCAGCAGCTTCTGTGGTAGGTTCTATTTTATAAGCATAGTACGAAGCTTGCAAATAAGCATCACTTTCGGTACATCTCATCATTTTCATGATGTCGATTACCTTTTTCAAGTACTCCAAGTCTTTTTGGTTCGCCTCTACTTTGGGGCCGTAAATACCTTGAAGCGATGCGCAATCGGCAGCGCCACTGTTGATAAACAGTGCAACCAAATTGTCTTTCACTGCTTGATAGCCTTTCTTAGTAGACTCTTTGGTTTCGGTAGCAATGGCTTCATCTGCCCATTGGGTTGCGCTCAAATAGTCTTGTATGAACTGCTCTTTATGGTTAGCGTCACTTGCCAATTTCTTAGCAGACTGCTCCAAGAAGAAGAAAAGAACCTGTGCAGGAGCTTCAGCTTTATCCGAATTAACCGAAGTCGATAACCAGCCATAAGCTACGTTTGCATCGACTTTGGGAGCAAATTGAATATAGTCAATAGCCTTCAATCCCAGTGTTCTGTCTGCCGGACGAACTTTTACAGTCTTCTGAAGTTCGGGAGTATACTGAATCAATTGATCATAAACTCCCATCAACTCATTGAAGTACTTGTCATACTCGGGCTTACCCTTGTAGGTTTGCATAAATGAGTGAAGAATATCAATACCATCTGAATAGGTATAATATCTAAGCGTTGGACATTTTTCCATGACCGCTTTCCAAGGCAGATAGGCATCTTTGAAGTTACCTGCCTTTACTGCTTCATGAGATATACTACTGTTTGAGTTGCATTCATCACTTTGAGCAGCTACTGTTGTTGAGCCAGCTGCGAGAATCAGCATGACTACAAGCGTTTTCATCTTCATTGTATCTAATTTTTTTAGTTGTTTAATCTACCTTAATCCACTTTACGTTTAAAGAACCAGCGTTCATTGATTGTAAGTCCAACGCTCAATCTTATAATATTTTCTGTTACTGCCGTTGGAACCAATGCCTCAACCCTTGCAAACTGGGCCGTTAGACTGATAATAGAACGCGATCTGGGGAGGGGCAGTCCGAAACCTGCTGTTACTCCGTATTCGCGTGAAGCTCTTTCATTGTAATTGTCTAATTTATAATAAGGGGTGGTGTAATACCCTCCCAAACGATACTTGATGTGAGACAGGTAGCTTCGTCCTAACGTGTTCGGCAAATACTCGGCACCTAGCGAAACTCTTGTGCGATCACAAAAAACGTTTGATTTATTCATATAAGATACCTCTCCCCATTGTTGCAAGCTGTAATCAAGCCCAACCGTAAGACGCTTGTCATACGTGTAGGTCACGCCAAAGCCAAAGCTATTCGGGGTGCCGGCTGTTACGGTCGTATCTTTGGTTACCATAGCGCTCGAGGTTGTTTGCACATACGTGTCATTATTAAAATTCCGTTTGGGCGTAAATACTGCACCCAACGTTACAGTATGTTTTTTACCGAACGCTTGCGTGTATTGAGCACCGAAATCTACCTTATAATCTCGTACAGCCATGTGCGTTAACTCAGTAAACGAGTAGGCCGTAGAGTTAGAGGGATAATAGATAGCTGCTGTGCGATTAATCTCGCCCCAAAAGTAAGAGACATTGGCACCTACCGAGAAGTTCTTAAAAGGTTTAACAGCCAATCCTACGTATAGATAATGTAAACCACCATCACCAGTAAAGGTCTTCGTGTTATTTGGTTCGTTCTCTGTAGCGGCAGTACTTTGATACAAGTTATACCCCACATTGGAGTAAGGCAACAAACCAAGACTCATCCCCATCCACTTTTTCAAGCGAAACTGAATGGCTAAGTAGTCGAAACTAGAATTCTTTGCGTTCAATTTGGTTCCGCCCAGACTCATATTTGAATTTTGCATCGTAAAACCTCCTTCGAAAAGAAAGGTTAACGAGTCAATTGCCGTATAAGAAGCAGGATTTAACGGATTGATTTGCGAGCCATCTCGTAATCCATAAGCCATCCCACCCATCGCTTTACTGTTTCCGAAACTCGGATCTGCCAAGTCACCATAACCGTAGCGTGTATAAGGAGAGTTTGTGTTATTTTGAGCAACTGCCACTCCTGCAAAAGTCGTGAGCAATAGCGCACAAATCGTGTTTTTAAGTCCTACCATTATTATAGTTTAAAATTCTATTTAATCCTTTCAGCACTAAAAATCTATCTGCAAAGATGACACTTTTTAGTGTTGTATCAAAAGAAAAATCATCTCCGCCCGTTAAAAAAACCAAAAGTTCAGGATATTTATGTTTCATGGCCGCAATATAGCCCGAAATTTCGTACTCCATCCCTTTTACTACACCAGCCCGAATAGCTGTTTCCGTATCTTTGCCAATAGTCAACAACCTGCCTTCTCGCGAAACCAACGGTAAACGCCCGGTAAACTGGTGAAGTGCTTTAAAGCGCATCTGCAATCCCGGCGAAATATTACCACCTTGATACTGCCCTTGGGCATCAATAAACTCGTAAGTAATGCAGGTTCCTGCATCAATAACAAGTATATCTTTGTTCGGAAATTGCTCTTGAGCACCCACTACTGCAGCGACTCTGTCGTAACCTAGCGTATCCGGTGTTTCGTATAGATTAATTACCGGAATTTCCGTATTTTTATCCAACCAAAGCAACGGGATGTTCAGGCGGTTGATTTGATCCAACTGCTGTGGGCTCAAATCAATAACGGTTGCCACAATCGCTTTTTCAATCGGATACTTCGCACAAATTTCCCAAAGACCGGCCAACGACTGACTTGGGTCAGAGACGACATTTACCAATGCGTCACCATCAAACAGCGCCATTTTGACCGCCGTATTCCCTATATCAATAATTAAATTCACAGTCTTCTATGCATTTGGGTGCAAAGATAGATATAATTTTTATTAGCTACGCCCATATACCTAAATTATTATGCTACGGCTATTCATTTTTAAGGGATGAGTTTATTGGGTTCATTGAGGTAGGTGTGGCATAACAAACCTACCACCACACGAGCTACGGTTGCTTAGGCAGTAAGACTAATTCGTTTTCAAACTCAAAAGCACACAGGTAATCAACTGAATATCAACGCATACAAAAGTGCGCATTTAACAGTGTGTTAAATACGTACTTTTATATTAAAAAAGTACGTACTTTTGTACCCTTAAAGTACGTACTTTTATAAAGGAGGTTATGCACATCATTAAAATTATACTATTAACACTACTGCTAGCTAGCGCAAACATGCTTTGGGCAACAGAGAAGGGAACAACAGAAACGTCCACGGACTCCATTCAGATCAGCTTGTTGACTTGTGCGCCGGGTGAGGAGCTTTATGCGCTGTTCGGACATACAGCCATTCGTTACAAAGACTCAAGGCTAGGCATTGATGCCGTATTTAACTATGGCATGTTCAGCTTCAACACCCCAAACTTCATGCTACGGTTCGCCTTGGGACAAACCGACTATGAACTGGGAGTAAGCAGCTACGAACGCTTTGCAAGCGAGTACGAATATTATGGCCGAAGCGTTTGGCAACAACCTCTCAACTTGACGCAAGAGGAAAAACAAACGCTGATTGCCTTGCTAGAAACCAACAGTCGGCCCGAAAATCGGATATACCGGTATAATTTCTTTTATGACAACTGCGCTACACGCCCGCGCGATATTATAGAGGAGTGCATTAATGGAGAGGTGATTTATGAAGCAGACTCGACACAGCGCAACAACCGCCAAACGTTTCGTAGCATTGTGCATCAATACACCAACAAACACCCTTGGGCACAATTTGGTATTGATCTTTGCATCGGAAGCGAAGCCGACCGCCCCATCAGCGACCGTCAGATGATGTTTGCCCCCTCTTACTTGATGAACTTTTTTTCGACAGCTCAAATTATAGCGCAGGGAAAGAGCCGCTCACTGGTAACCGGCATAGAGAAAATGGTTGATTGCGAAAAATACTCCGTAGCACAAAGTCTCGAAGGGGAGCAAACAACCAACCTCCCTACGCCACTGCAAGCAGCTTTAATGCTATTCATCCTCACCGCCGGAGCTACAATCTATGGATTAAAAAAGCAGAAAGGACTGTGGGGTATTGACCTTGTTATATTTACAGCAGCAGGTGCGGCAGGATGTGTTCTTGCCTTTTTGGCACTCTTTTCAGAACATCCTGCTGTCAGTGCCAATTACCTTCTTCTAGTCTTTCATCCGGCTCAGTTGCTTTGTCTGCCATTTATCATTTATTCCACTCGAAAAGGCAAGAGATCGAGCTATCATCTCTTTAATTTACTCGTTTTAACTTTTTTTATATTGCTTTTTCCGCTATTCCCGCAAAGATTTGACTTAGCTGTCGTACCTTTGGCACTTTGTTTGCTGATACGTTCAGCAAGTAACTTGGTTTTGACGTATAAGCATAAGAAATGAAAGGATTACTAACCTCCCTGATTACCGTATTAACCTTCACCGGACTGCAAGCTCAGCCCCTACCGGCTACGCCCAAGTTGGTGATCGGGTTAACGATCGATCAGCTGCGTACGGATTATCTAGAAGCTTTCTCTTCTTTATACGGCGAAAAAGGATTCAAGCGTCTCTGGAGAGAGGGATGCGTGTATCGTATTGCCGAGTACCCATTTAAAAATATAGATAGATCATCGGCCATAGCAGCCATTTACACGGGGACTACCCCTTCAATGAATGGCATTGTTGGTAACAAATGGTTGAATATAAACACCCTGCGAGCCATTGAAAGTGTAGATGACCCCAACTTTATGGGTAACTTTACCGATGAAAACAGTTCGCCTTCGCAACTGTTGACCTCGACCATTGGCGATGAATTGCGAATAGCTACCCGCAACCAAGGGATGGTATACGCCATTGCACCTTCTCGTGATGCTGCCATTCTTGCAGCCGGACACTCCGGAAACGGGGCTTACTGGCTCAATCCAAACACAGGAAAATGGTGTAGCACAACCTACTATACGGAATTTCCTTGGTGGGTAAGCCAATACAACGAACGGAAATCGATCGATTTTCGCATCAAAGATTTGATATGGACACCGGTACATCCGGTAGAAAAATATACGTTTCTTCCGGAGTGGAGAAATGACGCGTTTAAATACAACATGGATGATAATCGAAGAAACAAGTACCGACGATTTATCACCAGCCCTTTCGTGAATGACGAAGTCAATGCATTGGCAAAAGAGTTATTTGATAACAGCTCCATCGGAAAAGACGAACTACCCGACCTGCTTTCGCTCACCTATTATGCGGGCAACTACGACCGCAAAACATCGAAAGAGTGTGCCATGGAGCTCATCGACACTTACGTGCGCCTCGATCAGAGTGTAGCCTCGCTATTGGAATTGATTGAGAAAAGGGTAGGCTTGCACAACGTGATCTTCTTTATCACTTCGACCGGATATGTCGATAATGACGGGCCCGATCAGGGGCTATACCGCATACCCGGCGGAGAGTTTCACATGAAGCGCTGCGCTGCGCTGCTCAACATGTATCTGACAGCCTCGTACGGCGAGGGACAGTACGTGGAGGCATATGACGAGCTTCAAATTTACCTGAATCACAAGTTAATTGAACAAAAGCAACTGAACGTAAAGGAGATACAGGATAAATCTGCTGATTTCCTGATTCAGTTTAGCGGTGTAAACGAAGTCTATTCGGCCAACCGCTTGTTGCTGGGTGCATGGACTCCGGAGATTGGCCGGATACGCAACGGATTTCACCGTAAACGCTCGGGCGATTTGCTGATTGATGTACTGCCCGGCTGGACCATTGTAGACGAACAAAACACCGAAAATAACGTTGTGCGCAATGCACATATCCCTACTCCACTCATTTTCTTGGGAAGCTCAGTGAAACCGGCTGTTATACAAACACCGGTAACAATTGATCGCCTTGCGCCCACCTTGACCCACTTCTTGAGAATACGGGCGCCCAACGCCTGCACCACTATTCCGCTTACCGACATCCGGTAAGGCAAAAAATCAATTCGTAAATCATAAATAAAACTAATATAAAATGGGATTTAATGCATTTTTAAGCTCGATTTTTGGAAACAAATCCGCGCGAGACATGAAAGAAACACAACCCTGGGTAGATAAGATCAAAGCTGCTTATCCCGAGGTTGAAAAACTTGATAACGATGCGCTTCGCGCAAAGACACAGGAGCTGAAAGTATACATCTACGAATCGGCTAACGAACAGCGTTCGAAGGTTGAAGAACTCAAAGCCAGCATCGAAAGTGTTGAGCTGGAAGATCGCGAAGAGGTGTTCACGCAAATCGATAAACTAGAAAAAGAGATTCTTGATATCTACGAGAAAGCACTCGATGAGGTGCTTCCGGTAGCCTTCTCTATTGTAAAAGAGACAGCCAAACGTTTCACAGAAAATGAATTGATCGAAGTTACAGCGACTGCTTTTGACCGCGATCTGGCTGCTACAAAAGATTTCGTACGCATTGAGGGCGACAAAGCCATCTATCAAAATCACTGGTTGGCCGGTGGTACCGATGTGAAGTGGAACATGGTGCACTATGATGTACAGCTGTTTGGTGGTGTAGTACTGCACAAAGGTAAAATTGCCGAAATGGGAACAGGTGAAGGTAAAACCCTGGTGGCTACCTTGCCGGTATTTCTTAACGCACTGACCGGAAACGGTGTGCACGTTATTACCGTGAATGACTATTTGGCCAAACGTGACTCGGAGTGGATGGGACCGCTGTATATGTTCCACGGACTGAGCGTGGATTGCATCGACCGTCATCAACCCAACTCAGATGCCCGTCGCAAAGCCTATATGGCAGATATCACTTTCGGTACGAACAATGAATTTGGTTTCGACTACCTGCGCGATAACATGGCCATCAGCCCCAAAGATTTAGTACAGCGTCAGCACAACTACGCTATCGTCGATGAGGTAGACTCGGTGTTGATTGACGATGCGCGTACACCATTGATCATCTCGGGCCCCGTACCCAAAGGCGAAGATCAACTGTACGAAGCACTCTGCCCCATGGTAGAACGCTTGGTCGAAGTACAGAAAACATTGGCTACCAAATACCTGACAGATGCCAAACGTCTGATCGCCTCGAGCGACAAGAAAGAGGTGGAAGAGGGCTTCCTTGCCCTATTCCGCAGCCACAAGGCACTGCCGAAGAACAAAGCGTTGATCAAATTCCTCAGTGAGCAAGGTATCAAAGCCGGTATGCTGAAAACCGAGGAAATCTACATGGAGCAGAACAACAAGCGGATGCATGAAGCTACCGATCCGCTGTATTTCGTTATCGACGAAAAGCAAAACAGTGTAGACCTTACCGATAAAGGGGTTGACCTCATTACCGGTAACTCGGAAGACCCCAAGCTGTTTGTACTTCCGGATATTGCTGCGCAACTGTCAGAACTCGAAAATACGGCAACCGGTCTTACCGACGAGCAGAAGTTGGAGAAGAAAGACGAGTTGATGAACAACTACGCCATCAAATCGGAACGCGTACACACCATCAACCAACTGTTGAAAGCCTACACCATGTTCGAGAAAGACGACGAATATGTGGTGATTGACGGACAAGTGAAGATTGTAGACGAGCAAACCGGACGTATCATGGAAGGTCGTCGCTATTCGGACGGACTGCACCAAGCACTCGAAGCCAAAGAGCGGGTGAAGATTGAAGCGGCCACACAAACCTTCGCTACCATCACGTTGCAAAACTACTTCCGTATGTATAAAAAGCTATCGGGTATGACCGGTACGGCAGAAACGGAAGCAGGCGAGCTTTGGGACATCTACAAACTCGATGTGGTGGTGATTCCAACGAATCGTCCCATTGCACGTAAAGACATGAACGACCGTGTGTACAAAACCAAACGCGAGAAATACAAAGCCGTTATCGAAGAGATTGAACAACTGGTACATGCCGGACGTCCGGTGCTGGTGGGTACAACCTCGGTTGAGATATCGGAAATGCTGAGCAAGATGTTGACCATGCGCAAGATTGAGCACAACGTGCTCAATGCCAAGCTGCATCAAAAAGAGGCCGACATCGTAGCCCAAGCAGGTTACAAAGGAACGGTAACCATTGCAACCAACATGGCCGGTCGTGGTACCGACATTAAGTTGAGCCCCGAGGTGAAAGCTGCCGGTGGTTTGGCCATCATTGGCACCGAGCGTCACGAATCGCGTCGTGTAGACCGCCAGCTGCGTGGTCGTGCCGGACGCCAGGGAGACCCGGGTTCTTCCATCTTCTTCGTATCGTTGGAAGACGATTTGATGCGTCTCTTCTCCTCAGACCGCATTGCCGGTGTGATGGATAAGCTGGGCTTTAAAGAGGGAGAGATGATTGAGCACAAGATGATTTCAAACTCTATCGAACGGGCACAGAAGAAGGTAGAAGAGAACAACTTCGGTATTCGTAAACGCTTGCTCGAGTACGATGACGTAATGAACAAACAGCGTACGGTAGTCTACACCAAGCGTCGCCACGCTTTGATCGGCGAACGCATCGGCATGGATATTGTAAACATGATTTGGGATCGCTGCGATGCGGCTATCGAAAACAATGACTACGAAGGTTGCAAAATAGACCTTCTTCATACTTTGGCCATGGAAGTTCCCTTCACCGAAGAGGAGTTCCGCAGCCAGAAGAGAGAGATGCTGGTGGAGAAAACATTCGACATAGCCATGGCTAACTTCAAACGCAAAACCGAACGTTTGGCTCAAGTAGCCAATCCGGTGATCAAGCAGGTATACGAAACACAAGGACAGATGTATGAAAACATCTTGATCCCTGTGACCGATGGAAAACGGATGTATAACATCTCGTGTAACCTGAAGGCAGCCTACGAAAGCGAAGCAAAAGAGGTGGTCAAAGCGTTTGAGAAATCAATCTTGCTACACGTTATCGATGAAGCTTGGAAAGAGAACCTGCGCGAACTGGACGAATTGAAGCACTCGGTTCAAAACGCCAGCTACGAGCAAAAAGATCCGCTATTGATTTATAAACTGGAGTCAGTAACCCTGTTCGACACCATGGTGAGCAAAATCAATAACCAAACCGTGTCTATCTTGATGCGTGGACAAATACCGGTGCAAGAGCCCGCTCAGATACGTCAAGCGGCTCCCGAAGAGCATCAGGACATGAGCAAGTATCGCGAGCAAAAGCAAGACTTAAACGATCCGAACCAGCAAGCTGCTGCACAACAGGATACGCGCGAAGCGATAAAGCGCGAGCCGGCACGTGCTGAAAAGACGGTAGGTCGTAACGATCCTTGCCCTTGTGGTAGCGGTAAGAAGTATAAAAGCTGCCACGGTCGCAATTGACCCTTGACCAAACGATAAAAAAAGTCCTCGAACAACAAGCAGTTGTTTGGGGACTTTTTTTTATGAGCTTTTAACGCGGCAATTGAACTAAAAAGCGTATTTTTGCTCATTCAGACTTAGAACAATAAGAAAATGGTAAAATATCTATTTGCACTCTTGCTGTCGCTTCTCATCACGCTTGGCTCCTGCCAAACCCTTGAGGAGCTTTCCATTGATTATATGCTCCCGGCAGAAATTAGTTTCCCCGACCAGCTGAAACGAGTAGCCGTGGTCAACAATGTAAGCTCGATACCCGACCATGCCATTTTGCCAAAAAACGAAGTCAATAAGGAGAACGAGCTTAGCCGTGCAACGGCTTATCATAACGGAGATGCAACCCTTGCTGCCTCATCGCTGGCCGAAGCCATCGCACAGGAAAACTACTTCGACAGGGTTGTTATTTGCGACTCAGCTTTACGCGCGCAAGACATCACTCCCCGAGAAAACACGTTAAGCAGAAATGAGGTACAGGAATTGACTCAGGACCTGGGTGTCGATTTTATTATTGCCTTAGAGAACATGCAATTGCAGGCAACCAAAGCCATTCGCTACCTACCCGATTGGGCATGCTTCCAAGCAACCGTTGATGTGAAAGTCTATCCTACTGTGAGGGTTTATCTTCCCGGGCGAAAAGATCCCATGGTAACGATCAACGCCAACGACAGCATCTTCTGGGAAGAGTTGGGCAGCACCGAAACCTATGTGCGCAGTCGTATGCCCCGTGACAATCAACTCATTGAAGAGTCTTCCAAGTTTGCCGGGAGCCTACCGTTGAAATACCTGCTTCCTTCTTGGAAAACGGGCAAACGCTACCTATACACCGGCGGATCGGTGAATATGCGCGATGCGGCTATTTATGTGCGCGAAGAGGCTTGGGACAACGCATTTAAACTCTGGAGCGAAGCTCATCGGCTCAGCAAGAGTGAGAAAAAAAAGATGGCTGCTGCGCACAACATTGCCGTGTATTATGAGATGCAAGACAGTATAGAGACTGCCGAAACATGGGCCATCAAAGCGCAACAGTTGGCTCGTAAAGTGGAGAAATTAGATGAGATAAGCCAGAAAGCAAAAGACGTAAGCAGTGTTCCTAACTACGTGATGATTACGCTTTATTTAAATGAATTACAAGAGCGAAAAGCCGGTTTATATAAGCTAAACATGCAGATGAATCGATTTAATGATGATTTTTAGAAAAAAAATGCAAAGGTAAAAAAAAAAATTATACCTTTGAACTGAAATAAAAGGAGGAAACCCATGGAATTAAGTCAACATTCACGATCATTAATAGAATCGGCTATCCAAAGAACACTTGGCAGATACAGCTGTGGCTGTGAACAAACGATCGTTACTGATATTCACATACAGCCGAACCCAACTACCGGCCAGTTATACATCTTTGACGATGAAGATAAGGAGTTGGCATTTGCCAACATTGATGAGTGGTCTAGCTATGAGGGTGATGACTTCTATGAGTGTATAGAACGCTCGCTGCGCAACATACTTTGCCAAATCAAAGAAAATGGTGAGTTAGACAACCTCACAATCTTGAAACCTTACTCTTTTGTATTGGTTGATGAAGATAAAGAGAGCATTTCAGACCTCTTGTTGGTTGATGACGACACACTGCTGCTCAATAGTGAATTGTTGCAAGGGTTGGATGAAGAGCTGGATGACTTCTTGAGGGAGTTATTAGAAAAATAGCCCCAACTATGAGAAATCCCCTACTGTTATGCTTTTGTCTACTCAGTGCTTCATTGACTTTATCGTCGTGTAAGAGTAACCGCACATCTCAGAAGTGGGATTTAGTCTGGAAAGAAAACTTCAACCAAAAGAAAACATTCGACTCGAAATCATGGAGTAAGATACCCCGTGGCGGATCGGATTGGAACAACTATATGTCTGATTTCGATTCTTGTTACGCCATGCGTAACGGGAATTTGGTTTTACGGGGAATGGTTAACTACAGCGTGCCCAACGATACCGCTCCCTATATCACAGGCGGAATCTATACCAAAGATAAAGTATCTTTCACGAACGGTCGTTTAGAGATTCGTGCCAAACTGCCAGATGCCCAAGGCGCTTGGCCTGCCATTTGGCTATTGCCAACCGATGCTCCTTGGCCTATGGGAGGTGAGATAGATATCATGGAACACCTTAATCATGACACCATCGTTTATCAAACCGTACATTCTTATTATACCTATAAGTTGGGCATTAAAACCCCACAAACTCATGCCACAACCCCCATCGTGGCCAATGAGTACAATGTTTATGCAGTAGAAATGTATCCAGATAGTCTGTCATTTTATGTAAATGACAAGCATACGTTTACCTACCCACGCATTGAAACAGATAAAGAAGGACAATATCCTTTCGATCGTTCTTTCTATCTGCTTATCGACATGCAACTCGGTGGCTCTTGGGTGGGAAAAGTAGACCCTAAAGAACTTCCGGTAGAAATGGAAGTGGATTGGGTTCGATTCTATCAAAAGCGAAAAAATGCGCCCTTGAAATAACGTTGTAAACAATGTTATTTCAAGGGCGCATTACAGTCTCAATGTTGTTGAGTAGGTTTCTTAGGCTCTTTTCAGTGCAAAAACATCGTTCAGAGAGACAAATGAAGCATAGAAGAAAAGAGACAACACAGTCAATAGTTTAATTCTCATGAAATTAATCATTAGAATTGGATATCTACAAATAAAGGCAAATGATCGGATCCGACATGGCCTTTCATGACTTGTCTACGCACAACAGGTAAACGATTTGCTGTCTTATATTGATAAATATAATCAATACATTCTTTCGGAAAGTCCGAAGGTATCGTTTCTTGCTTCGTATCGTTTAAGCTGATAAAATGTTTATTCATCTCCTTTTGAACACTTGAAACAGGAGTTGAATTCATGTCACCTGCCAAAAAAACAGGTTTCTGTGTGCCAAACTCTTTGACAGCGTTACGAATAATAGCTACACTGGCTAACTGATCTTCAGGGGTAAGCGACAGGTGTGTACAGCACACGACATACTCCTCAAACTCGGCCATCAAGAGCACACGAGCCTCTTCTTTTCCCGGCAATGAAATATATTGTGTACGCAAGGGAGCTTTTACTGATAAAAGGCCTACCCCATATTTACCTCCTTGGTAAGGTATAGCCGGAGCAAAGGTAGCATGCCGATTGGTACGCTTTGCGATCTCTTCTAGTATACTTTTCCCTCCACTTCGCGTGGTCATACTATCGAGTTCTTGAACGGCAACCACATCGGGCGCTATACCATTCAGTACATTTGCAATTCGTTGATAATCGGTAATACCATCCAACCCTTTGGCATTGCGAATATTATAGCTCATCAATCGCAAGGCTTTCTCGGGCTTGTGCGTCTTGCAATAGTTCACTCCCATCACATCGTAATGTTGTTCTATGCTTTGTAAGCGTTGATAAAATGAATCGAAGTTGCGGTTGGCGGCAGTCGACCAACTAACCTCGGCCAATGCGGCAGCACGTGGGAAACCCATGTATTCAGTATGCGCTTCGGTGGGCATATATTCGCTCCACATATTGGCCTGCACCCCTTTTATTTTGCGAGCTTGTTCCGAAGTTAATTCGGCGGGTATCGGATTGTAGCTATAGACTTTAGACAAAGGCAGAAAACCTCCGATAGCCAACGGTTGTGTTTTAGGATCGGATTGATAGTGGTCGAAATAGAAATGCGAGTTAGGAGACATGATCACATCGCGACCTTCTTGAGCAGCGCGAATACCACCTTTAACACCTCTCCACGACATCACGGTGGCGCGTTTCGATACATCACCTTCTAAGATCTCATCCCAACCGATGATTTTTTTTCCTTTCTTATTTAAATAAGCCTCCATCCGGTTGATGAAATAAGATTGTAGATGTTCCTCATCAGGAATTCCTTCTTTCTTCATTCGTTCTTGACAAGCTGCACAACGTTTCCAACGAACTTTCGGTGCTTCATCGCCCCCAATATGAATATAGGCTGAGGGGAACAAGGGTATTACTTCATCCAACACCTCTTCCAAAAACTTAAACGTAGCTTCTTTGGTGCAAAAGATATCATTGAAAACTCCCCAGCGACCTTCTACTTCAAAAGGCCCCCCGGAGCATGAATACTCGGGATAAGCGGCCAAAGCTGCTACAGCATGCCCCGGCATCTCAATCTCGGGTATGACTTCGACAAAACGCTTCTTTGCATAGGCAACAACCTCTTTGATCTCTTCTTGCGTATAAAAGCCACCATATTTATCGAAAGTATATTTAAATGGCCTTTTACCTCCATGACCAATCAAAGTCTTATCTCGAAAAGCACCTACCGAAGTTAACTTAGGATATTTCTTAATCTCGATGCGCCAACCTTGATCTTCGGTCAGATGCCAATGAAAGGTATTCAATTTATGGAAAGCAAGTAAATCAATGTAGCGTTTCACAAACTCTTTCGATTTGAAATGACGAGCGACATCTAACATCAAACCGCGGTACGAGAAAACCGGTGCGTCCTCGATGATTGCACAAGGTACCGTCCATTGAATGGGTTCACTGATTTTAGATGAACTTTCGATAGCTGCAGGAAGCAGTTGTCTCAGAGTCTGAAAACCGTAAAAGATACCCTGAGGGGTTTTAGCTTCCAATAAAATGGTTGAAGGAGTTATACGCAGACGATATCCCTCTTCTTCGGCTATTTGACTGTTTAGGGTGCACCGAATGATGTTCGACTTGGCAAATGCCTGTTGATCGGATACCTTTAACGTAAATCCGGCAGCTGTGGAAAACAGGTCGGTAAACACCATTGCAGCATTTTTCATCTCTTCCGTTTGGTTTGGAAGAGCGATCACTGTCTGTTCATTTACGGTGAATTCACCTTTCTTGGCAACACATTTGGTGGGTACAGGAATAATATTCAATCCGGTAGCAAACGATACTTGTGTGATGGCCAATAGGCACACAAGGATCCCCATTAATCTCTTTTTCATTGGTTGATTTACGTTATAATTTAGTTATTGTTTCTTTTTTAGGATAATGAGGTCCGTAGAGTAAACTCTTTTCTTTAAGAACTAGTTCACCCTCTTTCACCCACTCTTCGCCACGTTCTTGCAGGTGCTCAACCATGGCTTTTCTCATCTCCAACAACATTTTGCGGTGTTTTTTGCTAGCAGAGAGGTCATTCAATTCCATCGGATCTTGCTCCAAATCAAACAGTTGCTCTGCTCCATTGGTCAAAAAACGAATGTATTTCACTTTCCCATCGGTCAATGCACACCAGTAGTTCTCTTTCCAATAAGCCGTGGCATGCTCTATATCAATGTAATTGCGCCAGGACGGTTTACGACTTTGCATTAAATCTAATAAAGAAAGCCCATCCATTTCGGTCGGTTTTTCAACTCCGTTAATGGCTAAGAAGGTTGGCAACAAGTCTCTCAACTCTACGGGTTTGTCGATGCTTTCTCCTGCCTTAAAAACATCCGGACATCCGTCGGGAAGCTTTACGATGTAAGGAATGGCCGCTGAGCCTTCATAAGCGTAGGTTTTCCGCCACAGACAGTGGTCACCCATCATGTCGCCATGATCGGCAACAAAGCAAATTAAAGCATTGTCGTAAAGTCCTTTTCGTTTTAGTTCAGCAACAATGCGTCCTACCTGTTCGTCAATAAACGTAATGGCAGCGTAATAATGCCTCCTAGAGTTTTCTACATAGCTATCACTAAAGTGCCCCATGGCCGCTGTAGGGTTTGCCTCCGGGTTATCGTTTTTCTCGGCACGCTCTTTACACCATGTTCCTAGAAAAGGTTTTGGCATAGCGACCCCTTCATATTCGTCCAGAACACGTTGAGGAGGATCATAAGGGCTGTGTGGTCGGGCAAAAGAGACTTTCAGAAACAGAGGATCTTTCGAACTGTAATTCGCAATCACATCTACGGCTACGTCGCCCGTCCATTGAGTTGGGTGAAGCCTCTCGGGCAGTTGATAAGCCTTTGCAGCATGCCCGTTCCAGTCTATCCCGGTGCTATCCGGATTCAATCCTAAGCCGTGCACGTTAAACCATTTTCGGTAATCACTCATAAAATAGGGAGATTCTACTCGTCCACTCTCATCGAGGATAGTGGCATGAAAACCATGGGTGGCATTCTGTGGATTCCAATGCATTTTACCGATACCGATGGTTTGATACCCCAGATTCCTTAGCATCTGAGGCATTTCATAGGGATATTTTTCGGCTACATTGCCATAGCCCAACAAGCCATGGTTCTAAGGAGACATACCGGTTAACAATCCGGCACGAGCAGGCGTACTACTGGGAGCCGATGAATAGGCACTGGTAAACAGGTGTCCCGCCCGAGCTAACTGATCGATATGAGGGGTTATTATCGTCTGATTTCCTGCACAACCAATTGCATCGGCTCGATGCTGATCGGTCATAATCAGAATGATGTTCGGTTGTTTATCCTTAGGATTGGTAGCCTTTGCTGGCAGGGGAGCTAATCCAACTAATCCGGCAGCACAGATACTTATTCTATCAAGTCTCATGTTAACATCTATTGATTTATTCATTATCTTTATAATTAACCCTCAGTCTCTCCAACTCTTTTTTCATGCTCGACAGCACCTTCGTATACTTTGTATCCTGAATCAAATTATGCATCTCCTTCGGATCTTTCTTCAAATCGAACAGTTGCCATTCATCAATGCCATCATAGAAATGGATTAACTTATAACGTTCAGTACGTACGCCGTAATGCTTTTTCACTGCATGATCGTCTTTACTTTCATAAAAATGATAGTAAAGAGACGTACGCCAATCTTTGGCCTTACCCTTTTCTAACACAGGCAACAGCGAGCATCCTTGCATGTCTGCGGGAGCCTTCACCCCTGCCAAGTCTAATATGGTAGGAGCGAAATCAAGATTTTGAACGAGCTGTTTCACCTCTTTGAACTGTTTCATCGCTTCGGGTAAACGAATCAGCAAGGGAGTACGAAACGACTCTTCATACATAAACCGTTTATCGAACCAGCCATGCTCGCCCATATAGAAGCCTTGATCTGAAGTGTACACAATCACTGTATTTTCAAGCATATTATTCTCTTCGAGGTAAGCGAACACACGTCCGATATTTTCATCAACGGATTTAATACAAGCCAGATAATCTTTCATATAGCGTTGAAACTTCCACTCAGCCAACTCTTTTCCCGAGAGATTCTTCTCTTTGAAATCCTTAATGATCGGATCATAACAGGCATCCCAAAGTTTACGCTGTGAAGCATTCATCGTATTCAACATATTTCTACCGGCTCTATCCAGACCCGGATTATTGGTTTTAATGGTACCCTCTTTGTCCGCCATTTTAAGGTCATAAATTAGATTCATGTCCTTATCAATGCTCATCCGTTGCTCGGCAGCTGCTTGGCGACCTGCATAATCGTCATAAAAATTCTCGGGCAAAGCGAATGTTTGATCTTCATAGGCACCCAAGTGGCACGTATCCGGCATCCAAGTTCGATGAGGAGCCTTGTGGTGGAGCAACAAGCAGAATGGTTTCTCTTTATCTTTTCTATGCTCTATCCAGTCAAGTGCGATATCAGTCGTTAAATTGGTAGCGTATCCATTTTTCTTCGTGATTTCGCCCATTTTATTGAACTTTGGGTTATAATAGTCGCCCTGCCCCAACAAAATGTTCCAATAATCGAAACCGGTGGGATCCGAAGTCAAATGCCATTTTCCTACAACTGCCGTTTCGTATCCTGCCTGTTGCAACAACTTCGGGAACGTTTGTTGAGAACCATCAAAATGATCGTAATTGGTTTTAAAACCATTCAAATGACTGAATTTGCCGGTTAGTAAGACGGCACGACTGGGGCCGCTGATGGAGTTGGTCACAAAACTGTTTCTAAAGATAGTACCTTCGGCACCTATTCTATCAATGTTTGGTGTTTGATTACACTGACTTCCATACGCACTAATGGTTTGGTACGAATGGTCGTCAGTCATGATATAAATGATATTCAATGGTTTGTTTGTAGCATTTTGGGCATATCCGGTTGCGCCGGTTAATGAGAACAAGCCCATGCATAATAATTCGTTGTAGTTTGCCATGATAAGTGATTGTTTTTAGATTATTATATAGGAAAATCCGGAGAAAATCCATTGTTCTTTCAGACGATTTCGATTAGTTCGTCCGATTTATTTCTTAAGTTTAATTCTTTTGAGTGGAATCTGCACATTGAACGTACTGCCATCGGCCTTCCCTCCCACCGGACCAATCGAACAAGCAGCAAATATTTGTCTTCAATTCGAATGGGGGTGCCACACCAAACAAAACTATCAGGTAGTTGAAAAACAGAAGGACCGACCAAGTTGATCTTTCCATTTTCCTTAACCACTTTGGCATCAATCAGACAGGCGTATGCGAATAGGTCTGTTTGCTGCATGAAGTGATCAGGAACAAAGCAAAACCCAGTATGCAGTATGTTTTGAATGAACTAAAATATATCATGTTTATTCCTTATAAAATATCAAGTGCAAATATAGCCAATAACATTGGAGATCAATATTCAAAAAACGAAATTCACTTAATTATTTCCGAGATTCATTTGTTCACTTAATACAACACATGTCCTTAAATAAATAAAGATCAATAATAACCTATACAGGTCCAGAAAATCACCAATCGGGATTCTATTTGATATTGGAATTGAGTAACAATTGATTTGTGGGAATTGGATATAAGTTGGGGTTAGCCAAAGTGACTTTATCACCCTTAAAAGTTGGATGCCAAAATAATTTTGAATAAATTTGTAATGACTTAAAGTTAAAAGGCAGGACAATGGAAGTAGTCATTCCTTCGCAATAACGAGGCAACAGTTCTTCTATATAGCTTGTGTCTGGTTGTTGTTCCATCTTGATTTCTTATCGTTTATAGTAAGACAAGCGAGTTAAGAAGGATTCTTAAACAAAAAAGCATTTATTTTTTATATAAAGTAGAAGTATAAGGAGCACATGCAACATTGAAAACATCATCTTTATTGACACAAGTCTTGATTTACAACAATGTAATTTAATAGAATGAAGCACTATAACGAGAGATAATGGAGAACAAATCGCGGAAAACCTTGTTTTAAATAGTAATAATCATTTAAAACAAAGCAATTATGAAAGTCGTATTATCCTTCTTTACATGTATGTTATTGGCTTTAGGAATTAACTCAGAAGCTTGTACAAGAGTGATGTATAAAGGGAAAGAGAACATTGTACTCACAGCCCGTTCGATGGACTGGAAAGATGATCTCTTTACCAATTTATGGATTTTTCCACGTGGTATGCAGCGTGATGGAGAAACAGGAGCAAACACCATTCGATGGGAATCAAAATATGGGAGTGTGATCGCAGCAGCTTATGACATTGCCAGCACGGATGGAATGAATGAGAAAGGGCTGGTAGCCAACTTGCTGTGGCTGGTGGAATCTCAATATCCGAAATGGGACAAGCAAAAACCCGGACTTGCTATTTCGTTATGGGCACAGTATGTACTTGACAATTTTGCAACTGTAGCAGAAACCGTGGCTGCACTCGAAAAAGAACCTTTTGTATTGGTGTCGGCCAATGTGCCAGGTAAACCAGATCTATTCACCACATTGCATATGTCTATTTCAGATGCAAGTGGCGATAATGCCATCTTTGAATACATCAACGGCAAATTGGTTATTCATCATGACAAATCGTATCAAACAATGACTAACTCACCACTTTTTGATCAGCAGTTGGCTTTGAATGAATATTGGAAACAGATTGGTGGTACAGTTATGCTTCCGGGAACGAATCGCGCAGCAGACCGTTTTGCCAGAGCTTCGTTTTACACCCACGCTATCCCTATAACTGATAACATCCGCATAGCTACCGCAGCTACTTTTAGCGTTATACGCAACTGCTCGGTTCCTTATGGCATCTCAACACCCGGACAACCTAATATATCGTCTACCATCTGGCGTGTTGTGGCCGATCAACGAGATTTAGTCTATTTCTTCGAATCGGTGTTGACACCTAACGTGTTTTGGGTACCCTTGCGCGACATTGATTTTTCAAAAGGTGCACCGGTAAAGATGCTCAAACTCACCGAAGGACAAACCTACGCCGGCAATGCTGTAAAAGCCTTTAAAAACAGTGCACCGTTCAAGTTTGAAGGAGTATAAAACATTCTTTGGCAGACTCAATAAAAGGAGATGAAAAGGCTTTCGACGAGTTGTTTCGTAAATACTATCCGATGTTATGCGCTTATGGGAATCGGATTGTTGAGTTGGAAGATGCGGAGGAAATTGTTCAAGATACGTTATTGTGGCTATGGGAGAACTGTAAAACACGCATCATCAGCACTTCGCTCAGTGCCTACTTGTTTAAAACGGTGCATCATAGAGCATTGAACAGGTTGGCGCAACAAGACGCCATCAACCGGGCGAATACCCTTTTTTTATAAAAAGATGCAAGAGACAGATTACTATCAGATAGAGGAGCTTACGAAGCGAATTAAGAATGCGGTAGAGGCATTGCCGCTAAGCTATCGAGAAGCATTCATCATGCACCGCTTTCAGCAGATGAGTTACAAAGAGATAGCTCTCGCATTAGATGTTTCGCCCAAAACGATTGATTATCGCATACGAAAAGTATTAAAACAAAGAAAAAACGTTTGTAAGAACACCGGAAATAATGAATTGTTCATATAGCATGCGCCCTCGAAATGACGTTGTAAGCAACGTTGTTTCGAGGGCGCGTTATGCATCTAGGTAGTGATGCAGAATACTTAGGCTTTCTTCAGTGCAGCAATGCTCTCTTTCAACGAGTGAATAATACTTTCGGCATCGGCTTGTTTCTTGCGTTCCAAGTCGAGCACAGCTTCGGGTGCACCGCTTACGAATCTTTCATTGCTCAGTTTCTTCATCACCCCTTGCAGGAATCCTTCCTTGTGTTTCAGTTCGGCTTCCATACGGGCAATCTCAGCTTCCACGTCAATGTTATCACCCATCGGTACAACGTACTCTGTAGTTCCGACCATAAATGAGATGGCATTATCGGGCTTCACCTCTTCAGCTTGAAGAACCGTTGCGTTACACATTTTACCTACTACCGACTCAAGCAGGTGAATATCTGCTCTGTTTTCATAAGCCAACTGCAACTCAATGGCTTCTTTCATCGGAATATTTTTCTGCACACGAATGGTACGCAGATTAGCTACCACCTCTTGTGCTACTGCAAAAGCGTCGATACGTTCCTGATGATTATCTGCTTTAGCAATCACAGGGAGTTTCACCGTCATGATGCTCTTGCCCGGCTCATCGAGGTTTGTCCATAGGTTCTGCCACAACTCTTCGGTAATAAAGGGCATAAACGGATGCAGCAGTTTCAGTAAGGCATCAAAGTTAGCAATCACTTTGGCATACGTAATCGAGTCGATGGGCTGACCATAAGTCGGTTTCACCAATTCCAAGTAACACGACGAGAAATCGTCCCAGAACAGCTTATAAACAGCCATCAATGCCTCGCTCAAGCGGTATTTAGAGAACAGGTCGTCCATCTCTTCGATAGCGTTACCCAGTACGGCTTCGAACCAGTCGTTAGCCACTTTGGCAGCAGCGGTGGGTTGTCCGTTGTCATCGACCTCCCAGCCTTTTATCAAGCGGAAAGCGTTCCATATTTTGCTACAGAAGTTGCGTCCTTGTTCGCAAAGCACCTCATCAAACAAGATGTCGTTTCCGGCAGGTGCGGCAAGCATCATACCCATGCGTACACCATCGGCACCGAACTTTTCGATCAGTTCGAGAGGATCGGGCGAGTTACCAAGCGATTTAGACATTTTGCGTCCTTGCTTATCGCGCACAATACCGGTGAAATAGACATTCTCGAACGGCATTTTCCCTTCGTACTCATAGCCTGCCATAATCATGCGGGCTACCCAGAAGAAGATAATATCGGGACCGGTCACCAAGTCGCTCGTGGGGTAGTAGTAGTTCATCTCTTCGTTGTGCGGATGGTTGATGCCATCGAACAGCGAAATAGGCCATAACCAAGACGAGAACCAGGTATCGAGGCAATCTTCGTCCTGACGAAGGTCTGCCATCGTCAAGGCAGCGTTTCCTGTCTTCTCTTGCGCCAGTGCCAAAGCCTCATCGGGGGTAGAACCGACTACGTAACCACCTTCGGGCAAGAAGTAAGCCGGAATGCGGTGTCCCCACCACAACTGCCGACTGATGCACCAATCTTTGATGTTCTCCATCCAGTGGCGATACGTGTTCTTATATTTAGCCGGATAGAACTTGATGTCATCGTTCATTACAGGCTCAAGTGCTATTTTAGCCAGGTGTTCCATCTTCAGGAACCACTGCATCGAAAGTTTGGGTTCAATCACCACATTGGTACGCTCAGAGTAGCCTACTTTATTGGTATAGGCTTCGGTCTTTTCGAGCAATCCGGCAGCTTCGAGGTCTTTTTCAATCTGCTTGCGAACCGCAAAACGATCGAGCCCCACGTAGAGACCGGCAGCTTCGCTCAAGGTTCCGTTGTCATTGAAGATGTCGATGCTTGGCAGGTTGTACTTCTCGCCCAGCATGTAGTCATTGACATCGTGTGCAGGAGTTACTTTGAGGCAACCTGTACCAAACTCAATATCTACATAGTCATCTTCAATCACGGGAATAGAACGTCCCACCAACGGCACAATTACTCGTTTGCCTTTAAGGTGTTGGTTCTTCGGGTCGTTGGGGTTGATACACATGGCGGTATCGCCCATGATGGTTTCGGGACGAGTGGTAGCTACCACGGCATACCCCTCTTCGCCCTCTATTTTATAGCGCAGGTAATAGAGTTTACCATGCTCTTCTTTAAAAATCACCTCTTCGTCGGACAGCGCTGTAAGTGCCTGAGGGTCCCAGTTCACCATGCGAACACCGCGATAAATGAGTCCTTTCTTGTGCAGGTCGACAAATACCTTGAGCACGCTTTCGCTGCGCACTTCATCCATGGTAAAGGCGGTGCGATCCCAATCGCACGATGCACCAAGCTTACGCAGTTGTTGGAGAATGATGCCACCGTGTTCATCGGTCCACTCCCAAGCGTGTTTCAAGAACTCATCACGTGTCAGGTCGGTTTTCTTAATACCTTGGGCAGCTAAGCGATTCACGACCTTGGCTTCGGTAGCAATCGACGCGTGATCGGTTCCGGGCACCCAACACGCATTTTTACCTTTCATGCGGGCACGGCGAACCAGAATATCCTGAATGGTATTATTAAGCATGTGTCCCATGTGCAACACACCGGTAACGTTTGGAGGCGGTATGACGACGGTGTAAGGTTCACGGTCATCGGGTTTCGAACTGAATAACTTTTGATCCAGCCAATACTGGTACCACTTTTCCTCTACGTCAGCGGGATTGTACTTACTTGCTAATTCCATTATTATATGATTATGTTGTTTAAATGCGATACAATGGTTGCAAAATTAATAAAATTAGTAGAATATAGTCGTAAGAATACGTACTTT
Source organism: Bacteroides sp. (assembly GCA_017992695.1). Classification (GTDB taxonomy): domain Bacteria; phylum Bacteroidota; class Bacteroidia; order Bacteroidales; family Bacteroidaceae; genus Bacteroides. Next base: position 45,610 of record JAGOOC010000002.1, on the reverse strand, counting down.
TGTTACTCGAAAAGGTCAATAGACATGAAAAGTAGAAAACAGCTCATTAGATATTCCATTTTAGGAACGCTATTGCTCGTAGTATGGCTCACCCAGCTCATACCCTCGTGGGGAGAGGCGTATGCTCGCTCGCTCTATCCGTATATCTCCCTAACATTGTCTCCGTTCTCGCTCTATATCCCCTTTGCCATCGGAGATTTGTTTATCTTTCTCAGCATTGTGGGCGTGATTGCTTACCCCGTCTATGGGCGCATCCGCAAGCAGCCGTGGAAGAAAATTGTGCGCCGAGATGTCGAATACTTGGCATGGGTCTACGTGTGGTTCTACCTCGCTTGGGGGCTTAATTACTCGCAACCGAACTTCTATCAGCGCACCGACATTCGTTATACCGCCTATACACCCGAGCGTTTCAATGCATTTATCGATGAGTATATCGACCAACTGAATGCTTCGTACGTGCCGGTAACTACCATTGAAAAAGAAACCGTCTGTCGGGAGTCGGTCAACGGGTATCATCAGATCAGCGGTAAGCTGGGTGTACATCGGCCTCCCTATCCATCGCCTCGGGTGAAGACGATGCTCTTTACGCCACTGATATCGATGGTCGGTGTGAGTGGCAGCATGGGCCCCTTTTTCTGCGAATTTACGCTGAACGGCGACCTGCTTCCCTCGCAGTACGCTAGCACCTACGCACACGAAATGGCTCACCTGCTGGGCATCACCAGCGAGGCAGAGGCCAACTTCTACGCCTATCAGGTTTGCACACGCTCACAGGTTAAGGAAGTTCGATTCTGTGGATATTTCTCCGTATTGGGGCATGTGATGGGCAATGTGAGAAGGTTACTACCGGAAGAGGCCTACAACGAAACCCTGCAACGCATCCGACCGGAGATCATCGAACTCTCTCGAGCCAACCAAGCATACTGGATGGACAAGTATAGTCCTTTCATTGGTAATATTCAAGACTTTATATACGATATTTACCTCAAAGGAAATAAAATTGAGAGTGGGCGGAAGAACTACTCGGAGGTGGTGAGCTTGCTCATCTCTTACCGTGAGCACACGCTTTCTCTCCATCAGACTCTAAATCAATCTCTCAATAAATCCCTCAATCAGCGTCTCGATCAGTCTCTTGATCAATCAAAACTAACCAACTAAAATTAAATTTATCATGCATACCAGAGAAGAAAAAATGGAAGCCTTCGGTCGCTTTCTAGATATACTCGACGAACTACGCGAGAAATGCCCGTGGGATCGCAAACAAACCAACGAGAGCTTGCGTCCCAACACCATTGAAGAGACCTATGAACTATGCGATGCCATCGTGAAGAACGATAAGGAAGAGATTTGCAAAGAGCTGGGCGACGTGTTGCTGCACGTGGGCTTCTATGCCAAGATAGGTTCGGAAACGGGTGATTTTGATATCAAAGACGTTTGCGACAAACTGTGCGACAAACTGATCTTTCGCCACCCCCACATTTTTGGCGATACACAGGCAGAGACTACCGAGCAAGTGTTGCAAAACTGGGAACTGCTGAAGCAAAAGGAAAAAGGAGGAAACAAAACTGTGCTCAGCGGTGTGCCAGCTGCGCTGCCTACGCTCATCAAAGCCTACCGTATACAAGACAAAGCACGCCACGTAGGTTTCGATTGGGATGAGAAGGAGCAGGTGTGGGACAAAGTTCGCGAAGAGTTTACCGAACTGCAAGAAGAGATAAACCAACTCGACCAAGAGAAGGCGGAGTCCGAATTTGGCGATCTCTTTTTCAGCCTCATCAATGCAGCCCGTTTGTATGGCATCAACCCCGACAATGCGCTCGAACGTACCAATCAGAAGTTTATCCGTCGGTTCAACTATGTAGAAGAACAAGCCCTCAATGCAGGGAAAAGCCTGAATGAAATGACGCTCGAAGAGATGGACGTGTTTTGGAATGAGGCAAAGAGACAAGGGCTGTAAGTTGCAGCTGGCAACGAAGAGAATAGAAAGAGCCATTTCCAAACTCGTAATTGAGTGAAAGAAATGGCTCTTACTAATACTATTTTGGCGATCAAGTTTTGACCCACCCTGATTTACGCTTAATGTTTTTTGTTTCTAAAGCTTTTCCAGTTGTTCAAAGTCAATCTTTGGCATGGTTGCTGATGGCGTGCGCTCAAACTTGCTCCTCAGCGGAGTAGCTCCATCGAAGAACCCTCCCATCTTCAAGTAGAAAGCAGAGAGATTGGACACCACCCCACCTTGGTAATCCAACCGCACGCCGGCAGCAGCTGTAGCATCATAGGTAAAGGTAGCTTGATTAATTGGGCGCCACTCTCCATCTACCCCCAACGCCCATTGGTTGGTAAATTCAACTTGTCTGCTCAGGTATCCCTGCTCGGGACTAAAGTTCTCCAGAAACGAATGTGCACGGGTGTACCACGTATTGGTCTTTGGCCGCAAGAAGCTGGCTACTAAGCGCCACCGCGACTCTTCGGTTGCAAAGAAATAAGCAGTATATACGGTATTTCCTTTCCCATCGGGACGAATGTGCATCAAGAACTTATACGTTTCACCGGCCTTCCACGGATATTTCAGGTAGCTCTGTCCACCCGAACCTTCGTTGCCAAACTCCCCGATGTGTACTCCCTCTCCTCGTCTGAGTAACTTAATTTTATCCGATTCGGGGATGAGTTTCGGGTCTTGCGTATCAAACGGACTCCATACCGAAAACAAGATTCTACGCTCTACAGGAGAGTTAAACTGCATGCCAAAATAGCCCTCGCCAAAACCGGCAGCCATATAGTAGCTATGCATCACCTCGCCCTCCTTGGGCACCCTAATTTCGTTGTAGAACCATTCCGTGTCTTGCTTGGGCATGGGATAGGCCAAGTGCACCGACGGACCTCTCCTGCCCCAATAGTCAGAGAAATCGTGCACATAACTAACCTTTCCTTTGGCACCGTCAATAATTAGCTCGCTAATCTCGCCAAAGGTCTCTCCACTCTTTTTTACTCCACTGATGTCGACCCGTACATAGCCGGGTGCATTCACTTTCATTCTGCCGACAGGAACTACGGTGAAGTCAGTCGATGCGAGTTTCACTCGCTTCCGTTTCCCTCCGTAAGCTACGCTCACGACCGATTGTCCTTTCGCTTTAAGTGACAGCGTCAGCACTTCGGGCTGACTCAAGTAGAAATAGACACTGACAAGTGAGCTCGAATTAATCCAACCAGTAAGTCCCTCTTCTGTAATTCGAGCCCCTGTCAGTTCATTGGTTATATAAGCGTTCCCGCTTAATTTCACCCCCACCTCTTCGGTTCGAGCTTGTATACTCGAACCAAGGAGAGTTAAGGCTAATAATAGTTGTTTTACTTTCATGCGATTTAATGTTTTTATTTTAATGTAGCCTGAATCCTTTTTCCATCGGCTTGAACGGCGTATACTTGAACTGCGTTCAAATCGACAGACGAAGGGGCCTCAAAGGAAAGAAAATTAGAGAAGAATACCAATTCAGTACCTATTTTTATTTCAAAAGCAACCGCTTCTTCACCTCCCGAAACAGTAATACGCTGTCCCGATCGCGAATAGGTAACCGTCTTTGTTATTTTTTGATCGTTTTTAAATTGAGTGTAATGACCTACATCACCTACCTTATAATTATCAATACCGACATCACCGTTTTTACGATCTTCAAGATAATAGAAAGCATGTTTGGGTTTTGGAAATTGAGCCATATAAGATTTTGCTTCATCAATCATTGCTTGCGTCACATTATAGATCCAAGTGCCATATTGCTCAATCTTCACATTGTTTACCGGAACAAAAAGACCCCACATCTCGAAGAAATCAGTAAGATCCTCATTAGCTGCTTTACTCGCCATTTTGGCAAACAACAGTTGTCCGGCACCCGGATTAGATTCAACGATACGATTCTCGCGCAATAAGTTGAATAGTTTTGGCCAGAAATCAGGCTTATATCCACAACGATGGTAATAGTTCCACAACTGCCAGTTCATACGCATATGCAACTCTGTATCCTCATTTTGGTGAGTAGATGAACCCATATCAAACCATGCATCTTTCTCAACACAGCGAGCCGTAGCCAATGTACTCAATTCAGAGCCACGCGAACAATATTTCCCTAATTTATACAAGATAAAATTTGAGAATAAATTGTTAGACGATTCCGTAGAACTAGGCCAGTTAATGGCTTTTTGATGAATATGTCCAATCTCGTGTGCCGGTCCCCATGCGTTGTCTTTGGCAGCCATCACATTTTCATGCAATAGAATGTTATTCAAGTAAGTATACACAAATCCAATGCGATAATCAGAAGCCCACATATAACCTTCTTCGGGTGAAATGGCAAATATATGATTATTTACTTGCGAAGGACGAACATGATCTATACCCATCAATTCTTGCTGCCATCCAATTATATTATCCCACAGATTAATGGCCGATAGAATCTTAGTAGGAAGATACTCACGCATTTTCGACAAATGGAAATAAAACATAATTTTCTCTCCACGCACACAAAAATACTTATAAGTGGCTTTAGATAGTAAGTTAGCATAGGCTTCATCTGTTTTATCCTCTTTTAAATCGAAGAACCCATTCACCTTGCCACTATTCAGCGGAATGTGAATGCGAATAGGCTTCATGTTTTCGGCAGTTAAGGTAGTATACATTACAAAAAGCATCCCGGTTCGCCGAATACCGATTTTATTAACTCCTTCATTCAGAAAATACATATCTCCACTAGCCTCGACTGAAGGTATCGCCTGTAAAGAGACAGTTTGTCCGTGTGTATCTCCTACCAAAACAATTATTGAGTCACCAGCCTCGGCATAAATTCCAGTCGGGTTATCTAAGTTACTATACCGTTTTGTCATCAGTTTATCTGCCCACACTTCTACATCACTATAGGCTTGGTAGTCTTGTAAACGAAATTTCTTCTCCCATGCATCATAGGATCCGTTTTTCAATTGTACAGCCACATGAGCGAAATATCCGGGAAGTGCATTTATTTGTTCGGAAGTGACTCCTGGTTTAAGCTCATGACAAGTGATATCGGTAAACACCGTCAGCAGTTTAGTTTCCAGTTGCTTCGAACTGTTTTTGAGAAAGAATTCCATCTCATCGCAACTCACAAAATCACCTGCTCCACTTTTTACGGAGAACTTTATTTTGGTAACACTCTTCAATGTCGAAGCAAACATCACTTTGCTAGTGGCATTTTGTTGTTTGAAGTCAAACGAACCATATAGTTTATAATCCGGATTCTCTTGTGTAGCAGTGTACACATCCAATGCACCAAAGTTCCCATTACCGCTGCGTGTGTGATAAATGAAGTAATCCATATCTTGGGTTCCATCAAAAAAGTATTCGAGCACTACGGGGAATGTAGCTTTCTGATTCCAGATAGAATGGTACGGGTTACCACTGCCTATTTTACCATCGAACGTATTTTCTATTCCCTGACCAGGTTGATGCTCGCTGTCCTTACCTCCTGTAGGTTGTATCTTCACATCCGCTTCCAATACTACGTCTGATGTGTCTGACTTTTTTGCTTTCTGAATAACGGTGCAAGTAGCAGACACTTTGGAATCATGTTTATAGATATAGGTAAATACGGCAGTACGTGCTTCGTACGTACGGTTCTCAGCTACTTCATAAGCATAATTCTTATCTACTAATGCTCGCGTCATCGGTGCTTGAGTAATCCAGTCAACGGGCTTGGATGGCTCTATACTATACTCAACATTTGATGTTACGACTATCTGCAAAGGGCCACCCACAGATTCGACGAAAATATTTTCTTTTACAAGGATCGCCGGTCCGTAACCTAATTGACGAATCTTGATCGTAAAATTCTTTATAGGCGAACTTATTGTAATTTCGCACGTTCTCACATCGGGTTCTTCACTAGCCTGAACAACCATTTTCACTGCAGGCACAGAACCCGAAAGAGCCTTGGTCACTAAGCACCAACTCTGATTTGATGAAACATTCCAAGCTGAAGATTCTATATTTGTCGATATGGGAATGCTGATTGACATTTGCTCTTTGGTAAAGTCTTGTTGCAAAAACTCTTCATCTATGCTAAATGTAGGCTGCAACTCTCTTTCTCGGTCGCTATCACTGCATGCCATTGCAAAGACAGCCATTATGGCCGCTACAAGTACTAAACAAACATTTTTCATCTTACTTCTTAATTTAGGTTTAAAATAGGGGAAGACATTTAGAATTGTCTTCCCCTGAAATTTTGTCAAGTTGAAGTTGCTTTCAAGAATTAATTGATTGAAAGTTTAAACTCAGCAAACGCAAAGCTGTTTCCATTAGGTGTTTTCTCAACACTGAAACGCAAGTGCTTAAATGATTTACCAACTAGAACCGACGATTTATACTTCTCCCCTTTTCCGGCAGGAAGATTTTCAGTAAGCGTAGTTATCTTTTTAAAGTTGACTCCATCCATACTTCCATATATACTAATCTGTTGAGGTGCTCCATTATTATTGTTATGACGGATTTGGTATTCAAATAAGAATGCAGTACTCTCTTTCGACAATTTCACATCAATATAGTGTGGTAAAGGATGTGTTCCACTCCAGTTACTGTGATAATAGGTATCTGACTTGCCATCAATCATCTCGGCAATCGAACCCTCATTAGTCGGATTGGGGAAGATCCCTATCATACTTTCGGTCAATGTAACTGTACTCAATTTACTTTCATTGGGAACATATGACACACCAAATAAACAGGTGTTCTTTGCAGCATCTATCACAAATGTAGGGTGTGAACAGCTATTCAATTGTAACGGAAGTACATAATTTCCATAGCTCAAACTGCTCCGAGTAATATTAATAGCAAGATTACTTGCCATGTTTCCAGGTGTAAACGCCACAATTCCATCCTGATTCATTGTATAAGCATTACTAGGCAATAGTGCATAATCCACCTCGTTTTGTTGATTATAAGCTTCGAGCAGTGCGGCATTGATACCTACTGTACAATTGAAATTCCACTTATTTTCTAACGGTAACACCAGCGGCAGAGCTAATGAAATCTGTGTAGCTCCTTCATCCGAAACTGTATTCACCTGATAACCGGTTTTGTCAAAATACACTTTCGGAACCACAACCTTGGGTTTAATAAATAAAACTCTCTTCTTTGCATTAATAGAATCGGCCGAATCGCGCATCTCAAACGGAATTACATACGTGCTTTCCGAAGCTTCCAGCTTATCTATTTCAGTAGTAATCAAGCTAACTTTCAAATTCTTATACGTTTCGGTGCTCGCAAATTGCAGCTTATCGTCTTGAAAGGTATAGCAGTTTGCAGGAATCTCCTTATACATAGTACCATACTCGGCATTATACACAGCCAATGAAGATTGATCCATCACTGTGACACTTACATCGGTCGTTGCTGTCAAATCGCTTCCAGCTTTATTTACAATAATGGTATAGTCCGTATTCTCGCCTGTTTTATACAACGTCAAGGGAACCTCACCACTGTTTTTAAAATAAAGGATGGTGCTAAAGTCATCCAAAAACTCTCCTTTATTATCTTCGCAGCCACTTTGCGTCAATAAAAGCATCGCAGCTAACCCTATAAATAATTTATTTTTTCTCATAAAATTAATTCTTTTTTTGCTATGTGATACATTTTCTCTGTATGCGCTCACAGGTTACCAACCGTAGTTCTGCGTCAACAACTTGTTACGATCTAGTTCGCGTTGCGCAAACGGATGCAAGTAATGATTCTTTTTAAACACACGTGTCTCGATAACCGTTCTTTTCCAATAATCTTTGGGTGTTTCTAATCCACTCATTCCTTTATCAAGTGGGCAGTTTGTATCCATACCATACATTGGCCCTCCATCAGTTTGCTCTGCAATCATCCAAGTGCGAGTGTCATAGTAGCGGTGTCTTTCGAAAGAGAGCTCAACACGACGTTCTTTGCGACAGAGTTCAATTAGCTCTTCGGTAGTAGCTTGAGGGTAGATTTTCGTAATGGGTTCGAGCCCTGAACGGTCTCGCAAGTCATCCCAGCTATCCATTGCCAATTTCTCGTAGCCGTTAGGCAATGCTACCGAATGTCTCTTACACTCCAATACAGCTTCAATAAAGTTCAAGTATGTTTCGCCCAAACGGAAAAGAGGAAAGGTAATATTACCCCAATTTCCCTCCGCGGAATTCAGCATATGGTCATAAAAACGGTTGCATAGGTAACCGGTTTTGGCATAGTCGTGCGACTTGTTACCATTCCCACCTTTAGCGAATGAAATTTTAGTAGCAGCAGAGCCGTGCAGCCACTTGTTACCACCAAAAAACACTGTTATATAGAAGCGAGGCTCGCGATCTTTATACATGTTGGGTGCCTCAATATTAAAATTGTTGTGTTTGCTCCAACCTTTGGCAGGGTAACTCCATGTCGACATCTCCAACTCATCCTTGTCATAATCGGAAGCTCTGTCTATAATCGGATTGCCCAGTTTGTCATACGCAGTGATGGGATAGCGCCCATTGCTCATGGCATAAGCATCTACCTGCTGTTGCGTAGGACCTACTGCACCATAAGCCGTTCCGGCAACACCCGTGGGTACTGTACCTACACCCCAGGGATATAACCCGTTGTATCTATCAGTCCATATCAACTCACTGTTCCACGTTTGATGCGTAATGCCATAATAATCTTCATATGGATTACCATTGCCAGCGCGATATAGCTTATAGGTACCTTGATCCATGAGAATCTTGGCTGCATTCGCAGCTTGCAACCATTTATCAGCATTGTATTGCTGTGGAAACAAGTTTGCTCCCGACAAATCGGGAAATCCGGGTGCTACCGGATTTTTGACTCCCGAATAAAGTTTATTTCCATTGAAAAGGTCGCGTGCTGCATAGAGTTTCAACCGTGAAATCACAGCGTAACAGGTACCTTTTGTAGCAAGTCCATACTTGGTCGGTTCCAATGCATCTTGCGAAAGAATCACATTACTATTTATACATTCATTCATCTCATTCACCACATAATCCACGCACTGTTCCCATGTGTTTCGGGGACGTTGCAGTGCTTCAGTACTAGCTGAAAAGTCAAGCAATTCATCGCCGAGCAAAAATACCGGTCCATAATCACACATCATCAAATAATAATAGTAAGCACGTACAAAGCGAGTTTGCCATTTCCATTCATCTATTTGAGCTTTAGTGATCAAGGGGTCAGAGCATCTTTCTACATTCTGTAGAAAAATATTACACTCCCGAATACCTTTATAGTAAGTATCCATTTTATAATAAGGTATCAATGAGGCATTCCACGAGCCAAAATTCATGTATCGATAAGCACGATCATAAGCAACTGTTGCCTCGTCCGAAGCTCCTAGATAGGGATCACTATCGCCCACAAACGAACCATTTAAATTGGGCAGAAACGACATCGTTGTCAGCCAATACTGTTGGGTTGTATACCTTGATTCCCAAATTTTATCGAATGTCATTTTTTCATCCTCTTGACGGTCGAGGAAATCGTCGCAGGAAGTAAAAGCCATTGCAGCAGTAGCTAGCAAGATGCAAAGAGTTTTTATATTAAATTTCATAATAACGTAGTTAAAAAGATTTAGAAATTAGCATTAAAACCAATAGTGATCACTCTATTCAACGGATAGCCTGAACCGTCCGCATTTCCTTTTTCAGGGTCCCACAATTTGAATCCACTAAATGTCAACAAGTTGGTCCCTGCCAAATAGAATCGGAGTGACTTTATAAACGTTTTAGCCATTAACGGTTTGGGCATCGTATAACCTACCTCAAAGTTTTTCAAACGCATGAACGAACCATCGCGAAGCCACCAAGTAGAGGTTTGACGATTGTTTGACGCACCTGCACCGCCCGACTTACTTAAACGCGGATAGATAACACCTGCATTTTGTTCATCCGTATGAGTAGACATCCATACATTGTTATACACATCGGCGTTGATAGCCGCACGCTCCATATTACCCGAAGAAAACGGAGCAGTAATAGAAGAACCTCCTAAAAAGAAACTGTTGTGACCCACTCCTTGAAAGAATACATTCACATCCCAGCTCTTCCACTGTGCTGTAGCACCAAATCCATAGGTGATTTCTGGCAAATTGGTATATCCGATGGCCACCATATCTTGGCTGTTCACAATACCATCACCATTTACATCTTGATACTTAATGTCGCCTACCCGATACTCACCGAAATTTTGTATAGGGCTATTGTCAATCTCTTCTTGATTCTTGAACAATCCTAGTGCGATGAGACCAAAGGGCTGTAACTGCCCGTTGGCGCCGAATGACTTTCCTATTTTATTCTGGTATTTATAAGCCCAGTCGGGTTCGTCGTTATCTACCAGTTTGTTGCGATTATAGGTTACATTGGCTCTTGCAGTAAGAAACACTTTCCCAACTTGCTGTGCATATTCCACATTTCCATCCAAACCTTGATTCAATGTTTTACCAATATTCACATAAGGAATAGTAGAGACACCCACAATGGTAGGAAGTCCGGCACGCTGCAAGAAGATTCCCGAACGCTCTTCCCGGAAATAATCGGCTTGAACCTTTAACTTATTAAAGAGTGAAAACTCAATACCTGCATTAATCTTAAGTGCCTCTTCCCACGATGCACTCAAGTTTTCGACTTCCCCCACACGGATACCTCCACCGCCATTGCCACCAGTTTCTCCATAGTTCCAGCTACCTCCAGTTACAATGGATGACTCATATACCCATCGACGCTGTCCGCCAATATCATCATTACCAACCTTACCATACGAGGCTTTCAGCTTCAGCATATCCATGACTTTAGTAACCGGCTCAAACCATTTTTCGTTGGAAACCATCCATCCCGCAGCAACAGCAGGAAAAAAGCCAAAACGGTGTCCGCGTGCAAAGTTTTCAGAGCCATTATAACCCATATTTATCTCAGCAAAATAGGTATCTTTAAAGGCGTAGGTTACACGTCCTGCAATACCCTGATTCTTATAAGGCAATGCACTGTTACCATCGCCTGCCTGAGTTTTTGTGTGAATCTTTTGATTGTATAAGAACAAGGCACCCACGCGATGTTTCTCGTCGAACAACCGACTGTAGTTGAGCGATCCTTCCAAGTAACGGGTCATCGTTCCGTCGCGACCAATACTATAACTCAACTCATTACTTCCCGTACGCACGGGGTCCCAAATGCCGTCTCCATTGTTGTCATCGTAAGTCAATGCTCCCTGCTCATCTCTGCCGCGAGCATGATAAAAGGTAGGCGATTTCGCCCGGCGCTGTGCGGTTGTGTTCCAAGCATCCCATGAGAATTTCAAATTGGCAGTAAGCCCGTCGAGCGGTGCCCACAGTTTACCAATGTCTTGTGTCAATCCGATCAATGCTTGTGCCGAGTTCCAGAATCGTTCACGGTAACCTGAATGCACTAACATATTCCAAGGATTGAATCCCGAATCGGTAGAGGGGCCAGAAAGCTTACCATCCGAATACTGTATGGGAAAAGCGTTAGGCGAAGTAGCAAAGGTATAGCTCCAAATCTCGCCATCGTTATCACCAAAACCAGGGCCAAAAGATTTCTCGTAAATATTTGCCAAGTTCACATTCAGCAATGTAGACTTGGTTAAATTGATATCTACATTGGCACGGAAATTAAACTTATTATAATTGATAGAAGAGTCGTAACCGTAGATGTTTCCGGCACTCTTATATATCGAACTTTCGTTATAGTACGAACCAGACACATAATATTTCACCAAATCACCACCACCCGTTACACTCAGATTTACTCGTTGGTTCTCTGCCATCTTATCAAACATTGAATCAAACCAATCCACATTGGGATAGAGATCGGGATCACTTCCATCACGATATTTTTGTAATTCATCGGCAGTGTAATATTCCTTACCAATAGACTCGTTATACATTTCCGCCCACTCGGCCGAGTTAGACATCTTCGGTTTTTTTGTAGGGCTGGTAAATCCAAATTCAGTACGAACGTTGATAGCCGGTTTTCCCTCTTTACCTTTTTTCGTGGTAATCAAAATAACTCCATTGGCACCACGCACACCATATACTGCCGAGGCCGAGGCATCTTTCAGGATAGAGAAAGCAGCTATATCGTCTGTCTCAACCAAGTCGAGGTCGCGCTCAATACCATCTACAAGCACTAGAGGCGTAGAGGTACCTTTGAACGATGACACACCGCGAATGAAAAAATCGGCAGCACTTCCTTTACCCGGTTCACCCGAACGGGTCATAGCAACCACACCTGCTAATTGACCCGAAAGTACAGTGGAAATAGAAGAACCCGGGATGGTGAGTTTACCTACATCAAGGGTAGAAATAGCACCTACTACACTCTCTTTCCTCTGGCTGCCATAACCCACAACTACCACTTCGTCGAGCACTTCCGTGTCTGGATCGAGCGTCACATTGAGTTCACGTCCTTCACCTATGGCTACCTCTTTCTTTTTGTAGCCGATATACGAAAATTCGAGCACTCCGCCTACACCTTCAATATGAATAGTATACTTACCGTTCACGTCAGTGATAGCACCTGAAGAGCTATTTTTCAACCAAACGTTTGCACCTATAATAGGTTCTTTATCATCCGCTCCAATAATGATACCGGTGATGGTTCGTTTTTTTGCCTGTTGAACCTTAGTTGGCGCAGTTTTATTCGTTTTTAATAAAATCTCCTTGTCTTTCACGACATAGTCTACATCGCTTCCTTGAAAAACTTCCCGAAGCACTTCGTCAATCGTTCCACGACAATTAATGTTTTTTTTGCTTGTATTATCAATATCACTGGCTTTGAAAAAGAAAGTATAACCACTTGCCTTTTCTATCATTGCAATGGCCTGTTTCATAGTAACTGACTGGCCGTTAATCACTATTGTTCCCTGCGCTGCACTTACAGCAAGAGGAAATAGCAATAGAATCAGAATGGTACACCTGAGGTACCAACATTTTAGAAATAAGATCTTCATGTTTATAAATTTGAATTAATAAAAGGTTAATTATTTAATTACGAAGGTTGTATTTTTATCTAAATTTAAATTTTGGAAATAGTTGCGTAATAATTTATCCAGAAAACACTTGTCTAAAAGGTCTTCCATGGTCATTCGTTTTGATTTCTAAGTTTTACTCATGCTTTCTAAGTATTAATGTTCTTTTAGTATAAGATAATATTGTCATCTGTTTTTTCCAACTTCAAATCGAACGTGAAGCAAATTTTATCCAACACATCTTCTAAAGGCTCGTCCTTGCGAATGACACCTGAAAATTGTGATTTTTCATAGGCTGTGTTTTTCAAAACAATATCAATTTTGTAAGTTCGATTCAGGAAATTGATCAACTCTCCCAATGGCTTGTCTGAAAACCGGTATTCTGAACTTCGCCAATCATACTCTACAGCATCCACATGAGTAAGCATCACTTTCTTATTGACGACATCATAAACAATGCGATCGGATGGGTCCATCTCGACTGCGCCCTCCGACTCGGGGGCAGTAAAGGTTATCTTGCCACTGAATAAGATGACTTCAGCTTTCTGTTGCTCGGATTTAATGGAGAAGACTGTGCCTTTGACCTCTACACAGGAACCATTAAAATGAACTCGAAAAGGAGATGCCGACATCTTAACCACGTCGAAAAACGCTTCACCATCGAGTAACACTCGTCTGTCTTGAAGAAACTCTTTTTTATAACGCAATGTAGCACCTGCATTTACCCAAACCTTTGTGCTATCCGGAAGCACCCATGCCATTTTGCTATCAAGAGGTGCTGTCACGGTAATGTACGAATCGGTCATTACAGTTGCAACCCACATTCCGATACATAAAATAGCTACTGCAGCTGCAGTGACAGAAGCCAAACGAATTAACCGAGTTTTTTTTGTTAACTTAGCCACTACAGGATCATTTTTCTCCCAGCACACGGCTGTTATGTTTTTCCAAATCAGGTTTGAATCAACATCCTCTTGAATATGCCTATCTGTCTTTTCTTCCCACTGTCGAGATAAAAGATCTTTCATTGGTTGGTCTTCTGAAAGTTGAATCTTCTCTGAACTATTTAGTCCTCTAACCAACAATTTCTTTATAAGTCCTGCTATATTGTTCATGTTTACAATCCTTAATTTTAGCGTGTATATAATAAATACAACCCAAACAGCACCTCCCCCCCCTCGAACTTCATTTATTTTAATAAAATCAATAAATTCTTCAAAGACTCATCGGTATCAGATTATCTTCTTATCTTTGTGTGATTTTTCAGTAAAGGCATATCACACTTGGTTAATTCTAAATGGAAGAGAAAGAGATCATTATTCAGTTAAAGGGAGGAGACCATGAGGCATTTGAATGGGTATACAAAAAGTATTGGAGTCAAGTGTATAACTTCTGCCGTCTATACATCACCTCGACAGAAGATACTAAAGAGATTGTACAACAGGTTTTTGTAAAGATATGGGAAGTGCGTACCTTTATTAAAGAAGAGGAAAATTTCAAGGGATTCTTGTTCATCATTACCCGCAACATCATTTTCAACCAATCGAAGAAAAAGTTTAATGAGGATTTTTATAAACTATCTGTACTGAACGCTTACAGCCCATCGGACATACTTACAGAACATGGAATAGAAGAAGAGATGGAGGTGACTCAGCTTAGTGAATACATCAATCAACTGATAGATACTCTACCTCCTAAGCGTAAGGAGGTATTTCTACTCAGCCGAAAATCGCACTTGAGTTACAAGGAGATTTCTACTCAACTCAACATCAGCGAGAAAACAGTGGAACATCACATTTCAAAAGCACTAAAATACCTGCGAGAAAACATTCAACTCATTTTGATTTTCCTGGCTTGCTGAATGGGAGATTTAACACTGCTGTTCTTTACATTTCTTCAAAAAAATGGCTCCTTTTACTTAAAGAAGCCATTTGTTCGATTGTGCAAATTGGAATTAAACTCACAAATGCATCTACATGTATTTCAATACATTTTATCGTTGTGGTTCAACAACACTAAATGGTTTGTAAGGAGACAAATTGAAAGTAAAATTTCCGCTAGAATCTGTTCCATTCTGACCTTTTACATAGGCCCGCACCGTATATTTTAATTTAGGATTATAGGCATCTACCTGAAGGTGATACAAGAATGTTTTTACTTTGTTTGTACCCCTGAACGTATCGGCAAGCCCTTCGTGCACATCCGCTGAAATAATCTTGCCATTCTCAAGTAGTTCAACCTTACTTATTTCTAAAAAGTTTTTACCTCCTGTAAAATAGAAGCCGGCAATAACTCTACCATTTGCATATAGCTTTTCTGTCACATCAAACTCAAGTGGTTCAATTTCTGTTGTGACCATTGCTGGTGTCCATCGACCAGTGATGTATCCACCCGGACGATAGTAATCGACCTTGAGGATATCAAGTCGCGGAAGTGCCGCAGAAAGTCGCTCACAAAAATCGGCATAATCTTTTTTATCTATCGCGCTCCATCCGATCTCGGCCACTCCAAGCAGACGCGGGAAATTATTTACATTGATGTCTTTCACTTCCTGTGGTACGGCCGGCCACATATTTGCCTGTACTCCAATCACATACTTAGACTCTTCAAGAGTAAGCCCTTCCGTCGGGTTATAATTATAAATGCGCTCCAATGAATTGATGTGAGGATAAGCCAAATCACACATTGTACCATCATTTCTATCCGCTTGAGTTATATCGAAATACAGATGAGAGGCAGGCGTTGCAACTGTGAAGAAACCATTTCGAGCCGCCTTAGTTATTGCGTCTGCTCCGAGCCACGACATAATGGCCGTTTGCTTGGTAAGACTTTCATGATGCGCTAAAATATCGTTCCATCCAATAGGCTTTTTACCCTTCGAAGCAATAATTTGAGACACTCTACCCACAAAATAGTTTTGAAGTTCGCCTACACCTTTCATCCCATTTTCTTTCATATAAGCCTGAATATGTGGTTCCTTTTCCCAAAAGCGATGCATCACCTCATCACCCCCAAAGTGAATGTATTCCCCCGGGAATAGCGCAGCAACTTCGGTAAAGACACCATCTAGAAATTGATAGACTTCTTCTTTCGATGGATCAAGCGTATTGGGTGTAAACTGATTGCCCCAATATCCCCATGCCGAGCAAAATGGAAAAACATATCCGGGTGTATTATTGCTATTCACGCCCAGTTCGGGATACACCAACAAAGTAGGCCAACTGTGACCGGGCACATCTATTTCGGGCACAATTGTAATCTGTCGATCAGCTGCATAATCAACAATTTCCTTTACCTGTTCTTGTGTGTAAAAGCCACTACGCTCTGCGGGTTGGTTCTCACTTTCATGAAACACTGTAGCTAAAGGCGAAGTCAGCTTCGGGTATTTTTTGATTTCAATGCGCCACCCCTGATCATCGCTCAAGTGCCAATGAAACACATTCATCTTATAAAGTGCCATCACATCAAGGTACTTCTTTATCACCTCTACACCATAAAACGTGCGGCTCACATCTTTCATATATCCCCGCCAACTAAATCGAGGCTTATCCATTATCGAAACACACGGTATTTCCCATGCTACCGATTTGATCTTTTTGCTGTGTTCAATTTGTACCGGTAGCAATTGTCGAAGGCTCTGTGTTCCATAGAAAGCACCTTTTACATCTGAGGCTCGTATGGTAATTTTACTCGGAGTTACATCAAGTGTGTAGCCTTCTACTCCATTTTGCTGCAAAGATGCATCATATAATATTTCGATAGGCTGTGCTTTTTTAGTCGAAGTTACCTCACATTTGTATCCTGTAGACTGACGAATGAGTACCGCTAAAAACTGTGCAGTTTGCTCGAATTGCTTATCTACAGCAATCGAAACGTTCTTGTTTAATACAAAACTACCACTATTTTCTTGCACTTGTAGAGGCTTTGGGATGATACTAACAGCAGCAAAACCATTTACTAAATAACTCGTTAGCAAAAGCAACGAACATGTTAAAAGAAACTTGTTTTTCATCAATACTATATTTATTATTAATTGTAAATATTTCAACAAAGCAAAAAAAGGCCATCACCCGTTATCTGGGGTAATGGTCTTATCCTATCCTTTCATCCTCGTTATCAATTTCGAGCTACCGGCCCTTCATGTTTTCTTTTTACTCCTTTAAGGAGTTCACGATGAAAGTGTATCTCGGCCCGTTGAATCATGTAGATCTTTTTGCAAGAGAGTATCTTCTTAAATTTCTCAAAGTAAGATTTCTCTAATTTATCCGAAGCAATGCGACTATCGTATACTCGCTCTAAGATCTTATTGTATTCGGCATCTGTCGTATCTTCATTTCTACCGTTGCGAATCTGAGCCCAAGCCTCATCGCTCAGTTTTTTCTTTTGATCTTGAAGCTCGAAGTATATCGGAAAAAATCTGGAAGCCTCTTCTTTAGTCAAATTGGCCTTGTCAGTGATATAGGCTTGCTGCTTGGCTCTAAATTGATCCGGAGATAGGCGTTGATCGCATCCATTGGCTGCATACAACAGCGGTAAGAAACCCAAAACCATTACTAACAGAATACTCAACTTTTTCATATTTATACAATCAATTAATATTTTACTTACTCCTCACTTGCATCGCTGAGGTAAACATACAACGAATAATCATCCATCATCGATCCATCCAATGCGATGTTAATGTCTTGGTCAGTTACGCTTTGTGTATCTGCGACCTCGACAGCTGTCACTGTGTCGGTTTGGGGATGACTGACCGATGCTACGCGAATAATAAGTGCTGCACCAATAAACATAGCTGCCATATAGGCCCAAGGCTTAATCTTGTCCCAAAGGCTGACTTTAGGAACTTCAACTGACGATTCACTGTTTTCGGGAAGCTTACTCATTATCTCCGAAGTAAGATTCTCGAAATAACCTTCCGGAACTTTAAAACAATTTCCCGTTCCTGCTTTTCGCAATATAGTATCTTCTTCTTTCATATTCTCTTCTCCTTTATTATTAGTTAGACGTTCAACTATCGAAAAGGTTTAATTAACCGTTTCTAAAAACTTCTCAATTTTCTTCACCGCGTGGTGATAAGAGGCTTTGAGTGCTCCTACCGAGGTATTGAGTATCTCAGACATCTCTTCGTATTTCATCTCTTGATAATATTTCAAGTTGAATACCATGCGTTGTTTTTCGGGTAAGGTGAGCAAGGCTTTTTGCAGCGTCAGCTGAATGTGATCGCCCGAAAAGTAGGTGTCGCTTTCAAGTTTATCAATCACAACCGCATCTGGATCGTCTAGAGCTACTGTATTCATGGCCCGTTGTTTATTCAAGAAGGTAATACATTCATTCGTGGCAATGCGATACAACCACGTCGAGATCTTCGACTCGCCGCGAAAAGAATCAATATTGGTCCATGCTTTAATAAATGTGTTCTGAAGAAGGTCGTTCGTGTCATCGTGCGAAAGCACCATCCGACGAATTTGCCAGTATAGCTGTTCGCTATATTGCGTTACAATCCGCTCAAATCCTTCTCGCTGTGCGCCTTTCTCTTGAAGAAGAGCCAACACCTCGCGTTCATTATATGGATTCATAAATTCATTCGTGTTTTATTAAATATTGTATCACAAGCTGATGCAGAGGTTTTCGTGAGCAAGCACCGTTTGCTTAAATACTTGGGTGGCTTCATGGAGCAGCAGTTGTTCATTTTCATAACGAGCCGAGAAGTGACCGATAACCAGCTGTTTAGCTTCGGCCTCGAGTGCTATCTGTGCAGCTTGTCGAGCAGTGCTATGGTAAGTTTCTTTAGCGCGTGCCTGCTCGGTTTCGGCAAAAGTAGCTTCGTGAAACAGCAAGTCAACTCCACTGATTTGGGACACAATTTCTCGGCGATAGATCGTGTCAGAGCAATAAGCATAACGCCGAGGAGAAGCTGCCGGGTAGGTTAACACGCTATTAGGAATCACTTCGCCCTCGGGAGTGGTGTAATCGAAGCCGTTTTTAATGCGATTGAGTTCATACACGGGCACGCGATGCAAATCGATCATGTCGCGGATGATGTGATTGAGTCCGGGCTTCTCGGCAAAGAGAAATCCGCAGCAAGGAATGCGATGTTTCAGCGGAATGGTTGTTACGGTCATTGAGCGATCTTCATAAATAAGAGCAGCCTGTTTGGTCTCGAATTCGTGAAAGATGACTTGAAACTTCAGTGTTTTACAAAAGAACGAGAGCATGGGGGCAAAGAGCTCTTCGAGTCCTTTGGGAGAGTGAATATGCAACTCGGCGGTACGCCCCAACAGACCGAACGTAGAGATAAGCCCTAGCAGACCGAAGCAGTGATCGCCATGGAGATGAGAGATAAAGATGTGATTCAGTCGCGAAAATTTCAGTTTCGACCTACGAAATTGCAATTGTGCCCCTTCGCCACAATCGATCATGAAAAGTTTATCGCGCAGGTTCACTACCTGCGACGTGGCAAAGTGGCGTGTGGTAGGCAATGCAGAGCCACAACCAAGTATGTATAATTCGAATTTCTCCATAACAGACACAAAGATAAATAAAAAAGGGTACCCCACACGGGATACCCTTTCTTTTTATATAGCGGAGGAAGAATTACTTCTTACCTTCCAGTTGTTCTTTCAAAGCAGCCAATGCGTCGAAATCGCCTAACGTTGTAGAAGCAGCTTGGTTTTGCATAACAGGAGTCGATTCGCTTCTGTTGCTATTTCCAGCGTTTCCGCTCTTCTTAGCGCCTGAAGCAGCTCTCTTCTCAGCTCTCTCTTCTGCCTTAGCTACATCTTCAAAGATGCGGCTGTGCGAAAGGATGATTCTCTTAGCGTCTTTATTGAATTCGATAACCTTGAACTCAAGTTTCTCGTCGAGTTGAGCTTGTGAGCCATCTTCTTTCACTAAGTGCTTGGGAGTAGCAAAGCCTTCAACACCGTAAGGAAGCGCTACAACAGCACCCTTGTCAAGCATTTCGATGATAGTACCTTCGTGTACCGAACCTACTGTAAATACAGTTTCGAATACATCCCAAGGATTCTCTTCCAGTTGCTTGTGACCTAAGCTCAAGCGACGGTTGTCTTTGTCGATCTCCAATACTTGTACTTCGATGTCTGCACCAATCTGAGTAAATTCAGAAGGATGTTTCACTTTCTTCGTCCAAGAGAGGTCAGAGATATGGATCAAGCCATCAACGCCTTCTTCGATTTCTACGAATACACCGAAATTAGTGAAGTTGCGTACTTTAGCAGTATGCTGAGAAGCTACCGGATATTTTTGTTCGATAGATGCCCATGGATCTTGTTTCAATTGTTTGATACCCAAAGACATCTTACGTTCTTCGCGGTCCAAAGTCAAGATTACAGCTTCTACTTCGTCGCCTACCTTCATAAAGTCTTGAGCTGAGCGCAAGTGTTGTGACCAAGACATTTCTGAAACGTGGATCAAACCTTCTACGCCCGGAGCAATTTCGATAAATGCACCATAGTCGGCCATAACCACTACTCTGCCCTTCACCTTGTCGCCTACTTGAAGTTCGCCGCTCAGTGCATCCCATGGATGAGGAGTCAGTTGTTTCAAGCCTAAAGCAATACGTTTTTTCTCGTCGTCGAAATCAAGGATAACAACGTTAAGTTTCTGATCGAGTTCAACAACCTCTTTCGGATCGCTTACGCGGCCCCATGAAAGGTCAGTGATATGGATCAAACCGTCTACGCCGCCCAAGTCAATGAACACACCGTAAGAAGTGATGTTCTTAACTGTACCTTCAAGTACTTGTCCTTTTTCGAGTTTGCCGATAATTTCTTTTTTCTGTTGTTCCAACTCAGCTTCGATAAGCGCTTTGTGAGATACAACAACGTTTTTGAATTCTTGGTTGATTTTCACCACTTTGAATTCCATTGTCTTTCCAACGAATACATCGTAATCGCGGATTGGTTTCACGTCGATTTGCGAACCCGGCAAGAAAGCTTCAATGCCAAATACGTCAACGATCATACCGCCCTTAGTACGACATTTGATGAATCCTTTGATAATTTCTTCGTTATCCAGAGCAGCATTAACGCGATCCCATGAGCGAGTTGCGCGTGCTTTTCTGTGCGACAGTACCAACTGTCCTTTTTTGTCTTCTTGATTTTCGATATACACCTCTACAGTGTCACCTACGGTCAATTCAGGATTGTAACGGAACTCATTCAACGGAATGATACCGTCAGATTTGAAGCCGATGTTTACCACCACTTCACGTTTGTTCATAGCGATTACAACGCCATCAACTACCTCACGGTCACTTACTTTGTTCAGCGTGCTGTCGTAAGCTTGTTCGAGATGTTCGTGGCTTTCGCTTGTGAAAGACTCACCGTGTTCATAGGCATCCCAGTTGAAATCTTCAACAGGAGCGATGTTCTTTAAATTTTCCATTAATAATTTGTTTTGAGATCTTTAATTAAATAAGACATTATATTGATTCTTAAATCGGGCGCAAAGATAATGTTATTTTCCGGACTGACAAAAAGATAGGGGAAAAAGCTATGGGGGAAAATCGCTATCTATTAAACAATTCGAAGGTAAACTTGCACCCTATCTTAGAATACTTGAAGTTTTCGGTACCCACAAACACCCCGAAGTCAAAGATATGCGTACCAATTCCATACCCTATCTCCAGATAAGGGTTGAGATGCGGAACACGCAGGGCACTGATATACAGTCGTTCATTTTGTACATAACGGGTGTACTTCATCAGGTGGGGAATCAGGAGAAAGGGGGCTTCGTAGGTGAAGTGTGCCCGAACATAATTGCGCGAAGAGTTGTACCAGCGCCCATCGAGCAACTGAAATACACCACCAATTTCATCATTCCAGCCCACCGGCAGGTTGTTGCGGCTAAAATTATTAAAATCGACAAAGTAAAGCTCATCGGAGTTGGTAAATGCACCGGTACCAAAACGATAGTAGATGTTGCGCATCAGTCCCAAGTGAATTTTATGCTGAAGGTCTAACTCCACTCGTTCATACTGTCCGGTGCTTTTAAACACCCCTTTAATGCCTCGCTCCCAGTCTACCGAAAACGTAGGATAGTTCGAGCGAAGGTTAACCTTACGTTTACCGTTCATGTAGTAATACATACCGGGCGTCCATTCGACACGCATTCGGGGTGCAAAACTGATGTATGCCTTTTTAAACTTATCCATCGCATCGGGAGGCAGGGGTTCTTCGGGTTTGATTGGAACTAGTTTAGACGACTGAACAGGGGTTCGGCGGTGTGCCGAGAAGCCGACACTAAGTTCCAGCCCATTCAGCAGTTCGATGCTGTGTCGAACATTGAAAAACAGGTCGCTAAAGTAATCCAAGTGTATCTGATCGAAATCAAAAAGACTATCGGGCAGTGCTTTTAGCTCATCGAGCACATCACTGCTGTAGATGCGATTACCATTACCGAAGTTCATGTGAAGGGCCGCTCGCTTCTGTGGCCAATAATCAAAGTCGGTATTGACAGACCAATAGAACTCTTTACGGGTAAAGTTGTAACCTACACGAGGAATAATGCGAAGCAGTTTATCGCCCGAAAACAGACGGTTATACTTAAAATCTTGCCGATATGACATTCCATTGCTACCTCCAAAACTAAACAACAAAGGGTTAATGATAGGCGAAAACCTTACGTTACCCATCCATGAAAGGTTCACGTTGTAGTCACTGATCAGAAAGTCACCAATCTCTCCCCAAAACACACGCCCTTTAGAGATGGGCCTAACGGTAAGCGTATCTCTGCGCAAAGCGTGGTCTTTATAGAGACTCTTCTCAACCGGTGTTAACGGAACTGGGCGGATGGAATCGAAGTAAACACTGTCTGTATGAAAGGAGTTGGTGTCGCACACCAACGTATACGACTCCGTGAGGTTGTAGTTCTTTTTCTCTCTCAGGTGTTTCTTCTTCTCTTGCAAGCGTATCGAGTTGTAATTTAAAGAGGCCAAATAACTACCATCAATCACATTGCCCATGAATATGAAATGCATCTTGAACTCATAGCAAGTAGGCAAAAACTCATTCTCCTCTCCTACATTGCCCATCTTGATGAAATTTTCAAAGAGGATCAACTTCGACCGACCCGAGAATCGGATCTCCCGCACGCTCCACACATTGGCATTCACAATCATATATCCGCCTACCAGCTGATCACTCTTACTTTTGGGGATGAAGCGTATCTTATACCGCAGGTTATCGGGCTCGCCTATAATCGAATCGAGCTGATAGCGATAATACTTCTTTCCGTTTTTGGCAAGGGGAGACATCAACCTGTCGTTGAGCAACGTAGAAGAGTAGATGTTAACGTTGAAGTATTCGAGCATTTCTCGTTCAAACCTACCGCTACCGGGAAGTGTTCCCATAATGGCCTTTACCTTCTGGTCATAAATGCGAGGCGCGGTGTAATGAAGATCACTCGATGATTCAGCTATGTACTCTCTCACCCCTTTCTTCAATCGAAAAAGGGTAGGCAGGTAGCGAAACATAACGTTCTTCTTTTTTATGTAAAGCTTTCCTTTTATATATAGCTTGGCGTGATACTCCTGAACTATCTTCTCATAAAAAGGGGCGAAATTCATCACAAAAGTCATCACAGAATCGGCCAGAGCCACTTGCTGTCCATAAACGTCTGAGGCGTCTGAGACAGAGGAAGCTACTCCTTTTGATAAGAAAGAGAATAGAAGTATGCAGACTATGCTGATTAATCTAAACTGTTTCAACAGATTGCGTTTAATAAATAAAAGCAAATATAAAAAAAAATGACGAAAGAAATAGATTTGATACAGATTAATATCTATTCTTCTACATAATCGGCATAAATGAGGCACATCAGTAAAATATCAAAAAACAAACAAAACGAACGAACACCCCTTAAACGGAGGGGTTGAAACATTAAAAACAGTATTAAACACGAAAATACCCCCTATAAAACAGGGTGTGTATTGTAAAAACAACTATTTTTGCAGCAAATAACCGATAAAAGACAGAGAAGCATGTCAAAAATGAGATTTTTCGCATTACAGGAGCTTTCCAACAGATGCCCCTTGGAGGTAACCAGTCCTTCGAACAAATTATCCGACTATTATGGTAGCCATGTATTCAATCGCAAAAAGATGCAAGAATACCTCCCCAGAGAGGCGTATAAGGCAGTAGTAGATGCGATTGAGAAAAGCACACCTATCAGCCGCGAAATGGCCGACTTGATTGCTAACGGCATGAAAAGCTGGGCCAAGTCACTCAACGTTACGCATTACACCCATTGGTTCCAACCACTGACCGACGGAACAGCCGAAAAGCACGACGGCTTTATCGAATTCAGTGATGACGGAGGTGTAATTGAACGATTCTCCGGAAAGCTCCTCGTACAGCAAGAGCCCGACGCCTCTTCATTTCCCAACGGAGGCATCCGCAACACCTTCGAGGCTCGTGGTTATACCGCTTGGGACGTCTCATCACCTGCTTTCGTCGTCGATAGTACACTCTGTATTCCCACTATCTTCATCTCCTATACCGGCGAAGCACTCGATTATAAAACGCCCCTACTCAAAGCACTTGCGGCAGTAGATAAAGCGGCCACAGAGGTTTGCCAGTTGTTCGATAAAAACATCACCCGCGTTTATACCAACCTGGGGTGGGAACAAGAGTATTTCTTGGTAGACTCTTCCTTATATAATGCACGCCCCGACCTTTGCCTGACGGGACGCACCCTTATGGGACACTCTTCGGCCAAAGACCAGCAACTCGAAGATCACTACTTCGGTTCTATTCCTCCACGCGTAACGGCTTTCATGAAAGAGCTCGAATTAGAGTGCCATAAGCTGGGCATACCGGCCAAAACCCGTCACAACGAAGTAGCGCCCAACCAGTTCGAATTGGCCCCCATCTTCGAAAACGCCAACCTGGCCAATGACCACAATCAACTGCTGATGGACTTGATGAAGCGCATTGCTCGCAAACACAATTTTGCTGTGCTTTTTCACGAAAAGCCCTTTAGCGGCGTCAACGGTTCGGGCAAACACAACAACTGGTCGCTCTGCACCGATACCGGCATCAACCTGTTTGCCCCGGGCAAAAACCCCAAAGGAAACATGCTTTTCCTCACCTTTTTGGTCAACGTACTGATGATGGTTTACAAAAATCAGAATCTGCTGCGTGCCTCCATCATGAGTGCCGGCAACAGCCACCGCCTGGGAGCCAATGAGGCACCACCCGCCATTCTCTCTATCTTCTTAGGCAAGCAACTCTCGGCTACACTCGACGAGGTCGTTCGCCAAGTAGGCGACTCCAAAATGACCCCCGAGGAGAAAACCACCTTGAAGCTGGGCATCGGTCGCATACCCGAGATTCTATTAGACACCACCGACCGCAACCGCACCTCTCCTTTTGCCTTTACCGGCAACCGCTTCGAGTTCCGTGCCGCGGGTTCATCCTCCAA
This sequence comes from Bacteroides sp., assembly GCA_017992695.1. Lineage (GTDB taxonomy): Bacteria > Bacteroidota > Bacteroidia > Bacteroidales > Bacteroidaceae > Bacteroides. Next base: position 20,148 of record JAGOOC010000002.1, on the reverse strand, counting down.
CTGTGCCGCTGCCATGATAGCCATCAATGCAGCGATGGCCAATCAGTTGAACGAATTCCGTTGTTCGGTAGAAAAGCTGATCGAAGAGGGCATCAACAAGGACGAAGCCATCTTCCGCCTGCTCAAAGAGACCATCTTGGCTTCCGAAGCCATTTGCTTTGAGGGAGACGGATACTCGGAACAATGGAGACTAGAGGCCGAGCGTCGCGGATTGAGCAACATTTGCCACGTGCCCGCAGCCTTGATGCATTACGTAGACGATCAGTCTAAATCAGTACTCATCGGCGAACGCATTTTCACTGAAACCGAATTGAACTGCCGTCTCGAGGTAGAGTTAGAGAAATTCACCATGAAAGTGCAGATAGAGAGCCGTGTACTGGGCGATTTGGCGATTAATCACATTGTGCCTATTGCCATCAGCTATCAGAACCGGTTATTAGAGAACCTGAGGGGACTTAAAGAGGTTTTCAGTCCCGAAGAGTTTGAAGAAATGAGCGGAGACCGCAAGGAGCTGATCAAAGAAATATCTCACCGCGTGAGTGCCATTAAAGCATTAGTCAAAGAGATGACCGAGGCGCGCAAGGTAGCCAACCACACGGAGAATTTCCACGAGAAAGCGTTTGCCTACGAAGAGAACGTTCGCCCTTACCTTGATAGCATCCGTGATCATATCGACCACTTGGAGCTGGAGATAGACGACGAGATTTGGCCACTTCCTAAATACAGAGAGCTGCTGTTCACGAAGTAAGCTACCATTTGCCAAGTAAACTACCGTTCGCCAAGTAACAGGAAAGGGTGCAAGCGTAAAATATGCCTGCACCCTTTGTTTTGTTCCAATGCGGAGAAACTTTTGTTTCAACGTGATGAAACTTTTGTTTCAACGCGGAGGAACCGCAGTTTCAGCGCATTGGAACGAGTCAACACAAAGCAACCTTGCCCAGATTACCTATCTCCAGTTTAGCACTAACCCCCATTGCCTTAAACAATTTGATCACGGTAGAAAAGGTTAGATTTTTACCGTTCTCTATTCTGGATATTTGGGCTTTCTGCACCCCCACCAACTTACCTAGATCTTCCTGTGTGAGATTCTTTTCAAGCCGGGTACGCTTTATAGCTTCACCAATGAGGAACAATTCCAAATCTTCCTCGTACTTATCACGTCGAGGCGTGCCAACTGTACCAATCAATTCATCTACCACCTCTTCATGTGTATAAAACCTCTTTTTATCCATCGTTGTATTATTTTAGTTCAAAATATTCTTTCATTATTTCATGTGCCCGATCAATTTCTTTAGTTGGCGTTTTATCTGTTTTCTTAATAAAACCATGTGTAGCAATGACCAATGTATCTACATCCTTTGTTTTATCCCAGAAAGCCAACAAACGGTAGTGTTTGCCATTGTATAGCGTTCTGAATTCCCAAACATCAGAGCCCGTTAGTTTCTTAAATAACTTGGGGTCTAATGTAAAACGTGCCTTATCTATGTTGTAGACTATCTTATCCCGTGTTTTCAATTCCACCTTCTGCAAAAACTCCAGTGCATCGGTATAATAGACTACTTTAAATATCTCTTTTGCCTCCATGTATCTGCTGATTAAACACTGCAAAGATAGCTATTGTTTCCATATAAAGAAACTTTAGCAAAGAATAGTATGATTCCTCCACCTCTTCTTCCTTATCTCTTCTTTGTTCCATTCTGTACTATTTTCTCTTTTTTATTCTTTTTTTCGTTTTTTCTTTCTACATTTGTGCTTTATAACACAGTTTTGCAGCACTTATGGTTAAGATAAACTTGTCGGATATAGATATTTCGGAGAAGCTCTCTGATATGTGGGCTCCTTTAAACGAAGAGCAAAGGGAGTTTCTGGCTAATAACTTCACCTTACAACATTACAAGAAAAACGAAACAATCTATTGCGAAGGCGAAACCCCGACGCACCTGATGTGTTTAATCAGTGGTAAGGTGAAAATTTACAAAGACGGTGTAGGCGGCAGAAGCCAAATTATCCGTATGATGAAACCAACCGAATATTTCGCATACCGAGCGTTTTTTGCCCAAGAAGCTTTCGTAACCGCCGCCTCGGCCTTCGAACCCTCTGTCGTCGGCCTTGTGCCGATGAGTGCAGTGATGAAACTACTCGCACAAAACAACGCCCTTGCACTCTTTTTCATTCGTCAACTCGCTGTCGATCTGGGCATAGCCGATGAGCGAACGGTCAATCTCACTCAAAAACACATTCGCGGACGCTTGTCCGAATCACTCCTCTTCCTCAAAGAGAGCTATGGTTTAGAGGAAGATGGTTCCACCCTCAGCATCTACCTTTCGCGCGAAGACCTGGCTAATCTGTCGAACATGACAACCTCCAATGCCATTCGCACCTTATCCAACTTTGCTACCGAGCGTCTGATTACCATCGACGGACGAAAGATCAAGATTATAGACGAAGATAAGCTGAAGAAAATCAGCAAAATAGGATAAATTCTCTTTCTTTAAATTAATAATAGACTTAACACACGTATTGAATCATGAAAAAAGGAATTTCTCTCCTTCTTTTGTCGCTCTTATTCATCTCCCCTGGATGCAAACAGACGAAAGAAGTGGTGAACGAGTACAACATCGTTCCCTTGCCTAACCAGATGACGCCTCAACAAGGACGTTTCGAACTAAGCAAAAAGGTTAAAGTGGTTACTGCTACTTGTACCCCACAAGTCAAAGCCATTGCCGATAGTTTAATTGAGCGCTTGTCGCTCACCTCGGGCATACGAATCCAACAAACAGATCAAGCTAAACAAGATACACCTGCCATCACCTTCGTTACGCGCGAAGGAATGCTCCCCGAAGGGTATCAGCTCTCGGTAACCCCCTCCAATATTGTCATTACCGCCTCTCAACCCAATGGTTTTTTCTATGCCGTGCAAACACTGTATCAACTTTTGCCACCGGCTGTTTACGGAAGCACCAAACAGAAAAGCGCCGAATGGTCTATCCCGGCAGTCGAGATCGAAGATGCTCCACGTTTCGCTTACCGCGGACTGATGCTCGATGTATCTCGCCATTTCTCCGAGTTAGATTACATCTATAAATTCATCGACCAACTTGCCATACATAAAATGAATACCTTTCACTGGCACCTCACCGATGATCAGGGCTGGCGAATCGAAATCAAGAAGTATCCGAAGCTAACCGAGATAGGCTCGAAGCGCAAGGAGACACTGATTGACTATTACTACACCAATTGGCCACAGCAGTTCGACGGCAAAGAGCATGGCGGTTATTACACTCAGGAACAGATTAAAGCCGTGGTGGCGTATGCTGCAAGCAAGTACATCACCGTGATTCCCGAAATTGAGATGCCGGGGCACGCCCTTGCAGCCATTGCCTCCTACCCCGAACTCTCGTGTACGCCCGATACCACTTACGATGTAACAGGAACGTGGGGCGTGTTCGATGAAGTTTACTGTCCCAACGAAAAGACATTTGCCTTTCTGGAAGGTGTGCTCGACGAGGTGGTCGAACTGTTTCCCAGTTCATACATTCACATCGGCGGCGATGAATGCCCCAAAACGGCATGGAAGAGCTGCGCACACTGTCAAAACCTGATTAAAGAGTTGGGTTTGAAGGATGATACCACACCCAATGTGGCCGATGGTAAGAAACACACGAAAGAGGAGAAGCTGCAAAGCTACGTCATCACGCGTATGGAGAAGTACCTGAACGGCAAAGGACGCAACATTATCGGTTGGGACGAGATACTGGAGGGCGGACTGGCTCCCAACGCCACCGTAATGTCATGGCGTGGCGTAGAGGGTGGAATGGCCGCTGCCAAAGCCGGACACAATGCCATCATGACGCCAAATCCTTATGTGTATTTAGATCACTACCAAGAGGATCCCGAAATTGCACCCGTCACCATCGGCGGATACAATACGCTTAAAAAGACCTATAGCTACAACCCCGTGCCCGATGATGCAGATGAGCTAGTGAAAAAACACATTATCGGCATACAGGGCAACATCTGGAACGAGTATATACAAAACAACGATCGACGCGATTACCAAACCTTCCCACGTGCCATTGCCATTGCCGAAACCGGCTGGACAGAGAACCGAAACAAGGACTGGAAAAACTTCTGCCACCGTATGGTTGAAGAGTTTAAACGGTTGGATGTAATGAACGTAAAGGCGTGTCGCAACTTCTTCGATGTAAATATCAACACGCATGTAAGCGATAGCACAGGCCAACTAAACGTGATGCTTGAAACATTCTACCCCGATGCCGAGATACGCTATACGCTCGACGGTAGCGAACCGACCAAGCAATCGGAGCTTTACACCCAACCCTTTGCGCTAAAAGGTCACATTGATTTAAAGGCAGCTGCCTTTAACAAGGATGTGCGATTGGGCATTATAAGCCACAAACCACTCTATGGCAATATGATCAGCGGAAAACATTTCACCACCACCCCTGCCATGGGATGGGCGACCGGAGACATTGTCGACGAGAATGATGTACTGGGCAAGGACACTACCACCATGGGCTTAACCAATGGTAAGCGGGGCAACAAAGCTTCGTATACGCCATGGACCAGCTTCCGCATGAGCGATACCTGTCGCGAGCTTGAGTTTATTGTAAATCTCGATAAACCGACACAGATCAGCAAAGTTGTTTTCGGTTCACTGTTTAACCCTGCCTTCCGCATTCTGCCTGCTGCAAGTGCTTCGATAGAAGTATCGGCCAACGGCAAACAGTACCGGGAAATTGCCACCGCAAGCTTTACCCGTGAGCTGCCCAAGGATGGAAGAAAAGCCTATACCGACTCGTTGACTTTCGAGCCTACCGAAGCTACCTTTGTAAAGCTAAAGATAAAGAATGGCGGAATCCTGCGCAACGGCATCGATTGCCGCAAGGATACGCCGGAAGAGACTATTCAAGCCGATCTGTACATTGATGAGGTAGAAATTTATTAATCTCCTGTTCTCATAAAAGAACAGTGAAGACATGCATTAAAAAAAGGATAGCGACTCTTATTCAAAAGTCGCTATCCTTTTTTTAATGTATCTTTGCTCCTAACCTCTTCTCATCAATCCGCACATGGGTCAACAATGTTAACTCATCATGAAGCGTGGTCAGTGCATTGCAGGGTGAATTTTCAGTACAATGTAGTGTCAGTATTACAACCCTTTCTCCGACAGGTATCGTTCGGCATCCATGGCCGCTTTACATCCGCTACCGGCAGCCGTAACAGCTTGGCGATAATGAGAATCAGCCACATCTCCTGCTGCATAAACACCGGGCACTTTGGTACGTGGAGAGTCTCCTTCGGTTAGGATGTATCCTACTTCGTCTGTATCCAGATAGGGTTTAAAGATATCCGAGTTGGGCTGATGGCCGATGGCCAAGAAGAAGCCGTCGATGGGCAAACCGTATCGTTTTTCGTTGGCTGCTCCCGAATATTGCACCAGGTTGACACCTTCCACCCCATTGTCGCCATAAAGACCTACGGCATTGTGTTCGAATAAAACTTCGATCTTCTCGTGATTCATCACTCGATCTTGCATAATCTTCGACGCACGCAAGAATGACTTACGGACAATTAAGTACACCTTCGAGGCCAAGCCTGCCAGGTAAATAGCCTCTTCGCAAGCCGTGTCTCCACCACCTACTACAGCAACTACCTTCTTGCGATAAAAAAACCCATCGCACGTAGCACACGCGCTAACGCCCATGCCGGCATATTTCTTCTCATCTTCCAGTCCCAAGTACTTAGCCGTAGCACCGGTGGCAATAATCAAGGTTTGTGTTTCGATTACCTTTTCGCCATCGATGGTTACTTTATAGGGTGCACTGCTCAAATCAGAAGCAGTAGCTATTCCGAAACGAATATCTGCTCCAAAACGTTCCGCTTGTGCCCGAAGATCTTCCATAAGCTTAGGGCCATCAATTCCTTCGGGGTAACCGGGAAAATTCTCTACTTCGGTTGTTGTGGTCAACTGTCCTCCGGGTTGAAGTCCTTCGTAAAGCACAGGTGCTAAGTTAGCACGCCCGGCATAGATTGCCGCTGTATAGCCGGCAGGTCCTGAACCAATGATCAGGCATCTTACTTTTTCAATTTCCATTACTTGTTTTTTCTTTGTTTTATCTTAAGTCTATTATTTCTACATTCGGATACTGTTTTCGATTGAATACAAAAAGAGTATCTGCATACTTCAAACCGGTTTGATAACCAGTTATCGTAATCTCACTGCGCATCTTATCACGCGTTTCTACATGAATACTTAGGGGTTGATAAGAGTCTTTAGCCACGAAAAGCACAACGTGCGATAGCTCTTGATTCTTGTTAGCAGCATCCAGAATCACTTCGTATACCGGCTTTCCACGCCATAACTTTGTGTTGCCCAGTTTGTACGAAAATCCTTTCTTATACAGATAGAGCAGTGCATAGGGGTTTATACTTTGCAGCTCGGCAGGGGTAGGCGTGCTCACATTGACCTCATCGCTTGCCGAGAGGTAGCTCCATTGTGTTTGTCCGTCGAACCAGGTGGTTACATCGGGGGTTGTCAACACAAACTTCTCCCCTTTGAGTTGAATAACGCCCTGCGAATCTCCCTGTCGGCGACCTTTGCTTGATACCTTGATGTGAAAGTCAGCTGTCACGCCACCTGCTTTCTCAAAGGCAGCGGCGGTTCTATCAAGCACCACCCTGGCCTCCTTTTGCTGTTGGGCAAACAAGGACAAGGTGAAGAAAGCGATTAAAATGCTAAGACTATATTTCATAAGCGGCGAGCCGTTTGGCTTCTTCTTTGTTTAACAGTTGGTTAAAGAATATTGTTCAACCTCATACTGAGGTCGTTCTCGTCTACACACAGCACTTCGCGTGCCTTACTGCCCTGCGTGGGGCCTACGATACCGCTCTTTTCGAGCTGATCCATGATGCGCCCGGCGCGGTTGTAACCGATCGAGAACTTGCGCTGAATAAGCGAAGTAGAGCCTTGCTGATGAATCACAATCAGGCGAGCAGCATCTTCGAACAAGGGATCGAGACGCCCCATATCCACGTCGGTCAAATCGCTTCCTCCCTCATCGGTGGCACATTCGGGCAAGAAGAAGGCCGTAGGGTAACCCTGTTGGCGAGCGATGTACTTGGTAATCTCCTCCACTTCGGGCGTATCGATAAAGGCACATTGCACACGTACCGGGTCGGCTCCTTGAAGGAACAAGAGGTCTCCCCTACCGATAAGCTGATTGGCCCCCGGACGGTCGAGAATGGTACGCGAGTCCATCATCGAAGATACGCGGAAGGCCACACGCGCCGGGAAGTTGGCCTTGATGGTACCGGTAATGATATTGGTTGTAGGTCGCTGCGTAGCAATAATCATGTGAATACCCACCGCACGCGCCAACTGCGCAATACGGGCAATGGGCAGCTCAATTTCTTTTCCGGCGGTCATAATCAGGTCGCCAAACTCATCGATTACCACCACGATGTAAGGCATAAACTTATGTCCTTTCTCGGGGTTCAATCGTCGGGTAACGAACTTCTCGTTGTACTCTTTAATGTTGCGCACATGGGCTGCCTTGAGCAGGTCGTAACGGGCATCCATCTCTACGCAAACCGAGCTGAGTGTTTGTACCACCTTGGTTACATCGGTGATAATCGGGTCGCCTCCATCGGGAAGTTTAGCCAGAAAGTGATTTTCAATAGCCGAATAAATGCTAAACTCCACTTTCTTGGGGTCGATCAATACAAACTTCAATTCAGACGGATGTTTCTTGTACAACAAAGAGGTAATGATGGCATTCAGCCCCACCGACTTACCCTGCCCGGTAGCTCCTGCCACCAGTATATGCGGCATTTTGCAGAGGTCAACCATAAACACCTCATTGGTGATGGTCTTACCAAAGGCAATGGGCAGATCGTAGGTAGACTCTTGAAACTTCTTACTGCCAATAATCGACTGCCCGGAAACAATCTTAGGATTCGAGTTGGGCACCTCAATACCAATAGTTCCCTTGCCGGGAATCGGTGCAATGATACGTATACCCAAGGCCGAAAGGCTGAGGGCGATATCATCTTCCAATCCTCTGATTTTAGAGATACGCACGCCTTGTTCGGGCGTTATTTCGTAGAGCGTAACCGTTGGTCCAACGGTGGCTTTAATGGTGTTTATCTCGATGCCAAAGCTTCGCAACGTGTTGATGATGCGGTCTTTGTTTGCAGTCTGCTCCTCCATATTGATGGTTGGCTCGTTGTTCTCGTAATACTTCATCAACTCCACTGTGGGGAAGCGGTAATTCTCCAAATCCAACTTCGGGTTGTAGGGTTCTCGCTCTATTCCGCGGTAGTTTTCATCGTCATCGGTAGCCACCTCTATTTGAAACTCAGGTTCATCGGCTACCGGCTTTGCCCGAAAAGGGGGCGTCGGGTCCGTGTTGGTTTCTTCAAAAGTCATGGAGAGCTCCTCCTCTTCATCAGCAGGCTCGCTCAGGTTGGTCGGCACCACAAAGGGGTCTAGCACCAAGGGTTTCGCCTCTTCCTGTTTTCGTTTGGGCATCTCTTGTTTATAGCTACGGTCTATGGCAAACTCCACCTCTTGAGGTTGGGGGTTGACAAAATTTTGGGGTGTTTTCTCCTCTTCGTCAAACAAAGAGGATGTCTCTCGTTTCTTGCGTTTGAGGAAACTAAGACTTAGCAATTTACGCAGCCAGATGATGGTTTGTGCACTGATATAAATAAAAAAGAGGATGGCGGTGGTCAGCAAAATCATCCACACACCGGGCACACCTACTTGCGAAATCATCCATCGACTGATGTTGTATCCGTGTAGCCCGCCCAAATAGATGAACGAATCTTGGTAGTGATCCATAAATGCAAAGCCCAAGAAAACAGAACCCCACACCACGAGCAGCGAACAGCACATAAACCACTTCCACAGGCGAACCACATGAACGCGCATCAGCTTTAACCCGGCAACAGCCAAAAAAATCAGAATAAAAAAGGAAGAGACGCCAAAGCAATCGTTGATGAGGTAACTGGCCAGTTGTGCGCCTCGCGAACCGGCATAATTCTTCACCTGATTGTTTACTTCAGCCAAGTCTTGCGAATTTCCACTGTCTATGATACTTTGATCAGAAGCTCCCGTGAAGAAAAAAGACGAAAACGCCAACAGTAAATAAACCGAGAAGATGACCAGCACCAGCCCAATGATGAAATGAATGGTTTCATTCTTCACAAATGCTACAAATTTATTGGTGGAAACGAACTGCTCCTCAACTTCCTTTTCTAACTTCTTTTTTGCCATGAGTTTTTTTACCTTGATATAGTTAATGCAAAAGTAGCAAAAAAAATAAATCCCACTGCTCATTCAATCCTTTTTGTTACCTTTGCAGCTCAATTCAAGCAGATATGGAAAAAGGAAGTGAAGTAATATTTGAAAAAAGTGTCGCCGAGTTTGTCATCGTAGCCGCCGAAGTTTGCCGCTGTTTAGAGCGTGCTGCAAGTATGAAACGCAAAGCGTTTGTAGACCAAACGTTAAAGCTCCTTCCGCTGCTCTATCTCAAAGCAACGCTGTTGCCCAAGTGCGAAGTCACTGGAGATGAAGAGCTTGAAACCTATGTGACCGAAGAGATGTATGAAGCGTTACGCACCGACTTGACTCGTTTAATGGGCGAGAAAGATGATTATCTCGAAGTGTTCCTGCCCGAGATGGCCTACAGCGACCAACCCATCCGAAAGTGTATTTCCGAAGACTTGGCTGATATCTACCAAGACATTCGCGATTTTGTATTTATATTCGGTTTGGGGCTGAACCAAACGATGAACGACTCGCTAGCCCGATGCATCGAGAACTTCGGTACCCTCTGGGGCCAAAAGTTAGTGAACACCCTACGCGCCCTTCACGATGTAAAATACAACATCAACCCCAACGATGAAGCACTGGATGACGAAGAGGAAGAGTTGGACGAGGAGGAGCCCTTTTACGACGATGAATTGGAAGAAACAGACGCCATACTTGAAGGTGATGAGTTTGAAGAAGAAGAATTAGATGAGGAAGAAGAATAAATAAGAATGATTGTAAAAAGAACCATAAGCAAAGAAGCGATTAAAGAACTACCCAAAGCGCTGTTTCCGGGACGCATTGTTGTCATTGATACCCAAGCAGAAGTGGATGAGGCTGTAGCCTATTTGCAGTCTCAGGATGCAGTAGGTATTGATACCGAGACACGCCCCGCTTTCACCAAAGGGCAGTCGTATAAAGTAGCTTTGCTGCAAATATCCTCGGATGAATGCTGCTTCCTGTTCCGGTTGAACACCACCGGACTGACCCCCTCTTTGATCGACCTGCTCGAGAACCCCTTTGTAGCTAAAATAGGACTTTCCCTGCACGATGACTTCATGATGTTGCGCAAGCGTGCGCCCTTTACGCCCCAAAGATGTATCGACTTACAAGATTACGTACGCCCCTTCGGCATTCAAGATAAAAGCTTGCAGAAGATCTACGGCATCCTGTTTGACGAGAAGATATCCAAGTCACAACGCCTCTCCAACTGGGAGGCAGACGTGCTTACCGATGCACAAAAACAGTATGCAGCTACCGACGCTTGGGCCTGCCTCAACATCTACAACCTGCTCCAAGAACTCAAACAAAACGGAAATTTCGAGTTAGCACCCGAAGTTTCCGACAGTCACAATTAATCATCTATACATATCTAACTATACATGTACAAAGTATATCTCAAACCCGGTAAAGAGGAGTCATTGAAACGGTTTCACCCTTGGATATTCTCCGGAGCTATTGCACGGTTCGATGGTGAACCCGAAGAAGGCGAAGTGGTAGAAATCTACACCTCGCAAAAGGAGTTTATTGCTGCCGGTCATTTTCAAGTGGGAAGCATTGCCGTGCGGGTACTCACCTTTCAACAAGAACCTATCGATCATCAGTTCTGGAAACGGAAGTTGCAAGTGGCTTATGAGATGCGCTGCGCCATTGGCGTTGCCGTGAATCCCATCAACGACACCTACCGCCTGATCCATGGCGAGGGAGACAGTCTGCCCGGACTGATCATCGACATATATGCCAAAACAGCCGTTATGCAAGCGCACTCTGCAGGGATGCACCTCGACCGTATGGCCATTGCCGAAGCACTCTCCGAAGTGATGGGCGACCGGATTGAAAACATCTACTACAAATCAGAATCAACACTGCCCTTCAAAGCAGACCTTTTCCCGGAAAACGGTTTCTTAAAGGGAGGCAGCAGCGATAACATGGCTCAAGAATACGGATTAAAGTTCCATGTAGACTGGCTCAAAGGACAGAAAACCGGATTCTTTGTCGACCAACGCGAAAACCGCAGTTTGCTCGAACGCTATGCCAAAGGGCGCTCGGTGCTGAATATGTTCTGCTATACCGGTGGTTTCTCCTTCTACGCCATGCGTGGCGGTGCTGCTTTGGTGCACTCGGTAGACAGCTCGGCCAAAGCCATTGACCTGACCAACAAGAATGTGGAACTGAACTTCCCCGCCGATGATCGTCACGCTGCCTATGCCGACGATGCGTTTAAATACCTCGACCGTATGGGCGATCAGTACGACTTGATCGTGCTCGACCCTCCTGCCTTTGCCAAACACCGTGATGCCCTGCGCAATGCCCTACAAGGATATCGCAAGCTGAATGCCAAAGCATTCGAGAAAATTAAACCGGGTGGCATTCTATTTACCTTCTCGTGCTCGCAGGTGGTTACTAAAGATAATTTCCGCACGGCTATCTTCACGGCAGCAGCCCTGTCGGGACGCAATGTGCGCATCTTGCATCAACTCACCCAACCGGCCGATCACCCGGTAAGCATCTATCACCCCGAAGGCGAGTACCTTAAGGGATTGGTTTTATACGTAGAGTAATCGGCATTCGTATAATAGTCGACCTTCGTATAGTAAAAACAGAAGCGAAACACTTAAAAGAAGTTAACAATCGAGAGATTTAACAGAGAAACTATGTTTAATAACATATAAGCCATTATCTTTGCACTGTGTTTTTCATGGTATTAGATTTAAAGTTATAAAGATTGGTTGTCGCGATGACAATCAATTTTTTTTTGCCCTTTCCCCATGTTTAAAAACAACTCACTGCTTTCTTTAGATAATCGGAAAAAAACCTTATTTTTGCCAAAGATTATAAATAGGCAATACTAAAAAAGAACAGCAGTATGAGTATAAAATTTCGTTTGATTATCATGAATTTTCTTCAGTATGCAATCTGGGGAGCGTGGCTCATTTCATTAGGAGCTTATTTGGGTGGTGACTTAGCGTTCTCGGGACGTCAAATTGGTAGTTTCTTTGCAACGATGGGTATAGCCTCACTCTTTATGCCTGCTATTATGGGCATCATTGCCGACCGTTGGATACCGGCTCAAAAGCTTTTGGGCATTTGTCACCTCACCGCAGCTGTGCTTATGGCAGCGGCAGCTCCTCAAACGGCTTACTTACCGCTTTACTCGCTCATCCTGTGCAGTGTCATGTTTTACATGCCCACCATTTCACTTTCCAATTCAGTAGCCTACAATGCACTAAGCAAAGCAGGGCTCGATACCGTCAAGGCTTTCCCACCCATTCGCGTGTGGGGCACAGTAGGGTTTATTGTCGCCATGATTGCGGTAGACCTGTTGGGCTTTACTAAATCATCCATGCAGTTATACTTCTCGGCTGGTTTAAGTGTTATACTGGGCGCTTACGCCTTTTCACTTCCCAGCTGCCCCGTCGCTAAGAAGGTCAAAAACCAATCGTGGGTGGATGCGTTTGGACTACGTGCTTTTGCCCTGTTCAAACAGAAGAAGATGGCCATCTTCTTTCTCTTCTCCATGTTGCTGGGTGTTTCTCTGCAAATTACCAATGCCTTTGGCAACGATTACCTGACCAACCATTTCGGCAACGACCCTACTTATGCAGGCACTTTTGGTGTAGAGCACGCCAATATCCTCATTTCACTTTCACAAATATCCGAAACCTTATGCATTCTGCTCATTCCCTTCTTTTTAAAGCGATTCGGCATCAAGAACGTCATGCTTATCAGCATGTGTGCGTGGGTGCTTCGTTTTGTTTTGTTGGGTGCAGGCAATCCCGGAAGTGGCGTATGGATGCTTGTACTTTCGATGTTAGTTTATGGAGTTGCCTTTGATTTCTTCAACATTTCGGGTTCGTTATACGTTGATAAAGAAACAGACCCCTCCATCCGTTCGAGCGCACAGGGCGTATTCATGATTATGACGAACGGTTTTGGTGCCTTCTTCGGTTCGTATGCAGCCGGCGAAGTAGTCCATCGGATGGGGTGGCCTGTATCTTGGTACATATTTGGGGGTTATGCGGTTGTAGTTACTATATTATTTGCACTAATTTTTAAATACAAGCACAATCCGGAAGCATCAATATAAGCAAAGCCATGGATAAGAAAATAGAGTTACAAGTTTTAAGTATAACCAACAGCCAGGCGCAAGTAGGTGCTTACGCCATGCTGTTGGGCGAAGTGAATGGTTCGCGCAAGCTGCCCATCATCATCGGCCCTGCCGAAGCACAATCTACTGCACTCTGTTTAAAAGGAGCAAAAACCCCTCGCCCACTCACCCACGAGTTGCTTAACACCTGCATCACCGTGTTGGGTGCTACGTTATACCGTGTGCTCATCTACAAAGCCAAAGACGGTATTTTTTATTCCTACATCTACCTTCGTAAAGAAGATGAAATCATACGCATCGATGCCCGCACCTCAGATGCTGTAGCCCTGGCCGTGCGTTCCGATGCATCTATTTTCATCTATGAGAGCATTCTTGAAAAAGAGGGTTTGCACATACAGGATGTAGAGATAGAAGAGTTAGATGAGGATAACGAATCACCTGCTCAAAGCAGTGCTCCATCGCTATCGGTATTGCAAGAGGAGCTGGATGAAGCCATCCGAAAAGAGAACTACGAACTCGCAGCGCGGTTGCGAGACGAAATACAACGACAAAAATAAGCAAACATGCACATATTCTATACTCCCGACATACAAACCAAAGCCGAGCTTCCCGAAGAGGAAGCCCAACACTGCACACGCGTTTTACGACTCACTACAGGCGATGAAATTACACTGACCGACGGCAAAGGAAACTTTTACCGGGCTCTGATCAGTGCAGCTACCAACAAACGGTGCATGGTAACTATCGAAGAGACAACCTATCAAGAACCCTTATGGAGCGGACACTTGCACATCGCCATGGCCCCCACCAAGAACATGGATCGAAACGAATGGTTTGCCGAGAAAGCAACCGAGATAGGGATAGACGAACTCACTTTTCTTAACTGCCGCTACTCCGAACGAAAAGTAATGAAGAACGAACGGGTAGAGAAGATCTTGATTTCGGCCATCAAACAGTCGCTCAAAGCACGCATCCCCAAACTCAACCCGATGACAGATTTCAACACCTTCATTGAGCAAACGTTCGACGGGCAGAAGTTCATTGCCCACTGCTACGAAGGAGAGAAACCCCTACTGAAAGAGGTGTTAAAGCGAGGCGAAAGCGCCTTGGTGCTTATTGGCCCCGAAGGAGACTTTAGCGAAGAGGAGGTAAAAAAGGCAATAAACAAAGGGTTCATCCCCATCAGTTTGGGCAAGTCTCGGTTGCGAACCGAAACAGCAGCGCTGGTGGCCTGCCACACGCTACACTTGTAGATTGACAACATTTAAATCAAAGATAGTATGGAAAAGAATTTAATTTCTCGTCTTTCGGTACTGGTCGTACTGATTGCTTTCGCAACAGCTTGTTCCCGGAAAACCGAATACACCCATGTCATCCCTGCTGATGCAACAGCTATCGCAGCTTTCAACCTACAATCCTTGGCCGACAAAGCCGGGCTGAACGACAAAGCGAACGAAGCGACCAAGCAGAAGATGATTGACGCTTTGAAGAGCGGAACCAATGCCACTACCTTTCAACAATTGGAAAAGTTGATCAAGGATCCATCAGAGTCGGGCATCGATCTGCAATCACCGGTATACGTATTCACGGCTACCTCGCTCCCACACACCACGATGGTAGCTAAAGTAAACGACCAGCAGAAGCTGCGCGCTTGGATTGGCCTTATGAGCAAAGAACAACTGTGCCAGCCCATAGCCGAGGCAGAGGGGTACAGCTTTACCACCATCAGTGACAACAGCCTGTTGGCCTTCAACCCTACCGCTATGTTCTTGATCGACGTGAGCGGAACCACCCCAACCGAAGAGGCTAAAAAAAGCCTGACTGCCCTCTTTCAACAAACCGCCACCAGCAGCTTGAGCAGCAATGCAGGTTTCGAGAAGATGCAGCAACAGAAGGGCGACATCACCTTTCTCGCCTCCATGGGCGCCATCCCCGAAGCGTATGCCAAGCAGACAGGCATGGGACTTCCGGGCAACGTAAACCCCAGAGACGTGATGCTATTGGGCAACCTCAACTTTGAAAAAGGCAAAGCCTCCCTGCAATTCAACTACTACTCGGACAACAAAGAGGTAGAGGCCATGATCCAAAAAAGTCAAAAAGCACTGCTCAAGCTCAACAACAACTTGCTCAACTACTTCCCCGCATCCACCCTTGCTTTATTCAACGTAGGGGTCAATGGCACAGAGTTCTACAACCTCATGCTCGAAAACAAAGAGTTCACCGACAATGTATCTATCGCACAAGCAGATGAGGTAAAGAAACTCTTCGCTGCTGTCGATGGCGACATCACTGCCGGGTTGCTCAACGTATCTTTGAAAGAGAATGCAACCCCCTTTCTGCTCTACGCTGATGTGAAGAGCGCCGATGCACTCAAAGCCGTTTATCAAAACAAGCAAGTCTTGAAGCTCGGTAAGGGCGAAGACCTGCTTCAACTCGGAGAGCATGAGTATGTGTATAAATCAAGAAGCATGAACCTCTTCTTTGGCGTGCGAGGCAAACAGCTGTATGCCACCAACGACGAGCTCATCTATAAAGAGATTGGTCAAACACCCAAGAAGTCGATCAAATCTGCCGCCTATGCTTCGGAGATGAACGGAAAGAACGCTTTCGCTGTTATCAACATCGAGGCCATTCTCGAACTGCCCGTTGTGAAAATGATGGTGGGTTTCGGTGGCGAAGAGTACGGCATGTATCACAAACTTGCCTCGCAAATGACATACCTCGCCATGGGCGTTGACAACCAAGGCAAAAGCGAAATAAACCTTGTATTGAAAAACCAAGAGGTGAACGCACTTAAACAAATCGTAGACTTTGCCAAGCAATTTGCAGGCATGTAACACCGCACTTATGAACACCACTCACTTATGAACTCCATCCACTTACAGCAAACACTTCCCCAAGTGTTTGCTGATCGCGACTCCATCACGTCCGACGTTTGGCACCGGGACCTCTTTTTTCGTAAAGGAGAAACCTACCTCATCGAGGCCGCCTCGGGAACGGGCAAATCATCGTTGTGCAGCTACATTTACGGCTACCGCAACGACTATCAAGGCATCGTCAACTTCGACGAAACCAACATTAAAGCCTACACGGTGCAGCAATGGGTACACCTGCGCAACCACTCGCTGAGCATGCTTTTCCAAGACCTTCGCCTCTTTCCCGAGCTCACCGCCTTCGAAAACGTACAGTTAAAGAATCACCTCACCCATTACAAAAAGAAAAAAGAGATCATCGCCCTTTTCGAGCGACTCGATATTGCCGATAAGCTGCACGCCAAAGCGGGGAAACTCTCCTTTGGGCAACAGCAGCGCGTCGCCTTTATCCGTGCGCTCTGCCAACCGTTCGATTTTATCTTCCTCGATGAACCCATCAGCCACCTCGACGATGCGAACGGTCGCATCATGAGTCAGCTCCTTGCCGAAGAGGCAGGCAAGCAAGGTGCGGGAGTCATCGTTACCTCCATTGGCAAACCGTTTGAAATCAACTACAACACCCTGCTTCAACTATGAATTTAGTCTGGAAACTCCTTCGTCAGCATATCAGCATCGGTCAGCTGGCCGGCTTCTTTCTCGCCAACCTGTTTGGTACAATCATTGTGCTGCTCAGCCTTCAATTTTACAAAGATGTAGTGCCCATGTTTGCACAGGGCGACAGCTTTATGAAAAAAGAGTACCTCATTGCCACCAAAAAGATCAGTACCTTGGGCAGCTTTGCCGGCAAGAGCAACGCCTTTACGAAAGCCGATATGGACGAGTTAAAAGCGCAGCCTTTCACCAAATCGGTAGGTGGGTTTACCCCTTCGCAGTTCAAAGTATCGGCAGGTTTGGGCATGGAAGAGGCAGGCATTCGCCTCTCTACCGAGATGTTTTTCGAATCCGTTCCCGATGAGTATGTCGATGTGAGTCTCGAGAAATGGCATTTCGACGAAAGCACCCACACCATCCCCATCATCATTCCGCGCAACTACCTCAACTTGTATAACTTCGGCTTTGCACAAAGCCGTAGCCTCCCCAAACTGTCCGAAGGGCTTATGAGCCTCATTCAGATGGACATCGTGATGCGAGGCAACGGGCGGGTAGAGCAATACAAGGGAAACATTGTTGGCTTCTCCAACCGCCTGAATACGATCTTGGTTCCACAGTCGTTTATGACTTGGGCCAATCAAACCTTCGCACCCGATGCCGAGGCACAGCCCTCGCGCCTTATTGTTGAGGTAAAGAACCCGGCAGACGCAGGCATAGCCAAGTATTTTCAACAAAAAGGATACGAAACCGAAGACGGCAAACTCGATGCCGGCAAAACAGCTTATTTTCTGCAACTCATTGTAGCCATTGTGCTAGGTGTAGGTCTGTTTATCAGTGTCCTTTCCTTTTACATCCTTATGCTTAGCATCTTTTTGCTGTTGCAAAAGAACACAACGAAGCTCGAAACGCTGTTGCTCATCGGGTATAGTCCGGCACGTGTGGCACTCCCCTATCAGCTGCTTACGTTGGGGCTGAATGCGGTTGCTTTGTGCTTGTCTCTAGGGATGGTGGCGTGGCTGCGTACGTTTTATATGGATACGCTCAGTCAGCTGTTTCCTCAGTTGGAAGTGGGTACGCTTTGGGTGACGATTGGTGTAGGGGTTCTCTTATTCCTTATTGTATCGGGGGTGAATATTATTGCAATTAAGCGGAAGGTGATGTCTATTTGGATGCACAAGGCTTAAGTGTTTCTGTTTTAACATTGTTAATTGAGTTTTTAAATTTACAATTCTTTGCTTGTAAGAGTGTATACTTTTGGTATGCAAGAGTACGTACTCTTGCATACCAAAAGTATACACTTAACACATGCTTAACTCAGGGCTTTTGCGAACAAGGAAAGGGGGGATGAGGCAGGGTTAAGCTACTAGTTTTACTACGTTGATATCGTGCATATTAGAGCAATTTATTCTGTTGTTTTTCCTATCTGCTACTCTCTTGTTTTTCTCTCATTCTGTTGTTCTACCCTTGAGTCTCCTTGCAAGGATAATTGTTTATTTGTTAACTCTATCCATGTAATCATTCGATGTTTCTGGCAAGATAAATCCATTTTCCAGCTACGTTTATACTCAACAAAGAGGCGGAAAGGAGAGTCGGTGTGATGATAAGCTGTTCATTTTTGGATTATTATATACAATAATGGTGTATATTTTTGTATTATGTTTAAAAACATAAAAAATAAAATGTGGTGTATTTGCCACATTTCGAATCAATGTTTATATTTGCACCATAATCATTAACAAAACGAAAATCATGGATAATAAAGAGCAGATAGGGATGCGTATCTCTGAGTTACGAAAGGAAAGAGGAATGACCCAAGAAGAGCTTGCTGAAGCCTCGAGAGTTGACCGTACTAATATCTCAAAAATAGAGAGTGGGGTCTATAATGTCAGTATGGATATTTTATCCAAAATAGCTACCGTATTGGAATGCACTGTGGATATAACCTCGTTTGATGAATATAGCGAGTTATATCATACCCGTAGGCTTAATAAGGCCAAAGCTATGTTTGCTTATTATGAAGTAGAGAGCATAAATGTTGTGGTCTTTGGTGATTGGGCGGTAAATGAATGTGGAGACATCATTAATTACAAAAAGAATTATCAGCTTTACAACAACCTTCTTATTCCATATAAATATGATGGGGAACAAGCGTTGAGCCATTGGCATGACCACATCGCGGAAAAACACGATTTTGATGTAGAGCATTTTGTTGAAGCGTTCAAATATGCTTTGCCATTAGCCGAAAAACAGAAACAAGTAGAAAAAGAGGTACAATAAGTTACGTACTTGCGCCCTGCTTCCTCGGAAGTGGGGCTTTCTTTTTTCTGCAAAAGTTCAAAATTCATTTCGTTATTTTGTACATTTTTGCATTAATAATTATCAAACTTCTTTGCGATCATTCAAAGAATACTGTAATCAGTATCTTTGACCTAGCGACAACAACGTCATACGGATTTCTATCACCATCGGCTTAGTTGTGATTAGCTTGAAAAATTGTATCTTTGGCCTATCGGCAACAACTTCATCGGTAAAACTGTAGTAACTATCCTTGTTGTGATTAGCTTGAAAAATTGTATCTTTGGCCTATCGGCAACAACAGTCCGGGCACGCATAGCGACATCTCTTTAGTTGTGATTAGCTTGAAAAATTGTATCTTTGGCCTATCGGCAACAACCATTCCCTTTATATATCGTACTACTAACAGGTTGTGATTAGCTTGAAAAATTGTATCTTTGGCCTATCGGCAACAACCGTAATCGAATGACTTCTATTCTGCGCAAGTTGTGATTAGCTTGAAAAATTGTATCTTTGGCCTATCGGCAACAACCTACGCTCGATCGCTGCTAATGGCTGCTGTAGTTGTGATTAGCTTGAAAAATTGTATCTTTGGCCTATCGGCAACAACGAAGCGTTGTTTCGAGAGAAACGACTTTCTGTTGTGATTAGCTTGAAAAATTGTATCTTTGGCCTATCGGCAACAACGGATGAGCTTCTTACTACCAAGAGTTGTGCGTTGTGATTAGCTTGAAAAATTGTATCTTTGGCCTATCGGCAACAACAAGTATCCATTTGAGAATCCGCATTTTCTTGTTGTGATTAGCTTGAAAAATTGTATCTTTGGCCTATCGGCAACAACTTGGTATTGAATGAGAGCGAAAATGTAGCCGTTGTGATTAGCT
>JAGOOC010000015.1:43497-55304 GCA_017992695.1 Bacteroides sp. | reverse complement strand
TTATATGCTGTACCTTGCACTTAATGATTACATCAGCTTTCTATAACGCACACGCT
Source organism: Bacteroides sp. (assembly GCA_017992695.1). Lineage (GTDB taxonomy): Bacteria > Bacteroidota > Bacteroidia > Bacteroidales > Bacteroidaceae > Bacteroides. Next base: position 55,248 of record JAGOOC010000015.1, on the reverse strand, counting down.
TGGGTTCTTCGTTGCCCAAACGCTTCTGTTTGTTCTCTTCGTACTCTGAGTAAGAGCCTTCGAAATAGAACACATTGGAGTCGCCTTCGAAGGCAAGGATGTGGGTACAGATGCGGTCGAGGAACCAACGGTCATGCGAGATCACTACGGCACAACCGGCAAACTCTTCGAGACCCTCTTCGAGGGCACGCAGGGTGTTCACGTCGATGTCATTGGTGGGCTCATCGAGCAGCAGCACGTTGCCTTCTTCTTTCAGTGCAATGGCCAGGTGCAAGCGGTTGCGCTCACCACCCGAAAGGGCACTGCAAAGCTTCTCTTGATCGCCACCGGCAAAGTTGAAACGAGAGAGGTAGGCACGTGCGTTGATGTCGCGACCACCCATGCGGATCAGCTCTGTGCCTCCTGATATCACTTGGTATACGGTCTTTTCGGGGTCGATGTCTTTGTGTTGCTGGTCAACGTAGGATACTTTTACGGTCTCTCCTACTTCGAACTCACCACTGTCTGCGGTCTCGAGTCCCATAATCAAGCGGAAGAGTGTGGTTTTACCGGCACCGTTGGGGCCGATGATTCCGACAATACCATTAGGGGGAAGCATGAAGTTGAGATCGTCGAACAGCAGCTTGTCGCCGTAGGCTTTGGCTACGTGTTTGGCTTCGATCACCTTGTTGCCCAAACGTGGGCCGTTGGGGATAAATATCTCGAGTTTCTCTTCTTTCTCTTTCACGTCTTCGTTCATCAGCTTGTCATATGAGTTCAGACGAGCCTTGCCCTTGGCGTGACGGGCTTTGGGGGCCATGCGCACCCATTCCAACTCGCGTTCGAGGGTTTTGCGACGTTTGCTGACGGTTTTCTCTTCCATCTCCATGCGCTTGGTTTTCTGTTCGAGCCAGCTGGAGTAGTTGCCTTTCCAAGGAATGCCTTCGCCACGGTCGAGCTCGAGAATCCATCCGGCTACGTGGTCGAGGAAGTAGCGGTCGTGGGTAACGGCAATCACTGTACCTTCGTACTGCTGCAGGTGTTGTTCGAGCCAATCGATCGACTCTGCGTCCAAGTGGTTGGTAGGCTCATCGAGCAGCAGGATGTCGGGCTTTTGCAGCAACAATCGACACAGGGCTACACGGCGACGTTCACCTCCCGAGAGGTTTTTCACCTCTTGTTCTTCGGGCGGACAGCGCAGGGCATCCATGGCACGCTCCAGCTTACTGTCGAGGTTCCACGCATCGGTAGCGTCGATGATGTCTTGCAACTCGCCTTGACGAGAAAAGAGCAGATCCATCTTATCTGAATCCTCATAATATTCGGGTAATCCGAATTTCTGGTTGATTGCTTCGTACTCTGCCAGTGCGTCGACAATGGGCTGCACACCCTCCATCACCACCTCTTTAACGGTTTTGGTATCGTCGAGGTGTGGCTCTTGTGCCAGGTATCCCACCGAATAACCCGGAGAGAACACCACTTCACCTTGATAAGACTTCTCGAGACCGGCAATAATCTTCAGTACGGTAGATTTACCCGATCCGTTGAGACCGATGATACCAATCTTCGCTCCATAAAAGAACGAAAGGTAAATGTCTTTTAATACATACTTATTGGGTTGGTAGGCCTTACTTACCCCTACCATGGAGAAAATTATTTTTTTATCGTCAGCCATATAAATAAATAGTTAATAATTAGCTAGTAAGCGTCCGAATTGGGCTTCCCATCGGGCCTTCTCCCGCATCAAACTTTGGCAAATATACGAAATTTATTTAGGTTTAGTTTGGATTCTAAAAAAAAGTCTCTATATTTGCAGCCGCTTAACCGCAACAAAGGATTGATTCGCTAGCTCAGCAGGTAGAGCACAACACTTTTAATGTTGGGGTCCTGGGTTCGAGCCCCAGGCGGATCACTTTCAAGAGGGAGGAAACTATACATAGTTTCCTCCCTCTTTTTTTGGTACGTATTCATGCGAAGCCATCTGCGGAGCGGTCAGGTTCTTTATATAAACTTATTCAGTTCTTCCACCAACAAATAAACGGTAGTTGAAGACTCTTCCTGCGCAGGGTTATTTCCAGTAAGTTGTTTCATCACCACTTTAGCATAATTGATAGCTTGTGCCTGTCTTGGAAGCAATACATTAAACATCTTATTGCTTACGCCTGCCTTTTTTGTATAAGGAAACCCTAACAAATCACTCAACATCTTCTCATATCTCGAACGATGTAAAGCTCCCTGATACAGATTAAAATGTAGCAAGAACCAATATTCAAAAGCCTGATTGCTATACGCTACTTCAAAACCATTTTTCTGTGCCAATGCGATTGCCGCATTAAAATCAGCATCCGGAAAATCATCTTTATCAAAGATAACCCAATTTTGATTATAAGTACGCCCTTTCTGTATCTCATGTTCTTTGATATGGATAGCTTTCTGTATCAATGCTGCCGCTCCCATTCCTTGTCCTATTGCTTTTACATTGGCAGAAGTCAAACGGAAAGCATTAAAGTAATCAGGTTCGGTATTTACACCTTCACAAATTAGTAGAAAAGTCTGCTTTACCTCACGCACTCCACTCACACGAGCTAACTTTCGCTCCATTCGAGGATCGTTTTTTCTTCTTGCAGCAACCATACTATAATTCTTTAGAAGTGAATAACCGGGCTAAATCACCAAGAACGGGTATCGCTCCATATTTCCCTGCTAAATAATCTTTCTCGTAAGAGGCATCATTGCGTACTTTATATTCAGCCAAAGAATAGAGTTCTGTTGCTCCGAAACGGTCTTTCTGTGTAAACCATATCTGATCACGACGGAAGATATTTGCACTAAGCAGATTGGTATCGTGTGTAGTAAAGATTAACTGTGCATTCTTTGGGTTCGTTTCTTTAGAATTAAACAACGCTATAATACGGCACGTAAGAAGTGGATGCATTTTGGAATCAAATTCATCAATAATCAGGCGCTTGCCGTTATCCAACGCATCAATAATAGGATAAGCCAATGAGAAATATTTTATTGTTCCTTCCGACTCATTTTTTCGGAAAGGAAAGGTAACCGACTTTATCTCATTTCCTTCATTGTCATATTGGAGATGCGTACTGATAATTGTATTATCAACCTTTTCAATCGTATCTATACCTAAATCAGCATAACGTGAAAACTCAACAATGCGTTGTCTCATCACTAAATCATCCAACTGAACAGCTGTCCTATTCCATATCTTTTCATCATTCGAACCCGAAATAATTGTAGTATCATTCAGCCATCCCATAATCTCGACTGCCGTAGGATCGTTGAACTGTGCAGCAACAGAGAGTAACAACGCATTAGCACGCACCATCTTCTTATTTGTCACTTCTTTGCCTACACTGAATTTAGGATGTATCTCGAACTTATCTTTCTCACGATAGAATAGTTCTACTTCTTTGGCTCTTTTCTTATTACTCTTCTGGTAGAGCCACTCTGTATGTACAGCAGCGTTGTCTGTTTCAAAACCATAGCGATACTGGCTATCTTCATTGCAAAAAATGGCTTCGAAATAGCTGGGTTCTACGGCTGTATCTATATTCAGACGGAAGTTCTCTACATCTACCCGTTCTCCTGCCTGAATATCTTTGGATGAATTGGTGATATACCATTTGAAGAACTCAAAAGCCTTTATAAAATTCGATTTACCGGAAGCGTTCGCTCCGTAGATTACCGCACTTTTCATCAATGTTAATCCGGCATCACCGGCATTGAAAAGAATGTCCTCTGCCGGCACTTGTATATCTTTTAAAGCAGATGCTGCCAAAGAAAGAGTTGATTGCTCTTTAAACGATAGAAAGTTCCCTGTTGTAAACTGAATAATCATATCTAAACTTGTTATTTTGTGATTATTCCACAAATATAGCATTTGTTTTCATATAATTCATTTTCAAGTCGATGTTTTATGCTGTATGATTCAAAGTTTAACACACAACATACTTCTTCAGCAAATCAACATTCAGTATCTGCCCATCGCGAGTGATGGCTCCGTCATCGACCATTTCGGTTAAGCTGCGAGCCAGCGATGGACGGGCTACTCCAAAATATTCGGCCAGTTCCGTTTGGTTGCGATCGAGCGAAAAACGATTGTTCGTAGCACGCTGCAAAATGTAACTGGCCAACTTGCCCTTGATGGTTTTGATGGAAAGCAATTGCAACCGTTCAGACAAGAATTGCGTACGGTTGGCGTTAAACGCCATATAGGTTTTTAGAAACTCCTCGTTCGTAGCCAGGTGCTGCATAACCGAGGTCTTCGGGATCAAAATCACTTCGCAGACTTCGAGTGCTATGACATCAACCGGAAAACGGTTGTTCTCGGCAAACAGAAAGGCAGGAGCCAACGGTCGAGGTGCCGTAATGATTTCGACGGCCAGCACTCCCCCACTCTCTGTAATCATTTCGGTCTTCACACTGCCTTTAGACAAGAGATAGAGCGAGTGAACCGTGTCGCCTTGATGAGCGATAAAGGCATCTTTCGCATAAGTCTTTGTCACTGCTTTGAGCTGATGATACAGTGCTTCACGTGCAGGTTCGGAGAGGTTCCCAAAGATGGGGCATCGTTCTAAGTTCATACGATCATTAATTAATGAGTCAAAGATAAAAATAATAGGTGAGTGTAACAACTGTTACAACCAATGAATTGTCCATGCACTACATTTGCATCAAAATAAGAAACGATATGAAAAGAACAATTATCAAGATAGACGAGTCGCTATGCGACGGTTGCGGAGCATGCATACAAGGCTGTCACGAAGGAGCCTTGCAATTGATTGACGGCAAAGCCCGCATGATTAGTGATCTCTTTTGCGATGGATTAGGCGCATGCATTGGTGAGTGTCCGCTGGGTGCCATCGAACTCGAAGAGCGCGAAGCGGAGCCTTATGACGAACGTGCCGTGATGGAACGCATCGTGCCCAAAGGCGAAAAAACAATTATTGCTCACCTTACACACTTGCGCGATCACAAAGAAATGGAGCTCTTGCAACAGGGGTTAGATTACCTCAAAGAGCACAACATTGCGCTGTCGTTGCCCGAAGAAAAACCTCAAGTGAGACCGCATGTGAGACCGGCCGCACCTTCCGGATGCCCCGGTGCACAAGCATTCTCTTTTGCGCCAACTCCTGTAGCTTCTCAAGCGAAAACTGCTCATCAAACGCAAAACGCTTCTCAGCCACAGTCTCAGCTGCGCCAATGGCCCGTACAGCTGCATTTGCTCAATCCGCAAGCAGGCTATTTCCGCGAGGCCGATGTGGTATTGGCAGCCGATTGTGCAGCATATACCTATGGCGATTTCCACAACCGATTCATGGCCGGAAGAACACTTGCCATTGCTTGTCCAAAACTCGATTCGGGCAAAGAGAGCTATATCGAGAAGCTGACAGAGATGATTGATTCGGCTCAAATTCGTACGCTGACGGTTGTCATCATGGAGGTTCCCTGCTGCGGTGGACTCATTCAGCTGGCTCGTGCAGCAGCCGATAGAGCGATGCGAAAAATCCCTATCCGCCAAGTAGTGATTGGCATACAAGGTGCTGTACTGAGCGAGAGTTCCTTACAATAAGAAATTCAATTTTCAGGGATGCGATTTCATAGAGAGGGTTTGATCGAGACAGCCTCTATGAAGCTGTCCATTTCACAATGCCCCCCAAAAGTTTGTTGCTAAACTTTTTGGGGGGCATTGTGGTATTAAACCATGATCAATCATTGAGTCATGATCGTGTGCTGGCCCGCGCTCAATTGCTGAGCCATAATTCAATCAACGAGAGCGAGGAACTCTATTTAAATTGAATGTCGTTGAAGCTGTTAACGAGTAGCTGATACTTCACAAATCCTCCCGATTTCGAAGAGTATTTCGTATAGATGGCCGTTATGTCTCCCTTAGCTCCATTGGCAGGGAGCTTTTGCAACGCAAAGTTCGCATAACCGCTCACACGTACAATGTAGTTGCCTTGTGTAGTCGATGTTCCACCATAACTAAACCAAGATGAACCGTAGTAACGTTGATTGTTATAGCTATAGGCATAGGTCGGTGGTAAGCCCTCATCACTGTAATATTTATTGGTATACACAGCTGTTGTCGATCCATTCGGATAGAGGGTTTCGAGATACTGAGGATATTTGTCGCTATCAAAAACGCCTTCTTTATAGGTAAGTCCTTCGAAGCGCACCAAGCGACCCAGATCATCATCAGTAAGCGAATTATAGCTAGCAGGAGTAACCACCAACGTATCACCTTTCACAAGTTTACCTTGTGCGCCGGGAAAGATGTGGGCATCTATCTGCAAACGATCCTCCAAGTTCCGATTGGCATATCCTTTGGCAATATCTGCTGCAGTAGGCATGCCACCTAAACTAAGCATATAGCGGTAGCTACCGATGGCCAATCCTTTGGCTTTCACGAAAATGGTTTGTCCCGGTTGATAGAACACATAGTTGCTTACCATCAGTTTCAGTTCGATGGCCGATTTGGAAGTGTCATCGTAGATGTAAACCGACTTATATACGTTTCCGGCCTGATCGCTCGAGATTACTTTCCCACTGATCACATAGTCGTCTTTGATTTCAAGCGCCTTTCCCAAACTGGATGCCGAATTTCCGTATGCATCATAAAAGAGCTGTTTGAAGTCTTTGATCGAAATCAACTGCCCTTGGTTGAAATCTTCTTTGGACCACACCTTGGCAGGTGTCGGATCATCGAAGTCATTGTAGCAGCCCATGAAACTGAACGTCATAGCTGCCAATATCCCTATTCTTAGTAATTTATTCATAATCTTCTTATTTTTACTCATGGTTTCATGGAGACTAGAAACGGAAATAGATGTTCATGTAATACGTCGTACCAAACATGTAGAAGTATTTGGCATCAAACGGTTGATACGTCTGATAGCTCTCTTCTTTGTTCTTCAGCAGACGAATTTGTTCGTAACCGCCCGTCTTAATGTCTTGCGTATTGAGTAGGTTCTTTACCTCTAAGCTAAAACCAAGGGTATAAGCACGGTTGATGTACCAGTTTTTGCCAATGCTTGCATTCAACACACAAGCCGAGTTAAACTTCTCCTGATGGCGCAAATTCAGAATATCTTCCTCTGTCATGGCAGAGGTTAGTACGGCATCGGTGCGGTAGAGCGGACTCATAGAGAGGTACATGTTGTCGTAGTAGTTCATATCAACCGAAGCATAGATATTGTTAGGGCTACGGTAGGATAAGCCTACGTTGAGTGCCGTCTGCGGGGTACTCTCTACACGGAAGTTCTTCCAGTATACCTTTCCTTCGTTCAAAATCTGGTCACTGTTGTCTTGTATCTGTATAAAGTCGGGGTTGTTGTTATACGTATATTGTCCCCAACTGAAGGCTCCGTTCAGTGATAAGCCTTTGTACAGCGGCACAGAGGCTGCAACCTCCAACCCGAAATGACGCTTATCTATGCCACTCATGGCTAAGTTGGAGAATGTTGACTCTACATCGTCATAATAAGAGATCACTTTAGTTTGATCCTTAAACGTGGTGTAGTAACCCGACACACGTGCTTTGAAATCTCCCAAACGCAAATTGTAAGAAGCATCTACTCCAAATACCTTTTCGGTAGAGACACCCGGAGTGGCAGTATTGCGCGTACGTGGCGAAACAAATGCATACTGAAAAGAGGGGGCATCTTGCATGTAAGTGATGTTAGCTTCGAAAAACTGTGCTGCTGAGAGCTTGTAGTTGAAGTTAGCCTTCAACTTGTAGGTCAGGTAGTTCTGTTTTTCAGAGTCACCTTTGGAGTTGTTGGGGAACAAGCCTTTTCTCCACAAACCGTGGCGCCACAAGCCGGCATACCCCATCTCACCGCCGAGGTTAACATTCAGTTGTTGAATCTTCATGCCGTACTGCAACCATCCGCGAGCTTTGAGCAGGTTTCCGTAATAGTTGTAACTGTTTTTATCGCCTACTTTGGCTGCACGGGCATGTCCAAACGCCTCGTAATAATCCATGTCATTTTGATACGGAATGGGGTCTAGTCCACCCATATCGCGTTCGGCAAACTTGTCTACATCCACCCAATAATCGCCACCCAGCAGGTCTTTTACCTCACTGTAATACTGTGTACGGTTGCGACGTAGGTTCACACCACCTTTGAGTTGGGTGTTATTAAGGAAGAGGTGCGAGAATTGCGCATCTAAGTTCCAGTCGAGCTGATCGGCATGACGCTCTTCAAGCATATTGATGGAGCGACGCCCCGGGCCATACGTAGGATTTTCGGGTTGTCCGCGATTGGTATCGTACAACTGTGCCCAATCCAAGTGGCGGATGTTGTCGGTGTTGCTGCGCCAAGCCTCATCGAGCCATGCCCCTACACTGGTGCCTTGATAAAAGCTGGGCAGGTAGCGGTAGTAATCGGGACGCGGATCGGGACCGCCATACCAGGTAAGTGCCGAATAGCCGTTCTGTCCGAAGCGGAAAGAAGTGGCTACATTTACTTGTGAACGGTCGCTGATGTCGTACGTATAATTCAGCATGGTAATGGGTTCGTGATAATTACGCACGCGCGAATTACGACGCTTCCCATCCTGCCACCCCCAGTTGGGGTTGTAGTAGTTGTTACCGACTAGGTCATAGGCCTCTTGCGTTGATGCTTGCTGTGCGCCACGTTCTGTGGGAGCACCCATCACGGTCAGGCTAAGACGGTGCATTGGGTTAAACTGCTTCTCGATAGCAGCAAAATAACCGAAGGCGTTGTAATACACACCGTTTACATACGAGTTTCCACCCTGTCGTGTCGACACAGAAAGTGCGTAAGCCCATCCGTTATCTTGCATCCCCGAAGCATAAGTAACCATTCCCCGAAAGCGATACATAGAGTTTCCGTTTACCACACTTGCCCGCAGGCCTTTGCGCATTTGCGAAGGGCGGGTGTTGATGTTGGTTGTTCCACCAATACCGCCAATGCCCGCATCGCCCATGTTCATGCCCGAGGTAATTTCTTGGTTTCGGGTAGCGTCATTCAGCCCACTCCACAACGACCACGGTGTATAACCTGTCATTGCATCATTAAACTGAATACCGTTGAGGTATACATCTGAGAATTCAGAGTCGTATCCCCGCACATTGAAACGCATCTCGCTGAATTTATAGGATGCAATGTTGTTGAACACATCCTTCGATGCAGAGAGCGAAGAGGGCAACGACTGTGCGTCTTCGACTACATCGGTATCAAACTCGGCAAAGATGGCATCATCTACAAACTGATTGTTGGCTTCGGGAACCATCACTGCCTTGATTTCACGGATCAGTTTATCCACACGCACGGCAAGCGTCAAAGGTTCAAACTCTACGGCTTGAAAAGTCAACGTGTACTCTCCTTTATCCAAGTGCTCTATCAAGAACTGACCGGAGGCATCGGTCTTCGTTATCACATCTCCGGGTGTTAGGGTCACCTTTACACCCTCTATTGATGCACGCGTGGTGCGAGAAACGACTGTACCCTTCACGCCGCCATTTTGTGCCAAGGCCGTAAGCGACAGGAACGATAGTATCGTGACTAATACTGTTTTTATTTTCATAACTAGTAACTTTTTTATTTACCAATATAGATATACACAGGAAAGTGATCGCTGAAACCACCTTGAAAGTTATCGCCCACGTACGTACGCAACGGGTATCCTTTGAACTGCCCTTCTTTCTGCAGCATGTAAGGCTGCTTAAAAATGTTTCCGTAGTACTTTGATCCGGGTGCTTTTTGTAGTTTCAACCTGCCGGTCGATCCGTTAACAAGGTTTTCGGACACCACGATATTATCGAAGATATTCCAAGCATCACCATAGGCAAGTGTTCCATAGCCTGCTTTCAGCATTTCGCCATAAGGGGCAAACAGGTCTCCAGCAGCGAGATCGCCAACCTTTAGTTTAACACCCATCCCCTTGACCATGCTTTTGTCGATGGGGTCATCGTTAAAGTCGCCCATGGCTACCACTTTCATGGTCGGATTTGCCGTCATCACCGAGTCGGCAATGCTTCGCATTTGTTCGCCTACGGCCATCCGCAAAAACTCTGAAGCCTCTTTCCCGCGCAAACGTGAGGGCCAGTGTGCTACCATAAAAAAGAACGGTTCGTTCTCGATGGTTCCCCACATGGTCAAGATATCGCGCGTTTTGAAATCGGGCAAGGAAGGAATAATTGTGCGCACGGCACGTTCGCCTTCAATCTTAAACACATCGGGGCGATAAAGAAAAGCAACGTCAACTCCCCTTGCTTCGGGCGAGTCGAAATGAGCTATTCGATAGTTGGCAGGAGCCAGTTTCGGTGTAGTCACAATATCTTCGAGCACATTGCGGTTCTCTATTTCGCAAACGCCAATCACTATCGGATAGTTTTTGTCAATCGCAGCCATATCGAAAAACACGCGTTCTACGTTACTTAACTTCTTAGCATACTTCACATCGTTCCATTTTTTGGTTCCCTCGGGCGTAAACTCGTCATCGTTCACTTCGGGGTCATTGATGGTGTCAAAGAAGTTTTCGAGGTTGTAAAAAGCTATCTTATAAGGTTTCTGTGCAAACCCTGCTGTAACAAGCAGCGTAAGGAACAGGATAAAAAATAGTTGTTTCTTCATAAGTCAGCATAATTAATTAATTCCCCATTGCGTGGGGTTATTCTGTTGTTTCACTGCAGCAGCTACCTGAGGGAAGAAGGTGAATCCGGTTTTCGACTCAATCTCTGCCACCGACATGCAGATGCTACGCGGAGGATCAATGTTGCCGTAAGACCTGTGTTCTACCCAAACACCCATCGATATCAGTTCGCTTTCACTGCAATCTTTGATTTGTTTACCGGTTGTTCCACTTTTGGTGCGCAGCAGCACTTTGAAATAGTTCGTCGGTATGGGTACTGTGCTTCCTGCACCATCTGCTGTAGTGGTAACATTGGCACCAAAGTAGGCTCCAGTTACTACGTACAGCGTGTCGGAACATTTATTGGCTCGCACTTTAGTTTCTAACCTAGCCCACATATCCTGATTCAGTCGGTCGAGCTGAGGGGTCATGTTCGACATGTAGAACGTTTGCGCATTCATCTCATTGGTTGCCACCCGATCTGCCGAAGGCAGTTGGTGTCCGCGATCATAATTTCCTTTATACGATCTCTCCACACAATTGGGCTGATAGATAAAAGGAACAATCGGATCGAAAGCCCACGCATCGGTTCGGCCGCCGCTTCCATTGAGGTAAGCGTTGTGTAGTGGGTATGCCACCCACAATGCCGCTTTTCGGGTTTTATCGAAACAGATCGAATAGTTACGTATGCGTTGATTACTCAGTGAAGTGTAGTGCGTTGCATATTGGTAATTCGCATTCTCTTTCGCAGCGGGAAGTTCGGCCCACGCTTTAAAACTAGGCAAATTTACCTGTTCCTTTGACAACTGAGTCAATTCGAACATTTGTGGGCTTTCTCCTGCAAATGCAAAAGAGAGGTTGGCCTTCCGTTCCTCCAGTCCTGTATTGGCTTTGTAGTATACATACAGCACATTGAGTCCGTCTTTCACGGTTCCTTTTTTAACTGTAGCATTTACAAAGTCGGTACTGCTGAAAGAGCACCACGCTTTTCCTTCGGTAATCTCGGCACTCCATTCGGTACCAGTTGTTCCGGTAATGATGATAGCCGATGAGCCCTCTGCAAAGCTAACGGTCGATGAAATTTTCCAAAACGCCTCGTTGGGTTGAGAAGGAATTTCAGGATCGCTTTGATTACAGGCAGAGGCACAGAGT
>JAGOOC010000015.1:0-43397 GCA_017992695.1 Bacteroides sp. | reverse complement strand
GTTCCGGTAATGATGATAGCCGATGAGCCCTCTGCAAAGCTAACGGTCGATGAAATTTTCCAAAACGCCTCGTTGGGTTGAGAAGGAATTTCAGGATCGCTTTGATTACAGGCAGAGGCACAGAGTAGCAATGCAGCCAACATCAGCACCTTGACCGGACTTAAATAATTTTTCTGAATCAAATTCATTGGGTGGTATGGATTAGTTGGCCTCAACTCTTGAGGATAAATATCCCCAAGAGTCTTTTCCATGATTAACAATTCTCAAATTACTTCTTATAGGTAATTGCAATCGAGTCAATATACAATGCACCGGTCAAGTCATTTATGATACTAAAGTAAGTGTAATTACCACTTGAAAAATCAAATGTTTGCGTATAGACTCTGTATCCATCAACCGTTGCAAAAGTCGAGGTTTTGCTTATATTCGCATCAGCTTTGGAAGGATTTACAGTTGTTCCTGCGTATACATTATAAGCCGGATCGTACGTACTGGTATTGACCACACGTAATACAATCACCATGGATTGAATAGCAGGTAAAGCTGTAACATTCGCAATTCTTCCTTGTTTCGTTGCATCGGTGTCATTACCTTGAACCTGAATACCTCCTCCATTATTAGCTGGGGCGACACCAATTCTTGCTCCAGCGAAATTAACGCTATTAGAAGCCCATGTATACCAGGTATTTGGGTCAGCAACAAGCTGTGAACCATAACTATTGACGGCTAAAGTGACCGTTCCCGTTTTTCCGTCTACAATATTTTGTGAACTCATTGAGACAGTAGTACTACCACCACTGCTTTTCGCAGCTTGTGTTACTGGAATTGTTACTGCATTTCCGTTTGCAAGTGCAATAGTAAGCGTCTGACTAATGGCTGCTCCAGCATTCTCAGTTGCAGTTACTGTTACCGTAGTCCCGTTTACAGCAGCAGATAGTGTGGCACTCAACCCACTTACTGAAAGCACATTGCTTCCTTGATTAACAACAGTAACCGTAATTGTTTTGGTTCCCCCTGCTGCATCAAAATTGAGCGATGTAGGATCAACCGCTGTAATGAGCGGATCGGCTGAGCTGAACGCCTGTACATCATTCAAATCTCTCGGCACAAGTTGCCCAACATTATTGTTTACCGCTGCCAACCCACTGATGTTTGCTGTTGCAGCCTTAAAGGGTACATCAACAAAGACACCGGCTCCCTTTTTGCAGAATACCACAAACGGAGTAGTTTGAGCTGTAAAGTTATGAGAAGAAAGAGCACTATTCGTAGCCCAAACACCTGCTGTTGCAATGGTTGCACCCTGAATGGTAACAGGCATACCTTGATAATCGGCCAACTTATCTGCAGTGATCACCACAGGCGTTACAGTAGCTGTACCGATCTTTTCTACCTTGGCCCATGTATCTTCTTTGGCTCCGGTTGCTTCGTACATTCCATTGTATTTTACGATTTTGGCTAGCCCTTTATACAAAGTAACTTTCACCTTATCGCCTTTGTTCACTTTGATAGCAGTTGGTTCAACCTGGCTACCATAGAGAGTAATACCATTGCCTGCCGTTGTAGCACCTACAGTAGTCAGAATAAGGTTATTGAATGAATAATTTCCACCCACCGTGTCGTTCTGCACTATCGCTTCGAAGAAACGATCGGCAGTGGCATCAAGCACCGTTTGGCTGGTTGTCATTGCTTGAATCATCTCGGGAATTGTGATAACTTTAGCCTCACCCGGTTCAGGAGTGTTGCCAAACACCACTTCTTGACCACCGGGCCCTGTTACAAGCGTTGGGTCGTCGATAGAGAATACAGAAGCTTCACCTGCTTCATATTTAATATAAAGGGTAGCAATAGGACTCTTCAATGTAAAATGAGAAGTAGCAAACACCCAGAACTCGTCTGCTTGTTTGGTTTCATAAGTCAGTGCATCGCTCCATGTAATGCCATCGGCGCTCAAATAGAAATGGAACTTCTCGGGTTTGAACACGTTGTCATAAACTCCATCCGTATTTTTAGAATAGCTACCACCAAAGGTCAGTTTCAAATTGACTTCCGGGGTTTGTAGCGCAATTTTATTGATAACAAAATTAGAACCCGATCCAAAGAAAAGTTTTGAACCGCCCGAGGCTCCTTCATAGCCGGCACTTAATTTGCCCGACTGGCGAACAGAAGCTGCTATACCGGTATATTGGGTGGTTGAAGAGCCTGTACCTGTTTTAGCCCAACCGGTATACGCGTCAACAAAAGGATAAGGACTCGCAGAGGGAGCAGCCGTGCCAAACGTTTCATTATAAATAACCGTAGCTGGCAATACCTTTCCGCTAACAATGGTTACGGTTTGTGACATCAAAACTCCGACTTTATTCGAGATTTCGATGGTCACATTTGCCTGATCGTTAATGCCTTCGGGGATGCTTACCTCAATATCGGCACTCCCATCTCCTTCAGTAGCAGAGAGGGTAACCCATGTTTTTTCACTTTGAACGGTTGCTTTCCAATGGCGGTTAGTCGATATTTGGAAAAAAGACTGACTTCCAGCAACCGGTTGTCCACTCGTTTCAAATGACAATGTAGTAGGTGAAACTTCCAAATAAGGAGCCTCTGTATCGTCATTATCATCTACACAGCTTACATTAAGCGTACATGCCAATGCAATCATTGCAATCGACATGAATTTTAAAAAGCTAAATCTCTTCATAAGTAGTACATTAGAGTTTGTAATAATTGATATATAATTACGTTTAATTGAGTAAAGGTAATTATATACTAAACAAATAACAAGCAGTAATGATTAAAAGTTCTTAAGATGGCACGTATTAACGATCGCGCGTGTATAACTATTAGCAGCTCCATCATCCTAGCAACCCATCAAAACAATGTTTTATAACAGCAAAATAAAAGAGCAGGTGTAACAACTGTTACACCTAATGGGTTGTTAGTTCTATATATTTGCATTTAAATATTTGCATCCAACTATTAACCACTAAAAAACAAAAAGCCATGCAAAAAGCGATGTTCTGTTATCAATGTCAAGAAACTGCCCTAGGAAAAGGGTGTACAGTAAAAGGTGTTTGCGGTAAAACTGCCGATGTAGCCGGGTTGCAAGACCTGTTGATGTACCTCATCAAGGGAATGTCGAAACTCACCATTGCACTACGTGCCGAAGGAAAAGAACTACCCGAAGTCAATAAGTTCATTATAGACGCTCTATTTATGACCATCACCAATGCCAACTTCGACAAAGAGCGATTTGTGACCAAGATCCGCGAGGCTTATGTGCTCCGCGATCGCGTTCGTCAAGCCCTGAGCAAAGAGTATACAGGCACATGTGATTGCTTGACCTTTGCCGGACAAACAGTTGAAGAAATGGAAGCTAAAGCAGCAACAGTAGGCATTCTCAATACGGAAAATGAAGATATTCGTTCGCTTCGCGAACTATTAACCTATGGCGTGAAAGGTATTGCTGCTTATGCAGAACATGCCCATAACTTAGGATTCGAAGATCCAACGCTCAACTCCTTTATCCAAGAGGCTCTGGTGGCAACCACCAACGATAGCCTCACAGCCGATGAGCTTACTGCAATGGTGCTGAAATGTGGCGAAAACGGTGTCAAGGTAATGGCCTTGCTCGATAAAGCCAACACAACGACCTACGGTCACCCCGAAATTACCAAAGTAAACATCGGTGTGCGCAACAATCCCGCTATCCTTATCAGCGGTCACGACCTGCGCGATATGCAAGACTTACTCGAACAAACCGAAGGTACAGGTGTCGATGTATATACACACAGCGAAATGCTTCCTGCCAACTACTACCCTGCCTTTAAAAAGTACAGTCACTTTGTGGGTAACTATGGTAGCTCTTGGTGGAAACAGACGACAGACTTCGAAAGCTTTAACGGTGTGATTCTCTTCACCACCAACTGCATTGTTCCACCACGCCCCAACGCAACCTATGCCGACCGTGTATACACCACCGGATCATCAGGCTTCACCGGATTTAAACACATTGGCGAACGCCCCGCAGGTGGTTCAAAAGACTTCTCGGCACTGATTGAGCATGCCAAACGCTGTCCGTCTCCAACCGAGATTGAAACAGGCGAAATCATCGGCGGCTTTGCCCACAACCAAGTGTTTGCTTTGGCCGATAAGGTGGTAGATGCGGTAAAGAGTGGTGCCATACGCAAGTTCTTCGTGATGGCCGGTTGCGATGGGCGCATGAAAGACCGTAATTACTATACCGAATTTGCCGAGAAACTACCCAAAGACACCGTTATCTTAACCGCAGGCTGTGCCAAGTATCGGTACAACAAACTTCCACTGGGTGATATTGGCGGCATCCCACGTGTATTAGATGCAGGACAATGCAACGACAGCTACTCATTGGTAGTTATTGCACTGAAGCTCAAAGAGATTTTTGAGTTGAACGATGTAAACGAGCTGCCCATTGCCTACAACATTGCGTGGTACGAGCAGAAAGCAGTGATCGTATTGCTCGCCTTGCTTTCCTTGGGAGTAAAGAACATCCACTTGGGGCCAACACTGCCCGGGTTCTTATCGCCCAACGTAGCCAAAGTGCTTATCGACACCTTCGGCATTGCCGGTGTAGGTACGGTAGACGAAGACATGAAGCTGTTTTTAGGATAAGTTAGAAAGAGCTTTAGCAAGGCCGAGGTACTTTTAGAATAGAAAAAGTGCTCTTTCAATAGTGTAGGACTTCATTGCTGTTGAGCAATGAAGTCCTATGTTGCTTAAAGAAAAGTCTCACCATTCGCTCTCTTTTTAACATTGTTAATTGTCTTTCCCCTTCTCACACCTCTTCCCGTGCAAGAGTACGTACTTTTTGCATCAAGGAGTACGTACTCTTGCACCTCAAAAGTGTACATTTAACCCACTATTAAAATAGCTCTTTTGCAAGCAAGGAAAAGCACGATAATGCAGCAGTAAACCCTTGCTTATAAGATATTGATTATGAGAACCTTTAGCAATCATTGCCTCGATCTTTCCATGCACTCCTCTCCTACTATTTCTACCCATCTGCTGTTTTGCACTCCATTCACTTTACAAGAATACTTGTGAATCTGTCAACTTCATCCACTTCCTTGCTGTCAAACATACCATTTTTCGTACCTTTGCCTCCCATTTTAGAAAAAGTTATGCACGGAATCAAAAACCTGACTCAAGGACCTATCAAACAACAGTTATTCAATTTAGCCATGCCCATTATGGCTACTTCTTTTATTCAGATGGCGTATAGTCTTACAGACATGGCCTGGGTAGGACGCATCGGGAGCGAAGCGGTTGCTGCAGTGGGTGCAGTAGGCATACTCACTTGGATGTCGGGTTCTGTCGCTTTGTTGAACAAAGTGGGCTCCGAGGTCAGCGTGGCACAATCCATCGGGGCACAATCGCCCGAGGATGCACGAGCATTTTCGTCGCACAACATCACCATTGCACTGATCGTCTCCCTTTGCTGGGGTGGGTTGCTTTTCTTGTTGGCCCATCAGTTTATCGGCATTTACGAACTTAAAGCCTCGATCACGGCCAATGCCATCTCGTACCTGCGCATCGTCTCTACCGCCTTGCCTTTTGTTTTTCTATCGGCAGCCTTTACGGGCATATACAATGCTGCCGGACGAAGCAAGACACCTTTCTACATCAGTGGTGCCGGACTCTTACTAAACATACTGCTCGATCCGCTTTTCATCTTCGGGTTTGGTTTGGGCACCAACGGTGCGGCTTATGCCACTTGGATCTCTCAAGCTACGGTGTTTAGCCTATTCGTTTATCAGCTACGCTGCCGCGATGCGTTGTTGGGGCGTTTTCCCTTTTTCACCCGACTGAAGAGGAGGTACACGGTACGCATTTTGAAGTTGGGATTGCCTGTAGCTGCGCTCAACAGTTTGTTTGCAGTAGTCAATATGTTTATGTGTCGCATTGCATCGGGACAAGGGGGGCACATCGGGCTGATGACCTTCACCACCGGTGGACAAATTGAAGGCATCACTTGGAATACCTCACAGGGATTCTCGACCGCTCTAAGTGCATTTATTGCACAAAATCATGCAGCGGGACACAACGACAGGGTGATGAAGGCTTGGCACACCACGTTGTGGATGACCGGTATTTTCGGCCTATTCTGCACCTTGTTGTTTGTATGCTACGGCAACGAGGTGTTTGCCTTGTTTGTGCCCGAGGTTGCTGCGTATCAAGCAGGAGGAGTCTTTTTGCGCATCGATGGATATTCACAACTGTTTATGATGCTTGAGATTACGATGCAAGGCGTATTTTATGGGTTAGCCCGCACGGTTCCGCCCGCCATCATCAGCATTACACTCAATTACATCCGCATTCCGCTGGCTCTTTGGTTGATACAATGGGGCATGGGAGTCGAGGGAATCTGGTGGGCTGTCTCGTTAACCACCATTGCCAAAGGCATCATTTTACTGACTTGGTTCCTTATTATTCGTAAAAAAGCTCTTTCGCACAACAAAATGGGTGTGTAAATTGTTTTTTGATGATGCAAAGCAATTAGATAGATGAAAATAAATTATCTTCGCAACCAATATTATTAACTTTATAATGATTAAAACGAACAGTATGAGAAAAATGAAATGTATGGCTCTGTTTCTATGTGTAGCCATGGTATTTGGTGGTTGTAGCACGATGAACAATAAGGCAAAGGGCGGTATCATAGGCGGTGGAGCAGGTGCAACACTAGGTGCTATTATTGGCGGAATTGCCGGTAAAGGAAAAGGTGCTGCTATTGGTGCAGCAGTAGGTGCAGCAGTAGGCGGTGGCGCAGGTGTACTCATTGGCAATAAAATGGATAAGAAAGCAGCCGAAGCAGCCAGAATTGAAGGTGCACAAGTGCAGCAAGTAACGGATAGCAATGGCTTGAAGGCTGTACAGGTTACATTCAACTCGGGTATCCTTTTCGGATTCAACTCTTCGACACTGAGCAACACAGCCAAGCAATCGCTGGGCGACTTTGCCAAAGTGTTAAAGAGCGACCCAACGATTGACATCGCTATCGTAGGTCATACCGACAAGGTAGGTACTTTTGAGGCTAATCAAAAGGTATCCGGTCAACGCGCTTCAGCCGTTCAAAGCTACCTGCAGTCATGTGGCGTATCTCCTACTCAATTTAAAACGGTTGAGGGAGTGGGTTATTCGCAATACAACGAATCTCAAACAGCCGAGCAAAACAGACGCGTAGACATCTTTATGTATGCCAGCGAACAGATGATTAAAAATGCAGAGGCCGGTTTCTAAGATATTACGCTTTATACGCAATTTGCTGCTCTTCTTCTTCGGTTCAACACTACTCATGGTGTTCCTCTATCGGTTTATACCGGTATATGTCACGCCATTGATGGTTATCCGAAGTGTGCAGCAGCTTGCATCCGGAGAAATGCCCACGTGTAAACACACGTGGGTTTCTTTCAATAAAATATCGTCGCACTTGCCAATAGCGGTTATTGCTTCGGAAGACAATCGGTTTGCCGAGCACAATGGGTTCGACATGATCGAGATAAAGAAGGCGATAAAGGAGAACGAGAAGCGCAAACGCAAAAGAGGGGCCAGTACCATTAGTCAGCAAACGGCAAAAAACGTATTTCTGTGGCCACAATCTTCATGGGTGCGCAAAGGATTGGAGGTATACTTTACATTTCTCATTGAACTGACTTGGTCGAAGGAGCGAATCATGACCGTGTACCTGAACTCTATCGAGATGGGGAAAGGGATTTATGGAGCAGAAGCTGCAGCGAAATATAAGTTTGGCACTACAGCGGCGAAGCTAACCAAGGGTGAATGTGCACTGATTGCGGCTACACTGCCCAACCCGATACGTTTTGACTCGGCTCGTCCGTCACAGTATATCAAAAGAAGGCAATCGCAAATACTACGGTTGATGCAGTTGGTTCCTAAATTTCCGCCGGTAGAGAAAAAAGAACCGGTAGAGAAGAAGAAAAAGAAAACCCGTGTACGGTAAATGACCATACACGGGTTTCTTTCTTTTCAATCGCTATCTTAGGGGGATTAGGCGGTCTCTTCTACTCGCTCAATGTAAGCCAGCACGTCGCCTTTATTGACGTTTGCACCTTGTTGAGCACACACTTCGATAATGCGTCCGTTAAAGTTTGCAGTTACTTTATCAAAGGTATTCCACAAGGTAGAGATGTAACAGAACGTATCATCAGCGTGATACATGCGCCCTACTTCGGGAGCCATCGAAGGCGATTTCACATCAACTTCCCACAACACCTGTCCCTTCTGCGCGGCAGTAATGGGTTCGGCTTTGGCACGTTTGAATTTCTTCACCTCTTCCATAGAGAATCCTTTATTGCTCAGTTCGGCATCTTTGGCACGCTGTAACTCTTCTTCGAAGCGTTTCTTGGCAATGCCCGATTTATAATCGCGGTACTGCCGATCGTGTTGTGCCAGTTCAAAGAGTTCTTCTTCGTCCGGTCCCACATCCCAACCGTTATCTTTCATCTCTTTGCGGAACTCGTCTAACTGATCGGGGTAGTTTGACTGCGGATCTTCGTCGGTAAACTCAAAGTTATTGGCTTTGGCCAATGCAATGATTTCCGGATCAAGTTTACCCGGTAATCTACCGCTCTTGCCCAGAATCATGCCCCAGGTGTTGTTGTCAATCATGGTCCAGCGGCCTTCGCCTTTAACCAGTGACATCACGTTCATCAGTGCCACGTTCTTTACGTATTGGCTGAATGGGGTTACCAAGGGAGGATAGCCTAATTTAGGCCATACATACTCAACCTCGTCAAACAACATCACAAGTAGGTCGTCAATGCTCAATTCGGGCTCATTCTTGCTGCGTAGTACCATGTTGATGCCTGCATGCACACCTTTCAAGTCGGCCATCATTGATCCCATCATACCACCGGGCAAACCACATTTAAGCAGCAGCGAAGAGGTATGTTTGTTCGTAGGGTCGATGAAATAACCTAAAAAGTCATCGATAAACTCTTGTGTCATGGCACGAGCTTTCATGTAAGCTTTCATGTTAATCTCGGCAACTTGGAAACCGGCGTCTTTCAACATGGCCTGCACCGAAATGACGTCTGAGTGGATTTTACCCCAAGAGAGCGGCTCCATGGCTACATCAATAATGTCGGCACCGTTCTCACACACCTCGAGGATGGAAGCCATGGAAAGCCCCGGTCCCGTGTGTCCGTGATACTGAATGATCACCTCAGGA
Organism: Bacteroides sp.; assembly: GCA_017992695.1. Classification (GTDB taxonomy): domain Bacteria; phylum Bacteroidota; class Bacteroidia; order Bacteroidales; family Bacteroidaceae; genus Bacteroides. The sequence continues at coordinate 34,177 of JAGOOC010000015.1, read as the reverse complement.
TGTTTCTCTTTGATCGCTTTCGTTAACTTGCCCAACATAACGGGACGCCCTACGCCTGCCATGTCTTTCAAGCAAATCTCGGGTGCACCGGCTGCAATCAGTTGATCGGCAATAGCAGTATAATATTCGACCGTGTGTACGGGCGAAAAGGTGATACACAGCGTAGCTTGAGGAGTCATGCCTGCCTCAAGTGCATACTTGATCGAGGGGATGATGTTGCGCACCTCGTTCAATCCGCAAAAGATGCGCGTGATATCAACACCTTGCGCATGCTTTACTTTATACATTAACTTTCTCACATCCGCTGGAACAGGATACATACGCAGCCCGTTCAATCCACGGTCAAGCATATGTGTCTTAATTCCGGCGTCATTAAAAGGTTTGGTGAATGCTCTAACAGCCTTGTTAGGGTTCTCACCATACAGCAGATTGACCTGTTCAAAAGCGCCACCATTGGTTTCGACCCGGGCAAAGCAACCCATTTCTATAATCAATGGAGCGATACGCACCAACTGATCAATTCGAGGTTGGTATTTACCAGACGACTGCCACATGTCTCGATACACGAGACTAAATTTAATTTCCTTTTTCATTGCCGTAAACTATCTAAAAAAATGATTCCACATTGGGGTTAACTTGTACGATACAAATATAGTGAGTAATTTGACATAAAGACAAAAAAACGACATAAATATCTGAACATAAATGACAAGCGATAGCACATTGTAAAGTCAACATTCCAAAACGGACAATTGGCAATGAATAATCGGTTGCAGTTCTGCTTGAACCTTTGATTATTCATTGCCAATTGTCAGCAACATAATTAAGCATAACTTGTTTAAATAAAATCCTTTAGCTCCAATTGAAGTCTTTGTCTGGTGAAAAAAATACGGCTTTTTACTGTTCCAAGTGGCAAGTTGAGCCTTTCGGCTATCTCGCGGTATTTAAAACCTGATACGTGCATCGAGAACGGCACTTTGTACTCTTTGGGAAGCGAATTGACCACCCGATGCATCTCTTTAAGGTCATGAGCTCCTTCGGTGCTTTCGAAACCCGAGTCTTGGGAGAGGTTCAGGTGATACAAATTATCGGTTTTGTCTATATAGGTCTGATCACGAATCACTTTGCGGTAGTTATTGATAAATATATTGCGCATAATGGTATACATCCATCCTTTGAAGTTTGTGTCGGGCGTGTACTTCTCTTCATTATCTAATGCCTTTAATGATACTTCTTGAAGCAAATCATTTGCTTCTTCACGATTGGCAGTTAGTTTATAAGCGAAACGAAGCAGTTCTTCTTGTACTCCAATTAAATCCTTTCTAAAGCTTAAACTTTTCATAACTTAACGGTTTTAATGGTTAATCTTTCGTTTTTTCTTGATGTTGCAAGTTTAAGGCTTATTTTAATGGATGATAGGGGAATTTCATTTTAATTTAGGGGGGTAACTATCATATAACAGTTTTAAGGTGGTATTTGCGGTGTTTTGATAGTTACAAGGTGTTTTTTTTCAAAAAGCAGATTTGGTAATTTTTATTAAATAAGCGTCGCTAAGCTGTACTTTGACAGGGATGAAGTGTTATTGTAAATAGTTGAATATAAATCCATTTGGCCATGAAAAAGAATAAAAGGTTAGTATTGTTGTTACTCTTTATCACAGCAAGCTTATTTGTTCTCAATGCACAAAGCAAGAAGGAAAGAAGGGCGCAAAAAGAGAAACAAGTGAAAGAGTTAATCGAATCGGGCAGTTACAGAATTGACGTTTCGACGGCTTATCCGCAACGAGGCAGAACGATACAATTGTCCTCGCCATACTCCATCGAGATACGCAACGATTCGGTGTTTTCGTATCTCCCCTATTACGGACGTGCATACAGCATTCCTTACGGGGGTGGTCAGGGGTTGATTTTCAATGCACCGCTGGATACCTACCGCATAGAAACGGAAAAGAATAACGCCACAAAAATTTCGTTCACTACCCGAACGCAAGAGGATCGTTTCGATTTTCGCATCAAGGTGTTCACCAACGGAACGGCCAGTATTGATGTATCCATGCAACAGCGACAATCGATCAGCTTTGCAGGAGGGTTATTCCTCCCCCTTTAGTATCGGTAAACAGATGTGGTATTTAACGGCCAAGTATCGAACTAAAAAGATGCTACATCCGCAACTGAGTTGAGTAAGCGACGGATCGACCCCAAATTGATGCAGCAACCAATAAACAACGCCACCTACCACACTGGCTATGGCGTAAATATCTTTGCGGAAGATGAGCGGAATTTCGTTAATGAGTACATCGCGAATAACGCCACCTGCCGAGCCCGTCATTGTACCCATAATGATGGCTACCCAGAAAGGATAGCCAAGATCAATCGTTTTGCTGATTCCTACTACGGTGAAAAGGGCCAATCCGATGCTATCGAACAGAAAAAAGGTGTTGTGCATATGAATAAGAAGCTTGCGGAAAAGGATAACCCAGATCAGCGCCAAGCCCGAACAGATAAAGTAAATCGGATTGGTCATCCAAAAAGGAGTTGCTCCAAGTAGTAAATCGCGGAGGGTACCCCCACCGATAGCTACTGCTACACCGGCTACATAAGCCCCAAACCAGTCGAACTGTTTGGCCGAAGCCAGGCGAATACCGCTAATGGCAAATGCAAATGTACCGATAAACTCCAGAACCTGGATAAATGATGGAATTTGAAAGAATGTTGGCATTATCTTACGTTTTTGTCTGCAAAGAAACGAATAATTCCGCAAGAAAGCGTACATTTGTTTCTTGAAAATTGATTTGAAGAGCGAATATGAAAATAACTATAGTTGCCGGGGCACGCCCCAACTTTATGAAGATTGCTCCCATCGTGCGTGCCATTGATGCTGCACGGGCGCAAGGTAAAAGAATCTCTTACCGTTTGGTATATACAGGCAAGCGAGATGACACCAGTTTAGACCCGTCGCTATTTGTCGATCTCAATATGAAAAAGCCGGATGTGTATCTGGGTGTGAGTGAACTAAATCCAACCGCATTGACTGTTGGTATTATGCTTGCTTTCGAGCAAGAGTTGATGGAAAACCCGGCACACCTTGTATTGGTGGTCGATGACCTTACATCGACAATGAGTTGTGCAATAGTAGCCAAGAAACAGGGTGTCAAGGTGGCTCACTTGGTGGCAGGTACGCGCTCTTTTGACATGACTATGCCCAAAGAGGTGAACCGCATGATTACAGATGGACTCTCTGATTACCTGTTTACGGCAGGGATGATAGCCAACCGTAACTTAAACCAAACGGGAACGGAGCATGAAACCGTTTTTCATGTAGGTAATATCTTAATAGATACCATCCGATACAACCGAAATCGGTTGATCAAACCTCTTTGGTTTCCTGTGTTAGGGCTTAAGGAGCAGGAGTACATCCTATTTACAATGAACCGGCATGCGCTGTTGCGTAATAAAGAAAACTTGCGTCAACTTTTGGAAACAATGATACAAAAAGCAAACGGTACGCCTATCGTGGCACCGCTGCATGCCTATGTACGCGATGCCGTTAAAGCATTGGGTATTGAAGCCTCAAACCTGCACATCATGCCGTCACAAAGTTATCTCTCTTTTGGTTACCTGATGAGTAAGGCCAAAGGGATCGTAACCGACTCGGGCAATATAGCCGAAGAGGCAACCTTCTTGGGCATTCCTTGCATAACGCTCAACACCTATGCCGAGCACCCCGAAACGTGGCGCATGGGAACCAACGTACTGGTAGGCGAAGAGCCTGCTGCACTGGCAAAAGCCATGGATACGTTGATGCAAGGCGAATGGAAACAAGGCCAACTGCCCGAACGCTGGGACGGTAGAACGGCCGAACGCATTGTGCAAATACTACTATCGCAACAAAAGGATTGACTGACAGTTGTACCATAGATAAAAAGGCATTCCCGTTCCAAGGGTATCCCTCAGGTAATTATTTTGATAAACATTATGAAACAACCATATAGTAAACTACTTATTTTACTTCTTGCTCTATTCGTAACGCCACAACTCTCTGCGCAGATTCGAGGGGTCATTACCGACTCCTTAACTCAGGAGCCCTTAATGTATATTTCAGTGTTTTACGAAGGGAAAGGAGTCGGAGGGATTTCGAATGCCAAAGGTGAATATCAGATAGAGACACATCGGGGTTGGAACGAAATTACATTTTCTTCGATAGGCTATATCACTAAAGTAATAAAGATAGCACCGGGAACCAAAGTACTCAATGTGAAGCTAAAACCCAGCGACATGATGCTGGATGAGGTTGTAGTTAAACCACAGAAAGAGAAATATACGCGCAAAAACAACCCGGCTGTCGATTTTATGCGGCAGGTACTTGCGCACAAAAAGGCACAAAAGCTTGAGGAGAATGAGTATTATCAGTACAACAAGTACCAGAAAATGAAGATGTCGATCAACGACGTTACCCCCGAAAGCTTGGAAAAAGGGATCTATAAAAAATTTGCCTTTCTCAAAGATCAGATAGAGGTTTCGCCCGAAACCAATAAGATTATCCTACCCATATCGGTACAAGAAACCTCCTCAAAAACCATCTTCCGAAAATCTCCGGAGAGCAAAAAAACCATTATCGAAGGGTTGAACTCAAACGGTATTGGCGAGTTCTTCTCGACAGGTGAAATGCTGGGAACCATTTTAAATGATGTATTCTCGGACATCAACATCTACGATGATGACATACGACTGCTGCAACGTCGATTCGTAAGTCCCATCAGTGATGGAGGCATCTCTTTTTACAAGTACTACCTGATGGATACGCTTGTGGTAGACAGGGACACGTGTGTGCACCTCTCGTTTGTGCCTCAAAACTCGCAGGACTTTGGCTTCACGGGGCATTTGTATGTACTGAAAGACTCTACCTATGCAGTGAAGAAAGCTACGATGAACTTACCCAAAAAGACGGGGGTGAACTTTGTCGACAATCTCGACATTGTGCAGCAGTACGAGCAATTGCCTAATGGCAACTGGGTGCTGATTGATGATGACATGACGGTAGACCTCTCTCTGATGAAAGCCATTCAAGGGATACAGGTAAAACGCACCACGAAATACGCTGATTACGCATTTGCCCCCATCGAACAGCGGCTGTTTCGCTTGAAAGGAGACATTGTAAAAGAGGCTGATATGCTCAACAAAAGCGATGACTACTGGGCGAGCGTTCGGCAAGTACCGCTAACCAAAACGGAGAGCACCATGGATGTATTCATGAACCGCATTGAGCAAATTCCGGGTTTTAAATACGTGATATTCGGAGCAAAGGCTCTGATCGAAAACCATATAGAAACGGGAACCAAGGAGCATCCGAGCAAGTTCGACATCGGGCCAATCAACACCATGATATCGAGTAATTATTTAGACGGCACGCGTTTTCGCCTTAGTGGCATGACTACCGGAAAGCTGAATCCGCATTGGTTCTTTAGCGGATATGGCGCCTATGGATTAAAGGATAAAAAATGGAAATACGAAGCCAATGCAACGTACTCTTTTCGCAAGTGCGACTATTTCCCTTGGGAGTTTCCTAAGCATTTTATCACCGCAAGCTACCGTTACGACGTAATGTCGCCCATGGATAAGTTTCTAGCCACCGACAAGGACAATGTGTTTGTGGCGTGGAAGACCTCAACCGTTGACCAAATGTCATACGTGCGCGATGCTTCGTTGAAGTACGAAATGGAGCTGCCATCGGGATTCTCGGTGGTAGCCGCTGCACGCCATCGCCAAGACACGCCTACGGGTAACTTGCAATACGTCCGCAACAACCCCGATAAGTATTCGGCTCCCAAGCCCGAGAACATTATCAAAGACATGACTACATCGGAGTTGGAGATGACCTTGCGTTATGCTCCCGGCGAAACGTTTATCAACACCAAGCAGCGTCGTCGTCCGGTATCGCTTGATGCACCCGTTTTTACCTTTACACACACCGCCGGATTCAAAGGGGTGCTGGGTGGAGAGTACAACTTCAACCTCACCGATGTAAGTATCTGGAAACGATTTTGGCTTTCGTCATGGGGTAAAATAGATGTGACGCTCAATGCAGGTGCGCAATGGAACACGGTTCCTTTCCCTCTATTGATTCTGCCGGCAGCCAACCTGTCGTACATTACACAGCGCGAAACGTTCAACCTCATCAACAACATGGAGTTCCTCAATGACCGCTATGCATCGATGAGTCTGACCTATGATATGAATGGGAAGTTGTTCAATCGCCTTCCGCTCATTAAAAAATTAAAATGGAGAGAGGTGTTTCGCTTCCGTACACTGTATGGTAACCTGACAGAGAAAAACAATCCGTTTAAGAGTGACAACCCCGATCTGTTTCTCTTTCCCACACGCGACGGAAGTTACACCAGCTACGTCATGGACCCTAAACTGCCCTACATGGAAGCAAGTGTGGGGGTTTACAATATATTTAAATTACTCCACGTTGAGTATGTGCGCCGCTTAACCTACCTCGACCATCCGGGTATTAATAAGCATGGCGTGAGATTTATGATTCAAATGGTATTTTAAATAAAAAAAGACGATGCAACCATTAGCCGAACGGCTCAGACCGAGAACATTGGATGACTACATCGGCCAGAAACACCTGGTCGGTCAAGGTGCCATTCTGCGCAAGATGATTGACGCAGGACGCATCTCTTCATTCATCCTGTGGGGGCCTCCCGGAGTAGGCAAAACCACCTTGGCGCAGATTATTGCCAACAAACTTGATACGCCGTTCTATACGCTGAGTGCGGTAACTTCCGGAGTAAAGGATGTTCGCGAGGTGATAGAGCGTGCCAAAAGCAACCGTTTCTTTGCTTCATCGAGCCCGATACTGTTTATTGATGAAATCCATCGATTCAGCAAATCGCAACAAGACTCGCTGTTGGGCGCAGTAGAACGTGGCACGGTGACGTTGATTGGGGCTACCACAGAGAACCCCTCTTTTGAGGTGATACGCCCACTCCTATCGCGCTGCCAGCTTTATGTGCTGAAGTCGCTGGAGCAAGAGGATTTGTTGGAACTGGCACAGCGTGCCATCGTTACCGACGTGGTATTGAAAGAGCGACACATTGAACTTAAAGAGACCAACGCCATGCTCCGCTTCTCGGGGGGTGATGCACGAAAGCTGCTGAATATAATCGAATTGGTGGTTGACTCAACGGCTGAAGAGCGTGTCATTATCACCGATGAGATGGTGACCGAGCGTTTGCAACAAAACCCCTTGGCGTATGACAAGGATGGAGAGATGCATTACGATATTATATCGGCCTTTATTAAATCAATTCGAGGAAGCGACCCCGATGGGGCCATCTACTGGTTGGCTCGAATGGTAGAGGGAGGCGAAGATCCTGCCTTTATTGCTCGACGGTTAGTGATATCGGCTGCCGAAGACATTGGTTTGGCCAATCCGAATGCTTTGCTCATAGCCAATGCCTGTTTCGACACGCTGATGAAGCTGGGTTGGCCCGAAGGGCGCATCCCTTTGGCACAGGCTACGATCTATCTGGCTACCAGTGCAAAAAGTAATTCGGCCTACCTCGCTATCGACGATGCGCTGGCGTTGGTGCGCGAAACAGGAAACCTTCCCGTACCCCTTCACCTGCGCAATGCCCCTACCAAATTAATGAAACAGCTGGGCTATGGCGATAATTATAAATATGCGCACAACTACGAAAATAATTTTGTGAAGCAGCAATTCTTGCCCGATGAGCTAAAGACAAAAAGAATATGGAAGCCTCAACACAACGCAGCCGAGCTAAAGCATGCCGAGTGGATGAAGCAGCTGTGGGGAGAGAAATACACGAAAAAATCCTAAAACGGAAGAACCATAAACAACGAATGGATATGAAGATTATAGTATTAGACGGCTATACGGCCAATCCCGGCGATTTGAGTTGGGACGAACTTACATCCTTGGGCGAATGTGTTATTTATGACCGTACCGCCCCCGAAGAGGTAATCGAACGTGCCTCGGGTGCAGAAGTAGTACTCACCAACAAGGTGATGATCACAGCAGCGCACCTCGCCGCACTGCCCGTTTTGAAATACATCGGTGTAATGGCAACCGGCTACAATGTGATCGATATGGATGCTGCGCGCAGGCGAGGCATCATCGTAACCAACATTCCGGCCTACAGCACACCCTCGGTAGGGCAAATGACTTTTGCACACATCTTAAACATTGCTCAACAGGTGCAGCATCACTCGAACGAGGTTCATAGGGGCCGTTGGGTAAATAGTGTCGACTTTTGCTTCCGCGATACGCCACTTATGGAATTGCAAGGAAGGAGAATCGGCCTTGTTGGTCTTGGACAGACGGGGTACAACACAGCCCGTATCGCTATCGGCTTTGGGATGAAGATTGGAGCGTACACTTCGAAATCACGCTTACAACTGCCACCCGAGATCAAAAAGATGGAACTTGATCAACTCTTTCATGAGTGTGACATCATTAGTTTGCACTGTCCGCTCACGGAGCAAACGAACGAAATGGTCAATGCGCGCCGGTTGGCATTGATGAAGCCATCGGCTATACTTATCAATACCAGTCGTGGACAACTCATTAACGAACAAGACCTAGCTGATGCACTAAACGAAGAGAAACTTTACGCAGCAGGCCTCGATGTACTTTCGACCGAACCACCACGTGCAGACAATCCGCTGCTAACAGCACGCAACTGCTACATCACGCCCCACATTGCTTGGGCCAGCACAGCGGCTCGCGAACGATTGCTCACTATGCTGACCGAAAACCTACAAGCATTTATAGACGGTAAGCCTATAAACAACGTGGCTAAATAAAACGATGGAGACATCGAAACATCAATAGGCATGCCCACCTTCGTTCATCTCCTCGGCATCGATCTTATCCTTGCTAATGCTACGCCATGCATAGAAAATGTAGGCAATCACAAAGGGAACAAGTAGAGAAACATAAGCCATTACTTCGAGTGTAAAGAGGCTGGAGCAGCTGTTTGCCAACGTTAGCGAGCTTTGCAAATCGGTAGACGAAGGATAATAGGCTGTATTGTTGTAACCGGCTGTGAGCAGCAGTGACAATACAGTAAAGACAGTGCCCAACCCGGCAAACCAAATGCCTTTATCGAAGCCTTTCTTAAAGATGGTTCGACCAATGCCAAACAGCACCAGCACAACACCCAAAAGGAATACAACCAACACCACGGGCATCTGAATAAAATTCATGAGGTACTTATAAGGTTCCATATACACCTCTTGTGTTTGCGGATTCACAGCATAACCATCGGTGAGCAAGACATAACCTACAAAGGCAAGAAAGAAAACAAGGAAAATAGCCGCATTGCGCACCAAGGCACGGCGACAGCGAGCAATCAATTCGTCATTGTGGATGCTATTCATGTAATAAAGTATGCCCAACACGCGAGCTAAAAAGAAAACCGCTAAGCCAAGCACCACATTCCAAGGGTTAACCAGTGCATCGAGTCCATGCCACCCATTGCCCCATTGGCTGATTACAGGCATAATCGTATCGGTCATGTTGCCTTTATTAACGTAAAAATCAGACCCGGTAAAGAAAGTAGCTACTGCTCCTCCCAAAAGAGTAGGGCCTACCACTCCGTTAATGACCAGGAACACTTGATACGTACGTTTACCCAATAAATTGCCGGCTTTACTCTGAAACTCATAGCTAACGGCCTGAAGCACGAAAGTGAATAGAATAATCATCCAAAGCCAGTAAGCACCACCAAAGCTGGTACTATAAAAAAGAGGGAAAGAGGCAAAAAAGGCCCCACCAAAAGTAACCAAGGTGGTAAAGGTGAACTCCCATTTGCGCCCGGTAGCGTTGACCATCATTTTTCGATGCTCCTCGGTTTTACCCAAGGAGAACAACAGTGAGTTGCCTCCTTGAACAAAGAGCAGAAAAACAAGAATAGCAGCGAGCAGAGAAACGACTAACCACCAGTAATGTTGCAAGAATATATAGTCCATAATGAATGAGGTGTTAAGAGTGAAGTATTATCAATGAAATGTGATCAAAGAAGCGTGAAAGCTTATTCCGGTGAACAGCGTTTTTCACTCTTCCGGTCCTTTTTTAATTTCTTTAAGCATGATTCCTATCTCGGCAATCAACATCACAGTGAAGAGAACCACAAAGATAAAAAAGGTCGTTTGCACGGAGCTCACATCGAGTTTAGAGATTGAAACAGACGTAGGCAACATGTCACGAATAGCCCACGGTTGACGACCACACTCTGCTACCACCCATCCTGCCTGTCCGGCAATATAGCCCAAAGGAATGGTACACAAACCAACCCAATGCATCCAGCGCATTTGAGTGAGGTCTTTTCTAAAGACAAGCCAGCTAACCAATAGGAAGAATAGGATAAAGTAACAGCCCAGATAGACCATAATACGAAAAGCATAAAAGTTGAGGGGAATATTAGGTACAAGATCATTCACATCTTTAATATAACCATAACCAAAATAAGGTATATTTTCTTGCAAGATGGAATAAGCCAACTGTGCGTCTTCTACATTGTTTGCCTTTTTGGCTTCGCGATAAGCAGCAAGAGCAGCAATGGCAGTTTTTCCGCGTTCCATTTTTTCTGCGGCAGAGAGTGCAATGGTTCCATCGTCCTGCATATATCCGCCTTCAATAATGTTAGTGATACCCGGCACAAAAGCGTGTACATCTCGCTCGGCTAGGAAAGAGAGCAGTGACGGAACTTCAATACGAACGAGGAAAGGTTTTTTGCCGTCATTGTAATACTCTTTGGCCGGATTAAGAATACCAAAGGCGACCAAGCCGGCCGACTCCTTGCCTTCATAGTACCCCTCGACTGCTGCCAACTTCATAGGCTGTGTCTGAGCTACTTGATAACCCGATCCATCTCCTGTCCAAGCCACAAGCAGTGAAGAGACAAGCCCCAAAAGAGCACCAATCTTAATGCTTGCAATAGCGAATTTGGTATCGCGCTTCTTTAGCAGGTACCAACAACTAACTCCTACAACAAAAACTGCACCCAGCACCCATCCGCTTAATACCGTATGAAAGAACTTGTTCACGGCAACGGGAGAGAGCGCAACAGCCCAGAAGTCGACCATCTCATTGCGCACCGTATCGGGGTTGAACTCCATGCCTACGGGATGTTGCATCCAAGCATTGGCAACCAGAATCCACCAAGCAGAGATGGTAGCTCCTAACCCGGTGAGCCAAGTAGAAATCAAGTGAAAACGCTTACTCACCTTGTTCCATCCAAAGAACATGACGGCAATAAAGGTTGCTTCCATAAAGAAAGCAAGAATACCTTCGATAGCCAACGGCGCTCCAAAGATATCGCCAACAAACCAAGAGTAGTTGCTCCAGTTGGTTCCAAATTGAAACTCCAGAATAAGCCCTGTAGCTACACCGATGGCAAAGTTAATACCAAAAAGCTTCATCCAGAACTGGGTTGTTTTTTTCCAGAACAGATCACCGGTTTTATAATATACAGTCTCCATAACAGCGATTACCACTGCTAACCCTAGCGTAAGGGGTACGAAAAGCCAATGATACATGGCGGTCATTGCAAATTGGGCGCGTGACCAATCGATCAATGAGGTGTCAATACTTTCAATCATAATTTTATAGTAGTTAAGAGTTCACATCAAGGTTTTGGAGCATCAATAGGAGCCGCACGTTGTATGAGCTCATTGCCTACATAATTTCCTTTGGCAGCCTCGGTTGGCTGATTGCTTAAAAAATTGGGGAAGAAAAAGACTCGAAGGATGGCGAACATGATAAATAACTTAATGAAAATGATGACCCACAATGTGCGCCCAAGCGTCATGCTGCGAAAGCCCTCGAGGTAAAATGTCCAGATGCTAACGAGTGTATTTTTCATAAGCAAAATAAATGAAATGGGATTTTAATATCAAATATAATGTATTAGTCTTATATTCAACAACTAAAATGTAAAAAAAGTTTTCGGGTAGGTAAGAATACTGCTACCCGAACTACTCTTTATCTATTTACTGTATTTTCTCGGCAGCTGCACTATCAAGAAAAAACTCCACATTTGGGGCATGGTGAGCAATATACGAAGCCGGGCCCGTATCTCCCAATCGAAAAATATCTTCAACCACTTCAGCTTTCGACTTGCCTGTTAATAAGAAGATCACCTTGCGAGCAGAGAGCATTGGATTGCCCGTCATGGCTATCCGATGCTGTCCATTATTAGGATTATACGTAGCTTCGTAGCTATGGTTCGAAGTGAGCAAATACTCCTGACCGGGAAAGATAGAAGAGGTGTGCCCATCCTCGCCCGCTCCTAAAAGAACGATATCAAATACAGGCCAATCGGTTACCTTTGGTACATGCTTGTCGATTATCTTAGCGTAACGTTCAGCCTCTTTATGGGGCTCTCTTGCTCCATTAATGGGGAAAACATGATTGTAAGGTATCGGTATAACACTCAGCAACAAGGAGCGCATCACTCCGTAGTTGCTTTCTGAGTTTTCGGGAGGAACGCAACGTTCGTCCACGAAATAAAACCTCATCCGCTGCCACGGGGTGGTGTTTTTATATTCATTAGCCCACAAGTCATACATCAGCGAGGGGGTGTTTCCGCCACTGAATGCAATGTGAAAGATTCTGTTAGGCTCACTCTCCATCTGATGAATCAGGTGAAGAATAAGTGCGCGCGCGGTCTCTATAGAAGAAGGGTATATAAACGTTTTCATAAATCGCAATATTGATCTGTGTTTGTTAAATTCTTGCAAGGGTTAGTCCAGTCGGCACCATGCTCGTGCATCATCGCTTCGCTTTCGAGAGGGCCCCACGTGCCTGCCGGATAACCATAGAGCGGTGAGTCGGGATGATCTTTCCAGTATTGAAGCACAGGGTTAAAGAAACGCCAAGATGATTCAACAGCATCGCTACGGGTAAAAAGCGTTGGGTCGCCATGAATACAATCTTCGATTAACCGAGCATAGGCATCTCCTGAGGGCAAGCCCCCTAACTGATCGTAACTAAAATCCATCGTTACCTGCTTCACTTCAAAACCTGCACCGGGCACTTTAAGTCCTATCTTCAGCACAATGCCCTCATTGGGTTGTATGCGAAGGATGAGTTTGTTCGCCCGCGAACAGGTTCCTTCGGGGCAATTGAACATTTGGTGGGGCGTTTCACGAAAATGAACCACAATTTCGGTTACCTTGGTAGGCATCTGTTTTCCGGTTCGAATATAAAAAGGAACACCACTCCAACGCCAATTACTGATACCCAGCTTCATGGCGATATAGGTTTCGGTACGCGAATTAGGAACTACGTTCTTTTCTTGACGGTATCCTTTCTTTTCTTCATTCTCTGTATACTGCCCCCGAACGATATGTTCATGGAGGTCTTCTTCGGTTAGAGGTGTAAGAGATTCATACACTTTGACTACTTCATTGCGAAAGCTGTCGGCATTGAAAACTGCAGGAGGCTCCATGGCAGTGAGGGCTACCAACTGAATGAGGTGATTTTGCACCATATCGCGCAACGCACCCGTAGTGTCATAAAACCCACCGCGCTCTTCTATCCCTAAATTCTCGACAGCAGTAATCTCTACATAATCTATGTAATTGCGATTCCATAAAGGCTCGAAGATGCCGTTAGCAAAGCGAAAGGCTAGCAGGTTTTGTGCGGTTTCCTTGCCTAAGAAGTGATCAATGCGATAAATCTGATGTTCTTCAAAAACAGAAGCGTAGGTTGCATTCAGTAGTTTGGCCGATTCAAGATCGTACCCAAAGGGCTTTTCTACAATAATGCGCGAACCCTGACCATTCAACCCTACCGCTTTAAGGTGAAGCGGTATCACTCCATAAAGTGAGGGCGGAGTAGCCAAGTAAAACAGTAGATCGTTGGGTTCTTCACCTCCCGAGAGTTCGATTAATCGCTCTTTCAGAACGGTATATCCGCTTTCTAACGCGGGGTCCATCGAGATGTAACAGAGGTGAGTGATAAACTCGTCCATCAATTTTTCATCTTGTTCTTCGGCTTTAATAAACGCTTGTAACTCTCGAAGAATGTAGGTGCGGTATTCACTATCGGAGTAGGACGTGCGCCCTACTCCCACTATCGAAAAATCACCTTCTAACCTTTTCTCTTTATATAAAGAATACAGAGCCGGCATCAATTTGCGCTTGGTTAAATCGCCGGATGCGCCAAAAATTATCATCGAAAACTTATTCATAATCTATTCTTTTGTTGTGTTGCTGTGTTTGTCATTATACATTGTATGTACCCGATTTGGTATCGCCTCCGTGTCCCGTCCAGTTCTCATGGTAAAACTGTCCGCGAAACTCGTCTCTTCTTTCAAAGGTATGTGCTCCGAAATAATCGCGTTGTGCCTGTATCATGTTGGCGGGCAGATTGGCTGAAGTTAGCGAATAGAAATAGTTGAGTGCCGATGAAAAGGCCGGTACGGGCAACTCCTCGCGCATGGCTTCTGCTACCAAATCTTTCCAATCGGGCAATAGCGACTTAATTTCATCGCGGAAATAAGGGGCCAGCAACAGGTTTTTGGGTTTTACCGATGCTTCGAAAGCCTCGGCTATATCATTGAGAAATACACTGCGAATGATACAGCCACCTCGCCACATGCGTGCTATTGAGGAGAGATCAAGATTCCACTTGAAAGAGTCGGACGCTTGCTGCAGTACAGCAAACCCCTGCGCATAAGAGATTAACTTGGAAGCGTATAAAGCGGAAAATATTTGTTGTACTAACTCTTTCTTATTGTAAAGGGGTTGTAACTTTTGGTGCGAAAACTCTCGTGCAGCTTTCTCTCTCAACTCTTTCTCGGCAGAAAGACTGCGTTCGAATACCGCTGTAGCGATAAGCCCCAAAGGCATGCCTAACTCCATGGCATTGATAACCGACCACTTGCCCGTTCCCTTCTGACCGGCAGTATCGAGTATTTTATCTATTAAATAACCACCTCGTTTATCTTTATGACGCAGTATATTGGCTGTGATTTCGATCAGATAGCTACGGAGTTTTCCGTTGTTCCAATAAGCAAAAACATCTGCCATCTCTTCATTAGACAAGTCGAGCAACTTTTTCATCACCCAATAGGCCTCTGAGATAAGCTGCATATCGCCATACTCAATGCCGTTGTGTATCATCTTAACAAAGTGTCCCGATCCGCCCGGTCCCACCCATTGGCAACACGGAGTGCCATCGGCAGCTTTGGCTGCTATACTTTGCAAAATAGGCTTCACCTCTTCCCACGCAGCAGCCGAACCACCGGGCATAATAGATGCACCATTGAGTGCGCCCTCTTCACCCCCCGACACACCGCTACCTACGAAAAGAAATCCTTTCGATTCGGTCAATTCTACGCGGCGATTGGTATCGTCGAAGTTAGAGTTTCCTCCATCAATCAATATGTCACCCGGCGAAAGCAGCGGAAACAGTTGATCCATCAACTGGTCAACAGCATCGCCTGCCCGAACCATCATCATTATTTTGCGAGGGGTCGAGATGGATTGAACGAATGAAGTGATGTCAGTGAAACCTTGAATCTTTTTACCCTTGGCTCTGCCTTTGATGAAGCGTTCTACCACGCCTTCTTCTACTCCGGGAACAGTACGATTGTACACAGAAACGTGCCATCCTTTGCTTTCTATATTAAGGGCTAAATTCTCGCCCATAACTGCTAAACCAATTAAACCAATAGTTGTTTTATTCTGAGTTGCCATATTTTCTACCTAAATTATAGATTACTTTTTAATGATTATAACATTTACCACTTCTAATTGTTCGGATGTTATCGGAAAAAGAACGACCTCACCCTAAAATGAGCCATGGAAAGCAAGCAAGCGTTCAATGGACTCGAATGCACGGTTCATTTGGCTCGAATGCACGGTTCTTGGAGAGTGAATGCACGGTTCATTCGACTCGAATGCACCGTGCATCGAGATGAAATGCACCGTGCATCGAGAGGGAACCATCGCTTTACTTGCAGGCAATCTAAGGAAGAATGGAGCCGTTGACTGAAAAATAATTGACGCTGTGCCTTGCACAGTGATTATAAAGCGTTATTTTTGTGTGTTTAAAGCAACAATCACGAATTTTAAAACAACAATCATATGAAAATAGCTCTTATCTCAGGTATTACCGGGCAGGATGGTTCATTCCTTGCCGAGTTTCTACTTCAAAAAGGTTACGAAGTACATGGCATCTTGCGCCGTTCATCTTCTTTCAACACCGGTCGCATCGAACATCTTTACTTTGACGAGTGGGTGCGCGACATGAAACAGAAACGCACGATAAATCTGCACTATGGCGATATGACTGATTCCAGTTCACTTATTCGTATCATTCAGCAGGTGAAACCGGACGAGATATACAACCTCGCCGCACAAAGCCACGTGATGGTTAGTTTCGATGTGCCCGAGTACACCGCCGAAACAGATGCTATAGGAACACTGCGCATGCTCGAAGCAGTACGCATTTTAGGACTGGAGAAGAAAACCCGAATCTATCAGGCTTCTACTTCTGAGTTGTATGGTAAGGTGCAAGAGGTACCCCAAAGCGAAACAACTCCTTTTTATCCCCGTTCGCCCTATGGTGTGGCCAAACAATATGGTTTTTGGATCACCAAAAACTACCGCGAGAGTTACGGTATGTTCGCCGTAAACGGCATCCTGTTCAATCATGAGAGCGAACGCCGTGGCGAAACCTTTGTTACCCGTAAAATTACCTTGGCCGCTGCACGCATTCGCCACGGCGAACAAGATAAACTTTACTTGGGCAACCTTAGTGCCCTTCGCGACTGGGGATATGCCAAAGATTACGTAGAGTGCATGTGGCTCATGCTGCAACACCATACCCCCGAAGATTTCGTTATCGCTACAGGCGAAATGCATACCGTTCGCGAATTCTGCACCTTGGCTTTTGCCGAAGCAGGGATCAACTTGCGTTGGGAAGGCGAAGGAATAGATGAAAAAGGCATCGACACAGCCACCGGAAAGGTACTGGTGGAGATCGATCCCAAATACTTCCGTCCGTCTGAGGTAGAGGAGCTGCTGGGCGACCCCACGAAAGCTAAAACCCTATTGGGCTGGAATCCGTGTGCTACTTCGTTCGAAGAGCTTGTACGCATCATGGTGCGCCACGATATGGAAAAGGTGAAGCGCATGATGATAAACAAACAGGATTAAAAACCATGGAAAAACAAGCAAAAATATACATCGCAGGACACAACGGATTGGTAGGTTCTGCCATCTGGAAGAATCTGCAAAAGAAAGGGTACACCAACCTTATCGGGCGCTCGCACCGCGAACTTGATTTACTCGACGGCGCTGCCGTTCGTCAATTCTTTGACGAAGAGCAGCCCGAGTATGTGTTTCTGGCCGCTGCCTTTGTAGGAGGCATCATGGCGAACAACATTTACCGTGCCGACTTTATCTACAAGAATCTGCAAATACAGCAGAACGTTATCGGCGAGAGCTTCAAGCATAACGTAAAAAAACTGCTATTCTTAGGTAGCACCTGCATCTATCCGCGAGATGCCGCACAACCCATGAGCGAAGAGGTACTACTTACCTCGCCGCTGGAGTATACCAATGAACCTTACGCCATTGCCAAGATTGCCGGCGTGAAAATGTGCGAAAGCTTCAACTTGCAGTACGGCACCAACTACATCGCTGTAATGCCAACCAACCTGTATGGCCCCAACGATAACTTTGACTTGGAACGCAGCCACGTGCTACCGGCCATGATACGCAAAGTGCATCTGGCTCACTGCCTCAAAGAGAACAATTGGGAGGCCCTGCGCCGCGACTTGAACCAACGTCCGGTTGAGGGCATTGATGGCACCGGCAGCAACGAAGCGATACTGGCCATGCTCAGCAAATACGGCATCAGCGAAACAGGAGTTACCCTTTGGGGTACCGGAACGCCCATGCGCGAATTCCTTTGGAGCGAAGAGATGGCAGATGCCAGTGTCTTCGTGATGGAGCAAGTGGATTTCAAAGACACCTACCAGCCGGGAGCAAAAGAGATACGCAACTGCCACATCAATATCGGAACCGGCAAAGAGATCAGCATCCGCAACCTGGCCGAACTCATCGTGCAGACCGTAGGCTATCAGGGCAGCCTCACCTTCGACAGCACTAAACCCGATGGAACCATGCGCAAGCTAACCGATCCGTCGAAGCTACACGCACTGGGCTGGCATCACCAAATAGAGATAGAAGAGGGCGTACAACGCATGTACAGCTGGTACTTGAGCTAATCCATCAGGGCACCTGAGCCAATTCATCAGAAAACCCACCGACTTTGAAAGATAAGCTCGGTGGGTTTTCTTTTATTGGGCAGACATTCAACTCCAAAAACTTTGTCCAGTTGGTAGAATGAATTATCTTTGCGCACATTAACATCAAATGTGCATAAACAATGGAACAAAGTTTTATCGCTTACATTGAAAACAGTATCAAGAATAACTGGGACTTAGACGCTCTGACCGATTACAAAGGAGCAACCCTACAGTATAAAGATGTAGCTCGTAAAATCGAAAAGATTCACATCATCTTCGAAGAGAGCGGCATTAACAAAGGAGACAAAATTGCCGTTTGCGGACGCAACAGTTCTCATTGGGGGGTTACCTTTCTTGCTACACTAACCTATGGAGCGGTAATCGTTCCTATTCTGCACGAATTCAAAGCAGACAACGTACACAACATCGTGAACCACTCTGAAGCCAAACTGCTCTTTGTGGGCGATATGGTATGGGAAAACCTCAACGAAGCGGCTATGCCGCTACTCGAAGGCATTATCATGATGACCGACTTCACACTTCTGGTATCCAGAACTGAAAGATTGACTCATGCTCGCGAGCATCTGAACGAAATGTTCGGAAAGAAATTTCCCAAAAACTTTCGTCAAGAACACATCGCTTATCACCAAGACAAGCCCGAGGAGTTGGCTGTAATCAACTATACATCGGGAACCACCAGCTACTCTAAAGGAGTGATGCTGCCTTACCGCAGCCTGTGGTCGAACACCCGTTTTGCATTCGATGCGCTCGACTTAAAACCGGGCGACCGTATTGTATCCATGCTACCCATGGCACACATGTATGGCCTTGCCTTCGAGTTCATCTACGAATTTGCTGCGGGATGCCAAATCTTCTTCTTAACCCGCATGCCCAGCCCGAAGATTATCTTCCAAGCCTTCGAAGAGGTAAAACCCAATCTGGTTGTTGCCGTTCCTTTGATCATAGAGAAAATTATCAAAAAGAATATTTTGCCGAAACTTGAAACAACGACCATGAGGTTGTTGCTCAAAGTGCCCATCATCAATGATAAGATACGTGCAAGCGTTCGCGAAAAGATGGTTCAGGCGTTCGGAGGCAACTTTGAAACCATCATTATCGGTGGAGCCGGATTTAACCAAGAGGTAGAGCGCTTCCTTCGCCAAATCGAGTTTCCCTACACGGTAGGCTACGGCATGACCGAGTGTGGCCCGATTATCTGCTACGAAGATTGGAAAACCTTTAAAGAGGGTTCATGCGGCAAACCTGTTCCGCGCATGGAGGTCAAGATTCTTTCGCCCGACCCCGAAACTCAAGTAGGCGAGATTGTATGCCGTGGCGACAATATGATGTTGGGATACTACAAGAACGAAGAGGCTACCGCTGAAGCAATTAAAGACGGCTGGCTGCACACAGGAGACTTGGCTATAATGGATGCCGAAGGCAACGTAACCATCAAAGGACGCAGCAAGAATATGCTGCTTAGCTCGAGCGGACAGAACATCTATCCCGAAGAAATTGAAGACAAGTTGAACAACCTTCCTTATGTGGCCGAAAGCATCATTGTGCAGCAGAACGAGAAGCTCGTTGGGCTGGTTTACCCCGACTTCGACGAAGCCTTTGCACAAGGACTCAAAGAGGAAGATTTGGAAGGTGTAATGGAAGAAAACCGCATAACGTTGAATGCAACACTACCGGCTTATAGCCAAATCTTTAAAATGAAGATATACCCCGAAGAGTTTGAAAAGACTCCGAAAAAGAGCATTAAACGTTTCTTATATCAAGAAGCAAAAGGATAATGAAAAATAGATTATGGATAACGGCAGCCCTTTTTATGGCTGCCGTTGGCTTATCGGCCCAGAACAAAAGCGCAGGCATCAATCTCTCTCTTTGGAAGAATAGAGCAACTCAGCCTTTAGATAGCCTGCAAACGACCTATTTCAACGTAGGCATTCAATCCACCATGAACCGACTCAATGGGATAGGGTTCAATCTACTCCCGGGTGTAGTTCACCAAGACATGAACGGCATACAACTATCGGCTATCTCCAACTTAGTTGGCCGAAGCATGCGCGGTGTACAGCTCTCCGGAATCAGCAACATCAACGGCAATCACCTTGTGGGGCTTTCGGCTGCGGGATTGGTCAATATTGCCGGCAATAACATGCATGGCGTGCTCCTTACAGGATTGATCAACATCACCGGAGATGAGGCACGTGGCGTAATGGGTAGTGGCTTAATCAACATCACCGGAAACGATGCTGCGGGGCTGCAAATAGCCGGATTGTCGAATATTGCGGGTGCTGCATTCAACGGAGTTAACGCTTCGGGACTGCTCAATGTGGTAGGTGGCGCCATGAACGGCATCCAACTATCGGGTTTAGGCAACATTACAGCCGAGCAGCTGAGTGGTGCACAAGTGAGCCTCTTTAATTATGCCACCAAGGTAAAAGGAGTACAAATGGGGTTGGTCAATTACTATAAGGATGAGCTGAAAGGCTTCCAATTAGGTCTGGTCAATGCCAATCCTCAAACCAAGGTGCAGCTGATGCTTTTTGGCGGTAACACCACCAAGCTCAACATAGCAGCACGTTTCAAAAACAAACTTTTCTATACCGTTGTTGGAGGGGGCACACACTACTTGAACTTCGACGATAAATTTTCGGCTGCACTGTTTTATAGAGGCGGACTCTGGTTGCCTCTGTACAAGACATTAACCGTTAGTGGCGACTTGGGCTATCAGCATATTGAGACGTTCGACAACAAGCACTACGGCATCCCTGCTCGCCTCTACGCGCTACAAGCACGCATTAACCTCGAAGCACAGCTTACCAAGAAGCTCGGTCTCTTTGCTACCGGAGGATATGGTCGTAGCAAAGCATATGGCAAGAGCCGTACCTTTGACAAAGGATTGATTCTTGAAGCGGGTGTTGTGCTCTTTTAATTCGCTACAACAAGAACATCAGCAGCAGTTGTGCAATGATCACGCGCAGAAACATACTCAGTGGATATACCGTAGCATAGGCTACAGAAGGGTTATCTCCGGGTATGGTGTCATTGGCATAGTTCAGTGCCATGGGGTTGGCCATGCTTCCGCATAACATACCTGCCACGGTGCCAAAATCGATCTTCATCATCTTTAATGCTACAAAACCAATAATCAACGTAGGGATGAGCGTCAACCCTGCACCCAGTGCTATCCAAAGCACTCCTTCGGGTCGAAATACGGTATCAAAGAAGTGTGTACCTGCATCGAGACCCAAACAAGCCAAATACATCGACAGTCCCAGCGCACGAAGCATCAGGTTCGCACTTTTAGTGGTATACGTAATCATGTGCAGTCGGGGGCCAAAGGTTCCAATGAGAATACCCACTACAATAGGTCCGCCCGCCATTCCAAGCTTTACGGGGGTACTGATTCCGGAAAAGGTAAACGGTATGGCACCCAATGCCAAACCCAGCACGATGCCTACAAAAACAGCCACTAAGTTGGGTTCACTCAAGCTCTTCACTGCATTGCCTAACACCTTCTCTACATTTTGAATAGCAGCGGCCTCTCCTATTACGGTCAACCGGTCGCCCAGTTGCAGCCTCAATTCTGAAGTAGCCAACAGCTGCACACCCGAGCGATAAACGCGACTGATATTCACACCATAATGATTGCGCAAACGAAGTGCTCCGATTTTTTTACCATTCAGTTCGGGGCGAGTAATCACGATGGGTTGCGACACCAGCTGGCTGTCCATGGCATTCCAATCGATATCCTCCTTATTCCAGTCGGTAGTCTCTTGTTCGCCAAACAAAACCGTGAGGGCTATGGCATCTTTTTCGGAAGTAATCACCAACAGCCGGTCGTTCTCCTTAAGAATCTTCTCCGAAGTAGGTATGCTCACCTTTCCCTCTCTCCACAAACGAGAAATGACGAACTTGGAGCGACTCATCTGAGCAATCTCTTGAATACTTTTATTATAAACCGCAGGATTGTGTATCTGGAAGGCGCCAATGTAGGGTTTGTTGGTATCCTCCTTCTCGGGCAGTTCAAGGTCACCCGGTCGAACCCCAACTTTACGGATGATGAGTATGGCCAAAATCACACCGATAACGCCCAAAGGGTAGGCCACCGCACATCCCAGCGCCGGCGTATTACTTTCCAGACCCATCTGTTTCAGTGTTTGTTGTGCTGCGCCCAGCGCAGGCGTATTGGTGGTGGCTCCACAAAGAACGCCTATTGCATCCGATAGCGACATACGGGTGATCAGACTGCCAATGACCGCAAACAGCGTGCCCAGCAACACCACACCGATAGCCAGCATATTCAGGGTTAATCCTCCTTTGCGGAAGGAACTAAAGAAACCGGGGCCCACCTGAAGCCCCAACGCATACACGAAGATAACGAGCCCGAAGGTCTCTGCATAGTTCAACATTTGTGGGTCGACAGAGAAGCCAAAATGCCCTGCCAATATACCGGCAAAGAAAACAAAGGTAACGCCCAGCGATACGCCGCCAATTTGAATTTTACCCAATCCTAATCCGATTGCCGAAATAAGCGAAAGGATAATGACAGCCTGCAAGGCCGAATGTTCTACAAATAAACTATATAACCACTCCATCTAATCATTTGCCAATTTGAGGCGGCAAAGATAGGAACTATTTATCCGTGCACAAAACTTTCGCACTCTCATTTCATGCCGCTACGGTGGCGAAGTTTCAACACGCTAGCATTTGAAGCTTCGACAGGCTTGCATTCGAAGAAGCGTTCGCAGAACATTTCAACCAACAAAAAGAGGCAAACCTTCAAGACGCTTGCATTCGAAGCAGCAGCAGCAAAATAAAATTCTTCGTTTAACATTTGGAACATAGATGGTTAAGGAATGTAGAGCATAATAGTTCAAAAAAATCTTTCAGAAAGATTTGCGTAGTTCAAAAGTTCACCCTATATTTGCATCGCATTTGAGAGATAATGCAGGTCGCAAGGAAGTTTGGGTGAGTGGCTGAAACCACCAGTTTGCTAAACTGACGTACTCGCAAGGGTACCGGGGGTTCGAATCCCCCAGCTTCCGCAGATTTTCAAAAAGAGCTAAGTTAACTAACTTCAGCTCTTTTTTTCCCTCTACACTTGGTGGGTTCGTCTAACGGTTAGGACACGTGCCTCTCACGCACGTAATACGAGTTCGATTCTCGTACTCACTACAAAATCACGATCAGCTGTCTACACTCCCTATGTAGGCAGCTTTTTTTATATCCCACAAGACAAAACGGCAGGGAGCGCCAGATTGTTTAGCTTCTCTATGGTTATTGAGAAATTATCATGTACATTTGCATGAATAAAATAAAACGGCATCAAATTTCATGGAAGCATTTACATTCAATACGGCAGAAATCATTCTACTTTCAGGTTTAAGTCTCCTTTGTGTTATTCAGTTCATCTACTATGTAGCCCTATACAATCGGATACATAGACGCAATGTGGCCTGTAGGAAAGAAGAAATTCACTTTACCAGCGAATGCCTTCCATTGTCTGTAGTGATCTGTGCGCGAAATGAATCGGAGAATCTACTGCGCAACCTACCCTCTGTTTTAGAGCAAGACTATCCCAATTTTGAAGTGGTCGTTATCAATGACGGATCAACCGATGAGAGCACCCAAGTGTTATCGGATTTGGAAGAGAAATATCCCCACTTATACCATAGCTTTACGCCCGAAAGTGCGCGCTACATCAGTCGCAAGAAACTGGCCTTGACCCTCGGCATTAAAGCCAGCAAGCACAATTGGTTGGTGTTCACCGAAGCCAACTGTCAGCCCGTAAGCAACCAGTGGCTGCGCCTCATGGCACGCAACTTTACCCCACGCACAGAGATTGTATTGGGATATAACAGTTACGAACGTGGCAAAGGATGGCGCCACAGGTACATCGCTTTCGATTCGCTGTTTAACTCGCTACGCTACTTGGGCTTCGCTTTAGCCGGAAGGCCTTATATGGGCATGGGGCGCAACATGGCTTATCGCAAGGAGTTGTTTTTCAATAAGAAAGGATACTCTTCGCACCTGAACCTGCAACGCGGAGAGGATGATCTGTTTATCAATCAGATTGCTACCCCAACCAACACCCGTGTGGAAACTGACAGCAACGCCGTCATCCGCATGCGTGCCATCGAACGACACAAAGATTGGAAGGAAGAGAAAATGAGCTATTTGGCCACATCAAGATGTTTCAAAGGCTTTCAACGCTACTTGCTTGGGTTCGAAACGACTTCGCGACTCTTGTTCTATGCCACCTTTATCGCCACCCTTGTGTTCAGTATCATGAACCTGCATTACCTAACCACGGGCATTGCACTGTTCCTGTTCTTTATACGCTACCTCACGCAAGCTATTGTTATCAATAAAACGGCAACCGACATGAACGATGCCCGTCACTTTTACCTCACGCTGCCTCTATTTGACCTGATACAACCGCTCAAGTCTCTACACTATAGGTTGTACAGACTGTATCGTGGCAAAGGCGATTTCATGAGAAGATAATAACGCTTTCTATTCATATCGCATCGAACTGGCCGGTTTGATCTTCGTAATCAAGTAAGAAGGTCCCAGCAGCATCAACACCGAAGCAAGCAGTGTGCCGATGTTGATCAGCAGAAAGAGCCAAACGTTGAAGGAGACAGGAACCTGGTCCACATAATAGGTTTCGGGATTGAGTTTAAACAAGCCAAACTGAGATTGCACCAAGCAGAAGGTGAGTCCAATTGCATTTCCCCACACCATCCCTTTACCAATCAGGAAAACAGCCAACCATAAGAAGGTTTTACGTATGGTAAAATCATTGGCTCCAAGCGCTTTGAGAATACCAATCATCTGCGTACGCTCAAGGATGATAATCAGCAAGCCCGAGATCATGGTAAAACCGGCCACACCGATCATTAAAAAGAGAATCACCCACACGTTCAAATCGAGTAGGTTCAGCCAATCGAATATTTGCGGATGCAGCTGCTGAATGTTCTGCACAAAATAAACACCCCCCAAACCATCTGTTTTATTGTCTGTATCTGCGGCTATCTCATAAGTAATCTCTTCCAGCTGATCGTAGTTGCGCACTTGCAGTTCAACCCCACTCACCTGTTGCGGCTGCCAGCCATTTAGCCGATTTACTACAGCCAGATCGGTAAGCAGAAAGAGGTTGTCGTACTCAGCAAAGTTGGTTTGGTAGATGCCTTTGATCGTAAAGCGGCGAGCCCGCACATCCTCTTGCACATAATAGGTATAAATCTGATCCCCCAGTTTCAATTTCAGCTTCGCAGCCAGCGTTTTCGAGATAAGCACCTCGTTGCTCGAAACCGAATCGCTGAACACCGGAATCTCTCCTTCGAGCAGGTGGTCGCGGAAGAAGCGCGCATCGAACTCTGCCCCCACCCCTTTGAGCACCATGCCTTGAAACGCATCATCGGTTTTGATCATGCCCGGCTTGGTAGAGTAGCGTTGCACGTGCTCCACCTGCGGATAAGCAGCCAGAGCCGCTCGCATGCTATCGTTAACCACAACAGGATGTGTTTCGTACGAGCGCAGTGCATCAAAATTACTGATTTGAATGTGCGAACCAAACCCCACCACCTTGTTGCGCACCTCGTTCTTAAAGCCAATCACTACCGCTACGGAGATAATCATCACCGCCAGTCCGATGGCAATGCCCGTCATAGCAATGAGTACAGCCGGGCGCGAGACTTGCTTGTCACCTTTTGTATCTCGGTAGATTCGCTTAGCGATAAAGAGGGATAAACTCATAAGGATCTACTCCGTTCTTCCCGGATAAGCCTCGAGCGCCTTTTGCAAAATGAAGAGGGCACGGGTCAGGTCTTTTTTATTCAACACATAGGCGATGCGCACTTCATTGTAGCCGGCACCCGGAGTAGTATAAAAGCCCGATCCCGGAGCCATGAAGATGGTTTGCCCTTCGTAGGAAAACTCCTCGAGACACCAAGCACAAAACTTATCCGAATCATCGACCGGAAGCTTCGCCATCGTATAAAACGCTCCCATGGGGATCGGCGAATAGACACCGGGAATCAGATTCAGCCCATCGATCAGGCATTTGCGACGCTCTACATACTCATCATACATCTCGCGCGAATACTCTTCGGGCGCATCGAGCGATGCTTCGGCAGCAATCTGACCAATCAACGGAGGGCTCAGACGCGCTTGACAGAACTTCATCACCGCATTGCGCACCTCTTTATTCTTCGTGATCAGCGCTCCTATACGGATGCCGCACTCTGAATAGCGTTTCGAAACTGAATCAATCAGCACCACATTGTTTTCGATCCCTTCGAGATGACACGCCGAAATATAAGGAGAACCCGTATAGATAAACTCGCGGTACACCTCATCCGAGAAAAGGAACAGATCGTACTTCTTCACCAAATCGCGAATTTGGTTCATCTCCCTGCGGGTGTATAGGTAGCCTGTGGGGTTGTTTGGGTTGCAAATCAAGATCCCTTTGGTACGTTCGTTTATCAGCTCTTCGAACTTCTCCACTTTCGGAAGCGAGAAACCCTCTTCGATGGTAGAAGAAACGGCACGTATCTTGGCTCCTGCCGAAATGGCAAAGGCCATGTAGTTGGCGTAGGCAGGTTCGGGAACAATGATCTCATCGCCCGGGTTTAAACACGACAGGAAAGAGAACAACACAGCCTCCGACCCTCCGGTGGTGATGATGATATCATCGGCCGTCAGGTTAATATTAAATTTGGCGTAATAGCCTACCAACTTTTCGCGGTAGCTGCGGTATCCGGCACTCGGGCTATACTCCAGTATTTTCAAATCAATAGTGCGAATGGCGTCGATGGCTACTTGAGGAGTAGGCAGATCGGGTTGTCCGATGTTGAGGTGAAACACATGAGTTCCCCGTTGCTTGGCAGCATCGGCCAAGGGAGCCAATTTTCTGATAGGTGATGCGGGCATCTCTATTCCTCGAGTGGATATGGTTGGCATGAGTTAAAATCTAATTTATAAGAATATCAAATTACAAAATTAGGGGCAAATGTACACAATAATTTGGAGACAGAGATATAAAAGCTTTAAAAACCTTATCAAGGGTAAAAAGTCGATGATAATACGGAAAGAAAGCTATATATTTGTTATACTTAAAACCTAAAAAACCAACTCAATGATCGTAAACCTCATCACCTTTGCTTCGTTTTTACACAAGCAAGCATCGATACGTGTTTCACACGAAGTTGTGTTAAGCGAACTTGAAAAGCACTTTACCGTTAACTTGGTCGACTACCAAGACGCCGAACAATTAGGGCCGGATGATTTTAAACTTGTTTTCATTGCCACCGGAGGCGTAGAACAACTTGTTGTTCAGTACTTTGAAACGCTTTCCCACCCCGTTGTGATGTTGGCCGATGGCATACAAAACTCACTGGCAGCAGCGTTGGAACTCTCCTCTTGGTTGCGCAACCGTGGCTTAAGGAACGAAATTCTACATGGAGAGGTATCGGTCATTGTGCAGCGCATCCGCACCCATTATCAAAACTTTCAAGCCAAACGCAGTTTGTTTGGTTTGCGCATCGGGGTCATCGGTTCGCCTTCGCCCTGGCTCATTGCCAGCGGTGTCGATTACCTGCTTACCAAGCGACGCTGGGGAGTAGAATATACAGACATTCCCCTCGAGCGCATCTATGAACTGTACGATAAGATAACCGATAATGAAGTGGGTGCATCCTGTGCTGCTTTCGCCTCGCAAGCCTTGGCCTGTCGCGAAGCTACGCCCGAGGATCTGCTCAAAGCCATGCGCCTTTATCGCGCTATTCGAAGGGTATGTGAAGAGGAGAAACTAAGTGCCGTCACGCTAAACTGCTTTAAGCTTATTGAGCAGATCGGCACAACCGGTTGTTTGGCATTATCCCTGCTCAACAACGAAGGCATACTTGCCGGTTGCGAAGGCGATCTTCAAACTATTTTCACGCTGCTCGCCTCTCGGGTGCTCACGGGCAAGGTAGGGTTTATGGCCAATCCCTCGATGGTTAACATCCACAACCATGAGATCATTTTTGCCCACTGCACCATTCCCACCAAGCTCACCGAGCAGTACATCATTCGCAATCATTTCGAAACCAATTCGAGCATCGGCATTCAAGGGGTAATGCCCACCGGAGAGGTGACCATCATCAGGTGTGGATGCGAATGTTTGGATGAATATTATTTATCGACCGGAACCCTCATGGAGAACACCAATTACCTGAAGCTGTGTCGAACACAAATCAGAGTAAAGATGGATAGCCCTGTCGATTATTTCTTGAAAAACCCCATCGGCAATCACCACATTGTGCTACCGGGCAACCACGAAGAGGCCTTGAATGAGTTCTTACAGGCCAACACCTGTAAGCGCGTCGAATAAAAAGAGATTAAAGCACTATGGGCATAGCTACCCACTCTCCACCGTGCAACTCCATCACCTCGCGGTGTCCGGCCTTCCACAAAGCAGCCAGTGCCTCATATCGCCCTTTATTAATCTTCTTCGGGAAGTGGGCATCGCTATTGACCTGCACCCGAATGCCAAACTCCCTGAGTCGCGCAAAATAACGTTCATTGGGGAAGAATGTACCCAGCGAGAACAACGCTTTGGTGTTGATTTCGACCATGTATCCCCCACGCGCAATGGCACCGAAGTAGTCGTTCATCAACGCATCGTACCAAGGCTCATCCAGCAATCCGGGACGGTAACAAGCCGCATTGTGATGCATCTTATCCGCATGCCCCACGATATCAAAACCACCCAGCTCCATCATTCGCATCAGGCGACCGTAATACAGTTCAATCACCCGATTGAGATCGCCCCTGAATCGCTCATCCACAATCTTTCGAAACGCTTCGTCCGTAACGTCCACATCCACCACTTCATCCTGTTCGTCGTACAGCAAGTGAACCGACCCGATGCGGTAATCGAGTGGAAGTTCCCGAAAACGAGTCGTGCCCGGATGGCTCTCCTCGTTCAGGTAATCAATCTCTAAACCGGTATAAAGCTCAATCTGCCCGGCATACTTCTGTTTAAGTTGCTCCGCCTCTTCCAGGTAATCGGGCATTCGCTCCCACTCCATGGTCCAACGGGTAGAGAACGGCAGCGGTGCGTGAGAAGAGATGCCATACGAGGTAAACCCCTGCGCAATGGCCTCTAAAACAAAAGATTCGAAAGGGGCGTTTCCGTCACAGAAGGTACAGTGACTGTGGTAATTGGTCAAGTTCATGATTCTATTTCGCTAAGTTCCAACCAACGCATTGTTTTCTCATCGATGGCGTCATTCACCTCGGGCAAACGTTTCGATTTATCCGTCAGCTCATCCACCGTTAGCGTGCCGCTACAGAGCAGCTCTTCAATCTGAGTCTTCTCTGTCTCCAACCGGGCAATCTCTGTTTCGAGCTGTTCAAATTCGCGTTTCTCTTTGAAGCTCATCTTGCGTTTCTCGTTCAACCGCACCCGCGCTGTTTTATCTTCCGCCGGCTTATCGGCCTCTTTCTCCTTTTGTGCCCGCTCCTCTTTCCAGTCGCGGTATTCGCTGTAGTTTCCGGGGAAGTCGCGAATATCGCCCTGCCCATTGAACACCAGCAGGTGATCGACCACCTTATCCATAAAGTAACGGTCATGCGAAATCACAATCACGCACCCTTTAAAGTTCTGTAAATACTCTTCGAGCACATTGAGCGTGATGATATCCAAGTCGTTGGTAGGCTCATCGAGCACCAAAAAGTTAGGGTTGCGCATCAGCACCGTGCACAAGTAGAGGCGTCGGCGCTCTCCACCACTCAGTCGGTATACGTAGCTGTGCTGCGTTTCGGGCGTAAAGAGGAAGTGCTGCAAGAACTGTGATGCAGTGAGCTGTTTGCCGTTGCCCAGTTCAATGACTTCCGCAATCTCTTGCACCACGTCAATCACCTTCATCTGCTCATCAAACTTCAACCCATCTTGCGAGTAATAGCCAAAACGCACGGTTTCGCCAATATCCACCTTGCCGCTATCGGGTTGCACCTCCCCCATCAATATCTTGATGAAAGTTGACTTGCCCGTTCCGTTGTTGCCCACGATACCCATCTTTTCATAGCGGGCAAAGGTGTACGAGAAATCGTCCAAGATCTTCACCTCACCAAAACGCTTATTCAGATGCTCTGCCTCAAAGATCTTGCTACCGATATAGGAGGCTTTCACATCGAGCTTCACATTGTCGTTGTTGATCTGTTGCTTGGCAACCTTTTCAATTTCATAGAAAGCATTTTGGCGGTATTTGGCTTTGGTAGCACGTGCTTGCGGCATGCGACGCATCCATTCAAGCTCGGTGCGGTACAAGTTGTTGGCTCTTTCTATCTCGACACAAGCCGAGTCGATGCGCTCTTGACGCTTTTCGAGGTAGTAGCTGTAGTTGCCTTTGTATTGATAAATCTGTCGGTTGTCTATCTCGATGATTTCCGAACACACCCGGTCGAGGAAATAACGGTCATGCGTCACCATCAGTAAGCTGAGGTTGGTTCGTCTCAAGTACTCCTCGAGCCATTCGGTCATATCGAGGTCGAGGTGGTTGGTGGGCTCATCGAGTATCAGCAGGTCGGGCTCGGTAATCAAGGCATTGGCCAACGCCACACGCTTGAGTTGCCCTCCCGAAAGATGCTTTACCGGTTGTTCAAAATTACGTATCTTGAGTTGTGAAAGAATCTGTTTAGCCTTCTGCTCGTAGTCCCACGCTTTTTCTTGATCCATGCGCACCAGCAACTGCTCCAATCCGGGGTGTCCTTCGGTCTCCATGCATCTTTCGTACTCTTTAATCAGCTCTACCGTGCTGTTGCCGTGGTGGAAACAGGCTTCGATAACGGTCAGTCCTTCGGGATACTTCGGGTCTTGTCTGAGGTAGCCCACCCGCAAGTCGCGACGCATCACGATGTTGCCACTGTCATACCCCTCTTCGCCCGAGATGATGTTGAGCAGTGTTGTCTTTCCGCTACCATTCTTGGCTATCAGCCCGATACGCTGCCCTTCGCCAATGCTAAAGGAGCAATTTTCTAAGAGCACCAGATCGCCAAACGATTTGGTTAAATTCTCTATTTGCAAATAATTTGCCATACAGTTTTATACTAACGCATTTTTATAAGCCTCTTCCACGTTGCAGGTTTCTCCGGCTTTTATTTTACTCCAAACCAGTCGCAACGGGTCAATCACTTTCTCTGTTTCTTTATAGTGCAGCACGGGTGCTTCCCGGTTGCCGTCAATCAGTGTCATCCACTCCATGCCCTCTACCTCGTTGGCCAAAATCACACAGATGGTGATGCCAATGGCCAACCAATTGTCTTTCTTCTTCGCTCCAATGACTCCCTTGTCTATGAGCTGTTGTATATTAGCGAGGTCTTCCTCTACCCCTTGAAAGTCTTTAGCCAACTCGCTCTTTACCAGATTGACTGTCCACTCATAGCCTTCGTCCACCAAAGCGATTTCAGACAAGCGAATCGGTATCAGCTCGGCAGGGTACTTCTGCCCATCGTGTCGGATAGCCAACGAGGCAATCACCGCTTCAGCTTCCTTCACATCAGCCCCTTTAGGAACTGTAAAGGAGCATTCGAACGCCATGTTCTCGATGCCGATAATCCAGGTGTGCTGGGTATAATAGGTGTCGCCGTCTTCGAACATCTCTTTGCTGTAAGCACAGTTGTGTGGGCCTACTTTCACCATCGAGGCCGAGTCGTTTTGTCTGAACTCTTGTGCAACAGCCTCTTGGCCATAGTTCGCACTACCACGTTTCGAAGCCTCTTCTTTGTATGCCGAGATACGAAAATTGCCCGTCCATACGTCGGGGTTAAAAAACAGGAAGGTGCCTTCGCCATCTTCAAACTCGTTCCAATCGATGGGATAAGTCATGGAGAACCATGCTTGCGGAGAGATAAACTTTTTGCCTTGTGCCATATTGCTTCTGGATATTACTGCTGAACTAATTGATGTCACGACAAAAGTAACATTAGTTGGGGGGATATGCAAGGAATGGGAATAAAAACAATGGGGTGATTGGAAGAAGATATCCTGTTGCTCGCCAAAGAAGATGTGATGGGACGTGCCTTGCAAGAAATGTTGTTTTTGCAAATTTTCGATTGGAAAATAAATCTGCAAAGCTTACACATAACAATCGGGTTATCTATACCCGATAGGGGCCATATTTGCAATTATAGGTTATTTTACACCCGAAAGGGGGTAATTATGGAAATTTGTGTTATATTTGCACCTGAAAGGGTATAAATATGAAAACAACATCACTATCAGAATATGTAAAGCAGATGCGTAAGCAGTATAACCTTACGCAGGTAGAACTTTCGGAGAAATCGGGAGTCGGGCTTCGCTTTGTGCGAGAATTGGAGCAAGGTAAACAGACACTACGATTAGATAAAGTCAATCAGGTGTTGAGTCTGTTTGGTTCCGAGGTGGGCGTTGTGTCAATCACTAAAACCGATGAGTAATGAGACAGGCGAACATCTACTACTGCGATCAGTTGGCGGGAGTGCTAACTGAGGACGAGAATGGTTATACGTTTCAATACGATACGTCGTATTTGAGTGCAGAACATCCAAACGCGATTAGTCTTACAATGCCACTTACCAATGAACCATATCACAGTATGGTTCTATTTCCATTTTTTGATGGCTTAATACCTGAAGGATGGTTGCTTGATATTGCCGAAAAGAGCTGGAAGATTAACCGCAGAGACCGTATGTCCTTGCTTTTGGCTTGTTGCAAAGATTGCATCGGAGCCATAAGTATCGTACCTATCATAAACGAAGAGTAACTATGGAGAGGTGTTTATATTGCTATAAAGAATTAGAAGAGGGACAAAAAGATTTTCACCCTCGTTGTGCCAAGAAGATTTTCGGCAGCGCAATTGCTCCTGTGTTACCCTACACCAGAGGTCAGATAGCGGAACTTGCCACTGAGGTAATACGCTCGCAAACAACGCTTACTGGGGTACAGCCAAAATTATCGCTAGACATTAACAAGCAACGAGGAGAAGATGCACAACGATTTACCATTGTCGGGCTATGGGGTCGTTATATTCTAAAGCCCCAAACCGACGCTTTCCGATCACTACCGGAGGTCGAAGATTTGACAATGCACTTAGCGGAAGCAGTGAAAATTCAGGTCGTCCCCCACTCACTTATACGTTTTGCCGATGGTGAACTGTGTTATATTACCAAGCGCATTGACAGGGGAGCAAAAGGCGAAAAATATCCGATGGAGGATATGTGCCAATTATCGGAGCGATTGACCGAGTATAAATACAAAGGCTCTTACGAGCAGATTGCCAAATTGATAGCCAAATATTCATCTACTCCCAAATTGGATGTAGTAAATTTTTGGGAGCAGGTTGTTTTCTCGTGGACCACAGGCAATGCAGATATGCACTTAAAGAACTTTTCGTTGTATCAACCTCAAAAAGAAGTGGTTACTTTAACTCCCGGTTACGATATGCTCTCAACGGCTTTGGTGATGCCCGAAGATAAAGAGGAGCTTGGATTGACGCTGAATGGTAAAAAGCGTAAAATTAAGTTGAGCGATTTTCAGATAGCTATGCGCAACACAGGTTTGGAAGATAAAATCATTCAAAATATCTTTGTTAAGTTCACAAAAGCACTTGACAGCTGGCTTCAGTGGGTTGATATTTCGTTTCTGTCTCAAGATATGAAAGAACGGTATAAGGAACTGTTAAAAGAGAAAATCTCGATAATTCAGAAATCGGATTCTATGCAGATTTGATATAGACACAAGCTCAAGTAAAACATTTCTTAAATAATTCATGAGTCCACTTTAAAAAGTCGTGGACGTTTATTAGTTATGCCTCTGAGTAAAGTATCCGGACTGGGGAT
>JAGOOC010000014.1 GCA_017992695.1 Bacteroides sp. | reverse complement strand
CTGGGTTTAAGCCGAACAGAAAGATAAATGCTAAGCTTGTCAAAGAACTAATTGATATAGCTACCTATAAGGCAGCATGAATATCGTAAACACTATATGATTATATAACGAACCATTGTCAATAAATGGTAATTATTTTCAATGCACTAGTAAGGCAACCGTCACGACGGGAGTTCCTGATTGCGCAATAAGCGACCGATGTTTTTACGATGGGAAACAATAATAAGTATCGTGCAAGCCAACAAATAGTAGAATGTGGGAGTTATTCCATTCAGAACAGATTCGCTAACCACCAGCATGATGGCGAGCGTGATGGAGCCCAGGGAGACATATTTAAAACACCATTTAGCCATAAAATAGAACGCCACGGAGATAAAAACCGCAAGTGGAGCAAGTAAAACGGAAGCTCCCAATGTGGTGTTTACGCCTTTCCCTCCTTTGAACTTCAGAAAAACACTAAAATCGTGTCCCAGAATTGAAGCAAGCGCCACATAATAAATAAACGAGTCGGATGTCACATTTTGATAATAAGTTAAATGGGAATCATATGCGAAATACAAGTACAGGCCTACCGGTAAAAGTCCTTTCGTCATATCCAACAACTGGGTAATGGCGGCCACTTTTTTACCGGCTATGCGCTTTACATTGGTAGAACCAATGTTTCCACTTCCCAACTCCAGAATATTCTGTCCGGTTATGGATCGGATCATCAGATATCCTACAGGAATTGAACCGACTACATAGGTAGCTAAAAGAATGATTATCTCCATACGAAGGCTCATTTCATTACCTGCAAAATACGCAAAGCCTCATCGACATGTTTTTCTGCATCCATCTGCGAGTTAAAGATGTAAATGACTTCTCCCTTTTTATCGACGATGTAAGTAACCCTTCCGGGAATGAGCCCGAACAGATTGCCGGGTACACCAAATAACTTCCGCACCTGATTCCCGGTATCGCTTAGCAAAAGATAATTCAGCCGGTGCTTTTTAGCAAAGGCCAAATGGCTCTCTACCGATTGAGCACTAATTCCAATAATCATTGCATCGGCATCGGCAAACACTGCGAACTGGTCGCGGAAAGAACATGCTTCCTTCGTACAACCGGGAGTGTCGTCTTTGGGATAGAAATAGATGACCAGATTCTTCTTCCCTACGACAGAATCTGATGAGAATAATTCACCGTATTGATTTTTTAGTTCAAATGACGGCACTTGACTTCCTTCTACTACTTTCATTGTATCAGTATTAAAATAAATAACAAAAAGAACAACATATATCAGAAGATAAAACAGATAAAAATTTCGAAATTGAATGTACTTCTTGTTTTCGGGATAGAGGTTGCCAAACAATCCTTTGATCTCGCGCCAGAACACTGGTTTGATGTTGATCGTCCAACGATCGGTTTGGTACACCAGCTTGCGAAACTTACTTCGGTAATACCCCAACGGCAATCCCCAAGCAAGAAACAGCATCAGCCAAAGGTTTCGATTAAAATCCATGAGTACTTACTTTTTAGGGAACCACGGGAAAAAGGAACTCGTTTTTTTCACATATTCAGCATACTGCGGTTTGGTGTGATTCAATGTCTTTTCGAGCAGAGCCACCCCCGAAACTTTGATGATGAGCAAGGTCATCAGGACAGAGCCTAGGACTTGCCAGTAGCTTCCGGCAGAAATGCTAAATAGGCCGTAAGCCCACCACACAGCCGAATCGCCGAAATAATTGGGGTGTCGGGTATATCGCCAAAATCCATGAGAAAGTACCTTTCCTTTGTTTTGAGGATTGTTTTTAAAACGCGCCAATTGATAATCGCCTCCGGTTTCGAAAGTAAAACCGACAAGCCAGACCAAAATACCAACGTAATCAAGCGCATGGAGGGAATGGGATGGAGCGCCCATACTAACGCCCAGCAAGGGCAATGAAATCAGCATGGTTAATACACCCTGCAACAAGAAGGTCTGGAAGAAACTGATCCACCAATAGCGCGCAGGACCATACTTTTCTCTAAACGCTTGATATCTAAAGTCTTCTCCTTTCCCTTTATTGCGCCAGGTAAGGTAGATAGATAGCCGCGCCCCCCAGACAGTGACCAAAACGAGCATGAGCATTTTTCGGGGAGTGAGATCGCCCGACATGCATACATAGAACGTGTTTACCACCACAAAGCCGACTCCCCAAAAAAGATCAACAATACTTACATTCTTCAACTGAACGCTCAAGAGCCATAAAAGCGTAAAAAGAATCAAGATAACAAGCGATGCCTGTAAAAATAGTGTCAACATGACGGGTGAATTTAATTGGTTAATAATAAAGAGATTGCTATTGCCCCACTGCCTGCATGCATACCGATAACGGGCGAAATATCAACAATGGAAGCGGCATTTTTACCGGTAAGCAGCACCATCTTTTTGGCTGTTTCTTCAGCACCTTCGGGGTTGTGTGCATGCAACACGATGTAGTTCCACACCGTTTTCTGCCGACTGATTTTTGCAATATGCCCCATTACTTTCTTTAAACTAGCACGCTGGCTGAAGGTATTGCCAAACAACAGCGATTTTCCCTGTCCGTCCATAGATATAACCGGATTGAATCCCAAAAGACTGGCTATAAACCCTTTGGGCTTGGACACCCGCCCCCCTTTGATCATATACTTCAGGTCGCGGACACTGACAAATATCTTTGTTTGCATGATATCATCGGCAAGCGTTCGTACAACGGCATCGACCCTTTGTCCGGCTTCAATGCTTTTGGCAGCTTTCAGCACAAGCAATCCCAAGGCCCCGGATAGGTTTTTAGAATCAATCACGTAGATCGGCTTATCGAATTCTTTCGATATACGCTTTCCGGCTTTGGCACTATTGGCAAAGGTTCCGCTGAATTGCCCGGTGAGGTGTATGGCAATAATGGCATCGTAATGCGAAGCCAGGTGGGAGTACAAATTCGTAAAGGTCTGTTCGTTTATTTGAGAGGTTTTGGGAAACTCAGTTTCCGATTCGAGCATATCGTAAAAACGGTCGGGCTTGATGGTTACTTTATCCAGAAAATGATTGTCGGCGAAGTTCAGGTTAAGCGGAACGACGTTTATTTGATAAAAGTCGATCAGTTCCTGCGACAGGTCGCAAGAAGAATCAGTCACCAAGGCGATATTCCATTTGCGCTTGGTAGCTGTTTCTTGTTGTCGAATCATGTCGTCCACTTTTTGAAAAGTGATAGTGCCACACGCTTTCAGTTCTTGGAAAAGTTCTGCCGGCCGATTGGTATGGATATGAATCCGGCAAGTTGCTTCGGAACCAGCTACCACAAGAGAATCGCCACTTTTACTTGCTATTTTCTGAATCTCAGCACGACCGACACTCAGGTTTTTAATGATCGCTTCCGTACAGTAGCGGTATGTAATCTCATCATCGACGATATGCTCAGGGGGAATAAAAGAGAAGGTGGCTTGGGAGAGGACAGCCAACTGTCGAACATCTCCGGCTCGTAAAAAATCGGTAACGCCTTTGATAAACACCACGAACCCCTTTGCTCCTGCATCGACAAAGCCCGATTTATGCAATGCCTTTAGTTTGAAGGTCGTTTCTGATAAAGATTTCTCCAACACAGACAAAGAGTCGATAATCACCTTTTTAAATTCATGGATATTTTCTCTCTTGGCATGAAGAAATTCGGCCCACTCTTTAATGACCGTCAGCATAGTGCCTTCCAGCGGGTTTGAAATAGCCCCGTACATATAAGGAACGGAACGGCAAACGCTTTCGGCAAATTCGGTGATCGTTAGTGTGGCTTTGTCTTTTGTTTCACAACTCAGCCCATACAAAAACTGGGCAAAAATAACGCCGGAGTTACCTCTGGCTCCCACCAATGCCGCTTCGGCCATATCGTTTACCATCGTTTTATAAAATTTATGCGGTTGGATGTTATCTAATACTGACCGCACCGTAGCGGCTAAATTGGTTCCGGTATCTTTATCATTTACTGGGAAAACATTTAGCTTATTTATCTCTGCCTGATGTTGAAGTAGTTGATTGGCACCGGCAAGAAACGAATAATAAAGTATTCTACCATCAACCTTTGTAGTGTCATTATTTGTTTTTTCTGTGTGTTCAGCCATCTTTTTTGAATCATTTGAAATTAATTTTGTCATATTTATACTAATGAAACAACTCAAAAGGAATTAGGGTTCACCGAATGTGCCTAAATAAGTTGATAGTGTATTGGAAGGTGGCAGGAAGCCTACCGACATTTTCGGGTAACCACCAAAGAATAAATGCCAAGAGCTCAGTTTTTATTACTCGCCCAATTATTCCTGCTTATCGGAAAATAATTTCCCAATTAATGTCAAGCAATTTGGTTGTGTGGCTGTTTTTCACGAATTTTGCATCAGATCGCTTAGAGCGTAAGTGCAGTCGACAAAATACGATATAAAACTTCTATAAAACATTTTAAATACTAAGGAAACTATCATGCGAAAACTTACATTAAGTTTGGTGCTGTGCAGCACAATCTCGTTCTGTTTTGCAAAAGGAGAACCTCTGGAGGGGTTTAGTTATACCTCCGTAAAAGCTCCCATAGGCAATGAATGGGAATCACCACAAAATTTAGCTCTTAACAAAGAACAACCACGCTCTTGGTTCTTCACTTTTCAAGATGCAGCCAGTGCACGAAAAGTATTGCCCGAAAACAGCAAGTACTGGTTATCACTCAATGGTGACTGGAAATTCAACTGGGCACCCGATCCCGACTCACGACCCAAAGATTTTTATCAAACCACGTTCGATGTATCCGCTTGGGACAATATCCCCGTTCCTTCGAGCTGGAACATCTATGGTATACAAAAAGATGGCAGCCTGAAATACGGAGTGCCTATTTACGTAAATCAACCCGTCATTTTTCAACATAAAGTAGCGGTAGACGACTGGCGCGGAGGAGTGATGCGCACACCACCCACCAACTGGACTACCTACAAGCACCGCAACGAAGTAGGCTCATTCCGTCGCGACTTTGAAGTTCCGAAAGACTGGAACGAACGCGAAGTCTTTATCAGCTTCGACGGTGTAGACTCCTTCTTCTATCTTTGGATTAACGGTCAATACGTGGGCTTCTCTAAGAATTCACGCAACACCGCAAACTTCAACATTACCCCCTATCTGCAAAAAGGGAGAAACACCATTGCTGCCGAGGTATATCGCAGTTCAGATGCCTCCTTCCTCGAAGCACAAGACATGTTTCGCCTACCGGGTATCTTCCGTACCGTAGCTCTTTATGCTACACCGAAGGTACATGTGAGCGACTTGGTGGTTATCCCCGATCTTGATCAAACCTACACCAATGGGTCGCTTGCCATCAGTGCCGACATTCGCAACCTAAGCAAGAAAGCAGCTAAAGGCTATCAGATGGCCTATACACTTTATGCAAACAAGCTCTATTCGGACGAGAACACACCGCTTGCAGATGCAGTGGCTTCGGCTACCGTTCAGTTGGTGAACCCAAATACAACGACCGAGGCCGAGAAGGCGATTTTGAACGTACAGTCGCCCAATAAATGGTCTGCCGAATATCCCTATCTTTATACACTCGTAGCCGAGTTGAAAGACAAGAAAGGAAAAACCGTAGAAACCGTTTCTACCACAGTGGGCTTCCGCAAGGTAGAGATCAAAGATACACCTGCTTCGGCCGACGAATTCGGATTGGCAGGTCGCTACTATTTCGTAAACGGTAAAACGGTGAAACTGAAAGGGGTGAACCGCCACGAATCAAACCCGGCAGTAGGTCACGCTATTACTCGACAAATGATGGAAGATGAGGTGATGCTGATGAAGCGTGCCAACATCAACCACGTACGCAATGCGCACTACCCCGACGATCCGTATTGGTACTACTTGTGCAACAAGTACGGAATCTATCTGGAAGATGAAGCCAATATCGAATCACATCAATACTACTACGGTGCAGCCTCCTTGTCTCACCCGGTAGAATGGAAAGCTGCGCACGTGGCTCGTGTGATGGAGATGGTTCATGCCAATGTAAATAATCCTTCTATTGTTATCTGGTCACTTGGCAACGAAGCCGGCCCGGGTAAGAACTTCGTAGCGGCTTACAATGCGCTGAAAGCATTCGACAGCTCGCGTCCGGTTCAGTACGAACGCAACAATGATATTGTTGATATGGGTTCGAACCAATACCCATCTATCGGCTGGATGCGCGGTGCGGTAAAAGGTGGGTACAACATCAAATACCCCTTCCACGTTTCAGAATATGCGCACTCTATGGGCAACGCCTGCGGCAACTTGATCGATTATTGGGAAGCCATCGAGTCGACCAATTTCTTCTGTGGTGGGGCTATCTGGGACTGGGTAGACCAATCCATGTACAACTACGACAAGAAGACAGGAGAACGCTACCTGGCTTATGGAGGCGACTTTGGCGATACGCCCAACGACGGACAGTTTGTAATGAACGGTATCGTATTTGGCGATCTCGAACCCAAACCACAGTATTACGAGGTAAAGAAAGTCTATCAGCACATCGGCGTCAAAGCAATCGATGTAAAGAGAGGCGAGTTCGAGGTATTCAACAAATACTATTTCAAAGACCTTTCGGAGTATGACGTGAAGTGGTCGCTTTACGAAAACGGGAAAGAAACACAATCGGGACTGATCGCTATGGGCAACGTTGCTCCGCGCGCACGGGTGTTGATCAACACGCCCTATTCGTTTGACCAATTGAGAAGCGATTCAGAATACTTCGTGAAAATTCAATTCTTACTGAAAGAGAACATGCCCTGGGCCAACAAGCAATTTGTACAAGCAGAAGAGCAACTACTTGTTAAAGAAGCAACCAACCGAACGTCAATCGCTCAGTTAACCCAAAGCAATGATAAAGCAACAGCGATTCAAGCCAATGATCGGATAACCATCAAAGGCAAGGGCTTCGAAGCCGTATTCAACACCAAGACAGGTACCATTCAGCGTTTGAATTATGGAAGCGAAACCATCATTAGCGATGGCAATGGTCCGAAACTTGATGCCTTGCGTGCATTTACCAATAACGACAACTGGTTCTATTCTCCTTGGTTTGAAAATGGGTTGCACAACCTGAAGGATGCAGTAACCGGCTACAACATGATAACGAAAGAAGACGGCACCGTGGTGCTTTCGTTCACCGTAGAATCTCAAGCCCCTAATGCAGCCAAAATAGTAGGTGGAACAAGTAGCGGAAAGAGCAGCATTCAAGAGTTAACAGACAAACCATTGGGCAAGAATGACTTTAAATTCATCACCAACCAAGTGTGGACTGTTTATAAAGATGGCTCTATCGAACTCGCGTCAAGCATTACATCCAACCAACCCAGCTTGGTGTTGCCTCGTTTGGGTTATGTGATGCGTGTGCCTCAACAGTACGCCAACTTTACCTACTACGGACGTGGTCCTATCGATAACTATGCCGACCGCAAGAGTGGACAGTTTATCGAACAGCATAAAAACACGGTAGCCGGAGAGTTTGTAAACTTCCCTAAACCACAAGACATGGGCAATCATGAAGATGTTCGCTGGTGCGCACTAACTAATAATAACGGAAACGGAGCCGTGTTTGTAGCTACCGATCGTCTGTCAGTTTCGGCATTGCCTTACTCTGCCCTCGATCTCATACTGGCTTCTCATCCTTATCAATTGCCTGCTGCTACAGATACCTATCTGCACCTGGATGCTGCTGTGACCGGATTGGGCGGTAACAGTTGCGGACAAGGCGGCCCCCTGGAGCAAGACCGCGTATTTGCCGGCCATCACAACATGGGCTTCATCATCCGTCCTGCAAGTAAAGATCTTGCTGCCACGGCCAACGTAACCTCGGCTGGAGATGTGCCACTGTCTATCATCCGCAATCGTTCGGGAGTTGTGTCCATCACTTCACCCAAAACAAACGCTGACATTTGCTACACTGTAGATAAGAGCAAAATGAAAGCGTACGACGCTCCCATTGCTTTGCGCGGTGGCGGAACAGTAACTGCCTGGTTCAAAGATGCACCTTTTATCAAAGCATCCATCGCTTTCGAAAAGATCGAAAGTATACAAACAGAGGTCGTCTACGCAAGCAGTGAAGAGTCGGACGGAGGAAAAGCGAAGAACCTAACCGATGGTGATCCCAATACTGGCTGGCACACCATGTATTCTGTTACCGTAGCCAAACATCCGCATTGGGTCGACTTGGATGCCGGTGAAGTAAAAAGCATCAAAGGCTTCACTTACTTGCCCCGTCAGAGCAGTGCCAATGGAAATGTAAAAGACTACTCCATTCAGGTGAGTCAAGACGGCAAAGAGTGGGGCGAACCTGTCTCTAAAGGAACTTTTGCCAACGACTTGAAAGAGAAGAAGGTGATGTTCGACAAACCAATCAAAGCACGATACATCCGCTTTACCGCTTTGAGCGAACAGCGCGGACAAGATTACGCTTCGGGAGCTGAAATCACCATCTTAGAAGAGTAATTTGGTTCAGCGATAAGGCTAAAATGATGAGCGGACTTTTTCCCTGTTTAGACAGGAAAGAAGTCCGCTCATTTTTATAGTTCAAATCAGATAGACAGCACCGGATACTACCGAACAATCGTTTGGTTTTCAATCATTTTATGGATTCCTCTTTCCAATTTACATAAGCCTATATAGATTTTATTACTGTCGTCTTTGCGTGGAGCTATAACCACAAAGTCCATGTTTTGTACATCTTGATCGACTACTTCATTGCCTCTAAACTTCCTGTCGACCCAAGTACCCGTGTTTGCATACACACAAGCCTGACCGTTAGGATTTGTAAAGGTCTTAATCATGGGGATATGCGTGTGCCCAAACACTACAATGCGGGTTTTTGAATTTGGATTTTGGAAGTATTGAACGTTTGATTGTCCGTCAAGAAACGAAGTATTGAGGCTGCCTACAATGGCATCGTTGATTTTTGTCATAACCGGTACATTGCAATACTTCAATCGCTTCTCCCAACTGTTTTGCGTAAATGAATTTTGAAACATCTTCACAGTAATAGAACCATCAGTATGATTATAGGGAAGCAGTTCACCTATTGAATAGGTATCGGTATAACCATTAATATTGGTTTTAATAATCTTATCGTCAAACTTGTCGCCCACCCAAATAAGATTTTCTAAAACGGTTTTCCAACTTTTATAATACAAGTATAACGAAACCTGAGTGGGGTCTGTCGGGTTGTTGAGCGCAACCGTTGGAACTTTAGTACCTGCTTCTTGAGGCACTTGATAAAGGAATGAGTTAGTAGCGATTCTTGAAAAGAAGTAACCCGGATTAAGTATAGAGCCCGGAGCCATTTCTTGATTGTCGTAAGGAGAAGGCGCGCAAAAGAAATCGTAACGATTGGAGTGCTCGATGGCAACCTCGGGGAAGCTCTGCGGAACGTATGTGCCTAATCCCAATTTATCGGTATCACGAGCCTGAGTTACGCCCGGCAATGCCAGCTCCACATTTTCTTTGGTCACCGTAAGATCATGGTTTCCGGGAGCATACACTAATTTTACATGACCATCCTGAATGATTCCGTTAAACACATCAAAGATAGGTTGATTGGTAGATACGATTCTTTTGATGAAATCGGCTTGTGTACCTCCTCTGTAGGTGTTAACCCCGGTGGGCACGTACCATTCATCGAACAGGTCTCCGGCTATAACCAACTCTTTCACTGTAGTAGAGTAACGGACATCCATTAGAAACTGTTCCAAGCGCGACAAGTGTTTAACCGTTTCTGAGTATTCAAGATCGGCTCCGAGATGTATGTCACTGATCACAACAACCTTGTCTCGGCTTTGATTATTACTCACACTCATAAGGTCAAAAGGGTTAGTCGCGGGTAGTGCTGACTGAGAATCATCGTCATCGTTACAGCTATAGCACGATAAGGAAACAAACACGAATGCTGCACAAGCAATCAATAGAGTTAAACTATTTCTACGTTCTTTCATATAAACTACAAATTAGAAAATTAACCGTAAAGATAAACGTTTACACGTTTCCATACGTTTCATTTTCACAAAAAAAAAGTTCAAAACTACACTATTTTCCATCGATGCCCGTTTACTCTCTTCTCACTCTTGAAGCAATAATTGCTTTCGAAGCAGTTTCATTTCATGGTTCATCCCCTCCATCCGCTGCAACAAATGACGGATGACATCAATACCTTCGATATTGATTGATAAATCATAATACATACGACTGTATCGTTCCAACTCGGGAAGTTGCGACACAAAAAGATAACGCTCGTTACCTTCTGTTTGTGTTTCTATCAAACCAGCCTCCTCCAATAGTTCAATGAATGAGGATTCGATATGACATTTGTTACAGTATTCGCTGATAATAATCAATTCGGTCTGCATAGCTCTCATTCTTATTAATTCATACTTTGTAACTCTCTGAACAACTCCTTCTGACGATTAGACAAGTTTGTTGGAATTTTAACCGTATAGGTAACAATCAAGTCACCGTATTCGCCCTCTTTTTTGTATACAGGAAATCCTTTTCCTTTGAGTTTAAC
Source organism: Bacteroides sp. (assembly GCA_017992695.1). Lineage (GTDB taxonomy): Bacteria > Bacteroidota > Bacteroidia > Bacteroidales > Bacteroidaceae > Bacteroides. The sequence goes on along the minus strand of JAGOOC010000014.1, from coordinate 46,307 downwards.
CTTCGTTCCATTTTGGGTTTCGGGTTTAACTTTGAGTTTTACCTCACCATGTAAAGTTTGCACTACCTGCTCTCCGCCCAACACAGCTGTGTAGAAATCAAGAGGTACGTCGATATACAAATGATCGCCCAACCGCTTAAAGACGGAATCAGGAGCGATAATAAAAGTAATGTAAAGATCGCCGGCCGGACCGCCATTGACACCTTCGCCACCATATCCTTTCAGCTTAATAACCTGTCCATCGGCTACCCCGGCAGGAATAGTGATACGCACATTCTTTCCATTCACCGTCAACACCTGCTTATGTGTGTGAGCAGCGTCACGAAGGGAGAGGTGAAGTTCGGCGTTGAAATCTTGTCCACGAAAACCAGCTGTGCGCCCACCACCACGACGCTGTTGACCAAACATGGACGCAAAGAAATCAGAGAAATCACCACCCGAACCGCCACCGTAATACTGTTGTTCGCCCTGTCTGGTCGAATAAGCTTGTTGCTGCGATTGTTTCTGCGATTCAAACTCATCGGCATGTTTCCAATGCTCACCGTACTCATCGTACTTTTTACGTTTATCCGGATCACTTAATACCTCATTGGCTTCGTTTATTTCCTGAAATTTATCCTTTGCATTGGGATTATTTGGGTTAAGGTCCGGATGGTGTTTCCGTGCCAACTTGCGATAGGCTTTTTTAATCTCCTCTTGTGAGGCTTTCTTGTCTACGCCAAGAATTTGGTAATAATCGATATATGCCATTCTTTATTTCCATTATATGTAAATTAACAACAAACCAACTCCATCTTTAGATTCGCCATTTAGCACTATTTATCAAATAACTTTCATGAAATTCTAAATATAGGTAAACAACATATAATATAAACCAATTAATAGGCATGGTTATTCAGAAAGTTAATAGAATACGCTTTATTTGTACAGGAGGAGCTTAACGCCCTCTCTCTCTCAACCTTATAATCTATATGCCTCATGACGAAATGTAATTATTGGCTAATTCTTTTCCTGTTCATTTTCAATGCCTTGCCCGGTAAGGCCGAAGAGTGGATACGAATTAATCAGCTTGGCTACCTGCCTCAATCAAAAAAAGTAGCCGTATTTATCAGCGAAGAGCCAACCGGTCTCAGCGAGTTTGCTTTGATTGATGTGTTTACCGGAGAAACCAAGCGTTCTTTCAGTGCTCCGCAAGCCGGTGGTTCTATCGGACAGATGCAATCGACCTATCGATTGAATTTCAGCGACTTTCAAGAACCGGGAACGTATTACATTAAAGCCGGAGGGACCGTTTCACCACACTTCCCTATCAATAATCAAGTATACAACGGAACGGCCGATTTCCTATTAAACTATATGCGCCAACAACGGTGCGGATATAATCCGTTTTTGAAAGACAGCTGCCATGTACACGACGGGTACATCGTTTATCATCCGACGAAGAGCGGGCAGCACATTGATGTACGTGGTGGTTGGCACGATGCTACGGATTATTTACAATACACCACCACCTCAGCCAATGCTATCTATCAGCTTATGTTCGCTTATCAACAAAACCCCGAAACCTTTGGCGACGCCTACGATGCCGCCGGGCATAAAGGAGCCAACGGCATTCCCGATATTGTAGATGAAATTAAATGGGGCTTAGACTGGTTGAACCGAATGAACCCCGCCAAAGGAGAGTTGTACAACCAGATTGCCGACGATCGCGACCATTCGGGCATGCGTTTGCCCAATAAAGACCTTGTAGATTATGGCTATGGTCCGGGCAAAGGGCGGCCGGTGTACTTCTGTAGCGGCGAACCGCAAGTACGGGGCACCTATATGAATGCAACAACGGGTGTAGCAAGTACGGCCGGCAAGTTTGCCTCTTGTTTCGCTTTGGGGGCCGAAGTGCTTCAACCATTCTATCCGGAGTTTGCTCAAAAAATTGGTGCAAAAGCCGATGATGCCTATCAAGAGGGGATAAAAAAACCGGGTGCCTGCCAAACCGCTTCGGTAAAATCGCCTTATATCTATGAAGAAGACAATTGGGTAGACGATATGCAGCTGGGCGCAGCGGAACTATACCGCGCTACCAAAAACCCCAAATACCTGGAACAGGCTATTGCGTATGGCAGATCCGAACCGGTAACCCCTTGGATGGGAGCGGACAGTGCTCGCCACTATCAATGGTATCCGTTTATGAACATGGGGCACTATCGGTTAGCGCAAACCAATAACAAACGCCTCAGTAGCGAATTCATCCGCAACATGCGAACCGGCATACAGCGCACCTATGAGAAAGCAGTTGAAAGCCCTTTTCTGCATGGAATTCCTTACATCTGGTGTTCGAATAACCTTACCACAGCCATGCTGACACAATGCCGCCTATACCGCGAAATAACGGGTGACACAACGTATGAAGAGATGGAGGCCGCTCTGCGCGACTGGCTCTTTGGGTGCAACCCATGGGGAACAAGTATGGTGGTCGAATTACCCTTATCGGGCGACTATCCTGCACAGCCTCACTCCTCTTTACTGTATGCAGGGGTAGGTAATACAACGGGCGGCTTAGTCGATGGACCGGTGTATCGAACCATTTTCGAAAGCCTGCGCGGAGTGAATATGGATGGCATCAACGGCAAACCGGGCGAAGAGTATAAACGCTTTCAGCCCAACCAGATGGTATACCACGATGCCATTAACGATTACTCGACCAATGAGCCCACCATGGACGGCACCGCTTGCCTAACCTACTATCTTTCATCGCTCCAAAAAGAGGGAATGCAGCAGGATAACAGCAAGCCCGATCGCAACATCTATCAAGACGGAGGCATCGTTCGTACAGATCCTTCGAAGAAGCAAATCACATTAGTGTTCACCGCAGCCGACAAAGCCGACGGAGCAGATCCCATTCTTCGCACCTTAAAAAAGCACGGCATCAAAGGCGGCTTCTTCTTTACCGGAGGGTTTTACGAGCGTTTTCCGCAAGTGATACAACGCCTGAAAGCCGACGGACACTATATGGGCGGGCATAGCTACGGACATTTGTTATATGCCGCTTGGGAAAACCGTGATTCATTGCTGGTTACGCGAGATGAGTTTGAAAAAGATTTATTGAGAAGCTACGAAACCATGCGAAACGCAGGCATAACTTATAAAGAGGCATCGGTGTACATACCTCCATACGAATATTATAATAAACAAATCGCCGCATGGGCAAGCAACATGGGTGTACAAGTCATCAACTTTACACCGGGCACGCTAACTAATGCCGACTACACCACTCCCGATATGAAAAACTACCGAAGTAGCCAAGAAATTTACGACAAGGTAATGGAGGTAGAAGCCCGAGAAGGATTGAATGGCCATATTATGCTGATTCACTTTGGCACTGAGGAGAGTCGCACGGATAAGTTTTATGATAAACCCATGGAGAAGCTGATAAAGACATTGAAAAAGAAGGGGTATACGTTTGTCTTTCCTTTTTAACACTGTTAATCTTTTTTTCCCTTCATATGTTCTGCCGTACAAGAGTGTGTAGTTTTGATATCAAAGAGTACGTACTCTTTGATATCAAAACTACGTAGTTAACACATCATTAAAATAGCCCTTTTATAAAACAAAAAAAAGCGAAGTATACACGCTCTAAATAGCAATCACATTTCGCTAACAATCAATCAATTGAACAAATACCTATCCTTCTCCTATATCGATATTCGCCCTCTTTGACATCTATATTCTTTTCTTCCTGCCTGACTTTATTTACAGGGATACTTATCTATTTATCAACTTCGCACTCTTGCGCTATATCCGAATCATTATCAATGCAACTGTAGTTATGCCCTGAGTAAAGAGAGAAATGCCTCAACATCCTCGGGCGTAGTATCAAACGAAGTAACCAAACGAATTTCATCGGCCTCTTCGTTCCAGAAGTAGAAGAAGTAGGATTGCAGCAAATAGTCGATTTGCGGGCGTGGCATAGTTAAAAAGAGTTGGTTGCTCTCCACCTTCTGGGTAAAGCGTACGCCGGGCAGCTCCTTCAATGCCTCATAGAGTTGGTCTGCCATCGCATTGGCATGTAGGGCATTCTTCAACCAGAGTTCATCGGCCAAGTAGGCCGTAAACTGACAAGACAGATACCGCATTTTGGAGGCCAGTTGTGCCGACTGCTTACGCACAAATCTCGCTTCGGCTTTCAATGACGGATCGAACACAATCACACACTCTCCCATCATAAGTCCGTTCTTGGTACCACCGAAGCTGAGTATATCAATTCCACAATCAACCGTTAGCTCTTTCAGTGACAAGCGGAGTAAGGCACAAGCATTGGCTATGCGAGCACCATCCATGTGCACACGCATTCCGTGTTGATGAGCCAATTCGGTGATTGCTTTAAGTTCGTTGGGCATATAAACCGTTCCAAACTCGGTACATTGAGACAAGTAAATGGCTCCGGGTTGTGAATGGTGATGGTCACCAAACCCATGCAAATAAGGACGAATGAGTTCGGGGGTTAATTTGCCATCGGTAGTTGCAATGGGACGAATCTGGCAGCCGGTCATCTTTACCGGAGATCCACACTCATCAACGTAGATATGAGCCGTTTCGGCACAAAGAATGGAGTGGTATGGTCGGGTTATCAGTTGCAATGCTACTACATTGCTTCCCGTACCATTAAACACAAACAGGGGTTCACAGTCGGGTGTAAACGTTTCTCGGAGTTTATGGATAGCCTCTTCGGTCCATCGGTCGTCACCATAGCCCAAGGCATGATCTTTATTCGCTTGATTGAGCGCCTCCATTACTTGCGGATGCACGCCCGAATTATTGTCGGATGCAAAACTTCTCATAATCTTTAAATTTAGTTTGAACAATTCCCGTAGACAGATGTAATGAAGCACTGTGTACGGGAATTACTCATAAAAAGAGGATAACTGACTATCCAATGTAAACATTGACACACAGACAAAAATAAAGTTCTTCTTCATGTTGTTCAATCTCTATTTTATCCTCCCTAGCCAGCCAGCCCAATGCTGCACCTAATTCTTTGTCACTAAATCCTGATTTGGTTTTCAGGTTTTCATAACTCCATTTGGCATTGTCACTCAACAAGTGCCAAACAATTCCTGCATTCAAGCCAATCTCTCGTTTATCCATCCTACTCTAGTATTTAGTAATAATAGTAGGTCTAATTACCTACTATATGAGTTGATGTAACAAATAGAAATCGATACTGTTGTTGTTCTAATATCAAATCTTCATTTTCAAATAATGATTTAACACAATAAAACTCAAACCATTAAGTCGAAGGAACCTACTTAACACATGCTAACTAATAACCTGAGTTCGGTGCACATCAATCGGGGGTGCTAGAAAAATGTATTTACTGCGCAGCTTGTACTGCTTTCAATAGCCAAGCTAGTTGTGTGCCGAGGTCCTTCATGTTACGGAGGCCTTCGGCATCTTCATACACTTCGCCCGGCATCTCACCAATACCAAAGTTCCAATACGTAGAGCCTGGAACAATCATACCGCTACCTAACATGAAACGGTTTAATTCGTCGAAAACCGTTACAGCGCCACCGCGACGAACGCTAATGACCGCAGCACCCACTTTTCGAGTTAGCGTACGCCCTTGACCGATAGTGGTCAGCCCCAACCGATCCATAAACGCTTTCATCTCGGCGCTAACACTTCCGTAGTACGTAGGCGAGGCAAAAATTATGCCATCCGCTTGTTGTGCTTTTCGGATAAATTGGTTCATTTCATCGGTTTGAATAGCGCATTGCCCATCTTTGGTTTTGAAGCAAGCGTAGCAAGAGGAGCATCCACGGAGGAGTTTCCCACCTATCTGCACCAATTCGGTCTCTATGCCGGCTTCTTGAAGCGGTTTAAACACTTCGTTTATCAACATCTCGGTATTGCCTCCCTTACGAGGACTTCCATTAAAAGCTACAATTTTCATATGCTATGGTTTTATAAAAATCCCGTAAACAGATGTAATGAAGCATCGTGTACGGGAATTATTCATTAGGTCTAATATCTCCTATTGATAAGACGAAACCTAAGATTTCAAGAACGGTTTGCCTTGAGGCACAACGTTTTTTCCGTAGAGTTTATTCAAAAACGCTCCTGCACACATGTAGAATCCAAGCAGCGAGATCATCAGTTCGGTGTATGCAGCAATCGTGTGCCAGATCTGTCCGGCTCCGAAACTGTCCAAAGCAAGGCCTATGAATAGCACAATTATAAGTGCGATAATGGAGAACATGGTTTTACTGATTTTCAATGTTCCTGCGAGTAGAATGATGGAGAATAACATATAGCCAATCATTGCCACTCCAAATTGACGCGGGTCAACTTGCGCCGCCAATCCCTCTCCAAACGCACCTGCTTTAATCATCCAGCTAAATCCAACAGCAATCCAAAACAGTCCATAGCCACCGAATGCGATTGACCCGAATAGATTGTTGTGTTTAAAGTCATACGTACAGGCGATAAACTGCGCAATACCACCCAAAATAATCGCCCACGGCAACACGAAACCGATACCTTCGGTCAATCCTAACTTTTGAGACGACGCAACCAATGTTACCATGGCTAACCCGAAAAGTCCTAGAGCAGAAGGGTCTGCTACTTCAATTTGTACTTTGTTTTTTTGTTCCATTTTATGTTTATGTGAAAAATAAGTGTGCAAAGATAGTAAACGTTTTGATTATCGCATAAAAAAGCTGCTTCCTTTGTGGGGAAGCAGCTTCTTTATACGATATATAGATGAAGAGGATGAATTACATCATTCCGCCCATACCACCCATTCCGGGAGCACCCATCGGCATGTCAGGCTTGTCTTCTTTCTTTTCTACAATCACACATTCAGTAGTTAAGAACATACCTGCAATAGAAGCAGCGTTCTCTAATGCGACACGCGTTACCTTGGCCGGATCAACCACACCTGCAGCAAACATGTGCTCATAAACATCCGTGCGAGCATTGTAACCGAAGTCGGCTTTACCTTCACGCACTTTCTGCACAACAACTGCACCTTCTTTTCCAGCGTTAGCTACAATCTGACGAAGCGGTTCCTCGATAGCACGTCTAATGATGATAGCACCAGTTGTTTCGTCTTCGTTCTCGCCTTTGAAGCCTTCAAGCGCATCGATGGCACGGATGTAAGCTACACCACCACCAGCTACAATACCCTCTTCGATAGCAGCACGAGTTGCACGAAGTGCATCGTCTACACGATCTTTCTTCTCTTTCATCTCAACTTCAGAAGCAGCACCTACGTAAAGTACAGCTACACCACCCGACAACTTAGCCAGACGTTCTTGCAGTTTCTCGCGGTCATAGTCTGACTTCGTTGCAACGATCTGCGCCTTGATTTGCTCGCAACGCTCTTTGATGCTCTCTTTAGAACCTGAACCGTTTACGATGGTTGTATTGTCTTTTGAAATAGTCACTTTATCGGCAGTACCCAACATTTCGAGTGTAGCTTGTTCCAATGACAAACCTTTCTCTTCGCTGATTACTAGGCCACCTGTTAGGATAGCGATATCTTCGAGCATCTCCTTGCGGCGATCGCCAAATCCTGGAGCTTTCACTGCACAGATCTTCAACTGAGAACGCAGACGGTTTACCACCAGGGTAGTCAATGCTTCGCTGTCTACATCTTCAGCAATCACTAACAACGGACGACCAGATTGTACTGCAGGTTCAAGAATAGGCAAGAAATCTTTCAAGTTCGAGATCTTCTTATCGTAGATCAAGACGTAAGGTTTCTCCATTTCGCACTCCATCTTCTCGGTGTTGGTTACAAAGTAAGCCGACAGGTAACCGCGGTCAAATTGCATACCTTCTACCACTTCAATAGTAGTATCCGTTCCTTTTGCCTCTTCGATCGTGATCACACCATCTTTAGAAACTGTACGCATAGCGTCGGCAATCAACTTACCAATGACAGGATCGTTATTGGCCGATACAGTAGCTACTTGCTCAATCTTGTCGTAGTTATCGCCTACTTTCTGCGATTGCGTTTTGATCGACTCTACTACTTTAGTCACTGCTTTATCGATACCACGCTTGATGTCGACCGGGCTGGCACCCGCTGTAACGTTCTTCAATCCTTCGCTAATGATAGCTTGAGCCAGAACGGTTGCGGTAGTTGTACCGTCACCGGCATCATCGCCAGTCTTTGAGGCAACTTCTTTCAGCAGTTGTGCACCGGTATTTTGGTAAGAATCTGACAATTCAATCTCTTTAGCTACAGTAACACCGTCTTTGGTGATGTGAGGAGCTCCGAATTTCTTTTCCAAAATTACATTGCGACCTTTAGGGCCAAGGGTTACTTTTACTGCATTCGCCAAGGCGTCTACACCTTTTTTCAATTGATCGCGCGCATCGATATTGAATAATATTTCTTTTGCCATAACTGTTTTATGATTTATGATTTAACGAGTATATAAATTTGAAATTAACCCAAGATAGCGAGTACATCACTTTGACGCATCACCAGATATTTAACATTTTCTACTTCAAGTTCGGTACCTGCATATTTGCCGTAAAGTACAGTGTCACCTACTTTCAACACCATCTCTTCGTCCTTTGTACCGTGACCAACTGCCACAACTTCACCTTTCAAAGGTTTCTCTTTTGCTGTATCGGGAATAATGATACCACCAATTGTTCTTTCTTCTGCCGGTGCAGGGAGTATCAGCACTCTATCTGCTAATGGTTTAATGTTCATAGTTCTTTTTATTTTAAATTTGTTTGTTAGTAATATACTATTCGCCACGTAGGGCAAGTAACAACTTGCTAAAAGCGTGCCAAAGCGTGAATGAGATCACTTTGTCAGCAACACACTGACAAAGTGACAGCAATTATTTATTCATGCTGCGTATTTCTTGTAAGCGTTTCTACAGGTTCTACTTGATGCAAAAATCATCTCATAATGAAAACTAATGCAGAATGTTCTTTGTTTAAGGAATAAAACAGACAACATCATGAAGCGAATTCAACTCAAACGGGTTTATCAAGATCCGGAACCCAGCGACGGGTTTCGCATATTCGTAGATCGTTTATGGCCACGTGGAGTGCGAAAAGCCGCCTTATTATACGATCTTTGGGCTAAAGACATCACCCCCTCCCCTTCTTTACGGCAATGGTTTCACGAAGACCCCGACAGCCATTGGGAGATATTCAGAGCACTTTATAGACAAGAGTTGGAGGCTTCGCCGGCCGTAGAATCATTTTTGAAAACAATCGCTGAGTATCCGGTTATAACTCTTTTATTTGCTTCCAAAAGCGTGAATCACAACCATGCCATCATATTAAAAGATTTTTTAGACAAAAGGTGTAACCCCTAACCGGGTTTTAAAAATTAAAAGTACTTCACTCCCAAATGAGTGCAACACCAATAGAATGGCTCACTCTGCAAGTAACCTTATAGTCGAAGATTGTTTAATTCACATTAGTATATAAGCAAATAGTTCACTATCTTTGTGCCCCCTAACTATCCAAAAAGACAATATGGCATTCACTAACAACGTAATGATTGTCCGCCACAAGTTAATGGCGGATCTGGTAAGACTCTGGAAAAACGACCAATTGGTAGAAAAAATAGACCGAGTTCCCCTTGAGTTGAGTCCGCGTAAATCGAAACCACTGGGGCGCTGCTGTGTACACAAAGAACGCGCTGTATGGAAATATAAATCTCTTCCACTTTTGGGATTGGACATGACCGACGAATGCGACGAGCTCACCCCTCTATCTGACTATGCCCGCCAAGCGATGGAACGCACAGAGGTAACGAAAGAGAATATACTTTGTGTGATTGACGAGGCTTGCTCTTCGTGCGTACAAATCAATTATGAAGTAACCAGTTTGTGTCGTGGATGCGTGGCACGCAGCTGTTATATGAACTGCCCCAAAGATGCCATCCGTTTCAAGAAAGACGGTAAGGCAGAAATTGACCACGGCACTTGTATCAGTTGCGGTATCTGTCACCGAAGCTGTCCTTACCACGCTATTATTTATATGCCCATTCCCTGTGAGGAGTCGTGCCCGGTGAAAGCAATCAGCAAAGATGCGAATGGAGTAGAGCACATCGACGAGAGTCGTTGCATCTATTGCGGTAAATGCATCAACGCCTGTCCGTTTGGCGCCATCTTCGAGGTGTCACAAACATTCGACGTGCTGCAACGCATCCGTCGAGGCAACAAGGTGGTGGCCATTATCGCACCCTCCATTTTGGGACAATTTAAAACAACCATCGACAATGTGTATGGCGCTTTCAAAGAGATCGGTTTTACCGACGTGATTGAAGTAGCACAAGGAGCCATGGACACGGTAAGCAACGAAGCAGCCGAGCTGCTTGAGAAGTTGGAAGAGGGACAGCCTTTCATGACGACTTCCTGCTGCCCCTCTTATACCGAGTTGGTCGAAAAGCACATCCCCGATATGCAGAAGTATGTATCGACCACAGGTTCGCCCATGTACTATACAGCCCGTATTGCCAAAGCCAAACATCCCGATGCAACAATTGTATTCGTAGGCCCATGTGTAGCCAAGCGCAAAGAGGTGCGTCGCGATGAGTGTGTCGATTTCATTTTAACCTTCGAAGAGGTAGGTTCGATTATAGACGGACTTGGCATCGAGTTAGAACGTACAGAACCTTTCTCTCTGCTCTACACTTCGGTGCGCGAGGCTCACGGCTTTGCCCAAGCAGGCGGCGTGGCCGGTGCGGTGAAAGCGTACCTGAAAGAGGAAGCCGACAAGATGAACGTACTACAGGTATCCGATATTAATAAAAAGAACATAGCCATACTGCGCGCCTGTGCCAAAACAGGAAAAGCAGCAGGAAACTTTATCGAAGTAATGGCTTGCGAAGGCGGATGCATAACCGGACCGAGCACGCACAACGATATTGTTTCGGGTCGCAGGCAATTGGCACAAGAGCTGATAAAGCGCAAAGAGACGTATGAAAACCGTAGTTGATCAATTGCGGTCAGCACGCACGCTACCTCCTCGGGAGCTGCGTGCGCTGCTTACTCATGACGACGCTCAAACATTAGAGTACATCAACGGGCAAGCGCGTGAGGTAGCGCAGGCTCATTTTGGAAACAACATCTACATTCGCGGACTCATCGAGATAAGCAACTGTTGCCGTAATGACTGCTATTATTGCGGCATACGCAAGTCAAACCGAAACATAGCGCGCTACCGGCTCTCCAAAGAGAGCATTCTGAACTGTTGCGAAGAGGGATACCAACTGGGATTCCGTACCTTTGTGATGCAAGGGGGCGAAGATCCTGCTTTCTTAGACGATCAGTTGATTGACCTTGTCGAAACCATCCGAAAACGCTACCCCGATTGTGCCATTACCCTGTCAGTGGGCGAAAAACCGCGTCACACCTACGAGCGTCTTTTCGAAGCAGGAGCCAATCGCTACCTATTGCGCCACGAAACCTACACTGCTGCTCACTACAGCGAGCTGCACCCTGCCGAGATGTTGTGGGAAAATAGAATCCGCTGCCTGGAGACCCTCAAAGAGATTGGATTTCAAACCGGAACGGGCATCATGGTGGGCACTCCCGGTCAAACCATCGAGCACCTGATAGCCGACATCCAATTTATCGAGCAACTGCAACCGCAGATGATTGGCATCGGTCCTTTTCTGCCCCATCACGACACCCCTTTTGCCCACATGCCTGCCGGACAGATGGAACAAACGCTGCTGCTGCTCTCCATCTTCAGGCTCATGCATCCAGCGGCACTGATCCCCTCGACCACAGCTTTGGCTACACTCTCGCCCGACGGACGAGAACGCGGTATACTGGCAGGTGCCAATGTGGTCATGCCCAATCTATCGCCGCGCGAAGAGCGAAAGAAATACGAATTATACAACAACAAAGCCTCGCTCGGTGCCGAAGCTGCCGAAGGTCTGCTATTGCTCGATCAGCAGTTAGCAACCATCGGATACCGGATATCGAAAGAACGAGGAGACTTTAACCCTTAACGATATGTATCAACCCAACTCACCCGTCGCTGCCAAATTCATCGATCACCAAGAGATACTCGATACGCTGGAGTTTGCAAGCAAAAACAAAAGCAATCGCGCACTCCTTGAGCAGCTCATCGAAAAGGCTGCCCAATGCAAAGGACTGACGCACCGTGAAGCCACCCTACTACTCGAATGCGATCAACCGGATTTGACCGAACGCATCTTCCGCTTGGCCAAAGAGATTAAACAGAAGTTCTACGGCAACCGCATTGTGATGTTCGCTCCGCTCTACCTGTCGAACTACTGCGTGAACGGCTGTACCTATTGCCCCTATCACCTCAAAAACAAAACCATCACCCGCAAGAAGCTCACGCAAGAGGAGATTCGAAACGAAGTGATTGCCCTGCAAGACATGGGGCACAAGCGCTTGGCGCTCGAAGCCGGCGAAGATCCGCTGCGCAATCCGTTGGAGTATATCCTCGAATCCATCAAAACCATCTACAGCATCAAACACAAGAACGGTGCCATCCGACGGGTCAATGTGAACATTGCTGCTACCAGCGTGGAGAATTACCGACGCTTGAAGGAGGCCGGCATTGGTACCTATATCCTGTTTCAGGAGACGTATCACCAAGCGAATTACGAAATGCTGCACCCCACGGGGCCCAAAAGCAACTACGCTTACCACACCGAAGCGATGGATCGCGCCATGGAGGCGGGCATTGACGATGTAGGTATCGGGGTGCTCTTCGGACTCAATACCTATCGCTATGATTTTGCCGGACTGCTGATGCATGCCGAGCATCTTGAAGCCCGATTTGGCGTAGGCCCTCATACCATAAGCGTTCCACGCATCTGCTCGGCCGATAACATTGACGCCGGCGCATTTCCCGATGCCATTTCGGACGATACGTTTCGCCGCATCGTTGCCGTAATACGCATCGCAGTGCCCTACACGGGCATGATTATCTCTACCCGCGAGTCGCAGGAGTCGCGCGAGAAGGTACTTGATATCGGTATTTCGCAAATCAGTGGCGGTTCGCTCACCAGTGTGGGTGGCTATGCCCAGGCCGAAGCCAAAGAGGAGAACTCCTCGCAGTTTGACGTGAGCGACCGACGAACGCTGGACGAGATTGTGGCGTGGCTGCTCGATAAAGGATATGTGCCCAGCTTCTGTACCGCCTGCTATCGCGAAGGGCGCACGGGTGACCGCTTTATGGCATTGGTCAAGAGTGGCAAGATAGGCGACTGTTGCGGCCCCAATGCGTTGATGACACTCAAAGAGTATCTGCAAGACTACGCCTCGCCCACCACCCGGCAGAAAGGCGAAAGGCTGATCCAGCAAGAAGTGCCGCATATACCAAATGCCAAGATTAGAGAGATCGCGATTCGAAACTTAAAAGAGATAGCTGATGGAAAACGAGACTTCCGTTTCTAACACGCCGGCTGCAAGCACCCCTGCTGCCAACCGCTTGCACATCGCCCTCTTTGGGCGACGCAACAGTGGCAAGTCCTCGCTCATCAACGCACTGACGGGGCAAGACACAGCGCTGGTGTCCGATACTCCCGGTACAACGACAGACCCCGTTCAGAAAGCCATGGAGCTGCACGGCATTGGTCCCTGTCTCTTCATCGACACACCGGGCTTTGATGATGAGGGACCGCTGGGCGCCCTGCGCGTGGAACGCACCTTGAAAGCAACCGAAAAAACCGACATTGCCCTGCTGCTTTGCCGGCCGGATATGAAGGAGGAGTTGCCTTGGATTGCCCTGCTCGAGGAGAAAAACATCCCTGTGGTGTTGATACTGAATAAAGCGGACTTGCTGGATGATCCCGAAGCGGAAGCAGTACATATCGAACGCTTATCGGGCAAACGTCCGCTGATCGTGAGCGCCCGTTACGGGCAGGGGGTCGAACACATTCGCAAAGCAATCCTTGAGAAGCTTCCCTCGGACTTTGGCGAACAAACCATCTTAGGCGATTTAGTAAACGAAGGAGACCTCGTGCTGCTGGTTATGCCACAAGACATGCAAGCCCCCAAAGGGCGCCTCATCTTGCCGCAAGTGCAAACCTTGCGCGAATTGCTGGACAGGCGATGCCCGGTCATGAGCTGTACCACCGATCAACTATCGGCTACCCTCCAAGCCCTCAGGCGTGCGCCCAAACTCATTATCACCGATTCACAGGTATTCAAAACCGTTTACGAGCTGAAGCCGAAAGAGAGTTTGCTCACCTCCTTCTCGGTGCTTTTTGCCGCCTATAAAGGCGATATTCATTACTATACGGCAAGTGCTTCGGCTATTGCCAGGCTCACCCCCGCATCGCGCGTTTTAATAGCAGAAGCCTGCACGCACGCCCCCCTTTCGGAGGATATTGGAAAGGTGAAACTTCCCCGCATGCTGCGTCAGCGAGTGGGTGAAGAGCTGCGAATCGATTTCGTAGCAGGAGCCGACTTCCCGAAAGAGTTGACACCGTATGATTTGGTGATTCAATGTGGTGCCTGCATGTTTAACCGCAAGCATGTATTGAGCCGCATCGAACAAGCCAAAGAGCAAGGAGTAGCCATGACCAATTACGGTATAGCCATGGCTTATCTAAGTGGTATACTCGACAAAATAAGCATTACATCACCCTAATTTTATAGTAACACAAATGAACCAAAAACTAATGACCCTGGTCCTGACGCTGCTCCTATCCACAGGAGCATCCATACGGGCACAAGAGAGATTCACACAGTTCAACGTGAGCCGGCCTATGACGGTGCGCACACCGATTATGAACGACAGTATCAACCCCAAGGGAGAGAAACATACGGCCAAGGCTTTGCTGCAAACTCCGGTCGTGCGAACCAAAGCACAGGCAACAACCACCGTGCAGCAGACCGACACCGCCGGATACATCCGCTTCGCTAAAGCCGATAAAGACAACCACCTCTACCAGATAGAGACACAGCTTCGTGCCGAGCGGTTTATGAAAGGGAAGCTGAAAGTAAGCTCTCCCGTCCGCTTCGAGGTTTTTGTTAACGGAGAGTCGAAACGAATCAAGGATGTTGCCGAGGATAGCCTGTCAAAAGCAGGAAACAAAGAGATCGAGCTTCGGCTGGAACCGGAGATGGATTATGAAATCATGATCAAGTTGCTTTCGACCGCCAACGACAAGGCAGAGCCTGCACTGAAATGCGAATGGATCAAGAATGATGCATTCAAGGAGATAGCCTGCCACATGCTACCCAACCAGAAAAAGCGATTCGCTTTGAGCAACACGGTCTATGGCAACCGCACGCAAGCCGTCTCTATCTCGCCCGATGGCAAGTACCTGCTGACTCGGTTTTCGAACAATTATGCCGCCAAACGTTCGCATACCTACAATGAACTAACCGAACTCAAAACCGGCAAAGTCATCCTGTCGAACCTCAGAGACGGCATGACGTGGATGCCCCGAAGCAGTAAATTATACTACACGGTGCAGGCCGAAACAGGAAACGATGTGAGGACACTCAACCCGGCTACCCTGCAAGAAGAGGTGTTGCTTAGGGGAGTTCCCGAAGAGGGCTTCACTTGGTCGCCCAACGAGGATTACCTCATCTACTACCCCAAAGAGGAGGGTGTGAAAGAAGAGGGTCCGCTTAAACGCATCGTTAACCCTGCCGACCGCATTCCCAATACGCGCGGACGCAGCTTTCTGGCTCGCTACAACGTGACCAACGGTATCTGCGAACGACTGACTTTCGGTAACCAAAGCACCCATCTGCAGGATATCTCGCCCGATGGCAAGCACCTGATTTACAGTAGTTCGAAACCAAATTACACACAACGTCCCTTTTCGTTGGGATCGCTCTACCAAGTTAACCTCGAAACACTGGCTGTCGATACGCTATTTTTCGAAGAACGCTTTCTAGGCAGTGCCAACTACTCGCCCGATGGTAAACAGTTGTTGCTCACAGCGAGCCCCGCAGCCTTCGGAGGCATTGGGAAGAACTGTGGAGAGCATCCGCTTGCCAATGACTACGATTCACAGGCATTTATCATGGATCTGGCTACACGCCACATTGAGCCCATCACGAAGGAGTTCAACCCATCAGTCAGCTTCCTGCAATGGAACCGGGGCGATGGCTGCATCTACTTCAGCACCAACGATAAAGATTGTCGCAACATCTACCGTTACTCACCCGGGCGACATGTGTTCGACAAACTAAACCTCCTAACAGACGTGACGAGTGCCTTTTCGCTTTCGAAAAACAATCCTTCGCTGGCTGCCTACATCGGCCAAACGAATGAGAACAGCGGAGTAGCTTACCTATACGACATGAAGAAAGGCACGTCGCGCCTATTGGCCGACCCAATGAAGCCTACCTTGGAGGCTATCGAACTGGGCAAGATGAATTCCTGGAGCTTTACGGCCTCGGACGGAACACCCATCGACGGCATGATTTGCCTACCGCCTGCTTTCGACCCCAACAAGAAATATCCGCTGATTGTATACTATTACGGAGGCACAACACCGACCGAACGAGGCATCGGATCGCCCTACTGTGCGCAACTGTTCGCTTCGCGCGATTATGTGGTTTACGTTATTCAGCCCAGCGGTACGATCGGTTACGGACAAGAGTTCTCGGCTCGCCACGTCAATGCCTGGGGCAAGCGCACGGCCGATGACATCATCGAAGGCACGAAAGCCTTCTGCCAGGCACATCCGTTTGTGAACGATAAGAAGATAGGTTGTGTAGGTGCCTCTTACGGTGGATTCATGACGCAATACCTGCAAACACAAACCGACCTCTTCGCTGCCGGCGTATCGCATGCAGGCATCAGCAACGTAACAAGCTATTGGGGCGAAGGTTATTGGGGAGTAGGCTATAACGGCGTTGCCGCTGCCGAAAGCTATCCGTGGAACAATCCGGAGCTATTTACTCAGCAAGGATCACTTTTCAATGCACACAAAATCAATACACCGCTATTGTTGCTGCACGGAACGGTAGACACCAATGTGCCCATTGGCGAAAGCATCCAGCTGTTTAATGCCTTGAAGGTGTTGGGCAAGCCGGTCGAATTGATCACCGTTGAGGGGGAGAACCATTTTGTGGCCGACTATTCAAAACGAGTATTGTGGCAAAACTCTATCATGGCGTGGTTTTCCCGCTGGTTGCAGGATAGTCCCGAATGGTGGAACGATATGTATCCCGAGCGACAATTGTAAAACGCACAGCCGATGAAACGTAACTAAACAAATCGACCTCCTATTTTCTTTCTCTTAAAGAAAATAGGAGGTCGATTTGTTACTATTGAATTTGAATAGGGTTGCACCAACAGCACACTACTCAACGTTTGCAGAGATAGCTTTTATTCAATCTCTGCAATCAGCTCTTCGATCGAAACCAGACGCTGTTCGCCCGTCTCCATGTTCTTCAACAAGGCTTTGCCTTCATTCATCTCATTCTCGCCAATAATGGCAACAAAGGGAATGTTCTTCGCATTGGCATAATTCATCTGCTTTTTCATCTTAGCCGCATCGGGATAGATTTCGGAGCGTATATCTGCTGCACGCGTCTTTGTCAACATGGCCATCGCGCACGCTGCCTCTTGTTCGCCAAAATTGATAAACAGCAACTGCGTACCGTTTACTGCCTCTTTCGGATAGAGTTCGAGTTGATTGAGCACATCAAAAATACGATCGGCACCAAACGAGATACCTACACCCGATACGCCCGGCATGCCAAACACGCCTGTCAAGTTGTCATATCGTCCTCCACCGGTGATGCTTCCAATCTGCACATCGAGTGCTTTGACTTCGAAAATGGCACCTGTGTAATAGTTCAGTCCGCGAGCCAGCGTCAAGTCCAACTCTATTTCGCTCTGTAACCCCATAGTGGCAAGAGTGGTGAGGATAAACTCACTCTCCTCTACTCCTTTTATACCAATCTCGCTTCCGGCAAGCACTGTTTTCAGCGTCGTTAGTTTCTCCGCATTCGTTCCGCTCAGCAGAATGATGGGTTGCAATTTAGCAATAGCCTCATCGCTGATCCCCTTCTCGGCCAACTCTTTATTTACATTCTCCAGTCCTATCTTATCCAGTTTATCGATTGCTACGGTGATGTCCACAATCTTGTCAGCCTCACCAATGATCTCGGCAATGCCGCTTAAGATCTTGCGGTTGTTGATTTTGATGCACACCCGAATGTTGAAGCGGGTGAAAACGGTATCAACAATCTGCATCAACTCTACCTCGTTGAGTAGCGAGTCGCTACCCACCACATCGGCGTCACACTGGTAAAATTCGCGATAACGTCCTTTTTGTGGACGGTCGGCACGCCATACGGGCTGAATTTGATACCGTTTAAAAGGGAAACTGATCTCGTCACGGTGCATCACCACGTAGCGGGCAAAAGGCACAGTGAGGTCATAGCGCAGCCCCTTTTCGCAGAATCGGCTTGCCATCTTAGCGGCATTACGACTCAACAGCTCTTCATCGGTAATGCCCGAAAAATAATCGCCCGAATTCTGAATCTTGAACAACAGTTTATCACCCTCATCGCCATACTTGCCCATCAGTGTAGAGAGCATCTCCATCGAAGGAGTCTCTATCTGTTCGAAGCCATACAGATGGAAAACGTTGCGAATGGTATTGAATATATAGTTACGTTTCGCCATTTCAACGGGCGAAAAATCACGGGTTCCTTTGGGAATACTTGGTTTTGCTGCCATAGTTCTTACAATTTATTTTTTCGAACCACAAAGTTAGCGTAAATAAGTGATTCCAAAAACAGAATGAACGACTTTTATACGGAAGTGCTATCAAAAGGAGAAGTTAGAAACCAATCCTGAATTTGACCACCACCCCATCGGCAGCGGTGCCCCACAAAAAAGACTCCCTCCAACGGAGTGTTACATCCGAAGGAGGGAGTCCTTTTTATAATTTTAAATCTCAAAGAGATTTACGCTCAATAGCTTGCGATTTAATCTCTGCGACCCATGAAGATCATGATGTAGTAAATCAACGTAGCCAACGAGCTAAGAGCTGCTACCACATAGGTATAAGCAGCCGAACGAAGGGCGTCTTCGGCCTGCGAGTGATTATACGAGTTCGTTATGCCCGAACCGCTCAACCATACCAATGCACGCTTGCTTGCGTCAATCTCTACCGGAAGGGTGATGAAGCTAAACAAGGTAGTCAGCGCAAACAGAATGATACCTGCCAGCAATAACTGGGGGAACGACTGTAGCAACAGGATACCTCCCAAGAGTAACCACGTCATCCAGTGCGAAGCAAAGCTCACCACCGGAACCAGTTTGCTGCGAAGCGTGAGCGGAGCATAAGCCCGTGCGTGCTGCACAGCGTGTCCGCACTCGTGAGCAGCTACGGCAGCGGCCATA
The DNA here is from genome assembly GCA_017992695.1 of Bacteroides sp. Classification (GTDB taxonomy): domain Bacteria; phylum Bacteroidota; class Bacteroidia; order Bacteroidales; family Bacteroidaceae; genus Bacteroides. The sequence goes on along the minus strand of JAGOOC010000014.1, from coordinate 26,954 downwards.
ATGCTGCTACTTGCATATACGCCTTCACTCAAGTTTACGGTTTTTGTGGCAGGGTTGTAATGGTCGGTCAATGTACCCGGTGTGTGGGTTACCTTTACATCATTGATTCCATTGTCCTGTAACATTTTCATCGCTACATCGCGTCCCGTCATTCCGTTTCCGGTCGGGATCTTCGAGTATTTCTTAAACTTGCGTTGCAAGTTTGCTTGCACCAACCAGCTGGCTACTGCAATTCCTATAAACAATATCCAATAAGACATCATATTCTTTTCGTTTTAAATGATTACTACCATTGACCCTACAAATTGTTTGCCAAAAATAGCCGGTCAATTACTCTTCCGTGTATCGTTCAATCGTTTGATCTCTATCCGGTCCAACCGAAACGATCGTTATAGCCACGCCCAATTGTTCTTCGAGGAAGTCGAGGTAAGCATTGAACTCTTCAGGGAATTCATCTTCGCTTCTCATTTTCGTCATGTCGGTTTCCCAACCGGCCAGCTCTACGTAAACCGGCTCAACGTCTTCGGTAATGTCGTAAGGGAAGTAGTCAATCTCTTCGCCATTCACGTTGTAAGCCACACAAGCTTTGATGGTATCGAACGAGTCGAGCACATCACTCTTCATCATGATCAGCTGGGTTACACCATTAACCATGATAGAGTATTTCAAAGCTACCAAGTCAATCCATCCGCAACGACGTTTGCGACCGGTTACCGAACCAAACTCGTGTCCCAAGGTACAAATCTGATCGCCTATCTTGTCGAACAATTCGGTAGGGAATGGGCCGGCACCTACACGGGTGCAATACGCCTTGAAGATACCGTATACCTCGCCAATTTTGTTGGGAGCAATGCCCAAGCCTGTACATGCACCAGCACATACGGTGTTCGAAGAGGTCACGAAAGGATACGAGCCGAAGTCGATATCGAGCATGGTTCCTTGTGCACCCTCGCAGAGCACCGATTTACCGGTCTTCAATAGGTTATTGATGTCGTGTTCGCTATCTACCAGCTTAAACTGTTTGAGGTATTCAATGCCTTCCATCCACTCTTTCTCAAGGGTGGTGAGGTCGTATGCATAATTCATGCTTTTCAGAGTCTGCTCGTGACGCGCTTTAGCTGCTGCATATTTCTGATCGAAGTTCTCGAGGATGTCTCCAACGCGTACCCCGTTACGACTAACCTTATCGGTATAAGTCGGTCCGATGCCCTTGCCCGTAGTACCCACTTTGGCATCGCCTTTGGCCACCTCATAAGCCGCATCAAGTATGCGGTGAGTTGGCAGAATAAGATGTGCTTTCTTTGAGATATGAAGTCTATCTTTCAACACATGCCCCGATGCTTCCAATGCTTCACATTCTGCCTTGAATAGGGCCGGGTCAAGCACAACACCGTTGCCGATGATATTGACTTTATCGCCCTGAAAAATTCCCGAAGGAATGGAACGAAGTACATACTTCTGTCCTTCGAACTCCAGCGTATGGCCCGCATTGGGTCCACCCTGGAAGCGTGCTACTACATCGTATTTTGGAGTTAACACATCGACTACTTTTCCTTTTCCTTCGTCGCCCCATTGTAATCCTAAAAGAACATCTACTTTCATTTTTCTTTTTTATTGTTGTTACTTACTTTTTTCCGTTTGTTGGCTCGGTCGCACTTGCTGCATACGCCATAAATGTACAAAGAGTAGTGTGATAGCTGAAACTTGCTTAAGCGGGTACTCCCAATGGCATTTTGCAAGGCTTCATTTTGAAACTCGGTAACTGCACCACACTGTGTGCATATTTGGTGATGATGAGTTTCGCGATCGTATGATTTCTCGTATTGGGAGGAGTTGCCAAACTGATGCTTTATAATCAACCGGGAGTTGATCAGCAAAATGATTGTATTATAAAGAGTAGCACGACTTACGCGAAAGTTTTCTTGATTCATCATTTGCGAATACAGCCTATCAATATCAAAGTGTCCATCTATGGAATATATGGTGTCAAGTATCGCATAACGTTCGGGGGTCTTTCGATGCCCGTTCACATTAAGATATTCAGTGAATATCTGTTTAACCATATCTTTCACGTTCTGATTTTCCATAATTGGCACAAATTAGCGTGAACAAAGTTAATTGTTTTTTGCGGAAAGCAAATGATAAAAAGAAGTTTTTTACTCGATTGATTCGTCTTTGACCATATTGTATAGTATCTGTTCGGCTTCCACGGTCGATTCAGCTAGTGGTTCGACCAGCCTACAAACACGAAAAACATGCTCTTGCTGCTGCTGCATATACCGACGAAGTGCCAACAGGGCAGCATTACGCACATGATAACTATCCGAGCGTGCAGCACAAACAGCCTGATCAAGAAACTCATCGGCCGGGCGCTCATCCATATCTCCTTTTTTCATCAACAGTCGGGCAATCGTAAGAAACCCACAAACCTGCGCATACTCTTCGTGGGCGGCAATCCAGTGAAACGACTTGGCCGGCGCATAGGGCAGGTGCTGAAAGAGGTTCATACAAGTGAGCTCGGCTATTTCCATATTGGGCATGCTCTCTACCCAGATGTCGGCTATTTCGGGATAGAAGCTATCGACCGGTTGTAGCATCCCTGCCAGAATTTTGCATTCGCGAATGTTCTCTTTCCACAAGGCCTGAGCCAGTTCGTGGTTCTTCTCAAACCTCGCAGCAATCACCTTGATGCGCGGTAGCTCTACGCCAAAGTTGAGTTTGTAATTCAACCCCTTTTCGCGCATGCTTTGAGACACCACTCCGTTCATGGATAAACGGAGTTGTGTCTTAATATCTTTGAGTTGTTCGTTGATATCCATATTCAATTAGTTATTGATTGTGGGAAGCGAAGAATACTCCTTGCTATAACGCAGCATTTGCTCTACATATCCTTCAGTATAGGTTACCTTTACATCGGTAACGGTTCCGTTGGCATCGGTCACCAACTCGTATTGAGGGTTCACAAATCCTTTATAGGGTGCCAGGTTTAGTTTCTTATAACGCTCCAAGATCTCGGCATGAAGCGTAGGATCTACCTTCACTGCATAGTTTTCGACCAATGCACGCGCGCTTTCAAAATCACCTGTCGACTTGATGCGTTGTATTTCGGCAAGCAACTCACCGAACAGCTGGCGCAGCTTCTCGTAATCATTAACCACTACGTACGTTTTACCCTCTTTCTGCTTCAGTTCTACTACCTTATCGGCAGCACCTTTCTCGAATACCCAGCGAGCTATAAGCTGACGATTACGCATGTGCGCCTCTTCCACATTGTTGCCCGGTTCAACGCGTACAAGCTGTGTCATGAGCCCGTTCATTAAGAAGGTATAATACTCGGCTTTGTAAGCTTCCTTATCGGGTGTTAGCCCCAGCTCAACCAACTTGGGGTCGGCTACATAATAGAGTCCGAACAAGTCGGCGCGAGCCTCTTCAATGGTCGAACCATACGCCTTCAACGCATCCGGATCTACTCCCGGCAACAGCTTGCCCGAACCATGCCCCAGACACTCGTGCAGATCGGTATGCAGGTTCCCGGTCAGATCGCCATACTTATCCAGTAGCTTCAGTTCGGCTTCGCTATACACAAACTCCTCGTTAAAACCATTACCATGGGCTGCTTTGGCGTAAGCATCGGTGATGTTTCCAATCGTAACCGATTTGGAACCGTGTTCGTTGCGAATCCAGTTGGCATTGGGCAGATTGATACCAATAGCCGTTGCCGGATACAGATCGCCCGCCAGAATAGCGGCAGTGATCACCTTGGCCGAAACACCTTTCACCTTCTCCTTTTTGTATTGCTTATCCATCGGAGAGTGGTCTTCGAACCATTGCGCATTTTGGCTAATCAGTTCGGTGCGCTTAGTTGCTTCCATGTCTTTGAAGTTAACCAATGACTCCCAACTGGCTTTCATTCCCAATGGGTCGCCGTAGGTTTCGGTAAAACCATTCACGAAGTCGATGCGCGAATTAAGGTCTTCTAACCACAGAATGGCATACTCATCAAAGGTTTTGAGGTCGCCCGTCTCATAGTAAGCGATAAGTTTACTGATCACAGCTTTCTGTGCATCGTTTTCGGCTACTCCCTCGGCTTTCTTCAACCAGAACACAATCTTCTCGATGGCCGGGCTGTACAGTCCGCCTATTTTCCAAACCTTCTCTTTTATTTCTCCGTTTTCCTTCACCAGTCGGCTGTTCAGTCCATACGATGGAGGCGTTTGATCCTTCGGGTTCTTCTTCTTATTGTAAAAAGCCTCTGCTTCGGCTTGCGTCACGCCATCATAATAGTTGCTGGCCGAGGTCAAAACCAAGTCTTCACCATCAGCTTGATTCACCCGTTTGGGCATAATTTTCGGGTCGAAGATAACCGGGAAAAGCTCGTCGCACAATTGCGAGGCAGTTTGCCCTTCAGTCAATGGAAGTTCAGAGGGGTCAACGTTTAATACCAGCTCGCGGAGGTACTCGGGCGAGAAAGCCGGAACAAATTTATCGGCACCATAGTGGTGATGGATGCCGTTAGAGAACCACACCCGTTTGAGGTAGATCTCCATATTCTTGTAGTCGGGCGTTGTTTTATCTCCTTGGTATTGGGTGTAAACAGCTTCGAGCATCCTGCGGATGGCTAAATTGTACTTCCCGTTTTGATCAAACAGGATATCCCTTCCTTCTAACGCAGCTTGCGCTAGGTAATAAACCAACTCTTTTTGTTTGAGCGACAGGTCCTCGAATCCGGGTACCTGGTAACGCAATAGCTGTAAATCTGCAAATTGTTCCACCGTATAATTTAGTTTGTCTGCTTCTGCAGTGGTTGTTTTAGCACCGTTGCACGAGGTGAGCAGCAAGCCTGCAACTGTCATCGTCATAAGTTCTTTCTTCATGTATAGTGAATTTGGATGTTATAAAAAGACGAAAAGGAAATATCCCGAAGTTGCTTCGGAATAATCCCTTTTTCATTCAAAAATCAAGAGCTAAATTACTTCTTTTTATCAAAGTTTTTCTTGCGATATCCGTTAGGAGTTTCTCCCACGTTCTTGTAAAAAGCCGCATAAAAAGATTGACGATTGGCAAATCCTACCAACGCACTAATTTCTTCTACGTTCTTATCTGCATATCTTTTATCCGTCAGCAGGTGCAAAGCATCTTTTACTCTATACTCGTTTAGCAAGCAAGAGTAGTTTTGACCAAAGCGAGAGTTTACCACAGCAGAGAGGTAGCGGGTGTTCGTTTTCAGCTCCTTAGCTAAATCTTTTGCAGAGTAGTCAGCATCTCTGTACTTCTTTTGAACCACAATGATGTTCAAAATCTTGTCGTACAATTCATCTGCTAATTCGGGTCTGATTAACGATCGATAAGCAGCCTTCTTCTCCTTCTTCTCCCTCAGGTTATAAGGGCGTTTTTTAGGAGTCTCTTCCTGTTTTTTGTTTTCTAAATCACTCATTGAATTAACTGGTTAGGGTTTGTTTTTAAATATCATTAGTTGAGGGTATCCTATGACGTTACAAATCTCATACATTATTTTCTAATATACAAACTTTTCGTATACATTTTTACAGAAAGAACAATCAAAAAGAGAAATCTTCTCGCGCGACGCCTATTTAATAAGAAACTTTAACCTCTTAGACGCTTATTTCTCACTCTTAATCAATTAATTTCTTTCTTTCTCTCAAATAGTGTACCTTTGCCCGCAAGACTAAACAACAGATAATGATACAAACACTAAAGACTTACTTCGGGTATGACACTTTCCGTCCTTTACAAGAGGAAATTATCCGGAACGTCATGCAGAAAAAAGACAGTCTGGTACTGATGCCCACCGGAGGTGGAAAATCGATTTGTTACCAGCTTCCCGCGTTGCTAAACGAGGGCACTGCAGTGGTTGTTTCACCACTCATTTCGCTAATGAAAGATCAGGTAGAGTCTCTGCGTTCCAACGGAATAGCAGCCGAGGCACTCAACAGCAACAACAGCGAAACCGAAAATGCCAACATACGTCGAGCTTGCATCGATGGAAAGATAAAATTGCTCTATATATCTCCCGAAAAACTCGTTGCCGAGGCCGAGTTTTTGTTACGTGATATGCACATCTCTTTGTTTGCAATTGATGAAGCGCACTGCATTTCGCAATGGGGACACGACTTTCGTCCGGAATATACACAAATGGGACTTATCCACGAGCGGTTTGCAGGCATACCGATCATAGCCCTCACGGCTACAGCCGATAAAATAACTCGAGAAGACATCATCCGCCAACTGCGTTTGATAGAGCCTCAAGTTTACGTTTCATCCTTTGACCGCCCCAACTTAAGCCTCACCGTAAAACGCGGCTATCAACAAAAGGAAAAAAGCAAAGCCATCTTGGAGTTTATTGCCTCTCACGGCCGTGAGAGCGGCATTATCTATTGTATGAGCCGAAGTAAAACCGAAACCGTGGCACAAATGTTACGTAAGCAAGGCCTGCGCTGCGAGGCGTATCACGCAGGGCTTTCGGCTCAAACGCGCAACAAGGTACAGGACGACTTCATCAATGACCGCCTGCAAATAGTTTGTGCAACCATCGCTTTTGGCATGGGTATTGACAAGTCGAATGTGCGTTGGATTATTCATTACAATTTACCCAAAAGTATTGAAAGCTTCTATCAAGAGATAGGACGTGCCGGTCGCGATGGTGTTTCGAGCGATACAGTGCTGTTCTACTCGCTGGGTGACCTGATCTTGCTGACGAAATTTGCCACCGAAAGTAAACAACAAAACATTAACTTAGAAAAGCTTCAACGCATGCAGCAGTACGCCGAATCTGACCTCTGCAGACGACGTATTCTGTTGAGCTATTTCAGCGAAACGGCAACCAAAGATTGCGGTAACTGCGATGTTTGCAAGAGCCCTCCGAAGCGTTTTGATGGGACAGTCATTGTGCAAAAAGCACTAAGCGCCATTGTCCGAACCGAGCAACAGGTTGGCACAAGCATGCTGATAGACATTCTGCGAGGATCGTTCACGGCCGAAATCAAAGAGAAGGGCTATGACCAACTCAAGACATTTGGAGCCGGGCGAGATGTTCCGGCCCGAGATTGGCAAGATTATTTACTTCAAATGCTACAGTTGGGCTACTTTGAGATAGCTTACAACGAAGGCAATCACCTCAAGATTACAGAAAACGGAACCCATGTGCTCTTTGGCAGAGCGCAAGTGCAGCTTGTTGTCATTCGAAAGGATGAACCAATTATTACGAAGAAGCGAACACCCATCAGCAAAGAGCTTCCGCTAGGCTTACCTTCGGTCGAAAGTGCCGATTTGTTTCAAGCCATGCGCGAGCTACGGATGCAACTGGCAGAACAAGACCAAATACCACCGTACATTGTGCTATCAGACAAAGTACTGCACCAACTCAGCTTGACGCGCCCCACTACATTGGATGAATTTGGAACCATCAACGGCATAACCGAACACAAAAAGAAGAAATACGGAAAGGCCTTTGTGAATCTAATCAAGCAGTACGTTTAGCCCTCATAAAAAGCATCAAAGCACGCTTGTTTATTAAACAATGTTAGCAGATGCTTAGCTATTGGGGCAAAAGCAATATCTTTCGACTTTATTTATTTTAAAACACCAATTAAGACATTCTATGAAAAAACAATTGCTGCAACACAGCCGCATGCTACTCTTCATCTTCCTGTTTCTATCCACTTCGGCTATGGCCACGGTTACCAATACCAAACCATTTGTTATCCCCGAGTTAAAAGAGTGGAAAGGCGCTACCGGCGCATTCGTTCCCGGTGCCACCATGCGCATAGCGTGCACCAACGCTCAACCCGAGTTGCTACGCGTAGCACGCCTATTTGCCGACGACTACCAAACCATGTTTGGCTATAAGCCCGAAGTGGTTCAGGGCAAAGGTCAGGCAGGCGATATCATCCTGGCTTTGCGCCCCGACAAGAAATTGGGCGAAGAGGGATACGCCATCAAGATCTCCGACCGCCTTACCCTTACCGCCCCACAATCCATAGGGGTATATTGGGGCACACGTACCCTGCTTCAGATCGCCGAGCAGAGCGACAACCGTCAGTTTCCCAAAGGCGAATTGCGCGACTTTCCCGACTATGCACTGCGTGGCTTCATGATCGATTGCGGACGCAAGTTCATCCCCATGGAATACTTGGAGGATTGTGTAAAAACGATGGCTTACTACAAAATGAACACGTTGCAAATTCACCTCAACGACAACGGCTTCAAACAATATTTTGAGCAAGACTGGAACAAGACCTATGCCGCCTTCCGTCTCGAAAGCGATACCTACCCCGGACTGGCTGCTGCCGATGGTCACTATACCAAACGCGAATTTATCGACCTGCAAGTGCTGGCCGAGAACCACTTCGTAGAGGTTATACCCGAAATAGATGTGCCTGCCCACACCTTGGCCTTTGCACACTATAAACCCGAAATAGGCAGCCAAGAGTACGGCATGGATCATCTCGACCTGTTCAAACCCGAAACCTACGCCTTTCTCGACGGACTCTTCAAGGAGTACCTCGAAGGCGACCAACCCGTGTTTCGCGGCAAACGCGTACACATCGGCACCGATGAGTATTCGAATAAGAAAGAAGAGGTGGTGGAGAAATTCCGTTACTTCACCGATTATTACATCCGCTACGTGGAGAGCTTCGGCAAGCAAGCTTGCGTATGGGGCGCACTGACGCACGCCAAAGGCAAAACCCCGGTAAAGTCTGAAAACGTAGTGATGAGCGCTTGGTACAACGGATATGCCGACCCCAAAGAGATGGTGAAACAGGGCTACAAGCTCATCAGCATCCCCGACGGTTTCCTCTACATCGTTCCAGCTGCCGGTTACTACTACGACTACCTGAACACCAAGAGCTTGTACGAAAGCTGGACACCTGCACACATCGGCAAGGCTGTTTTCGACGAGAAAGACCCCGCCATTCTGGGCGGTATGTTTGCAGTGTGGAACGACCACGTAGGAAACGGCATCTCGACCAAAGACATCCATCACCGCACCTTCCCTGCCCTGCAAACGCTGGCTGTGAAGATGTGGACCGGAGCCAACCCCACCCTCCCCTATGCCGACTTCGACAAAGCACGCCAACTGATGAGCGAAGCACCCGGAGTGAACCAGATGGGAAAGATAGGCCATACACCCGGATTGGTATACGAACAGCCTGTTGTTGAGCCAAACAGCACCACGCCTCATCGCGAAATTGGGTACAACTACTTGGTTAGCTTCGACATTGAAGGAGCCCACGAAGCCCCCGGAACCGAACTCTTCCGCTCGCCTTCAGCCGTATTCTACCTCGCCGATCCCATTCGAGGCCTGCTGGGCTTTGCGCGCGACGGTTACCTGAACACCTTCAACTACCGTGTACGGAAAGGCGAAAAGGTACGCATCGGCATTAGTGGTGACAACACGTCGACCCGCCTGCTCATTAATGACAAAGTTGTGGAAGAGCTAAACAAGCAGAAGCTATACTTTAGCAACGATGGAAAAACCTCCATGAGTTACCTGCGCACGCTGGTGTTCCCGTTAGCGAAAAGTGGTGCCTTCAAGAGCCGCATTACGCAACTCAAAGTATACCATACCAAATAAAACGAATAACCCTTACTCCCTTTAAACCAAGGACATGAAACGAACGAAAACCTTACTCCTGCTCTTTGCAGCATTGCCACTCACCCTGTTGGCGCAGCAAGGAGTTACCCAGTGCGGAACACCCACACTGCAACCTCCTTTCCCCATAGGCAGTTATAACGAACTGCCCAATCCTCAGCAACCCGACCCTGCCCGGTGGGCAAAGGTGAAAGAGACCCAAGCCGCTTGGGGAACCACCAACCGGCGCTACAGCCAAACAGCAGTTCCCGAGGGCAACACCAACACCTCGAAGCTTACCGCTTGGCGAGGCGAAAAGGTGCAAGCCCAAGCGGTGGTATACACCCCCGGTGGTATTGACCGGCTCACTTACACCCTGTCCGAGTTTACCAACTCGGCAGGCGAAACACTACCTGCCACGGCATTCGAAGCAGGATTCGTGCGCTACGTGATGACCGACGAGCTCAACAAAGACGGCAAAGGCGGATGCGGTTATCGCCCCGACCACTCCATCTACGACTCAACGCTGGTGGCCGATCCTATCGACCACACCACCCTTGAGTTGGCCGTGAAACCGATGAACACCCAAGCCATTTGGGTGAGCTGCACCGTGCCACAAAGCACTGTCAAAGGCAAGTACAAAGGCCAACTGTTGGTGAAAGCCGATGGAAAAACCCTGCGCACCCTCCCCTTGGAGATCGAGGTGCTGAACCGTGTACTCCCCGCTCCTGCCGAGTGGAGCTACCATCTAGACCTGTGGCAAAACCCCTTTGCCGTGGCGCGCTACTACCAAGTGCCGTTGTGGAGCGAAGCCCATTTCAACGCCATGCGCCCTACTATGAAACGTTTGGCCGATGCCGGACAGAAGATTATCACTGCCAGCATCATGCACAAACCCTGGGGCGGACAAACACACGACTACTTTGAAACCATGGTCACTTGGATGAAGAAGAGCGATGGAACATGGGCTTTCGACTATACCATATTCGACCAATGGGTAACATTTATGATGGGCGTAGGCATTGATCAACAGATTAACTGCTACTCCATGATTCCGTGGAAACTCTCTTTCAAGTATTTCGACCAAGCCACCAACTCGATGAAAACCATCGACACCGCTCCCGGCAAACCCGAGTACAACGAGATGTGGAGAGCCATGCTTGCCTCCTTCTCTACGCATTTGCGCCAGAAAGGGTGGTTCGACAAAACCGTTATCGCTATGGACGAACGCCCCATGAAAGCTATGCAAGAGGTGATTGCCCTCATTCGCGAGGTAGATCCCGAATATAAAGTAGCACTGGCAGGCAACTATCACGCAGAGATCGAAAAAGAGTTGTACGATTACAGCATCGCCTGGGGGCAGACTTATCCCGAGGAGGTATTGAAGCGCCGACAGGCAGCCGGACAGCGTAGCACGTACTACACCTGCTGCACCGAGGTGTGGCCCAACATGTTTACCTTCTCTCAACCGGCCGAGTCTACCTATATCAGTCTCTTCATTGCGAAAGACAAAGTAGATGGTTACCTGCGCTGGGCCTTTAACAGCTGGCCGCTCGAACCGCTGCTCGACTCTCGATTCAGCGCTTGGGCCGGAGGTGATACCTATATCGTTTACCCCGGCAACCGCACTTCGATTCGTTTCGAGAAGCTGATCGAAGGTATTCAGGCTTACGAAAAGGTACGCCTGTTGCAGGCAGAGTTTGAAGCCAAAGGCGACACACGGGCTGCGAAGAAACTGCAAGAGGTGTTGGCTCCGTTCAAAGGCCCCTTTGCTCCCGTAAACGTTACGACCGAGCGGGTAGAGCGCGCTTTGAAGCAGCTCAACGCTTGGTAAGACAAAGAGATAGAAAAGAGGAAGAGCCGCTCGTTTTTTTGCTTCAAATGCTTGACTTTCGATGAAAAATGTAGTATATTTGTTCTATACTCATGAATTAGATTCAACCGAGACTACCCTAAGAGGAGAGAGCGAAGGCTTTCTCCTCTTTTTTTGTTTGCACGGTTCACTACGATCCAATGCACCGTGCATTTGCCTGTTGAGAACGGTTCTCACCGGCCAAATGCACGGTTCTCGGCAGCCAAATGCACGGTGCAAAAAAGTATCTCTTTCGCACAAAGTGCCGGTTTGTTGGCAAGCAAGACAAATAGGCTCGCCAAACAAGCGGCATTGCATTCAGAAACAGGCAAGGTTGGTTAACAATACATAAAACTGCTCTTGACAAGAAATAGAAAGAGAGCACATCACTTGCACTGTTGCAACTGATCGCGCACATCGGCCGGAGGCACTCCCAACGAAATGGCCTTCTCGAAATCTTGCCGCGCCAAGCTCTTCTTCTTTTGCACAAGGTATAGCTCGCCACGTATCAGGTAGGCTTCGATCGAGGCGGGATCAAGGCGAAGCGCCTCTTCCAGATCGACCATCGCCAGATCAGTATGCCCCATCTCTTGCTCTACACCGGCACGTGCTACGTAAAGCGTTGCATCTTCGGGATGTTCTACCAAGAGCCGATTTAAAATATTGAGCGATTCGCGAAATTTCTTCTCTTTCTGCTCAATTGTGGCAAGTCCCAAGCGTCCGCTGTAGCTTTGCGGATCGAGTTCGAGCAAGCGGTCGTAGTCTATCCGGGCTGCCTTATAGTCACGACGAAGAGTATAAATGTACGCGCGCATGAGCAGTGCTTCGGTGTTCACCTTGTCTTTATCGAGTACCTGACAGTAGTCAACGTAGGCACGGTCTGTCATCCCTTTTTCGAGGTAGATAGCCCCCCGATTGAGCAAAATGGGCACGGCCAACGGAGCGATATTCAGGGCAAAGGTATAAGATTCGATGGCATCGTCATAACGCCCCATTTTGCGCTGCACCAAGCCCAAGTTCGAGAACAGCAAAGCGTTGTGGGGGTTCTTGGGCTCCAGCTTCAAGGCTTCGAGCAGAAACACTTCGGCTTGTTTCAAGCTGTCTTGCTCGGCATAGGCTACAGCACGATCGGAGAGTTCTTTGTACGTTTGAGCCGAGGCAACCGAGGAGAGAAGCGCAAGCAGGCAAAGGATAAGGATTTGTTTCATAAGACGTTTTTTAGCGAATTTTAGAATCGAGCACATAGGTGCCAATGAGGAAGGTTTAGGTTCCAATTAGTCGAGCGGATAGGCATCAAAAGCAAAGAGCTCGGTCGAGAGGTAACGCTCGCCTGTATCGGGCAACAGCACGACAATGTTTTTCCCTTTAAACTCGGGTCGAGCGGCCAACTGACGAGCAGCATAAACAACTGCACCCGAAGAGATGCCTACCAGCAGCCCCTCGGTGAGCGACAGCTCGCGCCCTGCACGAATGGCTTCGTCATCCGACACGCCCATCACCTCGTCGACGACCGAGGCATCGTAAAGCTTCGGTATAAAGTTTGCCCCAATGCCCTGAATGCGGTGTGGGCCCCACGCTCCGCCTGCCAAAACGGGCGATGCAGCCGGTTCAACCGCCACGATATGCACCTTCGGATTATGCCGTTTCAACGCACGCGAAACACCACAGATGGTTCCGCCTGTGCCTACACCGGCCACAAACAGATCGACAGCCCCATCCGTGTCTTGCCAAATCTCTTCGCCCGTGGTGCATTCGTGCACCTGCGCATTGGCCTGATTCTCGAACTGTTGCAAGATCACCGATCCGGGAATGGAGGCTTTCAGCTCCTGCGCGCGGGCAATGGAGCCTGCCATACCTGCTAGCCCATCGGTCAGCACAATTTGCGCACCCAGGGCTTTGAGTAGATTTCTGCGCTCCATGCTCATGGTCTCGGGCATGGTCAGTATCAGGCGATACCCTTTGATGGTGGCTACCATCGCCAACCCTACGCCTGTATTGCCACTAGTGGGTTCAATAAGAGTGGCACCGGGTTGCAGCACACCGCTTGCTTCGGCCGCTTCGATCATGGCAAGGGCTACCCTGTCTTTCACGCTTCCACCGGGGTTGAAAGACTCGAGTTTAGCCACTATGTTCTTTTCAAGGTGATGCTTGCTGCTATATCCTGCCAGCTCCATGAGCGGTGTGCGACCGATCAATTGGGTTAAGTTCTTCGCTATTTTTGCCATATACAACCTCTGTTTTATCGGGTGAATGGGCAAAGATAAAGAAAAGTATCGTACCTTTGCCCGCACGTTCAATCTTTTTAAGTGTCATAGATATGAAGAGAAGGCTTAACCAATTTGTTGCCACCTATTTCCTTTTTGTATTCCTTTTTACGCTCCAGAAACCTATTTTCATGGCTTACTACGCTCACTTATACGATAATGTGTCGTGTACAGAATGGTTCGCGGTTATCTGGAACGGGCTTCCGCTCGATCTTTCACTTGCCGGATACCTCACCGTTATTCCCGGCATCCTACTTATCGCCTCCATCTGGACTACAAGCAAGGTGCTTAAACCCATTCGCAAAGGTTATTTTCTCTTCATCTCCATCCTGCTGGCTTGCATCTTCATCGGCGATTTGGGGTTATATGGCTATTGGAACTTCCGCCTCGACACCACGCCGCTCTTCTACCTCACCTCGTCGCCCAAAGACGCTTTGGCAAGTGTCGGCATAGGCGTATTGTTGGGCGCACTTGCAGCACTGGTGGCCTACGCTGCGGGGCTCTATCGGCTCTGCTACTGCCTGCTTATCCGGCAGCACGAACCCTTACCGCTTCCGCCCCACCGTTGGCGCACATCGGCTATACTCTTGCTGGTTACCGGGCTGCTGTTTATCCCCATCCGGGGAGGGTTCGGCACTTCGACCATGAACGTGGGCAAGGTCTATTTCAGCAGCAACCAACGCTTGAATCATGCAGCCATCAACCCCTGCTTCAGTTTGCTCGAGTCACTCTCTCGTGAGACCGACTTTGCCAACCAATACCGTTTTTTCCCTGCCGAAGAGGCCGATGTCCTCTTTGCCCAACTCACCGATAAGCCGGTAACAGACTCTATTCCGCAATTATTTAGCGTACAGCGCCCCAACGTGCTGTTTATCATTCTCGAAGGATTCTCCTCGCACCTGATGGCTACTTTGGGAGGCGAAGCCAACGTAGCCGTTCGCCTCGATGAGCTCGCTACCGAAGGGGTGCTCTTTACGCATCTGTTTGCCAACAGTTTCCGCACCGATCGCGGATTAGTCTCTATCCTGAGCGGATATCCGGCGCAACCCACCACAAGCCTGATGAAATATCCGCGTAAAACGCAGAGCCTGCCCTCCATCCCTGCAAGTTTAAAGCGAGCAGGATACCAGCTGAACTACTACTACGGAGGCGATGCAGATTTCACCAACATGCGCTCTTACCTGATTTCGATGGGCATCGAGAATATTGTATGCGATAAAGATTTTCCGCTGAAGGAACGGTTGAGCAAATGGGGGGCACACGACCACGTGTTGTTTAACCGTGTGCTCAAGGAGTTAAAAGAGGAACCTACTCAAGAGCCTTATTTGAAGGTTATACAAACATCGAGCAGTCACGAACCGTTTGATGTACCGTATCAACGCTTGGCAAACAAGCAAGCCAACGCCTTTGCCTACGCCGATAGCTGCGTGGGCGATTTCATTAGGCAATGCAAGCAACTGCCCGAATGGAAGAACACGGTAGTGGTGCTGGTTCCCGATCACATGGGGGCTTACCCGCAAGGTTTCGACACGCAAGACCCCAAACGCTACCAGATTCCGCTGTTGCTCATTGGCGGTGCGGTGAAAGAACCAATGCGAATAGACGCCTACGGATCGCAAGTAGACCTAGCCGCCACACTGCTGTATCAGCTGGGCCTGCCTCACGAGGAGTTCACGTTCAGCAAGAATTTGCTGAATCCGGCTTCGCCTCACTTTGGGTACTTCACCCATCCTAATCTTTTTGGCATGATGACGCCCGAGAATGAGGTGGTGTTCAACTGCGAGTCGGGCAAGGAGCTACTTGACAAAGGAACACACGTGGGCAAAAACCTGCCTCTGGGCAAAGCTTACTTGCAGAAGCTCTACGACGACATAGCCAACAGGTGAGATAACCAACAAATAGTATAGCCACTTTAAAACGAACAAGATATGACCAGCGAACTTTTTCAAAGCCTTATGGAAACCGATCAAACCGTGTTTCTTTACCTAAACGGACTCTACACGAGCTTCGGTGATTACTTCATGAGCAGCTTCTCGGGCAAAGTCATCTGGGCACCGATGTACGCCAGTGTCTTGTATGTGCTACTCAAAAATGCAGATTGGAAAGTGGCACTCTACTGCCTAATAGCCATTGTGCTCACCATCACGTTTGCCGATCAGGCTTGCGCTACCTTTATCCGCCCGGCAGTGGCACGGTTGCGCCCGTGCAGCCCCGACAATCCCATCTCCGAGCTGGTGCATCTGGTTAACGGCAAGCGAAGCGGTTCGTTTAGCTTCCCCTCGTGTCATGCCGCCAACTCGTTCGGTTTGGCCTTTATGCTGATGTATCTTTTCCGTAACCGTTGGCTCACTGCTTTTATACTGATTTGGGCGGTCATCAACTCGTACTCGCGCATCTATCTGGGTGTGCACTACCCCACCGATTTACTGGCAGGAGCTATCGTTGGTGCAACAGGGGCAACGCTGATGTACCTTCTTTTGCGCAAAATCACCGGGGTGCGCCAAGTGGGCAACAAGCAGTCGGCCGTCATCATTTACACCGGTTTACTAACTATGCTTGGCATAAGTCTGTACGCCATCATCCAATCATAGAATCGCCGGATCCCCTCTTCTACTGAAGTTTCGGACTTATAGCCAAAGTCGCGCTGCAACCGAGTGGTATCGGCAAGCGTACTGACCACATCGCCGGGCTGCATCTCCATCAATTGCTTTACGGCTTTGCGTCCGGTTACTTGCTCAATGACCGAAATGAAGTGCATCAGCTCCACGGGTGTGGAGTTGCCAATATTGTAAATGCGATAGGGAACCGACTCTGCCGAAGGGTGATTGACTACCTTCATCACCCCTGCCACAATATCGTCGATGTAGGTAAAATCGCGCTGCATCTCTCCGTGGTTAAATACTTTAATGGGGTTGCCCTCGAGCACAGCTTCCATAAACAAATAAGGAGCCATGTCCGGTCGCCCCCACGGGCCGTATACGGTAAAGAAACGCAGACCGGTGGTCGGGATGCCGTAAAGGGTGCTGTAAGCGTGCGCCATCAGCTCGTCGGCCTTCTTCGTGGCGGCATAGAGGCTCACGGGGGTGTCTACCTGATCGCCTTCGGCATAGGGCACTTTCGTGTTTGTGCCGTAAATGCTGCTTGAGCTGGCGTATATAAGGTGCTTCACCGGATGGTGACGACAGTTTTCTAACAGGTTCAAGAAGCCGATGACGTTGGATTCGATATAAGCATAAGGATCTTCGATGGAGTGGCGAACGCCGGCCTGAGCAGCAAGGTTGATCACAGCATCGAAACGTTCGGTTTCAAACAGTTGGGTAAGTGCGTCGCGAGCGGTTAAATCGAGCTTAATGAACCGATAGGCAGGGTAAAGGGTGCTTGGAATGAGCACGTGCTCTTCAATCCTTTCTTGCTCAATACCGGCTGCTGCTAAACGAGCATACTTCAACTGCACGTCGTAATAGGCGTTTATGGTATCCAGCCCTACGACCTCATGCCCCTGTAGCAACAATGCTTTGGCTACATACGAACCGATGAACCCGGCTGTTCCTGTGACTAATATTTTCATTCTTAGTTTTCTTTGGGTTTATAAAACGACAATCAGATAGTCGCCTACAGTATAATTCTCTTTGCCGTTAATAAAGTCGCGCACCGTGCTGCTCTTCGCGGCAGCTTTAGCAGATAGTAAAAGCAGGTTGCCCCGGTAATCGTTGGTGAGCAACCCCAGCACCGATATCGGCTTTACATCTTGATGCAGAAAGACGTCCATACTCTCGGGGCGACTGATGTTGAAGGTGACATAACCCACCGCCTTTTTCTCTTGATAGACTGCTGAAGCTTTGTGGCACAGATCGGCAAATCCCATGCGGCTGTTCAGAGCAGGTAGTCCCCAGCCTCCCACGAATACAGCGATAAACAGCCCGATGACCATCGTGTTAATCGATCGGTTCAGCTCCTTTTTCTTGTAAAGGCAGTAGAGCGTAAGTAAGCCCGTCAGCGTTAATAGGCCGGCTGCTGCATAGAAGAAGGGTTGGCTCATAAACAGGGTTGCAGGCTGAGTGCCTATCCACAGCAGTGCCGGGGTGCTAAGCACAAACACAGTGGCAGGTAGGGCAATGGTCAGTGCCAACCAACGGTTCCAACGGAAACGCGAAAGCAGCAGCACCGCCAAGTAAACGAAAAAGGGGAAAGCCGGTGTAAGGTACACCGCTATCTTGGAACTGATGCAAGAGAGCATCACCACAATGGTAACTAAGGTGGTGAGGAAGAAACGCTCCAATTCAGTTTGCACCCATCCGCGCCAAACACCAACCCCGATGATGCCAATAAGCAGCAGTGACCAAGGGGCGAGCGAGTACCACACCGAGAGGAAGTAATAGTAGAAAGGCTCGTCGTGGTGAAAGGAGTTGACCGCGCGGTTTACCGTTTGGTTAAAAAGCAGGTTGTTCAGGTACTCCGGTCCGCCTTCCCAATACACGCCGATAAACCAGAGCGTGCAACCGGTCAATAGGATGCCCCAGGTTCTCCACCCCCAGTAACGCCCCACTGTGCGGATGCGCCCCGTGACAGACAGAAACGCCACAGTAGAGAGCAACGGCACCAGAATGCCGACCGGCCCTTTAGAGAAAACAGCCAAGAAGATGTAGAGGGGAAACAGCAGCGCATTCCGGCGCGGGCTGCCTTCCTCTTGCAGCATCTTATAAAAGGTGTAGAGTGCAAGTACAATGAACATGGACATCAGCATATCCATGCGCAACACAATAGCCATCCCCAAGAACAAACCGCAGCTCATCAGCATCAATCTGCCGGTAAACCGATTCTCGGCCGACACCTCTCCTCGCACCCATCTGTCCATCACCCCCATCACCACCAACGCCGGTGCGAGGGAAAACAGCCCGAGAAACCACATGTAGTGCCCACCCAGCAGCCAACGGCTAAACATAAGCAGCCAAAAGTAAAGCGGTGGCTTATCGGCATAGGGCAAGCCCTGATTGGTAAAGGTAAGGAAGTGCCCGTTGCGCAGCGCTTCGTCAACAATGCTGAGGTAGCGCAACTCGTTGGACGGCGTGTAATCGCGAAAGAGTAATATCGGCAACAGCGCCAACAAGATAAAGAGAGAGAGGATGTAGTTGTTTCTCATGACTTCATTTCTTTTTGAATGGCGTGGCGGTGACTGATGACGAGGTTGCGACTGTACGCCACAAAACCCACCGACTGCCCCAGTATCAACACCGGATCCTTACGGAGAATGCCGTAAATAACAATGACCAGCGAACCTACCAAACTGATGATCCAAAACCCTTTAGGCAACAACGACTCTTTGTAATGAAACGAATAGCCCCACTGGTAGACAAAGCGTAAAGTGAAAACAACCTGCCCCATGGAGCCGAAGACAAGCAGCCACAGCGGCACGTTCTCGTTTTGGAAGAAGTTGCGGATAAACATTCCTGCATCGTGCAGCATAAACGCTGCAGCCACCACAGGTGTTGCTATCAGCATGGCTTTCAGCACGAGCGGCAGGCGTTTCCAGACGCCTTTCTCGTTGAGGTTCCACAGGTAGATGTAGTAGGAAATAAACTGCCCCAGAATGATGGAGAAGTCGTGACGAAACCATCCGTAGAGACAAAGCAGGTAGGAGCCCAAAATGCTGAGCACCCAAAAGATGGATGGAGAGACCACCTGCTTGGCACGCTCTGAGAGTATCCACTGAAACAGGATGCGTGCCGAGAAGAGGGCCTGAGCCAAGAACCCGACAATAAAGATGAGTGTAGTTTCCATCAATGAATTAAGCCATTACGTTGGTATCGCTCACGCTGTAATTGATATACCGTTTCTTCATCCAACGGTAGGCGAAACAGTCCAGAAAGGGTGAAACCAACCGATTCCACAAATGGTACTTAGACACGCCTGCCACCCGTGGGAAGTGGCGCACAGGCACCTGCTTGATGCGCCCCTCTTGCAACAAGATGAGTGCAGGCAGAAAGCGGTGCATACCGGTAAAGAAGGGGATGCGCTTGGCATAGCAAGTGTGCATCACCTTGAGCGGGCAGCCGGTGTCCTCTACCCCATCGTGCGTCATGGCGCGACGGAAGCCGTTGGCAATCTTCGATTGCAGTTTCTTGAACGGCGAATCTTGGCGGTTGGCCCGAATGCCCATCACCAATTCATAGTGGGCAATGTCTTTAAGCAAGAGGTTGAAATCTTCGGGGGTGGTTTGCAAATCGGCATCCATATAGCCTACATATAGCGATTGGGCATTGTCAATACCCGCCTTCATGGCTGCACTAAGGCCGGAGTTACGAGCCAGGTCAAGGTAGAAAAAATGAGGATTGCGGGTGCAAACTTCAAGAATGCGTTCGCGGCTACGATCGCGCGAACCGTCGTTCACGAATAGCACACAAGTGGTAACAAGCGATGACAATAGGAATTCGTTGAGCTTTGCTTCGAGCGAATACACATTGTCTTCTTCATTGTAAACTGGTACAATAATCGTAAACTGATAGTTTGCCGTTTTATTCATTGATCTGGTCTTTTAGTTGTTACTTCCATACAGAGCACGAAATTAACAAAAAAAGAGACACAGCGTGTCTCTTCAATATAATAAAAAGGGTTATCGCTTTACTTTGCGATGTAATCTACAATCCACTGACCTACCTCAGAAGTAGTACAGGGAGCTACCTCATCTACTTGAATGTCTTGTGTACGCACATTGGCATCCATCGAAGCATCGACTGCTTGACGAATAAGTGCGGCTTCCTCTTTGAGTCCGAAAGCATAGTCGAACATCATGGCTGCCGAGAGAATGGTAGCCAAGGGGTTGGCAATGTTCTGACCGGCTGCCTGTGGCCACGATCCGTGAATGGGTTCGAATACCGATGTATGCGTGCCGATAGAAGCGGATGGAAGCAGTCCCATAGAGCCGGTGATTACAGAACCTTCGTCTGTCAAGATATCACCAAACATATTCTCGGTTACCAACACATCAAAAGAGGTAGGCCACTGTATCATGCGCATGGCGGCATTGTCTACAAACATATATTCGGTCTCTACCTCGGGGTAAAGCGGTTCGATCTCTTTCGACACTTCGCGCCACAAACGCGAGGTGGCCAACACATTGGCTTTGTCGACAATGGTCAGTTTCTTGCGACGCTTCATGGCATACTCATAAGCCAAGGTAACGATGCGTGTAATCTCTTCGCGGGTATACACACAAGTGTCGTAAGCGGTATTTCCATCTTCGCTGCGCCCTTGTGGACGACCGAAGTACATGCCTCCCGTAAGTTCGCGGATGCACATGAAATCGGCTCCACGCACGAGCTCGGCACGCAGGGGCGACTTATGAATCAAACTTTCGAACGTAGTCACCGGACGAATATTGGCATACAACCCCAATCGCTTGCGCATAGCCAGCAACCCTTGCTCGGGGCGAACTTTGGCCGAGGGGTCATTGTCAAAGCGCGGATGTCCCACCGCACCGAAAAGCACCGCATCGCTTTTCATACAGAGCTCGTGTGTCTCTTCGGGGTAAGGGTTACCTACTTTCTCAATGGCATCGGCACCACAGATACCGTATTCGTAGTGTAATTCGTGACCAAACTTATCACAAATAGCTTGTGTGGCATCGAGTGCCGCACGTATGATTTCGGGACCAATTCCGTCGCCCGGAAGGACAGCAATATTCAATTTCATGCTCTTATTCTTCTATTATGTTTAACATTTTAATGGTTGCTTTGATTGCCGCTTCAGTCTGGTCGGCATCCAGTCCGCGCGTGCGGAATACCTTGTCGTTGAAGCTCCACGTAATCACGGTTTGCACAAAAGCATCGGTACGCCCGCCGGGAGGTATGGAGACGGCATAATTGATCAACATCGGGAATTTGCGCCCCAAAGTGACTTTATAAACTTTGCGCAGTGCGCGCACGAAAGCATCGTACTGCCCATCGCCCGAAGAGCTCTCTTCGTAAACCTGTCCGTCAATCTCGATACTGAGTGATGCCATCGGTTTTAACTCGTTGGTTAGCGTTACTAAATAGCCTTTCAGCTTCACTTTATTGCTATCTCCTTCGTTTTTCAACACGTCTGAGATGATGTAGGGCAGGTCTTCTTGGGTGACCAGCTCTTTGCGATCGCCCAACTGAATGATGCGTTCGGTTACCTTACGCATGGACTCTTCATCCAGCTCCATGCCCAATGACTCTAAGTTCTTGCGGATATTCGCCTTGCCCGAAGTCTTGCCTAAGGCATATTCGCGCACACGACCGAAGCGCTCGGGAAGCAGATCGTTACAGTAAAGGTTGCTTTTGTTGTCTCCGTCGGCATGCACACCGGCTACCTGCGTAAAAACATTCTCGCCTACCAGTGGTTTGTTGCCCGGAATCGGGATGCCCGAATAAGACTCGACCACGCGACTTACATCGTTCAAGCGACTCTCTACGATATTAGTTGCAGCATTGAAGTGGTCTTTCAAGATGGCTTGAACACTGGCCAATGGTGCGTTTCCGGCTCGTTCGCCCAACCCGTTTATGGTGGTGTGCAAACCTTGTGCACCGCTAAGTACAGCGGCCAACACATTGCTTACCGCCAAGTCATAATCATTGTGCGCATGAAAATCGAAGTGTAAATTGGGGTAGCGTTTCTTCATCTTACGCATAAACTCAATCACTTGCAAAGGATTCAGTATACCCAACGTATCGGGCAGCATAAAGCGTTTGATGGATGTGTGTTGCAACGCATCGACCACTTGATACACGTATTCGGGCGACTCTTTCATCCCGTTGCTCCAATCCTCGAGGTACACGTTGACTTCGATAGCAAGTTCATTGGCATAATCGATGGATTCGAGTATATCGGCAATGTGTTCTTCGGGTGTTTTCTTCAGCTGACAAGTGCAGTGCTTCAACGACCCTTTGCAGAGTAGGTTGATGACACGGCATCCGGCAGCGTGAATCCAATCGAGCGACAGATGACCGTCGACAAATCCGAGCACCTCCACTTTTTGGAGTACGTTGCGACGTGCAGCCCAATCACAGATCATCTTCACGGCATCAAACTCCCCGTCGGACACCCGAGCCGAGGCAACCTCGACCCGATCAACCTTCAGCTCCTCAAGCAGAAGCCGTGCAATCATCAGCTTCTCGTGAGGGACAAAAGAGACTCCGCTGGTTTGTTCACCATCGCGAAGCGTGGTGTCCATGATCTCTATTTTGACGTACTTTCCCATGCTGTGATTTTGTCTTTGTTCGATAATAGAAAATCAATATCATCGAGTCCGTTCTCTAAACAGAGTTTCTTATACGAGTTGATTTCAAACACTTCACTCTTGCCTGTGGCTGTGTTGGTTATGGTCTGTGCGGGCAAGTTCACCTCTACTTCTGTCTGCGGATTGCGGTCAATCGACTCGAAAAGTTCGGCAAGGAAACCCTCGCTCACCACAACCGGAAGCACGAAGTTATTGAGCTGATTGTTCTTATGAATATCGGCAAAGAAACTCGATACAACAACACGGAAGCCATAGTCGGCAATGGCCCACGCAGCATGCTCGCGGCTCGATCCCGAACCGAAGTTTTTGCCTGCTACCAGTATCTTCCCACTATAGGTGGGGTTGTTGAGCACGAACGACTCTATTTTATTACCTTGTTTGTCGTAGCGCCAGTCACGAAACAGGTTCTCGCCGAAACCATCTTTGGTGGTTGCCTTCAAAAAGCGGGCAGGAATGATCTGATCGGTATCTACGTTTTCCAACGGAAGAGGCACACAAGTGCTTTTAAGTATATTGAATTTTGTTTTCATCTGTCTAAACTATATTAAAGGAATTTTCTGGGGTCTGTTATCACTCCGGTTACAGCGGCAGCAGCAGCTACCAGTGGGCTCGCCAATAGGGTGCGTGCACCCGGGCCTTGACGCCCTTCAAAGTTACGATTGCTAGTCGATACGGAATATTTTCCGGCAGGAATCTTATCGTCATTCATGGCCAAGCATGCCGAGCATCCCGGTTGACGAATGTCAAATCCGGCTGCTGTAAATACTTTATCCAATCCCTCTTCGCGCAACTGTCTGTCTACTTCCCAAGAGCCGGGAACAATCCAAGCAATCACATCTGCGGACTTCTGCCGCCCTTTTACGATAGAAGCAAAGGTACGGAAATCTTCGATACGACCGTTGGTACACGAGCCGATAAACACATAATCAATCTTTTTGCCCAACAGTGACTCGCCAGGAGCAAAGCCCATGTACTCCAACGACTTCACATACGAGGTTTTTCCGGCCTCGTCGATCTCTTCAAGGGTAGGCACATGTTGCGTTATTGCCATACCCATGCCCGGATTCGTTCCGTAAGTAATCATTGGTTCTATGTCTTTGGCATCAAAGGTTACCTCTTTATCAAACACGGCATTGTCATCACTCTTTAAGGTTTTCCAATGGGCCAATGCGGTATCCCAATCGGCACCTGTGGGAGCACTTTCTCTTCCGTAGATATACTCGAACGTTTTTTCATCCGGAGCAATCATGCCACCGCGTGCACCCATCTCAATCGAGAGGTTACACAAAGTCAAGCGTCCTTCCATCGATAGGTTGCTGATGGTCTCGCCGGCATACTCTACAAAATAGCCTGTGGCACCACTTGTGGTCATCTTGGCAATGATGTACAGGGCCACGTCTTTGGCTGTTACCCCTTTGCCCAACGCTCCGTTTACGGTAATGCGCATGGTTTTGGGTTTGGACTGCAAGATACATTGCGAGGCCAACACCATCTCTACTTCGCTGGTTCCGATACCAAAAGCTACCGCTCCCATAGCTCCGTGGGTAGAGGTGTGCGAGTCGCCACACACAATAGTCATACCGGGCAGTGTCAATCCGCGCTCGGGACCTACTACGTGAATGATGCCGTTTTTGGGGTGCATCATGCCGTAATGTGTCAAACCAAAATCAGTTGCATTCTTCGTCAACGTATCTACTTGTGTCTTCGAGATCGGGTCTTCGATGGGTTTTTCTTGGTTGATTGTTGGCGTATTGTGATCGGGCATGCAGATAATCTTCTCGGGACGTAAGCATTCAATACCCCGAGCACGTAAACCGGCAAATGCCTGTGGACTCGTCACCTCGTGACAAAATAAACGATCGATGTACAGTTGTGTTGGGCCATCTTCTACCGTGGTAACCACGTGAGCATCCCATATTTTATCAAATAATGTTTTCATTTTGTTCCTTTTGATTTAGCTATTTACAATTAAAATTACTTCACAAACTTGTTAATACAGTCAATATAAGCTTCTACCGAAGCGGCAATGATGTCCGTATTGGCTCCGAAGCCATAATAAACCTGATCGTCATATTCTACCTGCATGTGCACTTTGCCTACATCATCGCTTCCTTTACTGATGGCCTGAATGGTAAATTCTTTCAGCGTCATGTGTCGATCGATGATTCGCTTGAGCGCCTTGATCGCTGCATCTACCGGACCGTTTCCACTGGCTGCTGCCTCAAACTTCTCTCCGGCAATGTTTAATCCTAAACTGGCTACCGAGCGCACGCCCACACCACTGGTTACTTGCAAGAAGTCTAATTTAATGCGGTGGTTTTGGCTGCGTTCTGCTCCGGCCAATACTAAGATATCATCGTCATGAATGTCTTTCTTGCGGTCGGCCAACTTCAGGAACGCTTCATATACCTCGTCCAGTTTATCTTGTTCCAGTTCAACGCCAAGTATCGAAAAGCGGTGTTTCAACGCTGCGCGCCCACTGCGGGCCGTTAGCACAATGGAGCTTTCATCAATGCCTACATCTTGCGGATTGATAATCTCATAGGTCTCCATGTTTTTCAGCACGCCATCTTGATGAATACCCGAAGAGTGTGCAAAGGCATTGCGTCCTACAATTGCTTTATTGGGTTGCACCGGCATGTTCATCAAGCTAGATACCATGCGGCTGGTAGGATATATTTTTTGTGTATTTATGTTGGTCTCAATATCGATCTCACGATGGCTTTTGAGGATCATCACTACCTCTTCAAGTGCCGTATTTCCGGCTCGCTCCCCAATACCATTGATCGTAACCTCGACCTGACGGGCACCATTCAACACACCGCTGATTGTATTGGCGGTAGCCATACCCAAATCATTGTGACAGTGCGTCGACAGTATCGCATGTTCCATTCCATTCACATTATCTATCAAGTATTTGATCTTCGCACCATATTGGTCGGGAAGACAATACCCTGTTGTATCCGGAATATTAATGATCGTAGCACCGGCTTTGATCACTGCTTCTACCACGCGAGCCAAGTAGGCATTATCTGTACGTCCTGCATCTTCA
Source organism: Bacteroides sp. (assembly GCA_017992695.1). GTDB lineage: Bacteria > Bacteroidota > Bacteroidia > Bacteroidales > Bacteroidaceae > Bacteroides. The sequence continues at coordinate 935 of JAGOOC010000014.1, read as the reverse complement.
GCATAAAACTCTACTTCATCTACAAATCGACGGGCATATTTGACCGCGGCCACTGCGCGCTCAATGATCTCTTCTCTATTGGAGTTGAATTTATACTTGATGTGAGAATCGGAAGTACCAATACCCGTGTGAATGCGTTTGCGTTTGGCAAATTTAAGTGACTCTACCGCTACATCAATATCATTTTGCACGGCACGTGTCAACGCACAAATCGTAGGCCAAGTTACCGCTTTAGATATTTCAATGATCGAATTAAAGTCTCCAGGACTCGAAACAGGGAATCCTGCCTCAATCACATCTACCCCTAATGCCTCCAGAGCCTTTGCTACTTGAATCTTCTCTACGGTATTTAACTGGCAACCGGGTACCTGCTCACCATCGCGAAGTGTTGTATCAAAAATAAATAATTTGTTGTCCATCTTCTTATCTTATATGATTTTACGTATTATACAGTCAATAAAAAAGCCTTTCACACCGGGAAGTGAGAAAGGCTTTTTATGTATTTTACAGCATACACATCTACGCACAGCACTCACTTCCACTGAATTTTGCCAGCAGAATAATAATACCAGATAGTAGAATATGTATAAATGATTGATTCATCTTTTGTTGCTTCTTTATTTGTATGCTGCAAAGATAATGCTTTTTTTGTTTATACAAAACAAAGCGTTACCTTTTTGGTTGTAATTACGTCACTTTATAATAAAAGAGGGCTGTTTTGTTATGAATACATTACAATTATTTGCTATTTCACCACAAGGAAGACAGAAGGTACACAGAAATATTTCTTGTATTCCTCTGTGTTTTCATTTACTCCAGCACAGACATCGGGTTGAAGAAAGTATACTCTGTGGTGAATACTTGTGTTATTTGTGGTGTATACAAACTAAATGGCAAAAGAAAGGCTAAATATTACTCAAACGGAAAATTCCTAT
>JAGOOC010000043.1 GCA_017992695.1 Bacteroides sp. | reverse complement strand
TAAAAAGCGTAGAACTTTACACAAGGAAGCTTAAAATATTCCCGTATACATATCAGTTAATAAAACAAGAGAGATCTTGTTTTTGTTTAAATTTACAGTGGTTTTGGAAATGCAAAAGCGTGACAATCATCAACAAGATGATTATCACGCTTTTATACTTTTCGCTGACGAGAGTTTAAACTATTTTACTCAATTACAGCCTCTGGCTCTTTTTCTTCAGTCTCTTCTTCGGCAAACTCGGTAATATCGTTAGATACTAAAATGTTGTACCATGAAATCAGTTTTTTAATGTCGGTGAGGTATACTCTTTCACGGTCAAAGTTAGGCAATACCTCTGCCATAAAGCTGCGAAGCTCTTCGGCTGTTGCTTTTTTAACATCAATCGTAGCCACCGCACCGTTCTCCTTCTCCTTCAAAGAAGTGAGCACCTCTTTCAAAGGAATTTCAGCATCATCGGTGTAAATAGCTATATCTGCCAAAGAGATAATTTTTTCGTGACCATAGGCAGGAGTGCGTTTCTTTTCGGCGTTGATCGATTCAACAACTAGCATGTTCTTTGCCTGAGAAATAAGTTTATACAATCCCGGTTTTCCGGAGATAGACAAGATAGTCTTCAACATAGTATATTACTTTTGTTATTAGTTATTTTTTTGCTGGACAAAGGTAGTGTTTTTTTTTTGATAGGAAAGAAATTAGTTCCAAAACCTGCGGAATTAGTGCTCTTTCATCATCATTGATAATGGTAAAATCGGCTCGAACAAGCTTCTCTTCGTCACTCATCTGGCTCTCAATTCGTTTCATTATCAATTCGCGCGAAGTGTGGTCGCGCTTCATTACACGGGCTATCCGCACGTCGAGTGGCGCATAAACCATCACCAGCACATCAACTTCGCTCTCAAAGCCCGCTTCGCACAGAATAGCCGACTCCATGCCTATTACGGCAGAAGCAGCATGCTTCGATGCCCAAGAGCGGAAATGCGCCTTGACACGCGGATGAATGATACCATTGATAACACGGGCATGATCAGGGTGGCCAAACAAGTAGGCAGCCAGCAAGGGTTTGTTGAGTTCACCCCCACAGTAAACCTCATCGCCCAACAAGGAGCAAAGCTCTTGCCTGATCTGGGGGTCAAGATTGGTGAGTTGCTTCGACTCCACATCGGAGATGTAGACAGGAATATTCATGACTTCAAGCAGTCGTGACACAACACTCTTGCCACTGCCTATACCACCGGTTATGCCTAGTTTAATGGTCATGAGACGAAACTTGTTCTATGAGAAAGTCGACTTGCTGAGGAGAAATACGAATGTGGCTAATGTCTTGAGGGCTGTTTTTTAGTTTCACGGTGTACTTGTTGGCTCCCAGTTTAAGTAGCTCTTCGTAGGATACGTTAATCATAAAATCGTTTGCCGTTATCTTACTGAAACGGCTTACACCAACCTGAAAGGTGACTCGCACTTTAGAAGGAAAGGCCCTCAATACCTTATCGGGAGGGAAATTAATACCATGTAGTGGTACTTCAACTGTTTTCTCCGTAAAAATGTCTACAGGCAGGGTTAAATCAACCGCATTGGGTACAAACTTCGCTCCTTTGATCTGAGCCAACGAAACACGCTTTTTCAGCGTATCGGAGATGTTTTCAAACTGCAGATGCTTTGTATAAGCAGTAGTTATGGCATCGAGTATTTTGGTCGGAGCGTAGACTAGTACTGAGTCGGGCGCAAACAGCGTGTCGGAAATGTAGTACTGAGGGGCTGCATCTACCTTACCCACCAATTCGACGGGCACCCATTTGGAGTCGCCTGTAGCATAAATATACTCTAGCGTATCGGGGTGTATCGACAACAAACGGGTAGATACGTTGAGCTGGGTTTGAATCTTTTTTTCAAACTCGGAGGTCAGAACAATCACTCGGTCGTTCTTCGCTTTATAGTCACTAAACTCGAGATTGACTGGGAAAAAGCTTTTCCCTAAGAGGTAGTTGAGTAGCACCGTGCCTTTGTCTTTGACTTTGACACGCAGTTCGGAAGGGGGCTCGGAGGTAAGAACCACGTTGTGGGGCACTCCTTTCAAGCGAATTGGGATAGCAAACTCTGCTTCGTAGTCGCTGTTCAGTGTTTGCAGCAACCAAAAGGCAAAAGCAATGAAGAAAAAAAACGAAAAAATTAAGAACTCTCTACTCTTGTTGCTGAGTAGAAAGTTCTTAATCTTTTTGGAAAGTCTTAAATAAACATACTTAATCTTCCTACGTTCAAACATAGGCCCGTACTTATTTTAATTCTTTTATTTACTTTGCTGGTTGAGTGGCAGCATCAGTTGCATCGGCAAAAATAGAGTTCTTGTCGATCTTGATCTTTACGTTAGCAGCAATTTCGAGTACGATGTGGTCATCATTAATTTCTTTGATAACGCCATGAATACCACCAGCAGTAATCACCTTCTGGTTTACAGAAAGAGACTTACGGAAATTAGCAATCTGTTTTTGTTTTTTGTTCTGTGGACGAATCATAAAGAAATACATGATAACAAACATGGCTATCAGCATGATCCACATCATAGAGCCGTCGGGACCTGCAGCAGGAACTTGCAGAAATACAGTCAATAAATTCATAAGTAATCAGTTATTAGTTTTTTACTATGTGTACAAAGGTATTAGTTTTTTGCTAATTTACCCTCTTTTTTTAATTGATTAACAACACCATCGAGTGTGCCATTGATAAAGCTTGCGCTCTTAGGCGTGCTGTACAATTTAGCTATCTCAAGGTATTCGTTCAGCGAAACGTTGACAGGAATATTCGGGAAGCTGAGAATCTCTGCCAATGCGCTCTGCATGATGACTACATCCATGAAAGCAACACGATCCAGGTCCCAATTCTTGATGTTTTCGCCAATCAAGTGACGATAATAATCGGAATTAAGAATGGTGCGGCGGAACAAACGACGCGCATACTCTTGGTCTTCGTCATCTTTAAATTCGGGAAGCAACGGTTGGTTAGCACCCTGCTTCTGATCGAAACGCTTGATGGTTTTCAACACAAACGTATCCACGATCTCTTTGTCGTCATTCCAATACAAGCTTTGATCTTCGAGCAACTGATCAAGCGAGTCGTTGTTGAAGACAAATGCCTTATAAAGTTTACGCCACAACTCACGATCGGCTTCATAAGAGTGATCTGAAGAGGCCATATACGCCTTGTATATATCCGACTCAATAATTTTATCATATAGTTCTTTGACAAAATCTTGATCGTTTACCCATGTTCTTTTCTGGTTGGTGATAAACTTGGTTAGCTGTTTGTTTACTTCAAGCTGAGCAATAAATTTATTCTCTACAAATTTCATTGCCGGATTCAAATCTTCACTGGTAGGGGCCAACTTGGCTTTGGCATTATCAATCCGCTTTTGTGCGTATTCCGTCAATGCAATCATAAGCATCAGCAAATAGTTATAAAGGTCATAAGCCTTGGAAAGGCTAAAGAACAACTCTTTCTCCGCTGAGTCTAAATTTTTGCTGCCGTTCTGATAGTAAGCATATACTATCTGGATGATTTTAAGACGAATAAGAACTCTGTTAATCATAATCTATATTAATACTGTTATATAACGAGCTGCAAAAGTAGGTATTTTCGGTGAGTTAATGCAATTAAATTACATTTTTTAATGTACTCTTTCAATATCTTTCGGTTTTCTTTTGACAGTTAAAAAAAAAGTTCCAATTTTGAGGCCAAATTAGAAACTGAATACGAATAACATGGAAGATTTTAAGAAGAAAATAAGCGGTGAGATGAATGACAAAGAGATTGTATACTCGCGAGCGGTGAAAGCCGGAAAGCGTATTTACTACCTAGATGTGAAGAAGAATCGGAAAGATGAAATGTTTCTTGCCATAACAGAGAGTAAAAAAGTAATAACAGGTGAAGGAGACGATTCGCAAGTGAGTTTCGAGAAACATAAAATCTTTTTATATAAAGAAGACTTTGGCAAATTTATGACAGGACTCGAACAGGCCATCGGCTATATCGCAAAAAACGACGAAGGAGCACTGCCGCCCCTCAACGAGCTGGATGAAGAGGTGAACAACCTCTTGAAAGAAGAGGCTGAAGAGTTAAAAGCCGACTGCATTGGGGGAAAAATTAACATAGACATTGATTTTGAATAGGTAACTCTTTGATAATTCTAAAGTAATTGTTTGATAATTCAGAAAGAAAGCGTACTTTTGCAGCGCTTTTTGCAACATCGTGTGATAAAACCACATCGTGTGATGGAAAATTAAGCGCAACTAACTTAATTTAGAGTAACACAAAAATTTCAAAAATGAAAACAATTGAAGTAAAAGGAACGGCAAGAAACATTGCAGAACGTTCTTCAGAGCAAGCCAGAGCCCTAAAAGCTATTCGTAAAGACAACGGAATACCTTGCGTATTGTACGGAAACGGTGACAACATTCACTTTACAGTGTCTATTGATAGCCTTCGTCACTTGGTTTACACTCCGCATATTTATTCTATAGATTTGACTATCGATGACAAAAAAGTGAAAGCTATTTTGAAAGATATTCAATTCCACCCTGTAAAAGACAACATCTTGCACGTTGACTTCCAACAGATCGACGAGAAGAAACCAATCGTAATGGAAGTTCCTGTACAGTTGGAAGGTTTGGCCGAAGGTGTGAAAGCCGGTGGTAAGCTGACACTTCAAATGCGTAAGATTAAGGTAAAAGCACTATACAACCTCATTCCTGAGAAGCTGACTGTAAACGTAGCACACTTAGGTCTTGGTAAATCAATTCAAGTTCGCGAGTTAAGTTTCGAAGACCTTGAGATTTTGAGTGCTAAAGAATCTGTTGTATGTGTAGTTAAGCTAACACGTGCAGCAAGAGGTTTGGCAGCAGCTGGCAAGTAATCAAGAATCAGATATTTCTGATTGAAGATATTTTGAAACGCGGACTATCACAGAATGACTCTGTGTTAGTCTGCGTTTCTTTCTTTCACTCCTAACCATACGTTTGATATGAAATATTTAATCGTCGGACTGGGTAATATAGGTCCCGAATATCATGAAACACGCCACAATATCGGCTTTATGACCGTAGATGAACTGGCCAAAACCCACAACGCAACTTTCAAAGACGGACGTTACGGATTTACCACAACGTTATCCATCAAAGGGCGTCAGTTGTTGTTGCTGAAACCATCTACGTACATGAACCTAAGCGGCAATGCCGTAAGGTACTGGATGCAAAAAGAGAACATCCCTTTAGAAAACGTACTGGTCATTGTCGACGATCTGGCTCTTCCCTTCGGAGTACTACGCTTGAAAGGCAAAGGAAGCGATGCAGGACACAACGGGTTGAAGCACATTGCTGCCATACTGGGTACTCAAAACTATGCCCGCTTACGCTTCGGCATAGGAAATGAGTTTCCACGAGGCACGCAAGTCGACTTTGTATTGAGCAAGTTCGATGAAGAAGATTTAAAGACGATGAACGAGCGGCTAACCGTAGCAGGAGACATCATCAAAAGTTTCTGCTTAGCCGGAATTGATATCACCATGAACCAATTCAATAAAAAATAATTGAGCGAATAATTCACCATGATCTTATGGAAGCAAGAATAGACAAATGGATGTGGGCAGTACGCATTTTTAAAACGCGCACCATTGCAGCAGAAGCCTGCAAAAAAGGACGGGTAACCATCAATGGATCTTTTGTGAAAGCAGCCCGAATGATAAAACCCGGAGATGTGATTCAGGTAAGGAAACCACCCATTACCTACTCATTCAAAGTGTTGCAAACCATCGAAAAACGAGTGGGCGCTAAACTGGTTGCCGAGGTAATGGAGAACGTAACCACTCCCGATCAGTATGAAATACTTGAACTGAGCAAAGTATCAGGATTTGTAGATCGCGCACGCGGAGCAGGCCGCCCAACGAAAAAAGACCGACGAAGCTTGGAAGAGTTCGTTGCCCCAGAATCGATGGACGACTTTGACTTTGAGTTCGACTTTGAATCTACAACAGATTAGCCTTTACCGCAGCTATTAGCTCCTGATACTCGGCATCGGTCAGATACACCTTGCCGGGGTTCATCTGAAAGGTAGCGCCGTAATCGGGTCCATCGACATACTTTGGAGCCAAGTGAAAGTGCAGGTGTGACAGCTTATCTGAATATGCACCGTAGTTAATCTTTTCGGGATGAAAGGCCCGATCCATAGCACGGGTTACGCGAGCTACATCAGCCATAAAAGCATTGCGTTCTTCATCACTCAACTCGTTGAGGTCATTTACATGACCATTGTACGCTACCAAGCACCGCCCACGGTAGGTTTGCTCTTTAAACAGGAAAGCACGAGATACGCTTAGCTGTGCGATCTCAATCATTAAGTTATGCAACGTTTCATTGTTCTGACAATACAAACACTCGTTCGGATCACTTTTCATTATACATTCTTTTTAATTAATAATTGATATACATTATTCTTTTCTCCAACCACCCAAACCACATCTCCCTCTTCTAGCGGGGCGTTTGCATCCGGGGTCATTAACACCTCTTTTTCACGTTCTATGCCGGCTATCAAGCAGTGATACTTTTCACGTATCCCCGATTCGCGCACGGTTTTTCCTAAAAAAGCAGAGTCGGCTTCAATCTTAAACTGCTTCAAGGTCATCTCGCTGTTTTCGAATACATCCGAATCGATGTACAAACCCTTTGTCATGGCTTCGCTAAAGTGGCTCAGCTGCTCATCGGTTCCAATAACCTGAAGTTTATCGTTCGGAAAGAGGCGGACTTTGCCGCCCGGTATATTGATTCGTCGCTTGCCTCGCAAGATGGAGACCACGTGAACACCATATTTACGCCCCAAGCCCAGCTCTATAAGCGTTTTGCCTACCCAAACAGACTCTCCGGGAATCTCCAAATCCGTCAAATGCAAATCGCGCGATAACAACCGTCCGGCATATTCGGGCTTCTTCTCTCCCATGTATTCAGCGCGCCTATCGCGCGAGCGCAGGTTCTGAAAGAATTTCCGCTCAATCAGTATAGATTGTTTCTTAAGCCGACGCGAGAGCACCATGAGCGCAACTGCCAGAACGGCTGCTCCGATAACCAAGCCAATGGATGATTTAAACAACTGGGCAATGATGAACATCACAAACAGAATGGCAATGACCACACGAAGCAAGATGGTCGACACCAGCGGGCCACGGTTCACCCTACTGTCATCCCACAGCGTCATAAACTCTACCGAGTGATTTTTCTTCACCATAATGGCGCGCAAAAACGGAGAGACACACAAAATGGTGAACAAAGCCCCGAGTAAAGATCCCCAAACACTGGGCAGGTTCTCTTTGAAAAAAGGAACTACAAAACGGAACGAGAGAACAACAACAGAGATGCTAAGAATGGAGTATATAACAACAATGCGCGCCATGGCTAATAGCAGTTTGCGCCACAGGCTCTCGTTGTTCACCGTCTCTGTGCCCGATGAGTAACGGATCAAAAATCGCTGCCAAGAGCGAGGCAGGCGACGATCAACAAAGCCATAAGTAGTCTCGGCAGAGCGAATCATGTAGGGCGTGATAAAGGTCGTGATTACCGAAACGGCCACCACAATGGGGTAAAGAAAGTCGCTCGTTACGTGCAGTGAGACCCCCAGAGCGGCTATAATGAAGGCAAACTCGCCAATCTGTGTCAAACTGAGGCCGCACTGCATAGCTGTTTTCAGGGGTTGCCCCGATAGCAATACACCAAATGTACCAAAGATTGACTGCCCCAGCACAACCACCACTGTAATGACCAAGATGGGCAAAGTATACGTGACAATCATCTCAGGATTAACCATCATGCCCACCGAAACGAAAAAGATGGCACCAAACAGGTTTTTGACCGGCTTCACCAATCGCTCAATCGACTCGGCCTCAATGGTTTCTGCAAGGATGGAACCCATCACAAATGCCCCGAAGGGGGCCGAGAAACCGGCACGATCAGCAATTACCACCATGCCGAAACAGAGAGCGAGCGACACTATAAGCAAGGTCTCTTCATTCATCAGCTTGCGGCAGCGTTTAAGCAGTTCGGGAATCAGGTAGATGCCCACCACAAACCACAGAATAAGGAAGAAGAGCAATTTGCCTATACTTTCGAGCATCTCGCTACCTTCAAAGCTCTGACTCAGCGCCATGGTCGATAGCATCACCATCAGTACAATGGCAAGTATATCTTCAATGATCAAGATGCCAAGCACCAATCCCGTGAATTTCTTCTTGTGCAGCCCCAAGTCATCGAATGCTTTATAAATGATGGTGGTAGAGGACATAGCAATTATTCCACCCAGAAACAGGCTATCCATGCGTTGCCACCCGAAAGCCATTCCAACCCCTATACCCAATAGTGTCATACAGAAAATAATGGTGCAAGCAGCAATCACTGCTGTGCCGCCAACCTTTAATATCTTCTTAAAACTAAACTCGAGCCCGAGGGCAAAGAGGAGAAAGATGACGCCAATATCGGCCCATGTCTTCACATTGGCCGTATCTATCACCGAGGGGGTAAAAGGAACGTATGGGCTCGTTAAGAAACCGGCAACGATATAGCCTAAAACCAACGGTTGCTTAAGTTTTTTAAATAGAATTGTCATTACACCGGCAGAAAGCAGGATCAATGCAAGGTCGGCAATCAGTGTAGGTAGATGTGACATGTAGAGGTACTTTTTTCCTTGCAAAAGTAAACGAATTCTACGAAACAACGAACAAAAACGGGAAAAGATATCGTTATATAAAACAAAACGATCAAAACACCACCACCTTGTAAACGTTTCCACCCGAATAGAGGAAGCACCTATATCCGGGTGGAGATAAAACAGTTGTAAGGCTTATAGCAAAGAAACGAGGATACTTGTTAATCCATTTTACGGAAAGGAGGCTTCACCACGATCGCTTTCAGTTTGCGTCCGCGCATATCGAGGTAAATCTCGGTTCCCACTTTACTGTATTGGGGGTTTACATAGCCCATACCGATACCTATTTTGCGCGTAGGCGACATAGTTCCCGAAGTAACCACACCCACTTCTTCACCCGTTTCGGTAACTAGGTCGTAACCGTGACGAGGTATCCCTCGATCAATCATCTCGAAGCCAATCAGCTTGCGGTCAGTGCCCTCTGCCTTCTGTTTTTCGAGCATGGCACGGTTGGTGAAGTTCTTGCCCTCTACAAACTTGGTAATCCATCCCAAGCCTGCTTCGATGGGCGATGTGGTCTCATCGAGCTCATTGCCATACAGGCAGAAGCCCATCTCCAAACGAAGGGTGTCCCGCGCTCCCAAACCGATGGGTTTGATACCGAACTCGGCTCCTGCCTCGAACAGAGCTTTCCATATCTTGTCGGCAGCATCGGGATAGAAGTAGAGTTCGAAACCTCCTGCTCCGGTGTAGCCGGTGTTGGAGATAATCACGTTTTTCTCGCCGGCAAACTCGCCCACCTTGAAGGTATAATAAGGAATGTCGGAGAGGTTGATGTCGGTAAGCTTTTGCAGCGCAAGAATGGCCTTGGGCCCTTGCACGGCAAGCTGAGCCATGTGGTTCGAAGCATTCTCAAGCTCCGCCCCCACCGTATTGTGTGTTACACACCAGTTCCAGTCTTTCTCCATGTTCGAAGCGTTGACTACGAGCAGATACTTCTCGGGATCGTATTGATACACCAACAGGTCGTCGACAATGCCTCCCTTCTCGTTGGGAAAACAGGTGTATTGTATCTTGCCTGGTTCAAGCGCGGCAACGTTGTTCGAGGTTACTTGCTGCAAGAAGGCCAATGCGTGAGGCCCTTTGACCCAAAACTCGCCCATGTGCGACACATCGAACACGCCCACAGCGTTACAAACCGTCAGGTGTTCGTCGATGATGCCCGTGTATTCGATGGGCATGTTGTATCCTGCAAATTCATACATCTTAGCCCCTAAGGCTATATGTTTCTCGGTAAATGGAGTGGTTTTCATGATATAGGTGTTAATATGAATACTACGTTCTGATGATCACGCAAGGTATTAGTACGCTTGGGCAACCCGTTCGGCTATCTTTACAATCACGTTCATTGCCTTCTCCATGTTCTGGATGGGTACAAATTCATATCGTCCGTGAAAGTTCAGACCACCGGCAAAGATGTTGGGACACGGAAGTCCCTTGTACGAGAGTTGAGCACCGTCAGTACCTCCACGAATGGGGCGCACGTTGGGCTTCACTCCTACTGCTTCCATAGCCGCAAAGGCTGTGTCGATGATGTGCATCACAGGTTCGATCTGCTCGCGCATGTTGTAGTACTGGTCGTTCAGTTCAACAGAGGCTATCTCGCTGCCAAACTCGGTATTAATGAGTTTCACCAAGCGTTCTACCTCCTGCTTGCGGTGCTCGAACTTCGTCCGGTCGTGGTCGCGGATGATGTAGATCAGCGTGGTTTGTTCCACATCGCCCTGAATGGCAATCAGGTGATAGAAGCCTTCGTATCCCGAGGTACATTCGGGTGTTTCGCCCGCAGGTAGCATGCCGATGAAGCGGTTGGCTACGCTGATGGAGTTGATCATCTTGTTCTTGGCATAACCCGGATGGATGTTGCGTCCTTTGAACGTAATCTTGGCCAAGGCGGCATTGAAGTTCTCATATTCCAACTCACCTACTTCGCCCCCGTCCATGGTGTAGGCCCATTGGCAACCGAATTTCTCCACGTCGAACTTATGTGCACCTTCGCCAATCTCTTCGTCGGGGTTGAATCCGATGCGAATTTTGCCGTGCTTAATTTCGGGATGCGCCTTGAGGTAGGCCATGGCAGAGACGATCTCGGCAATACCTGCCTTGTCATCGGCACCCAGAAGGGTTTTCCCGTTGGTTACAATCAAATCTTCTCCTACATGATCGAGCAGCTCGGGAAACTGGGTAGGCGAAAGGATTACGTTATCTTCGGTGCAAAGCACAATGTCTGTTCCGTCATATTTTTCGACAATGCGAGGGGTAACGTGCTGCCCTGTCATATCGGGGCTGGTGTCGAGGTGAGCAATGAAACCGATGGTGGGTACTTCTTTTTCTATATTGGCAGGGAGGGTGGCAAAAAGGTAGCCGTGCTCGTCGAGGGTAATCTCCTCGAGCCCCAACGATTCCAGCTCAGTCTTTAAGTATTGGGCAAAGATCATCTGCCCAGGGGTGCTGGGGGTAAGCCGAGTCTGGTCGTTAGACTGGGTGTCAAAGCTGACATACTTTAAAAAGCGTTCTACTAAAGTCATATTATTTACGGTTTAACTGTTGATAGTTTTTTCGATAGGAATTACATTTGCCGTAAAGGTAGAAAAAGAGCCGTGAACTGCCAAGCAAATTCACGGCTCTTTTTTTAATTTCTATGTTCCTAAAGTGCGCCATAAAGTGAGCAAGCGTTCAATTGGACGCAATGCAGTAAGGTCTCCCGCTGAAGGGTACGTCCAACCGTATTGTTTCACTGCGGAGAAACTTTTGTTTCACCATGGAGAAACTTTTGTTTCAATGCGGAGGAACCGTAGTTTCAACGCATTGGAACGCTTGCTACCAACCGATCAGTTGCGGTTTAGAAGTGGCTGCTACCGTCGAAACAGTGCGTGCATACTTTGCACTTGGGCAGTCCGATAGCCTCGATCAGTGTCTCTATGGTGTTAAACTGCAACGACGACAGGCTGAAACGTTCGGCAATGATGCCTACCATCTTCTCGTATTCGGGTGTGCCGGCAGTAGCATATTGCTCAAGTTTGGCGTTCTCATCGCCTTCGAGTTCTTGAATAATGCGCCGGGTAATTAGCTCCAAAGGACTCTTTGAAGAGGTAAAACCAAGGAACGGGCAGGTATAAATGAGCGGCGGACAGGCAATACGCATGTGTACCTCTTTTGCCCCACAATCGTAGAGTATCTTCACATTGTCGCGCAGTTGGGTGCCGCGCACAATGGAGTCATCGCAAAACAAGATACGCTTACCGGTCATCATGGCCCGGTTGGGGATCAGCTTCATTTTGGCTACCAACGAACGCATTTCCTGATTGCTTGGGGTGAAGCTTCGAGGCCAAGTGGGGGTGTATTTGGCTATCGCACGGTGATAAGGCACGCCTTTGCCTTCGGCATAGCCTAGTGCCATGCCCACGCCCGAGTCGGGGATGCCACAGGCACAGTCTACCTCGGAGGCGTCTTTCTGTCCCATCTTCATGCCACTCACGAAGCGCACTTCTTCAACGTTGCGCCCCTCGTAGCACGAGGTGGGGAAACCATAGTACACCCACAGAAACGAGCAAACCTGCATCTCTTCATTGGGCTTGCGAAGTTGCTCCATGCTGTCGGCACGCAGGCGAACAATCTCGCCCGGTCCCAGATACCTCTCTATCTCGTAATCTAGGTTAGGGAAACTGCTCGACTCGCTGGTTGCCGCATAGGCTCCCTCTTTCTTGCCAATAACGATGGGCGTGCGCCCCCATTGGTCGCGAGCGGCAATAATGCCATCATCGGTAAGCAAAAGCATCGAACACGATCCTTTGATGTGTTTGAATACATTTTCGATGCCTTCGACGTAAGTTTTTCCTTGAATAATAAGTAGGGCGATGAGTTCGGTTTGGTTGGTGGTGCTGGAGCTAAATTCGGCAAAGTGCATGTTTTGGGAGAGTAACTGCTGCTCAAGCTCTTCGATATTGGTTATTTTGGCCACCGTAACAATGGCGAAGCGGCCAAGGTGAGAATTAATGATGATGGGTTGTGCGTCTGTATCGCTGATGATGCCTACGCCGGCATTTCCTTTAAATTTCCCTAAGTCGGGTTCGAACTTTGTTCGGAAGTAAGAACTTTCCAGACTGTGGATGGATCGAATGAATCCGCGTTCTTTGCTAAAGGTGGCAAGCCCGCCCCGTTTCGTTCCCAAATGTGAATTGTAGTCTGTGCCATAAAATAAATCGGTTATGCAACTCGCTTGCGAAACCGTTCCAAAAAAACCTCCCATGTTGTCGTCTTTATATGTTGTTGTTTTAAAAGATGGCTGCAAAAGTACATAAAAAAGGTGATATAAAAAAGCGCTCTACACAGTTTCCTATGCAGAGCGTTCTCATTATCTCACCAACAATTTAAAGAAGAATTATCTCCATTTCTTTATTTCTTTCTTATCTGCCGGGGTCGCTTCAATCAGGCTTAGGGCAAAACCGCCGCTACGTGCCAGCTGAACGGAAATCTTCGTTTTGCTGGTTACCAATCCTTTGGTAATTTGATAAGCGGTCGGGTTCTTTTCATAATCGGCACTCTTGCCATCGGCATAGAGGGTGGCTACGTACTGCTTTCCGGGTTCGAGAAAGTGCAGGGAAAGAGCAGCCTTGCGAGGATTCTCATCGGTGATGCCGCCTACGAACCAGTTACCCGTTCCTTTGGCCTTACGGGCTACGGTGATGTAATCGCCCGGTTCGGCTTCGAGGTATTGGCTATCATCCCAATCGATGGCTACGTCTTTGATGAACTGAAAAGCATCGAGGTGACGTTCGTAACTTTCGGGCAGGTCGGCAGCCATCTGGAGGGGACTGTACATGGTTACATAGAGTGCCAACTGCTTGGCCAAGGTGGTGTGAACGAAGCTGTGCTCGCCCGACAGGAAAGAGAGTTGCGTATCGAAGATGCCCGGCGTGTAATCCATCGGGCCACCAATCAAGCGGGTAAACGGAAGCAGCGTAGTGTGAAACGGCTTGTTGCCGCCAAAGGCTTCGTACTCGGTTCCGCGAGCGGACTCGTTACCAATTAGGTTCGGATAGGTGCGACACAGCCCGGTAGGACGAACAGCTTCGTGGGCATTGACCGAAATCTTATATTCGGCAGCCTTTTGCACCGCATATAGGTAGTGGTTGTTCATCCACTGTCCATAATGGTACTCGCCGCGCGGGATGATATCGCCTACGTAGCCGCTCTTTACAGCGTTGTAGCCATTGTCGACCATAAACTGATAGGCTTTGTCCATGTGGCGTTCGTAGTTGCGCACCGATCCAGATGTTTCGTGATGCATCATTAGCTTCACCCCTTTGCTGGCGGCGTAGGAGTTGAGCATCTTCACGTCGAAGTCGGGGTACGGGGTTACAAAGTCGAACACGTAATCTTTTGATTTGCCAAACCAGTCTTCCCAGCCTTCGTTCCATCCTTCGACCAACACTTGATCAAAGCCATGCTTGGCGGCAAAGTCAATGTGACGTTTCACGTTTTCGTTGGTTGCACCGTGCTTGCCGTTGGGTTTGGTCTTAGTGTAATCGGTCACTCCAAGTTTAACCGAAGGTACATCATCAGTATAGGCCCAAGAGCTCTTTCCGGTAATCATCTCCCACCACACACCGATGTATTTGACGGGTTTAATCCAGGAAACATCTTCATAGGCGCAGGGATCGTTGAGGTTCAGCGTTAGCTTAGACGAGAGAATATCGCGCGCATCATCGCTCACCATCACCGTGCGCCAAGGCGATTGGCAGGGGGCTTGCAAGTACCCTTTATCGCCTACAGCATCGGGGGTTAACCACGATTCGAATACCAGGTTTTTATCGTCAAGGTTGAGGTGCATACACGAGTAATCGACTAAAGCCGCTTCATGCAGGTTGATGTAAAGCCCATCGGCTGTTTTCAGTTGCAAAGAGGTTTGCACACCGGTAGGCGCAAACGTTTTCTGCGAAGCATTTTCGGTAATAGCCGATGGCATTAATGCCCTAATTTCAGAAAGTTTGGATTGGGTGTAATCGTACTCTTGGGTGTCGTAGTCGCCCGGAATCCAGAAAGCCGTGTGGTCTCCGGCCATGGCAAACTGCGAACGTTCTTCTTTAATTACAAAGTAGTTGAGGTTCTTTTGCAACGGAAATTCGTAGCGAAAGCCCAACCCATCGTTGTACAAGCGAAAGCGGATAACGATGTGGCGATCTTGCGCCTTTTGATTGAGCGTTACCGCCAACTCGTTGTAGTTATTGCGAATGGTTTTAACCTCGCCCCACACGGGCGACCAGGTTTCATCAAACGTGGCTGTTTGGCTATATTCCACTGTAAATCCGTTCATCAATCCCGGATCCTTCTTCAACTCCAGTCCCAGTTTAGAGGGTTTAATGACCTCTTTATTCTTATAGGAGAGTTCATACACTGGTTCACCTTGTGCGGTTACCAAGAAAGTAAGTTTCAAAAGTCCGTTGGGAGAGGTAATGCTCTGGGCCATAACCGCTGTGCTTGCCAAGAAAGTGAGCAATAGGCAAGCCAGGGTCGCGGTGAGCGTCTTTAGGTTCTTCATGATAGGTAATGAATTAATTTAAAAATAGGTTGGGCAAAGATAATAAGAATACAAAGGTATGCCTCATACAGGCAAACAGAAGGGGTGAGATTGTTATGCAAACGTTTTCATAACCACCCTTGTTCACAAAAACAGTCACCCTCGTTCACCGAAAAAGAGAGGATTGCAGCACCCAACTTCCACATAAATGGACTACCTTTGTCGCTGTTAAACATTCCACAACGCATGAAAGAACTGGTTTACATCTTCTTGGGTGGCGGCATAGGCAGTGCCGCACGCTACCTGGCCCAAGTGGCTATCAACGAATGCATCGCTCCTTTTGCTTTCCCTTTTTCATGGGGAACCTTTATCGTAAACGTCACTGGTAGCTTGCTTATCGGTCTCTTTTATTCGCTGTCCGAGCATTTCCACCTGTCAATGGAGGCTCGCCTATTTCTCACCGCAGGTCTCTGCGGAGGATTTACCACTTTTTCGACCTTCTCGAATGATGCGCTTAGTTTACTCGAAGGAGGCTTTTATGGCACATTCGCCCTCTACGTGTTGCTGAGCGTGGTTTTAGGGATAGCGGCCGTGGTACTGGGTGGATATATCGGCAAACAAATGGTATAAACAAACGAATGGATAATGAAATTACCTAAAGATAAAAAAAGAGCACCGGTTCGCGTCACAGCACCCTTTATGGAGCCCCAAACCGAGAGTGAACAATCCTTGAAGGAGCTCCTCGAAAAGGAGGAGACAATTGCCGATCTGCACTTCGCCAAAGCGACCGAGCAATGTCTTCAGCGCCCCTACCTCACCATCAGGAACTGCACATTCACGGGCAGCACCTTGAACGAATGTCAGTTCAAATCGGCCCAACTATCTGATGTTCGTTTCGAGAATTGCGACCTGTCTAACACCTCGTTTGCCGAAAGCTCACTCCATCGCGTGGAGTTTGTCTCCTGTAAACTGATGGGTACGAATCTCTCTGAGACTACCCTCAACCATGTGTCGATGGTGCATTGCAGCGGCATGTACATCAACCTGTCCATGAGCAAGATGAGCCAAACCTCCTTTCGCGCCTGTGACCTGCGCCAAGCAAGCTTCAACAACTGCCGCCTCAACGCCTCGATCGAATTGCCGGACAGCACACTGCTCGAAGCCGATTTCTCACACACCCTCTTGCGCGGCATTGACCTGCGCACAGCACGCATCAACGGCATCGTGCTCAACATTGCCGATCTGCGTGGAGCAATCGTCAACACGCTGCAAGCCATGGATCTGTTGCCACTTTTGGGCGTGGTCATTGAGGATTAATTAACCTTCATTACAGCAACAAATCTATCGCTTCGTTTGTTATTTGTACATAAGGCAGATTGAACCCTATAAACTGAATCTGCCACTTATTTAACAAACAAAAGAACAATGAAAATAGAAAAGATTTTGGGAAGAGAGATTCTCGATTCGAGAGGTAACCCCACTGTAGAGGTTGATGTTATTTTAGAATCGGGCATTATGGGTCGGGCTTCCGTACCATCGGGTGCATCGACAGGCGAACATGAAGCAATTGAATTGCGCGACGGTGATAAACATCGCTACTTGGGCAAAGGCGTACAAAAGGCGGTTGATAACGTGAATAAGGTTATTGCTCCACACTTGGTAGGCATGTCTGTGCTCGACCAAATGGGTGTTGACCACACCATGTTGGCACTTGACGGAACCAAAACAAAATCGAAACTGGGTGCTAACGCCATTCTGGGTGTATCGTTAGCTGTAGCCAAAGCCGCTGCCAACTATCTAGACCTACCACTCTATCGTTATATTGGCGGAACCAATACGTATGTGATGCCTGTACCGATGATGAATATCATCAACGGTGGTTCGCATAGTGACGCACCCATTGCGTTTCAGGAATTTATGATTCGCCCCGTAGGTGCAAAATCTTTCCGCGAAGGGCTACGTATGGGAGCCGAGGTGTTTCATGCCCTTAAAAAGGTACTCCATGATCGGGGATTGAGCACGGCTGTAGGCGATGAGGGCGGTTTCGCTCCGAAGTTGGAAGGCACCGAAGACGCTATCAACTCCATCCTTAAAGCAATTAAAGTGGCCGGATATGAACCGGGCAAGGACATCACCATCGCCATGGACTGTGCGGCCTCAGAGTTTTATCACAACGGGGTATATGACTATAGTAAGTTTGAAGGCGAACATGGACAAAAGCGCACCAGCGATCAGCAGGTGGACTACTTGGAAGAGTTGTTGAACAAATTCCCCATCGACTCCATCGAGGACGGCATGCACGAAAACGATTGGAAGGGTTGGAAGAAACTCACCGAACGCATCGGACATCGCTGTCAGTTAGTAGGCGATGACTTGTTTGTGACCAACGTTGAATTCTTATTCAGAGGCATCGAAGAAGGTTGTGCCAACTCCATTTTGATCAAGGTGAATCAAATTGGTACGCTCACTGAAACGTTGAATGCCATCGAAATGGCTCATCGCCATGGGTACACCACTGTAACTTCGCACCGTTCGGGCGAAACCGAAGATGCTACCATTGCCGACATCGCTGTGGCTACCAATAGCGGACAGATTAAAACCGGTTCAATGAGCCGATCAGACCGTATGGCCAAGTACAACCAATTGCTCCGCATCGAAGAGGAACTGGGCGACAGAGCGGTATACGGATACAAGAATATCAATAGGTAAATAGGGTAGTTGAAGTGCCGATGGGTTTCATTATCGGCAAGTGAATCGAATTGAGTAGGAGGAAATGAAGAAGTTTCCTCCTACTTCATTTTCTGCCCGTTCACTCCACCGTATGTGGCATTCGGCATAGAGCGATTTATTAAAACAGTTTATCTCATTCTGACGTTCTTTTCACGCGTTATAATAAGTAATAAGTTACAGTAAATAAACTTATTATAGTCGTTTTTTGTTTATGTTTAATATAAATAAGAACAACGATTATGGAATATGAACTAGCAATTATAGGTGGCGGACCTGCAGGTTATAATGCCGCGGAAAGAGCCACTGCGAATGGTATAAAAACAGTCCTTTTTGAGAAAAATGCCATTGGAGGGGTGTGTCTTAATGAAGGATGCATTCCCACAAAAACATTATTGTATTCAGCTAAGATTCTTGATACAATAAAGAGTGCTTCAAAATATGGAATTCTGATAGATGGTCATCCAACTTTCGACTTTGAAAAAATGATGAGTCGCAAGAGTAAGGTAGTTAAGAAACTGACTGTTGGTGTTGGTATGAAATTAAAAGCTCATGGTGTTCATCTTGTAGAGGGTATGGCTACTATTTTGGGCGAAAAAGAAGAGGTTATCCATATCTCTTGTAACAATGAGAGCTATGCTGTAAAGTATTTACTGCTCTGCACCGGCTCTGAAACCGTAATTCCTCCCATCAAAGGTTTATCCGAAACCGAATACTGGACTTCAAAAGAAGCTCTGGAAATAAAAGTGTTGCCAAGTTCTCTTGCTATTATAGGAGGAGGAGTCATTGGAATGGAGTTTGCTTCATTCTTCAACAGCTTGGGCGTTAAAGTTACCGTTATTGAAATGATGCCCGAAATACTGGGAGCCATGGATAAGGAGACTTCGGCTATGCTTAGGGCTGATTATACCAAGAAGGGTGTACGCTTTTTAGTTGAAACCAAAGTGACAGAAGTATCTGCCGGTAAAGTTTTTGTTGAAAAGAATGGCAAGTCTGAAACAATAGAAGTTGAAAAGATTCTGATGAGTGTAGGGCGAAGCCCCGTTACGGCAAATTTAGGAATGGAGAAGCTAAACATAGAACTTCAACGAAGTGGAGTGAGAGTGAATGAATTTATGCAGACAAGCCATCCCCGTGTTTATGCTTGTGGCGACATTACAGGCCATTCGCTGCTTGCACATACGGCTATTCGAGAAAGCGAAGTAGCTATCAATCACATTCTGGGCATTGATGATAGGATGAATTATGCTGCTATTCCCGGAGTGGTTTACACAAATCCCGAAATGGCCGGAGCCGGAAAAACAGAGGAAGAGTTAATTGCAAAGGGAGTTAATTATCGGGTATTAAAGTTGCCGATGGCCTATTCGGGAAGATTTGTTGCCGAAAATGAGCTTGGCAGCGGTCTGTGCAAATTGATTATTGATGATGATGATCGCATTATCGGGTGCCACCTGTTGGGTAATCCGGCATCCGAGCTGATTGTTATGATGAGCTTGGCTGTTGAGAAAGGATACACGGTGGAAGAGCTGAAAAAACAGGTATTTCCGCATCCTACTGTTTGTGAGATTATCCGTGAAACGCTGTTTGCTTAATCAATATAAAGATCAGTAAAGAAATGCTCTGCATCAATAATAAATATACCGATGCCTATTTTAATCTGGCTGCTGAAGAATACCTGCTGCATTCATTTTCAGAGGATATTTTTATGTTGTGGCAAAATGAACCATCCGTTATTATCGGGAAACATCAGAATATTTGGGCTGAGGTAAACTTCGATTTCGTACAGGAGAAACAACTAAAAGTAGTGCGTAGATTCTCGGGTGGTGGAGCCGTTTATCACGATCTTGGCAATCTTAATTTAACCTTTATAGAGAACAGTTGTAATGCTGATTTTGACAAATTCTCAAAGCAGATTATTCATATGCTTATAGGGATGGGAATAGAGGCGAAAGCTGATGATCGGCGTGCCCTTACTATTGATGGATTGAAGATCTCGGGAAGTGCGCAGTGCATTCATAAAAAAAGAATAATGTACCATGCAACGCTCCTCTTTTCTACCGATCTGGCAAACTTGGCTGCAGCTTTGCTTGCTAACCCAGAACAACTGAATGACAGCACTGCTAACCAACGATGTGTTTCTGTAAAATCGGTACGAAGTCCGGTAACGAATATTCGTGAATATATACCCGGTTCAATACAAATTCAGGATTTTAAGCGGTTAGTCATGACTTATTTCACAGAAAACACTGAAGGAAACCATACGTATTTGTTTAGTGAAGAGGATGTAACAGCCATCGGGCAATTGAGAGAAGATAAATATTCCACCTCAGACTGGAATTTCAATGCTTTCTTTCATAAATAACTGATTCTGAAACAATTCGTTTCCTGTTCTTGTTTAATAAATACGATTACAAATTCTGATGAATATACTTTTAAAAATTAGTACCTATGTCTACATTTGAAATAAAAATGCCCAAACTGGGCGAGAGCATAACTGAAGGAACCATTATGACTTGGTCTGTAAAAGTGGGCGATGTTATAAAGGAAGACGATATTTTGTTTGAAGTAAACACAGCCAAGGTGAGTGCGGAAATTCCTTCTCCGGTGGATGGTAAGATTCTTGAGTTGCTTTTCAATGAAGGAGATACTGTTCCGGTGGGTACAGTTGTTGCTATCGTGCAGTTGGAAGACGATTCTGACCAAGAAGTTGCCCGGGAAGTGACCGAACCGGCTCCCGAAAACAGGCCTGAAAGAACACAAAACACCTCAGCTTCAGTTCCTGAACCTGCACATGCTTTTACTCCTGAACCTGCACATACAGCTGCGGCTACACCTGTTATGAATGTAAAAGGTGAAAAGGCTAGATGGCTATCACCCATAGTGCTCCAGATAGCTCAGGAGGCTCAGCTATCCCAAGAGGAGCTGGACAATATTCCGGGTACTGGCTATTTAGGACGCTTAAGTAAGAAAGATATTAAAGCGTATCTGGATCAGAAAAGAAGAGGGGTGCAAGCGGCTGCTTGGGCTGCAGAAACGAAAGTCGCTGTTGAGCCTAAAGTATCTTCTGTGACTGAACCTAAACCTGCTGTTGAAGCCAAAACTGTGGCAGAAACAAAACCATTTTCTGCAGTTGAATCTAAACCGGATTCAGCAGTCAAAATCTCTCTTTCTGAAGGAGATGAGGTTGTAGAAATGGACTTTATCCGTCGCATAATAGCAGACAGTATGGTTCTTTCTAAAAACGTATCGCCACATGTTACTACTGTGGTCGAGGTTGATGTAACGAAATTGGTACGCTGGCGTGAACGTAATAAAGAAGCCTTTTTGCGTCACGAAGGTATCAGCCTTACCTACATGCCAGCTATTGTTGAAGCTACAGCGAAAGCGCTTATTGAGTTCCGGTATGTAAATGCATCGGTAGACGGTTATCGCATGATCGTAAAAAAACAGATAAATATTGGCGTTGCTGTATCACTCAATGACGGAAACCTGATTGTTCCTGTTATACACGATGCAGATAAATTAAGCCTTAGCGGGCTTGCTGCGAGCATTGATTCTCTGGCATCTAAAGCCCGAAATAAAAAATTATCTGCCGATGATATTCAAGGTGGAACCTTTACCATAACTAACTTCGGATCATTTAAAAACATTATTGGTACTCCTATAATCAACCAACCCGAGGTAGCTATTCTTGGTGTGGGTTATATTGAGAAAAAGCCGGCTGTTGTTGAAACGCCTGAAGGTGATACCATTGCAATCCGTCACAAAATGTATCTTTCGCTCTCTTATGACCATCGTATAGTGAATGGCGCACTGGGAGGTGCATTTCTGAAACGTATTGCCGATTATCTGGAAAACTGGAATGCTTGATTTTCTGAATGAACAGTTAATTATTTAAATACAACTATAATATGAAAAAAAGCGATATAAAGACAACTGATAAAAGCACGCTCAAAAAGTGGTATCACCTAATGGCACTTGGAAGAGCCATTGACGAGAAAGCTCCCGCCTATTTATTGCAATCACTGGGCTGGTCATTTCATGCACCTTATGCCGGACATGATGGCATACAGCTTGCTATGGGGCAGGTGTTCACCAAAGGAGAAGATTTTCTGTTTCCTTATTACCGGGATATGCTTGCTGCACTATCTGCGGGAATGACTGCGGAAGAGATCATACTTAACGGGCTTTCAAAAGCCACTGATCTCACAAGCGGCGGGCGACATATGTCCAATCACTTTGCAAAAATGGAGTGGAATATTGAGAATGTTTCATCGGCCACCGGTACGCAGGACCTTCATGCTGTTGGTGTGGCTCGCGCCATGGTGTATTACGGTCATAAAGGAGTGGTCATAACTTCTCATGGCGAATCTTCGGTATCCGAAGGCTTTGTTTATGAAGCCATAAACGGAGCAAGTACAGAATGTTTGCCTGTAATCTTCGTCATTCAGGATAACGGCTTTGGCATATCTGTTCCTAAAAAAGACCAGACTGCCAATCGTAAGGTTGCTGCCAATTTCTCGGGATTCAAGAATCTCAAAATCATTTATTGCAATGGAAAAGATGTGTTCGATTCCATGAATGCCATGACCGAGGCTCGCGAATATGCTATCGCTACACATAAACCGGTCATTGTTCATGCTAACTGTGTGCGTATTGGTTCACACTCAAATTCAGACAAACAAACACTGTATCGTGATGACAATGAATTGTCTTATGTAAAAGCAGCTGATCCGCTATACAAATTTCGACGGATGTTATTGCGTTACGAGCGGTTTACGGAGGATGAGCTTAAAAAGATTGAGGAAGAAGTAAAGAAAGAACTGAGTGCGGCCAATCGCAAAGCGATTGCTGCACCCAGTCCTGATCCATCAACAGTTCTTGACTTTGTGCTACCAGAGCCTTATCAGCCCAAAGTGTACATTGACGGAACACACAATCAGGAGGGAGAGAAAAAGAGTATGGTCACAGCCATTAACGAAACATTAAAAGCTGAATTCAGATACAATCCCGATACTTTTTTGTGGGGACAGGATGTTGCCAATAAAGATAAAGGTGGCGTGTTTAATGTTACCAAAGGCTTGCAGCAGGAATTCGGCATAGCTCGTGTGTTTAATGCTCCAATAGCCGAAGATTTTATTGTGGGCACAGCCAATGGAATGAGCCGCTTTGATCCTAAAATACGCATTGTAATAGAAGGAGCCGAGTTCGCCGATTATTTTTGGCCGGCTGTAGAGCAGTATGTTGAATGTACTCACGAATACTGGCGTAGCAATGGCCAGTTTGTACCCAATGTAACAGTTCGACTTGCATCTGGAGGTTACATTGGTGGAGGCTTGTATCATTCACAAACACTGGAGGGAGCGTTGACTACACTTCCCGGTGCGCGCATTGTATATCCTTCTTTTGCGGATGATGCAGCAGGACTACTACGTACCAGTATGCGTTCCAAAGGATTCACTTTATTCCTTGAACCTAAGGCATTGTATAATGCCGTTGAGGCTGCCACTGTGGTTCCCGATGATTTTGAAGTTCCTTTTGGGAAGGCCAGGATTCGTCGTGAAGGTACAGATCTTAGCATTATTACTTACGGAAATACAACTCATTTCTGTCTTGCCGTAGCAGAGCGTCTGGCTAAAGAGTATAACTGGAGTGTGGAGGTCATAGACCTTCGTTCACTGATTCCGTTAGATAAAGAGACTATATTTGAGTCTGTAAAGAAAACCAGCAAAGTGCTGGTTGTACATGAAGACAAAGTCTTTTCAGGATTTGGAGCCGAAATTGCAGCAATGATCGGAACAGAGCTGTTTCGTTACTTGGATGCACCTATTCAGCGGGTAGGCTCAATCTTTACACCGGTAGGATTCCATCCGAATTTAGAAAATGCCATTCTTCCCGGTGAAGAACGGATATATAAGGCAGCAAAAGAGTTGTTGGAATATTAATCATTTAGACACATAAGCGATGAAAAAGATTGGATTATTTTATGGAACGAGCACTACCAAAACAGCTAATATTGCAAAAAAGATACAAGAATCATTTGGTGATTCAAAGGTCGAGATT
>JAGOOC010000042.1 GCA_017992695.1 Bacteroides sp. | reverse complement strand
TCAGGCGGAGACACTTCCGGTTTTTTTCGTACTTTTACAGCTTGTTGGAAAAGCAGAGACTTTTCTAACCACCGCAAAAGGAAAAAGAAAAAACAATATATAAAATGAATCAAAAATGGAATTATCAACCCATTACACGCGAACAGGCAGAGATAAGCCGGGCATTGGCCCAGGAGCTGGGCATTAGTCCCATCCTGAGTCAACTCTTAGTGCAACGAGGAATTGAACAAGCACCCGATGCTCGGAAATTCTTCCGCCCACAGTTGCCCGACTTGCACGATCCGTTCTTGATGAAAGACATGGATTTGGCGGTCGAACGACTGAATCTGGCAATGGGAAAGAAGGAACGCATTCTGGTTTATGGAGACTATGATGTAGACGGCACCACGGCAGTGGCACTGGTGTACAAGTTTATCCAACAGTTCTACTCGAACATCGATTACTACATCCCCGACCGCTACAACGAAGGGTATGGTATATCGACCATCGGCATAGATTATGCAGCCTCAACAGGTGTGGGATTGATTGTCGTATTAGACTGCGGTATCAAAGCGGTAGATGAAATAGCGTATGCCAAAGAGAAAGGCATCGACTTTATTATCTGCGACCACCACGTGCCCGACGAGGTGCTGCCCGCTGCGGTAGCCATTCTGAACGCCAAACGGGTAGACAATACGTACCCCTACTCACACCTTTCGGGCTGTGGCGTAGGTTTCAAGTTTATGCAGGCGTTTGCCCTTAACAATGGCATCGAATTTCACCACCTCATCCCTTTACTGGATTTGGTGGCGGTAAGCATTGCGTCGGATATTGTGCCCATCATGGGCGAAAACCGCATCTTAGCCTACCACGGGCTTAAGCAGTTGAACAGCAATCCAAGTACGGGGATGAAGGCCATTATCGATGTGTGCGGACTCGCCGAAAAGGAGATTACGGTAAGTGATATCGTGTTCAAGATAGGGCCACGGATCAATGCGTCGGGGCGTATTGAGAACGGAAAAAAAGCGGTAGATTTGCTCACCGAAAAGGACTTCTCCATCGCATTGGAAAAGGCAGGGCAGATTAACCTGTACAACGAAACGCGCAAAGACCTCGACAAGAACATGACCGAGGAGGCCAACCAAATTGTAGCCAACCTCGAGGGATTGGCAGACCGACGCTCCATTGTCATCTACAACGAAGACTGGCACAAGGGGGTGATCGGCATCGTGGCTTCCCGCCTGACGGAGATTTACTACCGACCGGCCGTAGTTTTGACTCGTACAGACGACATGGCTACGGGATCGGCACGTTCCGTATCGGGCTTCGATGTGTATAAAGCCATCGAGCATTGTCGCGACTTGCTCGAGAACTTCGGCGGACACACCTATGCGGCAGGTTTGTCGATGAAGGTAGAGAATGTACCGGCCTTTACCGAGCGGTTTGAGAACTTTGTGACCGAACACATCTTGCCCGAACAAACACGTGCAGTGATCCACATTGATGCCGAGATTGATTTTCGGGACATCACCCCCAAGTTCTACAGCGACCTGAAGAAGTTTAATCCTTTCGGGCCGGATAATCAGAAACCCATCTTCTGCACGCACCATGTGTACGACTATGGTACCAGCAAGGTGGTGGGGCGCGATCAGGAGCACATTAAGTTGGAGCTTGTCGACAACAAATCGAACAATGTGATGAACGGCATTGCTTTCGGGCAAAGTTCGCACGTGCGCTACATCAAAACGAAACGTTCGTTCGACATCTGCTACTCCATCGAAGAGAATACGCACAAACGAAACGAGGTGCAACTGCAAATTGAGGACATTGAACCGATAGAGTGAGTGCGATAACATGTCAAAATATCACGAGATTCTAAAACAATACTGGGGTTATGATGCCTTCCGCGACTTGCAGGAGGACATCATAACCAGTATCGGACAAGGAAAAGATACGCTGGGGCTGATGCCTACCGGTGGGGGTAAATCAATTACCTTTCAGGTACCTGCTCTTGCTCAAGAGGGGTTGTGCATTGTGATCACCCCGCTTATCGCGTTGATGAAAGACCAGGTGCAGAACCTTCGCAAGAGAGGTATCAAAGCGCTCGCCATCTACTCGGGCATGAAGCGGCAAGAGATTATCATTGCCCTCGAGAACTGCATCTTTGGCGACTATAAATTCCTCTACATCTCGCCCGAGCGACTAGACACGGAGATCTTCCGCGCCAAACTACGCTCGATGAAGGTAAGCATGATTACCGTAGACGAGAGTCACTGCATCTCGCAGTGGGGCTACGACTTTCGTCCGGCCTACCTCAAAATAGCCGAAATACGCGAGCTGCTGCCGGGTGTTCCCGTATTGGCCCTTACCGCCACGGCTACTCCGGAGGTGGTCAAGGACATTCAGGTTCGATTGAACTTCCGCGAAGGACAGGTGTTTCGCATGAGTTTCGAGCGAAAGAATCTAGCATACATCGTTCGGGCTACCGACAACAAAACTGGCGAATTGCTCCATATCCTAAAACGATTGCCCGGCAGCGCCATTGTATATGCTCGCAGCCGACGACGCACGAAAGAGATTACCGAACTGCTGCAAAACGAAGGCATTACAGCCGACTTCTACCATGCCGGGCTGGACAATGCAGTAAAGGACATGCGCCAGAAGCGTTGGCAACAGGGTGAATGCCGCGTTATTGTAGCAACCAACGCCTTCGGTATGGGTATTGACAAGCCGGACGTTCGCCTGGTGGTGCACGTCGACCTGCCCGACTCGATCGAAGCTTACTTTCAGGAAGCCGGACGCGCCGGACGCGACGGCGACAAGGCCTATGCCGTGATTCTCTACTCCAAAGCAGACAAAACCACACTACACAAGCGCATCCCGGATACTTTCCCCGACAAGGAGTACATCAAAACCGTATACGAGCACCTGCAATACTTCTATCAAATGGCGATGGGCGACGGGCAAGACTGTATCAAGGAGTTCAACTTGGAGGAGTTTTGCCGCAAGTTCAAGTACTTTCCCGTACCGGCACACAGTGCACTGAAGATATTGACCCAAGCAGGCTATATCGAGTATACCGATGAGCAAGACAATGCTTCGCGTATCCTCTTCACCACACGTCGCGAAGAGCTCTACAAGCTGCGCGAGATGGGCGATGAAGCCGATAAGCTCATCCAAACCATGCTGCGCTCGTACACCGGACTCTTTACCGATTATGCCTACATCAGCGAAGCGGCACTCTCTCTACACACGGGATTGCCCACGCCAAAGGTATATGAGCTCCTGAAACTACTGGCGAAGCGGCGCATCATCTCCTACATCCCCCATAAAAAGACTCCTTATATTATATATACGCGCGAACGGGTAGAGCTGCATCGCCTCCACATCACCCGTGCCGTTTATGAAGAGCGCAAAGAGCGATACGAAACACGCATCAAGGCGATGGTGGAGTATGTGACTTCCGAAAATGCCTGCCGCAGCCGAATGCTCCTTCGCTACTTTGGCGAAAAGAATCTGCACAACTGTGGACAGTGTGACATTTGCCTGAGCCACCGTGCTACCGATGAGCCCTCTGCCGATACCGTTGAGGAGCTTAAAGAACAGCTGTTCGCCTTGCTCGAAGAGCAACCGCTAACGCCTGCCGACATTGGCAACCGACTCGAAACAAAGCACGAAGCACTGAGCCAAACCATACAATACCTACTCGACGAAAACGAGTTGGAGATGAAAGATGGGCTAATTCATAAGAGAAAGTTAGATTAAACCGAACAAAAGCCGAACTTTAGCCGCCAACAGACGGGAATATTAGCAAGATTGTTTATTTTTGCAGGAGAACTAAAAACAGCACTTAAATACAGCACTTAAAAACAACAGATCGATTATGGCTAACTTCTTTAAATCTTTCTTTACCGGCAAAACAGAGAAGCCGGAAAGCGACAAGCAAAAAAACAACAAGAAAAACTTTGAAATCTTCAAATATGATGGACTACGTGCACAACGCATGGGCCGCCCCGACTATGCTGTGAAATGCTTTACCGAAGCATTGGCTCTCGAAGAGGATTTTGAAACGCTGGGCTACCTCAGTCAGCTATACATACAAACAGGCGAACTGGCCAAAGCACACGAAACGCTCGATCGCATGGCCGAACTGGAGCCCGGGTTAGTCACCACCCATCTCACCATTGCCAACGTGTGCTTTATGCAAGAAGCTTACAAAGCCATGGAGGAAGCCGCTCAAAAAGCCATCGCCCTCGATGCCGATAATGCTGCCGGACACTGCTTGCTGGGGAAAGCAGCCAAAGGGCTCAAAGATGATCTCATGACTGTAGCCCACCTCACCAAAGCCATCGCGCTAAAGGATAATTACACCGAAGCACGCCTGCTGCGCGCTGAAGCTCTGCTCAAAATGGATCAGACCACCGAAGCGCGCAAAGACATTGACACCATACTCGAACAGCAACACGACGAAGAGGCGGCCATACTCTTGCGGGGAAAAATCAGCGAAGCTCAAGGCGATCAAGAGGCTGCCGAGACCGACTACCAAAGCGTGACCGAAGTAAACCCTTTCAATGAACAAGCGTACCTCTATCTGGGGCAGCTGTACATTGCGCAGAAGAAGCTGGTTGAAGCCATCGCTCTGTTTGATGAAGCGATCGACCTGAATCCTAACTTTGCAACAGCTTACCATGAAAGAGGGCGTGCCAAACTGTTCAATGGTGACAAGGAGGGCTCTATAGAAGACATGAAAAAATCATTAGACTTAAACCCCAAAGAGGGCGAACAGTTGAATGGACAATTTAACAATCAGGGGGCAGGGAGTGCCAATGTTTTGGGTTTATAACCACACAACTATCGGTTGAAACGCCTGTTTTAAGAGCTAATTGAACGATAACTATAAAAAAACATCACTTTATGCTTGCTTTTAAAAGAAAAGCATTACATTTGCCCCAGATTAATAAGCAAAGCAATCACGCTATGAACCTATTTACTTATACATATTACTTCTTTTTTTACTTTTACTTTAGCCAGAAAGTAGAGCGGGAGTTCGTATGTGTCAAGTGACAGTGATGCTTAAAGACTTTAAAGGAAGAAATCAGTAATAGATATGAATCCCGCTCCATACCAGTATGGATGCGGGATTTTTTTATATTGTTTATATACACACGAAGAAGTTAAAGATGAGAAAGATAGCCATTCAAGGAACAAAAGGATCGTATCACGATATAGCCGCACATCGTTTTTTCGAAGAAGAGAAAATTGAGTTAATCTGTTGCGCCACTTTCGAAGAGGTGTTTGCTGCCATTCACAAAGACAATCAGGTCATTGGGATGCTGGCGATCGAGAACACCATTGCAGGTAGCTTGCTTTACAACAATGAACTGCTGCGACAAAGCGGAACACAAATTATTGGCGAATATAAGCTGCGCATCTCTCACTGCTTCGTCTGTTTGCCCGAAGAGGACTGGGACGACATCAACGAGGTGAACTCACACCCTATCGCCTTGATGCAGTGCCGCGAATTCTTGCAACAGCATCCGCTGATTAAAGTGGTGGAAGCAGAAGACACGGCATTGAGTGCCGAGCTCATCAAACGCGGTGGGCTGAAAGGGCGTGCTGCTATCTGCTCACGAGTGGCTGCCGAGCACTACGGAATGAAGATACTGCAAGAGGGAATTGAAACAAATAAACACAACTTCACCCGCTTCTTGGTGGTAGCCGATCCGTGGCAGGCTGACGAAATAAACCGCATGTCGAACAGCAGCACGAACAAAGCAAGCATGGTGTTCACCTTGCCACACACCGAAGGTAGTCTGTCTCAAGTACTCTCTATCCTTTCGTTCTACAACATCAACCTCACCAAAATACAGTCGCTCCCCATCATCGGGCGAGAATGGGAATACCAATTTTACGTAGATGTGGCTTTTAGCGACTACCTGAGATACAAACAGGCCATCACGGCCATAACCCCACTAACCAAAGAACTCAAAATATTAGGCGAATATGCAGAAGGAAAATCAAACGTTTAACATCGCCCCGGCCAACAGACTGTCCAAGGTTAGCGAATACTACTTCTCAAGGAAGCTCAAAGAGGTGGCACAGCTGAATGCAGCAGGCAAAGATATCATCAGCTTAGGTATCGGCAGCCCCGATATGCCGCCTGCACCCGAAGTAATCGATACGCTATGCACCCAGGCACACGATGCCAACGGACATGGTTACCAGCCTACCAACGGAACAGCAGAGCTGCGCGAGGCATTTGCCCGATGGTACAATCGGTGGTATGGTGTGGAGCTTAATCCGGCTACCGAAATTCAACCGCTGATCGGTTCGAAAGAGGGAATTTTGCACGTAACCCTTGCTTTTGTGAATCCGGGCGAACGAGTACTGGTGCCCAACCCGGGTTATCCGACCTACACCTCATTAAGCAAATTGCTAGGGGCAGAAGTAGTGTCGTATGACCTAAAAGAGGAGAACGGTTGGATGCCCGACTTCGAAGCATTGGAACAGATGGACTTGAGTGACGTAAAATTAATGTGGACCAACTACCCAAATATGCCAACAGGAGCCAATGCGACCATTGAGGTATATACCCGTTTGGTAGAGTTTGCTCGTCGCAAAGGCATTGTAGTGGTGAATGACAATCCGTACAGCTTTATCCTAAACGATCATCCGCTGAGTATTCTCAGTGTGCCGGGAGCCAAGGAGTGTTGCATCGAGTTCAACTCGATGAGTAAAAGCCACAATATGCCGGGTTGGCGCATCGGTATGTTGGCTGCTAACGCACAGTTCGTTCAATGGATACTGAAAGTGAAAAGCAATATTGATAGCGGCATGTTCCGTGCTGTACAACTGGCAGCTGTCACTGCCCTTGAGGCCGACGCAAGCTGGTATGAGGGTAACAACCGCAACTATGCCAACCGTCGCCACTTGGCCGGAGAGATTATGCACACTCTGGGTTGTACCTACGATGAGAAACAGGTAGGCATGTTTCTTTGGGGAAAGATTCCCGACACGTGTGCCAATGTAGAGGAACTCACCGAGCGTGTATTGCATGAAGCACGAGTGTTTATCACACCGGGCTTTATCTTCGGAAGCAACGGTGCACGCTTCATTCGCCTTTCACTCTGCTGCAAAGAAGAGAAACTGAAAGAGGCGTTGGAGCGAATAAAAAAAGCAATAAATTAATCAGACCATAAAGAAAAGAAAGATGGAATTCGAATCAATTTTACTTCCCGGCGTTGAAGCTAAACGCCCAATCGTTATCGCCGGCCCGTGTAGTGCCGAAACTGAGGAGCAAGTAATGGATACAGCCAGACAACTGGCTGCCAAAGGACAAAAAATATACCGTGCAGGTATCTGGAAACCTCGTACCAAACCGGGAGGTTTCGAAGGCGTAGGCGTAGAGGGGCTGGCCTGGCTCAAAACAGTGAAACAAGAAACGGGCATGTATGTAGCTACCGAAGTAGCTACGGCAAAACATGTATACGAGTGTTTGAAGGCCGGTATCGACATGTTGTGGATAGGTGCCCGCACCACTGCCAACCCGTTTGCCGTGCAGGAGATAGCCGACGCGTTGAAGGGGGTAGACATCCCCGTATTGATTAAAAACCCGGTGAACCCGGATTTGGAACTCTGGATTGGCGCAGTAGAGCGTATTCAGAATGCCGGACTGAAGCGCCTGGGTGCTATTCATCGCGGTTTCAGCACGTACGACAAAACGTTGTATCGCAATCTTCCCCAGTGGCATATTCCAATCGAATTGCGTCGCCGCCTGCCTGAACTTCCAATCTTCTGCGACCCGAGTCATATCGGTGGCAAACGTGAGCTGATTGCTCCGCTTAGTCAACAAGCCATGGACCTGAACTTTGACGGATTGATCATTGAAAGCCACTGCAACCCCGACGGTGCGTGGAGTGATGCTTCACAGCAAGTTACTCCCGATGTACTGGATTACATCTTGAACCTGCTCGTGATTCGTACTGAAACGCAAACCACCGAAAACCTGAGCCAACTGCGCAAACAGATTGACGAGTGCGACGATAACCTGATTCAAGAGTTGGCTAAACGCATGCGTATTGCCCGCGAAATTGGGGTGTACAAGAAAGAACACGGGATAACGGTGTTACAATCGGGGCGCTACAACGAGATTCTGGAAAAGCGCGGCTTGCAAGGCGAACAGTGTGATATGGATGCAGCGTTTATCAAACACGTGTTCGAAGCGATACACGAAGAGTCCGTGCGTCAACAGATGGAAGTTATTAATAAATTTTGAACCAACCGCTATGCGTATATTAATTCTTGGAGCCGGTAAAATGGGTTCTTTCTTTACCGATATTTTAAGCTTTCAGCATGAAACCGCTGTGTTCGACACCAATCCGCATCAATTGCGGTTTGTGTATAACACGTACCGTTTCACCACGCTCGAAGAGATTAAGGAGTTCGAACCCGAGCTGGTGATCAATGCAGTTACCGTAAAGTATACGATTGATGCCTTTCGCTTGGTGTTGCCCGTTCTGCCCAAAGAGTGTATAATCAGTGATATTGCTTCGGTTAAGAATGGGCTGAAGAAGTTTTACGAAGAGAGTGGCTTTCGTTACGTATCTTCGCATCCCATGTTTGGTCCTACCTTTGCAAGCCTCAGTAACTTGAGTAGCGAGAACGCTATCATCATCAGCGAAAGTGACCACATGGGGAAGATCTTCTTTAAGGACCTGTACAACACGCTGAATTTGAACATCTTCGAGTATACATTCGAAGAACACGACGACACGGTGGCATACTCATTATCTATTCCTTTTGTATCGACACTGGTTTTTGCCGGTGTGATGAAACATCAGGAAGCGCCGGGCACCACCTTTAAGAAACACATGGCCATTGCAAAAGGACTGCTGAGCGAAGATGACTACCTGTTGCAAGAAATTCTTTTCAATCCGCGCACACTGGCACAGGTGGAAAAGATTCGCACGGAACTAAAGAACCTGCAACAAATTATTGCCGATAAGGATGCCGAAGCCATGAAACGCTTCCTGACCAAGGTGCGCGAGAACATTAAATAATGCACTAGGTTATCCCGGAAATATCCTGTACCTTTGTGTTCGCAAAAATAAAAATAAAAAATGATAGATCAGGGAACCATAGACCGTATACTAGATGCCGCACAGATTGTAGACGTCGTATCGGAGTTCGTCACTCTTCGTAAGCGAGGAGTGAACTTCACCGGTCTTTGCCCGTTCCACAACGAAAAGACACCCTCGTTTAGTGTCTCTCCGGCTAAAGGGCTATGCAAATGTTTCAGTTGTGGCAAAGGCGGAAACGCCGTGCACTTCATCATGGAGCACGAGCAACTGTCGTACTACGAAGCCTTGAAATACCTGGCCAAGAAGTATCACATCGAGATTAAAGAGCGCGAACTGAGCACCGAGGAAAAACAGGCACAGAGCGCACGCGAGAGTATGTTTATTGTGAACAACTTTGCGCGCGACTATTTCCAAAACATCTTGCGCAATCACGTCGATGGTCGTGCCGTAGGATTGGCTTACTTTCGGCAACGTGGTTTCCGCGATGATATTATTGATAAGTTTCAACTAGGGTTTAGTACCGAGAGTCGTGATGCGCTAGCGCAAGAGGCTTTGCTCAAGGGGTTCAAGCGGGAATTTCTGGTTGGGACCGGACTCTGTTATGAAACAGACGATCACCAGCTGCGCGACCGCTTCTGGGGACGTGTCATGTTTCCCGTTCATACGCTATCAGGCAAAGTAGTTGCCTTTGGCGGACGTATATTAAGTACCGAAAACAAAAGACTGGCCAAATACGTCAACTCGCCCGAATCGGATATCTACCACAAGAGTTCAGAGCTCTATGGTATTTACTTTGCTAAACAAGCTATTGTTAAACAAGACCGTTGCTTCCTGGTAGAGGGGTATACGGATGTCATCTCCATGCATCAGTCGGGCGTTGAGAATGTGGTCTCTTCATCAGGAACCGCGCTTACAGCTGCACAGATCCGACTGATTCATCGCTTTACCAACAACATCACAGTGCTTTATGACGGTGATGTGGCCGGTATCAAAGCATCTATCCGAGGCATCGACATGCTGCTCGAAGAGGGCATGAACATCAAGGTGTGTTTGCTGCCCGATGGGGATGACCCCGACTCGTTTGCCCGCAAGCACAACGCTACAGAGTTCCAACAATTTATTCAGGAGAATGAAACAGACTTCATCCGTTTCAAAACCAATCTGTTGATGGACGAAGCGGGGAAAGACCCGATCAAACGGGCAGAGCTCATCAACGACATTGTACGAAGCATATCGGTGATTCCCGAAGCCATCATCCGCTCGGTATACATTAAAGAGTGTAGCCAAACACTGCATGTCGAAGAACGGTTACTCGTGGCCGAAGTGGCCAAACTGAAGGAGATGCAGATCGAGAAAGAGAGAAGGCCGGTGTTGGCTAACGCACCTGTCGCTACTCCAACAGCCGCTCAAGGAGAGATACCTTCACCGTTCCCTCCCGATGAGGTATACGAATCGTTCATCCCGCAAGAAGGCAAAGAGGGGCAGGAGTTCTATAAATTCGAGCGACTGATCATTCAAGCGGTTATTCGCTATGGAGAGAAGGTGCTTTTCAACGCTCACAACGAAGAGGGAGAAGAGATTCCGGTAACGGTTATCGAATACATCATCAATGACCTGAAAGAGGACGACTTGGCGTTCCATAATCCGCAACACCGCTTCATCTTGACCGAAGCAGGCATCCACATTCATGATGCAGGCTTTGTAGCCGAGCGCTACTTCCTTGCACACCCTGACCCTGCCATCAGCAAGCTGACTTCCGACTTGGCAAACGATCGGTATCAATTAAGCAAGTATCATTCGAAAACACAGAAAGTGGTAACAGACGACGAGCGTCTGCTCGAACTAATTCCTATGCTAACGATCAATTTCAAGAATGCCATTGTAGCTGAAGAGCTGAAGCACATCATGTATGCGCTTCAAGACCCCGAAACAGCTAAACATAATGTGAAATGTGATGCACTCATGAAGCGCTACCAGAGCCTGAAACAGATTCAGAGTTTAATGGCAAAGCGATTGGGAGATAGAGTGGTGCTTCGGTAAGAATCTTGACAAACAACGAGCACAAGCCTTGCTATTAACCTCTTGCAAAAGCATAGCGGAAATAGGAGAACAAGTGGGTATTAATAATCTATCGCAATTCTCGCGCCTTTTTAGCAAAACAGTTCAGTGCTTCCGGCTGAAAACGACCCCAAGCTCTTTACACACGATGGGAAACAGTATTATATGCCGTGGGAGTCTACTGTCTGTATCAGCCAACGTTGGTTCTTCCACACCACTGATACTGTTTACAAAAGCATCGATGAATTAGCTGAATTATACCATATAGCCACTCGCAACGACAATATTCTTATTTTAAACTGTCCACCTAACCGGGAAGGGAAAATTAGAGATAAGGATGTAAAAACGTTGATGCAATTAAAGGAGAGGATCGTGCCGTCTCCCCATACCATCACCGATGCTGAATGAGATTCATAAACTCTTCGCGCGTTTTGGCTTGATTGAAAACTCCTGTGAAATCGGATGTTGTAGTCACTGAATTTTGTTTCTCAACCCCACGCATCTGCATGCACATGTGTTTAGCTTCTACCACTACCATGACCCCCAGCGGGTTGAGGGTTTGCTGTATGCACTCTTTGATTTGTAGCGTCATGCGTTCTTGTACTTGCAGGCGATGAGAGAAGATATCAACCACACGGGCTATCTTGCTCAATCCGGTGATATAACCGTTTGGAATATAGGCTACGTGAACAGTTCCGTAAAACGGAAGCATGTGGTGTTCACAAAGCGAAAAGAAATCAATATCTTTCACAATGACCATCTGGCTATACTTCTCTTTGAACTTGGCCGAGCGGAGTACCTCGTGAGGATCCATTTGGTAACCTTTCGTGAGGCTCAGCATGGCTTTTGCTACTCGTTCGGGGGTCTTCAACAAGCCTTCTCTGGAGGAGTCTTCGCCCAGCAAGGTGATAATACTATGATAATGGCTCATCAGTTCCTCCAAAGCCGGAGAGTTGATTTCTTCTTTTTCCAACATGGTTTTATTATAAAGGGATATTTATCTGCTCTTTAACAATGGCAACTTCTTTAAACATACCGGTAGCTTTGAGCTTACGCATCATGGCATCGGCCTCTTCAATACTGCGAAAGTCGCCTACCCGGCAGAGCCAGCGGGGCGAAGTGAACGAAGTGTATATTCGCAGATCGGGAAACTGTTCTTTAACCCTCGCAGCGACCCCATTGGCTTCGTTTCGAGCATTGCGAGAGTTATTGCCTGCATAAACTTGTATCCGATATCCGGAAGTTTTAATTATCGTTTGCTCGCCTGTCATCGGGCGTTCATTCCCCAACAATGCGTTGATGCGCTCATCTTGATGAATAGTAATCTTTCCTTGTCCGGGAACATTGCGCTCCAAGCTTTGAACAATATTTTGTGCCTGCACACTGGTAAAGCAGAATAGCAATAAAAGTAAACTAAGCTTCTTCATACATGGGTTCTATAGTGAGTTAAAAGTTTGGGGTTCCGTGTTTTATTTTATATCACTCGGAACTCCAAACCTAGTATTCAATGCTTAGTTGAAAGCATCGATAATGCCTTTGAAATCGGCTACGTTCAAAGCAGCACCGCCAATCAATCCACCGTCAACATCTACGTTAGCGAACAATTCTTTCGCGTTGGAAGCCTTGCAACTACCACCGTAAAGGATAGAGGTATTTTCAGCAATTTCTTTACCATACTTTTCAACAATTGTTGAACGGATGTAAGCGTGAATCTCTTGTGCTTGAGCAGCAGAGGCTGTTTTGCCTGTACCGATTGCCCAAACAGGTTCGTAAGCCAATACAATCTTAGCGAAGTCTTCGGCAGAGAGGTCGTAAACCGATGCCAATTGAGCCAATACCACTTCGTTTTGTTTGTTCGCTTCGCGTTCTTCGAGTACTTCACCAATACAGAAAATGGGAGTCAAGCCGTTAGCTAAAGCCAATTTCACTTTCTCCTTCAATGTCTCTACGGTTTCGCCATAATACGCACGACGCTCTGAGTGACCTAAAATTACATATTTTGCACCGGTAGAAGCAACCATAGCAGCCGAAATTTCGCCCGTATAAGCTCCTGATGCCTTATCAGCACAGTTCTCAGCACCTACAGCAATCTTTGCAGGGTCTACAAGAGGAGTTACAGAAGCCAAGTGGATAAACGGAGTACAGATGATTACATCACAATTTTGTTTCTCGTTAGCCAACGCTTCATTCAATTCTTTCGCCAAAGCAATACCTTCTTGAAGAGTATTGTTCATTTTCCAGTTTCCTGCAACAATGTTTTTTCTCATTTTTGTTTTTATTATTAAAGGGTTAATATAGTTACTTTTGTATTTTCATTCGGCTGTTGATTTATCGGCAGCCTTATCGGCAGCAAGCTTTTCGGCCTGTTTTCTCTCTCGTCTTTTGATAACCAGAATATCGAGTCCTAACACTAAAAGCAGAGGAAAAACAAACCACAAGAACACATAGCCGATGGTATGCAGGGAGCTTTCCGTTTTCTGCTTCCCTAAATCAATATTCTCTAATTTATCATGGAGTGCATATTCATTGGGCAAATCAGCATCGCTCCATTTGTTTAAAATAGTGCCGTTTTTGATGAGTATTAATCCCGGATTCGAACGGATCATTGTCTTTAACGTAATGTCGTCCATCGTACAAAACGGATATTCTGCACCTGTTTTATCTCGCCACTGCCTAATTTGCTCGCCTCCTGAAGCGGTCAGGCAATAGAATCCATATCCGTGTTCAACCGAATAGTCGTATATTTCATTGATCAGATCAATGTTACTGTCATCAGCTTCTTCAATTCGGTGAGCTATCAGCAAGAACGTATAATTCATGTCGGTAAGCAACGATTCCGTAATATCTTTTCCGGTTATTTGCTCGGTAATCAAGAATTCATGAATGGGTGGTTCGTATCCTTTTTCTTTAATTACCAAGCGCTTATCAATAAACGTCCACGTGCTATCCGGATAGTTGTCAATCGTGAATTCTTTCTTTACTCCATCCTTTTCAAGAATAAAAAGGCTTTCGTATACACTTGGCTTAACACCATCAGGAATGGTCATGCTTTGAAGAACATTCTTTCCTACCTTATAAGGCCGAAAGTCAAGAACAGGTAAATGCGTCAGACAATAAAGCGAAAGACCCAGCACAAATAAAACGGTATACAAAGAGACCACCCATTCGGTCTTTATACTAATAAAGCGTATCAGCTGCTTCTTCCTTCGGAAGATGGATAAAGCGGCTATCAATAAAATGATGTTCTTCAAAAAGGTTTGCCAGTTGGTCAAAACCCAAGCATCTCCAAAACAACCACAGTCAGAAACAGGATTGACTATTGCCAAGTAGAGCGTAAGGGGGGTCATAAAAACCATCAACAACAAAGCCAGTGTGGTTGCCGTGTTTTTTCTAATACCAAAGAATAGAAACACACCAACAGAGAATTCGATGGTTGACAGCGCTATAGCAAGGAGCAGTGGTAAAGAGGAGAAGGACCACGACGACATTCCGAATGCGTCCAGATAATCTTGTATTTTATACTGAGAACCCAGAGGGTCGACAGCCTTTACAAATCCGGAAAAGGTAAACATCGCTGCCAAAAGAAATCGGCAGAAATTGACCCATACCTTCAGAATTATATGTAATTGCTTATCCTTCAAATTCAATTTTAATTAAGCCGAAAACGGAATAATTAATCATATCCATATAGTTCGCATCAATACCTTCCGAAACTAACGTTTCTCCAGAAAGCTCTTCTATCTGCTTGGTTCGATAGATCTTCATCAAAATGAGATCGGTGTATGAACTGACACGCATGCTGCGCCATGCCTCATCGTAATCATGATTCTTAGCCAACATCAGTTCCAATGCCTCTTTTGCATACTTATCGTATAGCACCATCGCCTCTTCATTGCTGATATCAGCAGATTCGGCATAGCCTAGCTCTAATTGAATAAGCCCAATGATACCATAATTCACAATAGCGATAAATTCTGACCGAACACCTTCATCTACCAGAGAGACCCCTTTCGTTTCAATACTACGAATGCGGTTTGCTTTGATAAATAGTTGATCGGTCACAGAAGCAGGACGCAAAATGCGCCATGCAGGACCGTAATCGTGCAGTTTCTTAGAAAAGAGGTCACGGCATAAAGCGATGACATGCTCAAATTGTTGTTGGGTATCTTTCATTTCCTTGCAAATAGAATGCAAAGGTAGTAATAATTAAAGAAAAAAAGGAAGAGGGCACTCTAAATTATATTAAAGTACCCTCTTCCTCTAGGTGGTTTATGCTTATGAACAACGAAGTACCTGACCGATACGAAGTGTTGTATTTCGTGTGATACGGTTCAACTTGCAAAGTCTGTCAATGGAAACTCCTCGGTTGATAGCAATTCTACCCAACGTATCTCCACTCTTCACTTTATGATACCTGATGGTTCCTCCATCATTATCTGCTAAGTTAGTATCAGATGAGCCGTTCCTGTCGGGCCTTCTTGTCTTTCTGAATGTATAGCTATCCGCTACA
Source organism: Bacteroides sp. (assembly GCA_017992695.1). Taxonomy (GTDB): domain Bacteria; phylum Bacteroidota; class Bacteroidia; order Bacteroidales; family Bacteroidaceae; genus Bacteroides. The sequence goes on along the minus strand of JAGOOC010000042.1, from coordinate 8,682 downwards.
ATGTCTTGTTTGGGGAAGTCGAACATGTAAATAGGATTAATGGCAACGCCTAGAAAGCGAGTTTCGAAATGCAAATGTGAGCCTGTTGATCGTCCTGTATTTCCGCCTAAACCGATGGCCTCTCCTGCTTTTACCAACTGATTGGGTTCAACCAATTGAGCAGACAAGTGTCCATAAACGGTTTCCAGACCATTATCATGACGAACCACAACATATTTACCATAACCTCTGCGTTCGTATTTCACTATACGTACTTTCCCGTCGAAAGCAGAAACAATTGTATCACCTATATTCACCTTAAGGTCTAATCCATTGTGCATTCTTCTCCAACGAGGACCGTAGGGCGAAGTAATACGCGTACTTGGTGTAGGCATACAAAAACCTGTCAAGTCAATAGTGTAAGATTCGGGGATGATAGCGTCCTTTCCGTAAGCGTGTACGTATTCGTTATTCCAGTTGGGGTAAAGATCCAAAGCCGGATAAGCCGACTGCTCTGCGCGGATTTGCTTCTGCAAGGCCAGAGAGTCTACTAGTTTTAATTTCTTGTCGATAGGTGCTTGTCGTGCAATCAAGTCTTGAGAAAAAGAGTTCAAGCTGATCATGGCTGTGGCGGCAAGCAATACTGTTTTAATACAATTAAAATTCATTCGTTATAATCAATTCTATCAATATTCGTCATGAGCATACAAGTAACCAAAAGTAACCTGTGCATAGGCGAATATCTCTTCGGGGTTAAAGAATCTGTTTAATTCAACAACTGCGGTTTCTGGCGAATCTGATGCATGAACAATGTTTTCCTGATAACTCATGCTGTAATCTCCACGAATAGTTCCCGGTGTTGCTAAGCGACCGTTTGTTGGACCCGCCAACTGTCGGACAGTTTGAATGGCACCCACACCTTCAAAGCAACAAGCGATAACGGGAGCCGCCATCATAGAGTCTTTCACTCGCTGAAAGAACGGCTTTGTGCTTAGGTGGGCATAATGTTCGTTTAACAATTCATCTGTAAGTCGCATCATTTTCATACCGGCCAGACGTAATCCTTTTCGTTCAAAGCGGTGTATAATCTCACCAACCAATGACCGCTGAAGGGTGCACGGCTTTAATAGAACCAGTGTTTTTTCAATCATAATGCGACAGTTTTCAAAGGGTTAAACTTGACATTTTATTCAAAAATCTCCCAAAGATAATCTTTTCATTTGAAAGTGCAGCCATATGATTAACTATTTTTCAAGGGACAATCCATAGTATATTAGCTATTTACCATCCTAAAGCCCTAGGAATAGGGGAAGTAGGGAGAAACATGTTTTGCAACACATTTATGGAAATAAACTGTATGTTTAACCGTTTTTCAGCTAATAGCCGCCCAATTAACATTTGACTTACGAAGCGTTTTAAGTTGCCTCCACAAAATTTCATTTGAAGCATTTTGAGCATTCGGATCGGCATCTACAATCTCTTGCGCAACGTTTCGAACGTATTGCAACAACTGTCCGTCTCTAACGATATCTGCTATTTTTAGATCGAAAGCAACACCGCTCTGCTGTGTACCTTCCAAATCACCCGGTCCACGAAGTTTCAAGTCGGCTTCGGCTATCTCGAAACCATCATTGGTACGTACCATAATGTCCAAACGCTTTCGCGTCTCTTCGGTGAGTTTGTAGCTGGTCACTAAAATGCAATAGGACTGCTCAGCTCCTCGCCCTACTCTACCTCGCAATTGATGGAGTTGAGAAAGACCGAATCGCTCTGCATTTTCGATAATCATCACTGAAGCATTGGGCACATTAACACCTACTTCGATAACAGTAGTGGCTACCATTATCTGGGCTTGCCCCGACACAAACTGCTGCATTTGTTCTTCTTTCTCTGCAGCTTTCATTTTACCATGCACTTTGCAAACATTACTGTCAGGAAACTCTTCACAAATATGTAGGTATCCCTCTTCTAAATTCTTCAGATCAATCTTTTCGCTCTCTTTAATCAGTGGATAAACAATATAAACCTGTCTTCCTTCGGCTATCTGTTTTCGCACAGAATTATATAAGCTTTCTCTGCGGTTATCGAATTGATGAACGGTTGTAACGGGTTTACGTCCTGGTGGAAGTTCATCAATGACCGATACATCTAAATCGCCGTAGAGTGTCATAGCTAATGTACGCGGAATAGGCGTGGCCGTCATCACCAACACATGGGGTGGCTGTACGTTTTTAGTCCATAGGCGAGCGCGTTGTGCTACACCGAAGCGATGCTGCTCATCAACTACCACAAAACCAAGGGAAGAGAAAGTCACCGTATCTTCAATCACAGCGTGTGTACCGATTAAGATCTGCACATCTCCGGTGAGCAAGTCTTTCAAAATCGCTTCACGCCTTTTGCCTTTGATCGAACCGGTTAGCAGTTCGACACGCACGTTCATTCCGTAAAGCAATTCTTTAATACTTTCGTAATGTTGATTAGCCAAGATCTCAGTAGGTGCCATCATACAAGCCTGAAACCCATTATCGAGAGCGATAAGCATACTCATCAATGCAACTAGCGTCTTCCCACTACCTACATCGCCCTGCAACAAGCGATTCATCTGCCGCCCATATCCCGTATCTTGTCGAATCTCTTTCAACACTCTTTTTTGTGCACCGGTCAGTTCAAAGGGGAGGTTTTTAGCATAAAACGTATTAAATATTTCTCCTACCGTTTCAAATACATACCCACGGTATTTCAGTTTCCGGTCTTTAGTGTATCGTAAAATATTAAGCTGTACATAGAAAAGCTCTTCAAACTTCAACCGATATTGCGCTTTTCTTAATAGTTCGGCATTGGCAGGAAAGTGTATGTTCTGTAACGCCTCTGTCAGGGGCATTAAGTAATGATCGGCAATGAGTTGCGGAGAGAGCGTTTCGGGAAGCGGTTCTTGTATCTGTTGAATGACGGTGACCATCATTTTGGTAATGGCCTGTGAGTTGAGAAAGCTACGCTTCATCTTCTCCGTCGTATTATAATAGGGTTGCAAACCCATAGCTGTAAGCTTAAGTTCGGCAGGCGTATCTATATCGGGGTGTGCCAAATTAATCCGCCCATTAAATACTGTGGGTTTACCAAACACAATATATTCTTCGTGCAGTTTGTATTTTCCGGTGATGTATTTGATTCCTTGAAACCAAACTAAGTCTACCACACCCGTGCCATCTGAGAAGTGTCCAACCAGTCTTCGTTGCCTTCCTTCGCCAAAGGTTTCAAAACTAATAATACGACCTTTCAACTGGATATACGGCATGTTGCCATCTATTTCGTGCACGTAATAGATGCGGCTTCGGTCTACATACTTGTAAGGGAAATAATAGAGCAGATCGTGCACCGAATAGATACTCAATTCTTTATTGAGCACAGCTGCCTTCTGCGGCCCTACACCGGAGATAAATTTTATGTCACGCGTGGCTAAATCAAACATTCTAACAAAACTTCTCCTACTTTCAAATCAAACGGTGTAGTTATTTTTATATTTTCACGGTTGCCTTCAACTAGGGTAATGGGCACACCGAGGGCTTCTACGACAGAAGCATCATCTGTAAAGCGTGAAGAGTACGTCTGCGCATACGCTTGCTTCAATAGTGTCACATCAAATACCTGAGGGGTCTGAATCAATTTATAGTTATCTCGATTAACTGTCTCGCTACCTTTCGAAGTGAGGTGCCGAAGCGTCTCTAGCACATCTATCGCCGGAATAACTGCCGATTTAACTTCGGCAGTTTCATAACAGCGCGCAATTACCTCTTGCGATACAAACGGACGCACCCCATCGTGCACCCCCACTACTCCCAACCCGCCTATCAGCATCAACCCATTTTTCACAGACTGAAAGCGAGTATCTCCCCCATCGGCTAGAGTGTATTCAATGGTAAAGCCATGCTCTTGACAGAGCTGCTTCCAATAGGCTTGCTGTTCGCGAGGCAACACTACTACCAGCTCCATATCGGCATCGTATCGATGGAATGCTTCAAGCGTATGCATCAATACCGGTTTATTACCGATATGCAAAAACTGCTTGGGAAGTTCACTCCCCATACGCAAACCTTTACCACCGGCAACAATCAGTGCAGTTCGAGTCATGCTATCACTCTACCTTACACACATTGCATTTTTCAACTCTTTCATTTTCTCTGCACCAACCAACACTTCAACGAGTGTCAAAGCAAACTGCATTGAGGCACCCGGTCCCATAGCAGTGATGATGTTACCGTCTTTGACTACCGGTTCATCTACACATTCAGCACCTTCCAGATACTGTTCAAAGCCGGGGTAGCAAGTTGCTTTCCGTCCTTTCAGCAGTCCCAGTTTGCCAAGCACCATTGGCGCAGCACAAATAGCCGCAATACGTTGATTGTTTTCAGCAAATTTCAGCAGCTGCTTACGTAACCCGATATGTTCGTCGAGCGTAGCTGCACCGGGCATTCCTCCTGGAAGAAACAACATAGAAGCATTGCTAAAGTCACAGTTATCAAAATTAACATCGCAGAACACCGATATACCATGAGCACCCACTACAATTTCGTCGGGCGTCACCGACACTATTTTCACCTCCAAGCCGGCTCTTCTCAGCACGTCAATGGTAGTAAAAGCTTCGATTTCTTCAAATCCATCCGCAAAAAAAGCATATACAGTTCCCATAATTCTACTAATCGTTTATCTTAAATTAAAGTAATATGTAATCGTTCCCGTCTGGTTATTTATTCCATCAACACTGTTAAAACGTGCTTTCTTTGCCGCATCTTCGGCGGCTTTGCGAAGCGTAGCGTTTACAGTATTCGTCTGTCTATTGATACTTGTAGCAATGACTTGTCCGGCAGGATTTACTGTGATAGAGACTACCACACGTCCCTCTTCCTGTACGTTATAGGCAGGACGAGGTAACCCTCCCTCGCCTATAGAACGTCCTCCGAGGTTAAATGTTCCATAACCTCCAACACCCGTTTTAGCTCCAGTCGATGAGTTGCCGTCTCTGCTGCCTTCAACACCGGTTCCACTGTCAGCCGTGCCTTTGCTTCCGTTCATCTGTGCACCTTTGCCGAAAGCCCCCGACACTCGTTTCCGAGCAGCGTCTTCGGCTGATTTGCGCTCTTGCTCAGCTTTAGCTTCAGCAAGCAACCTCGCTTCAGTCGCTTTCTCAGCAGCCGTCTTCTCAGGTTTCTTTACCACTTCCGGCTTTTTCACTTCGGTCTTTTTCACCACTTTCGGTTTCTCTTTCTTCGGGGTTACTTTCGGTTTTACGATTATCGTCTCTTCCTCTGTTTGCGACATCAATTCTTGCTCTGCAATCTCTTCCGGTTGGGCTTCCGCCAAAGGTTCCGGAGGTGCAGGAAGCACGTCCACTTCGACCAGTGACGGATCTGCGTCACCTCGAGCAGCATCCGTATTACCCATCATCACAGGAACTCCTCCATCATCTTCTTTGGGTAGAGAAACGGCAATAGTCACCAGAATCAAAAGAGCAAAGAAGATTACGTGCACCAATAGCGCACCCAGCATCCCGATATATTCACCCTTTTTCTTTCTGTCCATTCGTTATTTGTTTTCAGGCGGACGCGTAGCCAGCACCATTTTAAAATGATTCTCGTTCGCAATATTCAGTATTTTCACAATCTCCCGATAAGGCACTGTTTCATCGGCATATAGTGCCACAAACATCTCGGGTTCTTTATCGGCACAACTTTGCAAGAAAGGAGTCAACTCTTCCAAGGTAAGCGTATGCTCTTTTTCGTTACCGAACGCAGCATAGTAGTTAAGATCTTTGTCAATGACCACTCGCGTCAACGGCTTGGCCGATGTCTGCTGTTTCCCTTGCGGAAGCAATACCTTGATCGCATTGGGCGATACCACAGTCGAGGTGATCATAAAAAAGATCAGTAAGAGGAAAATGACATCCGTCATGGAGGCCATACTGAAATTAGGCGATATTTTAGCTCTTCGTTTTAATGCCATAATTAGCTATTATTTAACCGGTTCGTTAAGTAAGTCCATGAAGTCCATGGTACGCAACTCCATCTTATTAACAACCCGATCGACTAACATCACCAGATAGTTATAAGCAAACATAGCAATGATACCGACGATCAATCCACCAACGGTAGTAATCATCGCTTCATAGATCCCCCCCGAAAGCAGTGTAATATCAACATTCCCGCTACCAGCATTGGCCATCTCGTAAAAGGCTCGCACCATACCTGTTACAGTGCCCAAGAAACCGAGCATCGGTGCTCCGCCGGCAATGGTAGCCATTACAGGTAATCCTTTTTCCAGTTTGGAGATTTCAATATTTCCTACATTTTCAATAGCTACTTGCACATCGTTAATCGGACGCCCCAATCGGCTAATTCCTTTCTCAATCATTCGTGCCGATGGTGTATTTACCGTACGACAATACGAAATAGCCGACTTTATCTCACCACTATGAATGTAGTCTTTTATCTTTTCCATAAACATCGGGTCTTCTTGGTTGGCTTTGCGAATAGCATACATACGTTCAAATAGAATATAAAAACTTCCTACCGACAATACAGCAAGAACGATCATAATCCACCCCCCTTTGACAGCCATATCTAACATATTCATCTCTGCTAGATCATTTACCGGAGTCAACACCTGAGCACCTGTAGTTAGCGTATCAGCCAAATTCGTAGCCCCTTGGGCCAATAACATTAATACATTCATTATAGAAGACAGTTTTTATATTCCGCAATGGTACGCTCCAGTCCCAAATAAAGTGCATCACTTATCAGTGCATGCCCAATGGAAACCTCGTCGAGCCAAGGAATGTTTTTATAAAAATAATTCAGATTAGTTAAACTTAAATCGTGTCCGGCATTGAGTCCAAGCCCCAACTTACGGGCTGTTTTAGCCGCTTCTAGAAACGGCTCAATGGCTTCTTGTCGATTATTAGAGTAAGCTGTTGCATAAGGTTCCGTATAAAGTTCAACGCGATCGGCTCCGGCTTTAGCAGCATACTCTACCATCGTTGCATCTGGTGCAACGAAAACAGAGGTTCGAATACCTGCTTGGCTAAACTTAGCGAGTACTTCTGTCAAGAACTCCAGATGAGTCTTTGTGTCCCAACCCGCATTTGAGGTTATTTGGAATGGATCGTCAGGAACAAGCGTTACTTGCTCTGGTTTAACCTTCAATACCAAATCAATAAACTCGGGTTCCGGATACCCCTCTATATTAAATTCCGTTTGCAGTAGCGGACGTAACTCGTAGACATCGGCCCGGCGGATGTGTCGCTCGTCGGGACGAGGATGCACCGTAATACCGTCAGCACCAAAACGTTCACAGTCAAGAGCTACCTGCACTACATTGGGCACATTGCCTCCACGAGCGTTTCTTAAAGTAGCAATCTTGTTTATATTTACACTCAACTTAGTCATACCTACCATAATGTTTGCTACAAAAGTACAAATATAAGTGACATGATAACAGCAATCTGAAAAAAAAATCCCAATTTTGCGTCGTAACTAACGATGTTGTATATGAAATTTGCTATTTTCGGAAACACTTACCAAGCACAAAAATCATCACATGCAGAAAATCTCTTCAAACTACTCGAAAGCCGAGGAGCTGAGGTTTACATTTGCAGAGAGTTTTATCACTTTCTGGTCTCCGACCTTCAACTAAACGTTCCAGCTGCCGGTTTATTCGATGGAAACGATTTCACTGCCGATATGGTTATTAGTATCGGAGGCGATGGGACCTTTCTGAAAGCAGCCAAACGAGTAGGCAATAAGTCCACTCCTATATTAGGTATTAATACCGGACGTTTAGGATTCCTTGCAGATGTTTCTCCTGAGGAGATGGAAGTCGCTATTGATGAAATTTATGCGGGTCGCTATACCGTAGAGGAACGCAGTTTACTACAACTCATATGTGATGAAAAGCATTTACAATCATCACCCTATGCGTTGAACGAAATTGCTATATTAAAACGAGACAGTTCATCAATGATCAGCATTCGCACAGCAATCAATGGAGCTTTCTTGACCACTTATCAAGCCGACGGACTCATTATCTCTACGCCTACAGGGTCTACTGCTTATTCACTCAGTGTGGGTGGTCCGGTTATTGTGCCTCAATCTAAAACTATTGCCATCACTCCAGTAGCTCCACACAGTTTAAATGTGCGTCCCATTGTTATTTGTGACGATTGGGAAATTACGCTCAATGTTGAGAGCCGCAGCCATAATTTTCTTGTTGCTATAGACGGTAGCAGTGAGACCTGCAAAGAGACCACTCAGTTAACCATTCGCAAAGCACCTTACGCCATTAAAGTAGTGAAACGATACGACCACATCTTTTTTGACACCATCCGCTCTAAATTGATGTGGGGAGCAGATACTCGAAAATAAATTTTCTATAGCGCTGAATAGCGTCTTCTTTCACCATAAAATCATACACCGAGCATAGCAAGTCTTCAAGAACGCGTTCGGATTAATACACTATTTACTCCAGCACAGACATCGGGTTGAAGAAAGTATACTCTGTGGTGAATACTTGTGTTATTTGTGGTGTATACAAACTAAATGGCAAAAGAAAGGCTAAATATTACTCAAACGGAAAATTCCTATACTGAACTTATATAAACGCAAAACGTCCCCGTCAATCTTTCGATTAACGAGGACGTTTCTAAAAATGGCG
>JAGOOC010000061.1 GCA_017992695.1 Bacteroides sp. | reverse complement strand
ATACTCACGGCAGGAGCTGATCGTTATTCGGGAGGCGGTTCGAGCAATTCATCGAAAAGCAAAACATTCAACTGGTTATATGGTGCGCCACATAGTTTTAATGGTTATATGGATTATTGGACAGCTAGTCTGCCTACTCAGGGCTTACTCGATGTATACGGTCAGGTAGGCGGGAGCATTATAAAAAAATGGGAGTATGAGGTAGGCTATCACTTATTTAAAACCGTAAAAGACATTGAATATGACGGAGCTTCACAAGGTAAATCGTTAGGTAGTGAACTGGACATTAAGCTTTCATATAAAATGAATGATTGTGTTTCTGTTGAAGGAGGCTGGGGAAGTTACTTTCTGAATAACAACAGCCGGTTCTTAAAACTGAAATCGTCCTCAGCAGCTTGTCGCACTCCGGGGTGGGCTTATATTTCACTCACCATCAAACCCGATATGTTTAAACTAAAATTATAATCTAAAAATATTAGTCATGAAAAAAGTAATTTTAATAGCAACACTCTTTTTCTCTGTATGTATGTTCGCTAACGCACAAAAAAGCGTCAAAGTCGCAGCTGCAGCAAATCTCAGAGACGTATTTATGGAAATAAAAGAAGCTTATGAGAAGGAAAATCCAGGAGTTAAAATAGATGTCACCTTCGGTAGCTCCGGCAATTTCGTACAGCAAATTTTGAACGGTGCTTCTTTTGACTTCTTCATGGCGGCCGACAAAAGTTTTCCGCTTAAGCTTCAAAACAAAGGAGCCACATACGGTAAAGTCAGCACATATATATATGGCAAATTAGCTGTATGGAGCAACACTATTGATGTGAAAAAAGGGCTGGATGTGTTGAAAACCAATGCGGTTAAAAGAATCTCAGTTGCTAACCCGGAAACGGCTCCTTACGGTGAAAGAGCTATTGAGCTCTTAAAAAAGCAGAATATCTATGATGAAGTAAAGACTAAAATTATATATGGAGACAACATTTCGGCAGCTGCACAATATGCATTTACAGGTAATACAGAGATAGGTTTTATCGCTTTGTCATTGGCCATGTCACCAGAAATGAAAGGCAAAGGCAAATGCTATGTTGTACCGCAAAATTTGTATACTCCCATTGAACAGGCATGTGTGCTAATTAAGAAAAATTCGAGAAATATAGCTGCAGAAAAATTTATGAAAAACATCATTGGCCACAACTACGATGCACTTTGGATAAAGTATGGTTATTCCAAATAAACAAAGCTACATTTATGTAGAATTTTCTTTCCGATGACTACCTAAATGAAGTGATTCATAGGTAGTCATTCAATTGAATAATACACATTAATAGGTATTTAGTAACTCATAATACACTGTCGTACAAGTATTTAGCAAACATATTGATCTCACAAAACAATAAAAAGTATGTTTTTTGGCATACTTTTCTCTTTATATAGTTCAGAATGGTAACACAAATACCAAATAAACAACTTTATGGTATAATTTTAAGGTTTTAGATTATGAGAAAGATTGCTATTTACGGAAAAGGGGGTATTGGTAAAAGTACTACTACTCAAAACACAGTGGCTGGATTAGCCGAGATGGGAAAAAAAGTGATGGTAGTGGGATGCGATCCCAAAGCCGATTCAACACGTTTGCTGCTTCACGGACTAGCACAAAAAACGGTTTTGGATACGTTGCGTGACGAAGGGGAGGATGTTGATTTAGACGATGTTATGAAAACCGGCTTTGACAATACAAGCTGTGTGGAATCGGGCGGACCCGAACCAGGAGTGGGATGCGCAGGTAGGGGAATCATCACATCAATCAACCTACTTGAACAGCTGGGAGCATACGACGATGACAAACACTTGGATTATGTATTCTACGATGTATTGGGCGATGTTGTATGCGGTGGTTTCGCAATGCCGATACGTGATGGTAAGGCACAAGAAGTATACATTGTATGCTCCGGTGAAATGATGGCCATGTACGCAGCTAATAACATTTGCAAATCTATTGCGAAGTTTGGCAAGGTTGGCACAGTTCGTTTGGGAGGGTTAATTTGTAACTCTCGAAAAGTAGATAACGAATCGAATATGATTCAGGAATTCGCCAGAAAGCTAGGTACGCAAATGATTCATTTTGTTCCGCGCGACAACATGGTTCAACATGCTGAAATTAATCGCAAAACAGTTATTGACCATGCACCTGAGCATCCTCAAGCCGACGAATACCGCGCACTGGCAAAGAAAATAAATGATAACAATATGTTTGTCATCCCAACGCCTTTGACAATGCCTGAGTTAGAAGACATGCTGGTTAGCTTCGGTATCATGAACTAATATAACAAGTTAAGGAGGAACAATTATGTATTTATTAAGAGCTATAGTAAGACCCGAGAAATCACCCATCGTAATGAACGCCTTGTTGAACGCAGGATTTCCGGCTGTAACAAAATTATCTGTATTCGGTCGCGGTAAACAGCGCGGATTAAAAGTAGGTAATGTTACATACGACGAACTGCCTAAAGATTTATTAATGATCGTAATCCCTGAGAAAGACAAGGATTTTGTCATTGAAACTATCATAGAATCTGCCCGATCGGGCGATAAAGGTCAGTTTGGAGACGGTAAGATATTCGTAACTCCGGTTACCGAAACATATACTATCTCTAACGGCAAGAAAGAAATCTGATAATACAAACGCTTATGAAACTGATACTTGCAATCATACGAATTGCCAAAATGCAGGAAACAAAAATCGCTTTGCAGGAAGCTGGACTACCGTCATTCACAGCAATGCCGGTGTTAGGAAGGGGAAAAGGTCATGGTGATCTGGAGAAAGCAGAACTTTATGCACCCGAACATCAGGAACTGATTTCAACAACGCCCCGCCTCAAATCAAAGCGTATGATAACACTGATGGTAACCGATGAGAAAAAAGATCTTGCAGTAGAAACAATTATCAAGACCAACCAAACCGGACAAAGCGGTGACGGGAAAGTATTTGTGATAGATTCTTCGGATTCAGTGCACATACGTACCGGTGAGAAAGGGGACAAAACACTTGATTAATAGAGGAGGACAAACAATGGAAAAGAATATTTTAAATATCGATTTATCAAGTGCCAAAGAGGAACTGATAGAAATCTACCCCAAAAAGGTAGCAAAAAAGCGCAGTAAAGCCATTGTGGTTGCTGACCCCGATAATATTCCTGAAATTCAAGCGAACGTGCGCACCATTCCGGGAATAATCACTCAAAGAGGATGTACCTATGCCGGCTGTAAAGGGGTAGTGCTCGGACCTACCAGAGATATTATCAATATTACGCACGGTCCCATCGGATGCGGCTATTATTCATGGTTGACCAGACGCAACCAAACCCGTCCGTCAGAAAATGAACCAAACTTCATGACGTACTGCTTTTCGACTGATATGCAGGACTCCAACATCGTTTTTGGAGGAGAACAAAAGTTGAAAGATGCCATTCGAGAAGCTTATGAATTGTTTCATCCTAAAGCCATAGCCGTCTTCTCAACTTGTCCCGTAGGATTGATTGGCGATGACGTTCACCGTGTTGCCCGCCAGATGAAAGAAGAAATAGGTAACGGCATCAACATTTTCGGTTTTTCGTGCGAAGGATACAGAGGAGTATCTCAATCGGCCGGTCACCACATTGCCAACAACCAACTTTTCAGAAATCTCATTGGAAATGATGATACTGTAAACGCCACACACAAATACAGAATAAACGTATTAGGAGAATACAACATTGGAGGAGACGCTTTTGTTATCGACGAATTGTTTAATAAATGCGGCATTCAGGTAGTAGCAACCATGTCGGGTAACTCAACAGTAGAACAGTTTGAAACAGCACATACAGCCGACCTCAATCTGGTTATGTGCCACCGTTCCATCAACTACGTGGCCGAAATGCTCGAAACCTCATTTGGTATACCTTGGATGAAAGCCAATTTCATCGGTGCCGATGCCTGCGCCAAATCACTAAGAAAAGTAGGTAAATATTTCGGTGATCCCGAACTGATTGCTCGCATTGAAGAAGTTATTGCCGAAGAGATGATTCCGGTCATCGAAGCCAGAGAAAAAGCAAAACTGAAAACAAATGGCAAAACAGCCATGCTTTTCGTAGGAGGATCTCGTGCTCATCACTACCAGGAACTATTTGACGAATTGGGCATAACCACACTTTGTGCCGGCTACGAATTCGGTCATCGCGATGATTACGAAGGAAGACGTGTTATTCCGAGCATACAGATAGATGCCGACAGTCGTAACATAGAACAAATTACCGTTACTAAAGACGAAACACGTTATAAACCTCGCAAAACAGAAGAAGAACTAAAAGCGCTTGAAGCTGAAGGTTTGGAGTTCAACGGATACGATGGAATGATGGCTGAAATGAAAAAAGGATCGTTAGTTATTGATGATCTGAGTCATTACGAAATGGAAAAACTCATTGAAAAGTATCACCCTGATGTATTCTGCGCGGGTATTAAAGAAAAATACTGCGTACAGAAAATGGGTATACCTCTTAAGCAACTTCACAATTACGATTCCGGTGGACCCTATGCAGGTTTTGCAGGTGCGGTAAATTTCTACAAAGATATTGAACAGATAGCTTGTTGTAGTATCTGGAAGGAAATGAAAGCTCCCTGGGAAAGTGAAGAATATGTAGAAGCGGTGTATGCAGCCGTTTAAGTTTGATAACTTTAATATTGAATAAGATGTTACTAAAACATACTACTGCCAAAGAAATTGATAGAAAAGCACTGACTATCAATCCGGCAAAAACCTGTCAGCCAATAGGAGCTATGTATGCAGCCTTTGGTATACACGGATGTTTGCCCCACAGTCACGGTTCGCAAGGCTGCTGCTCTTATCACAGAAGCGCGCTTACACGCCACTTCAAAGAGCCCATCGTAGCCTCAACCAGTTCGTTTTCAGAGGGATCTTCTGTGTTCGGAGGATCGGCTAACTTGGTGCAATCCATCGAAACAATCTTCTCAGTTTACGAACCGGAGGTGATTGCCGTGCACACCACTTGTTTATCTGAAACGATTGGCGACGACCTCACGCAGATTGTATCGAAAGCCGCTGAAGAAGGAAAAATTCCCGAAGGAAAGCAGGTTATATACTGCAATACTCCTTCTTACGTGGGTAGCCACATTACAGGCTATGCCAATCAAGTTGCAGCCATGGTAAAGTTTTTCTCTACTGCTACTCTCAAAAAGAGGAACGTGGTAAACCTCGTTGCAGGTTGGATGGAACCATCGGATATGCGTGAAATCAAGCGCATCGCCTCTGTCATGGAAGCGAGAACATTGATGTTTCCCGATATGACTGATGTGCTCGACACACCACTTACCGGAAAATATGAAATGTATCCCAAAGGAGGTTGTACCACCGAAGAACTGAAGACTACGGGCGATAGTAAATTCACCATCGGTTTAGGCGAATACTCTACCAACACAGCTTGTGTAGCGCTTGATAACAAATGCAAAGTAAAATTTGAGATAACAGACATCCCCATCGGCCTGAAAGCAACCGACCGTTTTGTAACTGCGTTAAGCAGACATGCTAACGTACCGGTTCCCGAAAGTATCTCAGCTGAAAGAGGACGTTTGATTGATTTGATAGCCGATAACCAGAAATATTTATATGGAAAAAGAGTGGCTCTGTGGGGAGATCCCGACACACTGATTCCACTTTGCGAATTTCTGGTAAGCATGGATATGCGTCCGGTTTACGTTGTATCGGGAACTCCCGGCAAGCCTTTCGAAGAGAGACTCAAGGTTATTCTGAAAGACATTCCGGAAGCCAAATTCAAAGGAGGGGAACTGGCCGATATGTTTCAAATGCATCAATGGATCAAGCAAGAAGGAGTAGACTTACTTATTGGTAACACGTATGGCAAGTACATTGCCCGTGACGAAGATCTCCCATTTGTACGCTACGGATTTCCAATTGCCGATCGCCCCGGACACAACTTCTTCCCCAAAACAGGTTATGTGGGAGCAACCAATCTGGCGATACAGATTCTCAATGCATTTATGGATCACATGGATCGCACCTCTCCCGACGAAAAGGTTGAGTTTCAGCTTTAATTACATACGGAATATTATAACGCTGCACTCTTCGCAGCGTTGTAGTATTTCTATAAACGACATGAAATATGAGCACGCTGTTAGAAGAAAGAAAGAATCAAATAGGCAGAGTTGGCAATACACACGAAGTGATTGCCTGCGAAAAAGCCAGTCTGGCAGGTTCAGTCAGTCAAAGAGCCTGCGTTTTTTGCGGTTCAAGGGTGGTACTTTACCCCATAGCAGACGCTCTTCATTTAATTCACGGACCTATTGGTTGTGCTGCTTACACCTGGGACATCAGAGGATCACTGTCATCGGGACCGGAACTGCACCGGCTCAGTTTCTCAACTGACTTGAGAGAAAGAGACGTTGTTTTTGGTGGAACTGCTAAGTTACATGCTTCACTCGATGAATTAATAGAGTTACACAAGCCAAAAGCTGCTTTTGTGTACACCACATGTATTGTTGGAGTCATCGGCGACGATGTGGAAGCAGTCTGCAAGGAGGTGAGCCGGGAAAAAGGAATTCCGGTCATTCCGGTACAAGCACCCGGATTTCAGGGATCAAAAAAAGACGGCTATCGCATTGCTTGTGAATCTCTTTTTCAGTTGGTAGGCACACAAAACCGTCCGATACCCAAATACTCAATCAACATTTTGGGTGATTTTAATTTGGCAGGTGAGTTATGGATTCTACTCGATTATTACAAACGGATGGGCATTCATGTGAATGCAACTATCACCGGCGACGGAAGAGTGGATGATATTTGCAACGCCCACCGCGCTTCATTGAATGTAGTTCAGTGTTCGGGCTCTATGATGCATCTGGCCAAAATGATGAAAGAAACATACGGTGTGCCTTTCATGAGAGTATCTTATTTTGGTATTGAAGACATGAGTGACGCATTGTATGAAGTAGCTAACTTCTTTCAAAGCGATGATTTGCTTCAGCAAGCCCGTACCATCGTTAAAGAAGAATTGGGACGCCTGCTTCCCGCTTTAGCTCCCTATAAAAAGGCATTGAACGGTAAAAAAGCAGCGATCTACGTTGGTGGTGCTTTCAAAGCCATATCGTTGGTCAAAGCATTGAGACTGATTGGCGTTAAAACAGTAATTGTAGGCTCGCAAACGGGCGACAAAGACGATTATAAACTGATTCAGGAACTTTGTGACGAAGACACCATCGTTGTTGACGACTCAAATCCTGTTGAACTGTCTGCCTTTGTGAAGGAAAAACAAGCCGATTTGTTTATTGGCGGTGTAAAAGAGCGCCCCATCGCATACAAAATCGGATTGGGATTTTGTGATCACAATCACGAGCGCAAAGAAGCATTGGCCGGTTACGAAGGCATGCTAAACTTTGCTAAGGAAGTATACGGAACCGTGATGAGTCCGGTTTGGAAATATGTCAGATAAAAACAGAACGTTATGCAATCGACAACAGAAAATAAAAAAACGCCCTATGCCTCTTCACGCAATGCGTGCAAACTTTGCGCACCACTAGGTGCCTCTGTGGTATTTAAGGGAATAGAAGGTTGTGTACCTATGATACACGGATCGCAGGGATGTGCCACTTACATTCGCCGATATATGATAAGCCATTATAAAGAGCCGGTGGACATTGCTTCGTCAAACTTCAGTGAAACAACCACTATTTACGGAGGTAACCGGAATTTTATCGAAGGCATAAACAATGTTATCAGGCAATATAGTCCCCAAGTAATAGGCATAGCCACAACTTGTTTGGCCGAAACAATAGGTGAAGATGTAAACGCACTTGTGGCCGAATACAAACAAGCAAATGAAGAAAACCCACTGCTGCCCGTCTTTATTCATGCCTCAACCCCCAGCTATCAGGGTAGCCACATGGATGGGTTTCACGAAGCAGTATACGCCGCTGTAGCAACACTAGCCGACAAGAACACAAAGAGCGGTGCACACATCAATCTCTTTCCGGGTTTTGTTTCGCCGGCCGATTTACGTAACCTCAAGGAAATGCTCACACTATCGGGTATAGAA
>JAGOOC010000013.1:8829-59261 GCA_017992695.1 Bacteroides sp. | reverse complement strand
CATCCGCTTCATTGCGTAAATAACTCTTTTTCGTTAAAAAAGAGCAGATTGTCTTTATATTATAAGGTGGAGATGATGTTTTTTTCTACTTTTGCGAGCGAATTTGATCATGTAGAAAAGTGAGTGCTCAGAAAGGCACCACTCTTCACAGCTATACTAAAGAAAGAATCATGCAGAAAAACCTTGTCATTGTCGAGTCTCCCGCAAAAGCGAAAACGATTGAAAAGTTTCTTGGAAAGGATTTTAAAGTCCTTTCGAGCTATGGGCATATACGAGACTTAAAGAAAAAAGAATTTAGTATTGACGTTGCGCAAGACTTCAAGCCCGATTACGAGGTTCCTCAGGACAAAAAGGAGTTAGTAAAGACGCTGCAAGCCGAAGCCGAACAAGCTCACACGGTATGGCTCGCATCCGATGAGGACCGCGAAGGAGAAGCTATCGCCTGGCACCTTTACGAAGTACTGAATTTAAAACCGGAAAACACCAAACGAATTGTATTTCATGAAATCACAAAGAGCGCCATATTAAAGGCAATCGAGAATCCACGCGAGATTGACATCAACCTGGTGAATGCTCAACAGGCTCGACGCATCCTCGATCGTATCGTAGGATTCGAACTCTCTCCCGTGTTGTGGAAGAAGGTAAAGCCTGCTTTGTCGGCCGGACGTGTACAGTCGGTAGCTGTACGCTTGATTGTAGAGCGCGAACGCGAAATACAGACGTTCAAAAGCGAAGCCTCTTACCGCGTTACGGCCATCTTCCTGGTGCCCGAAGCAGAAGGTAAAGTGGTAGAGATGAAAGCCGAATTGGGACGCCGACTCAAAACCAAACAGGAGGCACAAGCACTGCTCGAAGCGTGTAAAAACGCCAACTTTACCATCGAAGATATCACTACCCGCCCGGTAAAGAAAAGCCCTGCGGCACCCTTTACTACTTCTACCTTGCAACAAGAGGCAGCCCGCAAGTTAGGCTTTACGGTAGCACAAACCATGATGGTGGCACAACGACTCTATGAAGCCGGATTTATCACCTATATGCGTACCGACTCGGTAAACCTCTCTGAGTTTGCGACCGAAAGCTGCAAAACGGTGATCACAGACATGATGGGGCAGCAGTACGTGCACTCGCGCCACTTCTCCACAAAGACGAAAGGGGCACAAGAGGCGCATGAGGCCATCCGCCCAACCGAAATGGCGAACTCAACGGTTAATTCGCCCGCACAAGAGAAGAAATTATACGATTTAATATGGAAGCGTACCATCGCTTCGCAAATGTCCGATGCCGAACTGGAGAAGACAACGGCAACGATCAGTATCAGCAGCGTTGGCGATGTATTCACCGCTGTTGGAGAGGTGATTAAGTTCGACGGATTCTTGCGCGTATACAGGGAGTCTTACGATGAAGATGTAGAGCAGGAGGACGAAAGCCGCTTACTGCCACCGCTAAAAAAGGGTCAAGTACTTCCGCACCAAGGAATTATGGCTACCGAGCGCTTCACACAACGCCCTGCGCGCTATACCGAAGCCAGTTTGGTACGCAAGCTCGAAGAGTTGGGTATCGGTCGCCCTTCTACGTATGCCCCTACCATCTCGACCATTCAACAACGTGAATATGTGGAGAAGGGAGAGAAGGAAGGTGTAGAGCGTTCGTTCAACACACTGACACTCAAAGAGAACAACATAACCGATGTAACTCGCACTGAGATTACCGGAGCCGAGAAGGCTAAGCTATTCCCTACAGATGTAGGCACTGTAGTCAATGATTTCTTAACCGAGTACTTCCCTGATATTTTAGATTATAACTTCACTGCCAGTGTAGAGAAAGAGTTTGATGAAGTGGCCGAAGGACAAAAGCAATGGACAGCCATTATGAAAAACTTCTATGAAGATTTTCACGCATCGGTTCAAACTACACTTGCCATCAAGACCGAGCGCAAAGTGGGCGAACGCTTGCTGGGCGAAGATCCCAAAACGGGCAAACCGGTATTTGTCAAGATCGGACGCTTCGGACCGGTAGTGCAGATAGGTAGTGCAGACGATGAAGAGAAACCACGCTTTGCACAGATGAAGAAAGGACAGTCGATGGAGACCATTACGCTCGAGGAGGCAATGGAGCTGTTCAAGCTTCCACGCAAAGTGGGCGAATATGAGGAGAAGGTAGTTACCATCGGTGTAGGTCGCTTCGGCCCCTATATTCAACACGCCGGCAAATATGTATCGCTGCCCAAAACAAGCGACCCGATGGAGGTTACCTTGGAGGAATCTATCGAACTGATTCTGGCCAAACGCGAAGCAGAGGCTCAAAAGCACATCAAGAAGTTTGAAGAGGCCGAATTGGAGATACTGAATGGCAGATATGGCCCATACATCACTTATAAGGGTAGCAACTATAAAATCCCCAAAGATGTGGTTCCACAAGATTTGAACTTGGAGACTTGTCTGGAGATTGTAAAATTACAGACAGAAAAGGCAGCTACTTCACCCAAACGGGGACGATACGCAAAGAAGTAACCCCGTAGAACGGAAACAAAAAAGAATCCCACTCGAGCCAATGGTTCGAGGGGGATTCTTTTATTTGGTTCCGACTATTACATTCTATCGGGCACGTCGATGCCTAACAGGTTCATGCCCAGTCTAACTACCTTAGCTACATTGACTGACAACGCCACACGGAATACTTTCACCGCTTCGTTCTCTTCGCGCAGGATGCTAAAATCGTGATAGAACTGGTTGTACTCTTTCACCAACTCGTAGGTATAGTTTGCAATAACCGATGGGCTGTAATCCTCTCCGGCCTGTTTCACTACAGCAGCAAAATCAGCGACCATTTGAATCAACCCCTCTTCTTTATCGCTCAACTCGATGCCTGTAGGAAGCTCGGCAGGAACAACAATGCCCGATTCGGCTGCTTTGCGCAGCACCGACTGAATACGTGCATAGGTATACTGAATGAACGGACCGGTGTTGCCGTTAAAGTCGATCGACTCTTTGGGATTAAAGGTCATGTTCTTGCGAGCGTCTACTTTGAGAATAAAGTATTTCAACGCACCCAAGCCAACGATGTTGGCAATGTCAGCTGCTTCCTCAGCAGTCAGCCCATCGAGCTTACCCAGCTCTTCGGAGGTCTCTTTGGCGGTAGTGATCATCTCTTCCATCAAGTTGTCGGCATCGACTACGGTTCCTTCGCGCGACTTCATCTTGCCTTCTGGCAGTTCGACCATGCCATAAGAGAAATGAACCAACCCTTTGCCCCACTCAAAGCCCAGCTTATCGAGCAGGATGGAGAGTACCTGAAAGTGATAGTTCTGTTCGTTGCCTACCACGTATATCATTTTATCGATGGAGTAGTCGTCAAAGCGCAGTTTAGCCGTACCAATGTCTTGTGTCATGTACACCGACGTGCCATCGCCACGCAGCAGCAGTTTATGATCCAGCCCTTCGTTGGTCAAGTCGGCCCATACCGAACCGTCCTCTTTGCGGTAAAAAGCTCCTTTGCTCAGACCCTCCAGTACTTTCTCTTTTCCTTCGAGGTAGGTCTCTGATTCGTAGTAAATCTTATCGAAACTAACGCCCATCTTGCGATAGGTTTCGTCGAACCCGGTATACACCCAGTTATTCATCATGCTCCACAGGTTGCGCACTTCGAGGTCGCCCGCTTCCCACTGCACCAGCATCTCGCGTGCTTGGTTCATCAGTGGCGATGCAGCTTCGGCCTCCTCCTTGGTCATGCCTTTTTCCATGAGCTGAGCTACCTCGGCTTTATAGTGTTTATCGAACGATACGTAATAGTCGCCCACCAGATGATCGCCCTTTTTTCCGGATGACTCAGGTGTTTCGCCATTGCCGTAGAGCTTCCAGGCCAGCATGGATTTACAGATGTGGATGCCACGGTCATTGACGATATTAGTTTTCACCACTCGGTTGCCATTGGCTTGCACGATATTGGCCAGTGCATTGCCTAAGAGGTTGTTGCGCACATGCCCTAAGTGCAGCGGTTTGTTGGTGTTGGGCGAAGAGTACTCAATCATCACCAGCGGAGAGGAGGGTGTAGCGGCTACTAATCCATAGTTTTCATCGGCATGAACGGCATTGAGCAGTTCAATCCAACTGTCCGAAGCAATAGTTAGGTTAAGGAATCCTTTAATAACATTGAACGCAGCAACAGCCGGCTCGTTGGCTTGCAGATATTCACCAATCTCTTGGGCAGTTTGTTCGGGATTTTTCTTCGACAGGCGAAGGAATGGGAACACCACAAGGGTAAGGTGACCTTCAAACTCTTTTTTGGTTTTTTGCAGTTGCACCTGTGCGGCAGGAACCTCCTGTGCGTAAAGTGCTTTGAGTCCGCTTATGACGGACGCCACAAGTTTATTTTCTATATTCATATTTGGGGTTGTTTCTGCGCACAAAGATATAAAAAAAGGAGACGTTACACGCCTCCCCTCTTAATTTCTTTCCACTATATCTACTACTTATTCAACGACACCGGCCAATTCGGCTCCTGCCTTAAACTTAACAACTTTCTTTGCAGGAATTACAATTGCTGCTTTAGTAGAAGGGTTAATGCCGGTTCTCTCGGCTCTTTCACTGATAGAGAAAGTTCCAAAACCCACCAATGAAACCTTGTCACCCGCTTTCAAAGAGTTGGTAACAGATGTTACGAAAGCATCCAATGCTTTCTTAGAATCAGTCTTGCTCAAGCCTGATTCAGCAGCCATAGCGCTAATAAGTTCAGCCTTATTCATAATTTAAAAAATGATTAATTATAGATTATACAAAAGTTTCGACGTAAAGTCCTGACAAATATAGAGTATCAAAACAACATATCAAATAAAAACACCGAAAAATGACTCAATTTATTGTAAAAGAAGCAATCGCATTTCGTTTTTCTGTTGTAGAACAGAAATTATTTGTATTTTTGCAAGCCTATAGGCAATAATTGCCTATACTGAAAACAACGATCAAGATGCCAACAGTTACTAAAAACCTAATCATAATTAATGTATTACTCTTTGCCGGAACCATTGTAGCCCAAAGCTACGGCATTGATTTGGCGAATTATTTAGGACTCCATTTCTTTCTGGCCGATAACTTTAATCCGGCGCAGTTGTTCACCTACATGTTTATGCACGCCAGTTGGACGCATATCTTCTTTAATATGTTTGCCGTATGGATGTTCGGTCGCATTCTGGAGCAGGTGTGGGGGCCACGTCGCTTCTTGTTCTATTACATCGTTTGTGGTGTGGGTGCAGGCTTGATTCAAGAGCTGGTGCAGTACATCCATTACGAAACCGTGCTCTCTACCTTTGGCAGTGTAAACACCGGCATGGGCATTATTCCGATGGGCGAGTACCTCAACCTGATGACTACCGTTGGTGCTTCGGGCGCGGTATATGCCATTCTGTTGGCTTTTGGTATGCTGTTTCCCAACCAGCAGATGTTCATCTTTCCGCTTCCTTTCCCCATCAAGGCCAAGTATTTTGTGATAGGGTATGCGCTCCTCGAGCTCTATTCGGGTTTAGCCAACAATCCCGGTGACAATGTAGCACACTTTGCTCACTTGGGCGGTATGATCTTTGGCTTTATATTGATTATGTATTGGAGAAAAAAAGGAAACCGCAATGGCACATATTATAGCTGATCTCAAAGAGTCGTTCCGCAGGGGGAACATCTTTATCCAACTGATATACATCAATGTGGCTGTGTTTCTAAGCACCACACTGATTACCATCCTGTTGCAGTTATTTAACCGCAGTGCAGCCGATTTGTTTGAACTGCTGGCACTTCCGGCTTCGTTCTTTCGGCTTATCGAGCAGCCTTGGTCGCTGTTTACCTATATGTTTATGCATGCCGGCTTCATGCACATCTTGTTCAACATGCTGTGGCTCTATTGGTTCGGTCAGCTCTTCCTCTCATTCTTTTCGGCCAAGCACTTGCGAGGGCTCTACGTTCTTGGCGGGATTCTTGGCGGTGTGCTCTACATGGTATCATACAACGTATTTCCCTATTTCGCTCCGATGGTTGCACACTCCACCATGGTGGGCGCCTCGGCTTCGGTGCTGGCCATCGTGGTGGCCACGGCCTACCGCGAGCCCAACTATGCGGTACGTTTGCTGCTGTTCGGAGCCATTCGTTTGAAGTACTTGGCACTGATTGTGGTGTTGAGCGATTTACTGTTCATCACTTCGGCCAATGCCGGCGGACACCTGGCCCACCTGGGTGGTGCACTGGCAGGTCTCTGGTTTGCAGCCGGTCTGAGCAAAGGTCGCGATATCACTTCGTGGATAAACAAGACACTCGATGCACTCAGCTCCCTGTTCGAGAAGAAAACTTGGAGGCGTAAGCCAAAGATGAAAGTGCACTACGGCAGCACGCACCACGCCAAAGATTACGACTACAACGCGCGCAAAAAGGCGCAATCGGACGAAGTAGACCATATACTGGAGAAGTTAAAGAAATCGGGTTACGAGAGTTTAACAACAGCAGAGAAGAAAAGCTTGTTCGACGCAAGCAAAAAATAACGAATGAAACACATCAGTAAGGTTTTCTCTTATTTGCTTTTGGCTACCAATGCACTCTTTGTAGGGATGCTTCTACTGACCGCCTATAGCCCATACATCCATCCGGCGGTGCACCCCATCGAGTCGTGTATGGGCCTCACCTTTCCTGTCTTTCTACTCATCAACTTATGCTTTCTGGTCTTTTGGCTCATTGTGCGCTACAAGTACACACTGTTGCCCCTGCTGGGTTTTATACTCTGCTATCCTCAGATACAGACCTACCTGCCGATGAATTTTCACGCTTCCCCCCCCGAAAGTAGTTTGAAGGTACTTTCGTACAACATTATGGCCTTTAACCACCTCGAAAAGAGAGACGGTGAAAACGATATCCTGACGTACATTCAGCAGCTCGATGCCGACATTGTTTGCCTGCAAGAGTACGCCGTTTCGGAGAACAACAAAGCGCATCTAAGCGACAAAGAGATCCGCAAGGCGATGAAGGCCTACCCCTACCGAAACGTTCGGCAGATCGGAGAAAAGGGGGGCAATCAGATAGCCTGCTACTCGAAATACCCCATCCTTTCCTCGCGTGAGATTGCTTACGAAAGCGATTACAACGGATCGGTGAAGTATGAAATCAAGGTGAACAACGACACGCTGATGGTGATTAACAACCACCTAGAGTCGAACAAGCTAACCAAAGAGGACAAAGTGATCTACGAGTCGATGATCAAAGCTCCCGATGCAAGCAAAGTAAAGTCGGGCGCCCGATTGTTTATCAAGAAGTTGGCCGAGGCCTCTGCCATCCGTTCCAAACAGGCCGATGCCATTGCCCGTGAAGTGGCTGAATCGCCTCATGCTTACATCATTGTTTGTGGCGATTTTAACGACAGCCCCATCTCGTACGCGCACCGCGTTATCGCCCAAGAATTGAAGGACGCCTTCACCGAGTCGGGGCGCGGATTAGGCATCTCGTATAACCAAAACAAATTTTACTTTCGGATAGACAACATACTGATAAGTAAGAACATGAAAGCTTATAACTGTACGGTCGACCGTTCGATTGACAGTTCAGACCACTACCCCATCTGGTGCAATATTCAGATAAACTAAATAACCGACCCCATGATTACACTGAAAAGAACCGTAATTATTTTAGCAGCAAGCTGTATGATGTACTCCTGTGCCACCAAAAGCGAAAGCAACCCTTTCTTCACCGAGTTTGAAACCCAGTATGGTGTTCCGCCTTTCGATAAAATAAAGCTGGAACATTACGAACCTGCTTTTATCAAAGGCATCGAGGAACAGAACCAATGCATCAAAGCGATCGTCGAGAACAGCGACAAGCCCACTTTCGATAACACCATCGCAGCGCTGGACAACAGTTCGCCTATCCTCAGCCGTGTCTCGGCCATCTTCTTTAACATGACCGAGGCCGAAACCACCGATTCGCTCACCGCACTTTCGATGAAGCTCGCCCCGGTGCTCTCAGAGCACAGCGATAACCTTTCGCTTAACGCGGAGCTGTTTAAAAAGGTAAAGGCCGTTTACGAGCAGAAAGATTCGCTACACCTGAGCACCGAGCAGAAACGCCTGCTCGACAAAACCTATAAGAGCTTTGTGCGCTCGGGCGCCAACCTCAACGCCGAGGAGCAAACTCGCCTGCGCCAAATCAACAAAGAGCTCTCTACGCTGGGGCTCACCTTCAGCAACAACATCTTGAACGAGAACAACGACTTTAAGCTGTTCATCGACCAAGAGGCCGATTTGGCCGGACTGCCCGAAGGCGTGCGCCAAAGTGCAGCCGAGGAGGCGAAAGCGGCCGGACAGCCCGGCAAGTGGATGTTTACCCTGCACAACGCCAGCCGTCTGCCCTTTCTGCAATACGCTGCCAACCGCCCCTTACGCGAGAAACTTTATACAGCTTACATCAATCGGGGCAATAACGACAACAAGAACAACAACAAGCAGATCATCACGCAGGTAGTCAGCCTCCGCTTGGAGAAGGCGAACCTGCTGGGCTTTGACTGCTATTCGAACTTCGTGCTCGACGAAACCATGGCCAAGAACGCCGACACAGTGATGAGCTTCCTCAACAACCTGTGGAGCTACGCGCTACCCAAAGCCAAAGCCGAAGCAGCCGAGCTGCAACAGCTGATGGATAAAGAGGGCAAAGGCGAGAAGCTCGAAGCGTGGGACTGGTGGTACTACACCGAGAAACTGCGCAAAGAGAAGTACAACCTCGATGAAGAGGAGACCAAGCCTTACTTTAAACTGGAGAATGTACGCGAAGGCGCCTTTGCGGTAGCCAACAAGCTCTTCGGCATTACACTGACCAAATTGCAGGGCATCCCCACTTATCACCCCGATGTAGAGGTGTTTGAGGTGAAAGATGCCGATGGTTCGCAACTGGGCATCTTCTATGTAGACTACTTTCCTCGCCCCGGCAAAGGAGGTGGTGCATGGATGAGTAACTACCGCGATCAGCAAGGCGACATCCGCCCGCTGGTGTGCAACGTGGGTAGCTTTACCAAACCCGTAGGCGACACCCCGTCGCTACTCACCATGGACGAGGTAGAGACGCTGTTTCACGAGTTCGGTCACGGACTGCACGGACTGCTTACCAAATGCAACTACAAGGGCGTTTCGGGAACCAGCGTAGTGCGCGATTTCGTGGAACTGCCCTCGCAAATCTACGAACACTGGGCTACCGAACCCGAAGTACTCAAGATGTATGCCAAGCATTACCAAACAGGCGAGGTGATTCCCGACAGCCTCATCACAAAGATTCTGAGCCAAAAAACCTTCAACCAAGGATTCATGACCACCGAGCTCTTGGCCGCCGCCATACTCGATATGAACCTGCACAACCTCAAAGATGTAAAGAACCTTGACGTAGTGACCTACGAAAAAGAAGCGATGGACAAACTGGGACTTATCGCTGCCATCGCTCCGCGCTACCGCACCACCTACTTCAACCACATCATTGGTGGCTATGCTGCAGGGTACTACAGCTACCTGTGGGCCAACGTGCTCGACAATGATGCCTTCGAAGCCTTCCGCGAAAACGGCATCTTCGACCAAGAGACCGCCCGCCGCTTCCGCAGCAATGTGCTCGAAAAAGGAGACAGCGAAGAGCCGATGGTACTGTACAGAAACTTCCGTGGAGCCGAGCCTCAACTGGAGCCAATGCTGAAGAACCGAGGAATGAAGTAATGAGTTGCCGACTGAACGGTAAATTTTTAACTGCCGAGCGGCAAGTTTTTTGCTCAAACACTTGACTTTGGGTGAAAAAAATACTATATTTGTCTTCGTAATCCTATAATAGATTCAGATAAAACAACCTTAGAAGGAGAGAGCTGCTGCCCTCTCCTTTTTTTGTACCCTTCGTTGCCAAAACGCTTCAAGCAGGGTGCATTCGCTCGAAATGAACGGTGCATTCGCGCCAAATGAACCGTTCATTGGGCGCGAATGAACCGTTCATCGGCCTCGAAGCAACGGTTTGTTTCGGGCAAAGAGCGTATTCCTTTCGACCCAAGTGAGTATGTCACTCGATCGAAGTCCCGGTGCCTCGCCAACAACGCACGGCAAGGCTGTAATCGAGTTAATAATTCATAAATCTGCTCTTGACAAAAAAGAGACTCATCGAACCGTAAGGGTAAGAAAACATCAGAAGTAGGCTTGGCGAAGCGAAACCTTTTTTGATAAAATCTCACTAACGTTCAAATATTTGCCCCTCAATAGCTTCTGAATGTGAAAAAAAAACTATATTTGCACGCTTATATAGGTGCAGCAGATGCGCAACAGCTGTGCAACAGGATTAAATTGTGCGACAGAAATTAATTAAAAAAGTAATCATATAAATTTAAAGTACAATGCAAAACAAAGGATTTGTTAAGGTTTTTGCGGTATTACTCACGCTGGTTTGCGTGTTCTACCTCTCCTTCTCCTTCGTTACTCGCCATTACAACAGTAAGGCAAAAGAGTATGCGAAAGGCGATTTGAAAGTAGAACAAGACTACCTCGACTCACTCGCTAACACGAAAGTCTGGTTGGGTAACTACACGCTGAAACAGGCTCGTGAAATGGAAATTAGCTTAGGGCTCGACCTTAAGGGTGGTATGAACGTTATCCTTGAAGTGTCTATCCCCGAAGTGGTAAAAGCACTGGCAGACAACAAGCAAGACGAGGCTTTCAACACAGCTATTGCCAACGCGGCCAAACAATCGAACAACAGTCAAGACGATTTCGTTACGCTTTTTGTGAAAGAATATCACAAAATTGCGCCCGGAGCCAAACTCTCTGAACTCTTCGCTACACAACAGCTGAAAGACAAAGTGACACAGAAATCGACCGATGCTGACGTTGAGAAAGTATTGAGAGAAGAAATTAAAGTAGCCGTTGCCAACTCGTATAACGTGTTGCGTACGCGTATCGACCGCTTCGGTGTGGTTCAACCCAACATCCAGAGCTTGGAAGACAAGATGGGACGTATCATGGTGGAACTTCCGGGTATCAAAGAACCCGAACGTGTGAGAAAACTGCTGCAAGGTTCGGCCAATCTCGAATTCTGGGAAACATACAGCGCCAAAGAGATCACTCCTTTCTTGCAAACGGCCGACGCACGTCTGCGTGCTGTGTTGTCAAACACAACACCTGCCAACGACTCTGTAGCTACTGACACTGCTGCTACCGCATTGACTGCCCAAGCCACACCGGCCAAGAGCATCAGCGCTGCCGACAGCCTGGCTGCCGCACTAAGTGGCGAGAAGAAAGCTGAGAGCACAGCGGTAAACATGGAACAAATCAAAAAGGAACACCCTTTGTTGGCTATCCTTCAGTTGAGCCCCAACGCACAAGGCCCCACAGTAGGTTATGCGAACTATAAAGATACAGCCGAAATCAACAGGTACCTGGCCTCGGCTGAGGTATTGGCTGAATTGCCCAAAGACCTTCGTTTGAAATGGGGTGTTTATGGTTCAGACCTTGACCCTAAAGGACAAACGTTCGAACTATATGCCATCAAAGCAACTGAACGCAACGGTAAAGCACCGCTCGAAGGCGATGTGGTAACGGATGCAAAGGACGAATTCGACCAATATGGCAAGCCTTCGGTGAGCATGTCGATGAACTCGGACGGCGCACGCCGCTGGGCACAGTTGACGAAGCAAAACATTGGCAAAGCGATCGCTATCGTACTAGATAACTATGTATACTCAGCTCCGAACGTAAATACAGAGATTACAGGGGGTAACTCACAAATCACTGGTAACTTCACCCCCGAACAATCAAAGGACTTGGCCAACGTGTTGAAGTCGGGTAAAATGCCCGCTCCTGCACACATTGTTCAAGAAGACATCATCGGCCCATCCTTGGGACAAGAGTCTATCAACGCGGGTATCTTCTCGTTTGTGGTAGCACTGATCGTACTGATGGTGTTCATGTGCAGCATGTATGGCTTCATACCGGGTATGATTGCCAACAGTGCGCTGTTCTTGAACTTCTTCTTTACGCTGGGTATTCTCTCCTCCTTCCAGGCAGCACTGACCATGTCGGGTATTGCCGGTATGGTGCTCTCACTGGGTATGGCGGTCGATGCGAACGTACTGATTTACGAGCGTACAAAAGAAGAGCTTCGTAGCGGCAAGGGAGTAAAGAAGGCATTGGCCGACGGTTACTCTAACGCTTTCTCGGCTATCTTTGACTCTAACTTAACGTCGATCATCACCGGTGTAATCCTGTTTTACTTCGGTACAGGTCCTATCCGTGGTTTTGCTACGACCCTAATCATCGGTATCCTTTGTTCGTTCTTTACCGCTGTATTCATGACTCGCTTGGTTTACGAGCACTTTATGAACAAAGACAAGCTGCTGAACCTTACGTTCACTTCGAAGATATCGCGCAAGCTATTTGTTAACACTAACTTCGACTTCGTGGGTGGCAACAAGAAATGGTTCACCGTTACAGGTGCCATCTTGGTTATTTGCATCGGCTCGTTCGCTATTCGCGGTTTGAGCCAGAGCATCGACTTCACCGGTGGACGCAACTTCAAGGTTCAATTTGAACAACCCGTAGAGCCCGAACAAGTACGCGAACTCATTGCCGAGAAGTTTGGCGAATCTAATGTAAGCGTTATTGCTATTGGTACCGACAAAAAAACGGTTCGTATCAGCACCAACTACCGCATTGCAGAAGATGGCAGCAACGTTGACTCTGAGATTGAGGCTTTCTTATATGAAACCTTGAAACCCTTGCTGACGCAGAATATTTCACTAGCTACGTTTATCGACCGCGACAACCACACGGGTGGTAGCATTGTGAGTTCGCAGAAGGTGGGTCCAAGTATTGCCGACGACATCAAGACATCGGCCATCTGGTCGGTTGTATTGGCTCTGTTTGCTATCGGCTTATACATCCTTATCCGTTTCCGCAACATTGCTTACAGTGTGGGTTCGGTAGTAGCCTTGGGTTGTGACACCATGATGATTATCGGCGCATACTCCTTGTTGTGGGGTATCGTTCCTTTCTCGTTGGAAATTGACCAGACGTTTATCGGTGCCATCCTAACGGCTATCGGTTACTCGATCAATGACAAGGTGGTAATCTTTGACCGTGTACGCGAATTCTTCGGTCTGTATCCTAAGCGCAACAAGTATCAGTTGTTTAACGACTCGCTGAATACTACGCTGGCTCGTACCATCAATACTTCGCTAAGTACATTGATCGTGCTGCTGTGTATCTTCATCCTTGGTGGTGACTCTATCCGCAGCTTCGCCTTCGCCATGATTCTGGGTGTGGTTATTGGTACACTCTCTTCTTTGTTTATCGCTTCTCCTATTGCTTATCTGATGATGAACAGAAAAAAAGGAGTTGCCGCTGTAACTGAAGGGTAAGCCTTACTATACAATATAAAAAAAAGCCTCCTTTGCACTACGGTGCGAAGGAGGCTTTTTTAGTAGTCCCGAGGGGAATCGAACCCCTATCTAAAGTTTAGGAAACTTCTATTCTATCCGTTGAACTACGGGACCCTGTTTTCGGTTGCAAAGATAATCTATTCTGCCGATTTGACAAGACGGAACCCGTAGTTTTATGCCAAGAGAAGCAAGTGAAGAGGAGGAAACCAAAGAACCTGTTATTGAAGTCAACAAACAGAACCATAGAGCAGAGTTATGAAAGACATTCGCCCCAAAACGAATACAGATATCTGCAAATAACGAACACAAGCAAACAATTAGTCAAACGACCATTCTAAAGCAGATAGCAATATGTTAACGATAATGCTCAAAAGCGGGTGATATGGAGGACTTTGCTTACACAAACAGCCCGAATGGCGCATGAATACAATTCTTTTGTTAGTGCACAATAGATTCATTGAAAAAGATTTTGCTAAGTCGCATAACTTTACGACCTTTGCCTATCTCCTGCATTACTCCTACGCCTTAGAAAGGTGCCTTTCAACAGGATTGAACAAACGTAGAGGGATGAAGGTTGATACTTAATTTTAATAGCGTTATATAATTATGGCAGACGAAATGATGGTTAAAGAATTGGAGCAAGTGGTCGTGCGCTTCTCCGGAGACTCTGGCGACGGCATGCAGCTGGCGGGCAACATCTTCTCTAACGTGTCGGCAACGGTAGGCAATGATATCTGTACATTCCCTGACTATCCGGCAGATATCCGCGCTCCGCAAGGATCACTGACGGGCGTTTCCGGCTTTCAAGTACATATTGGTGCAAACCGTATCTTCACTCCGGGCGACCATTGCGACGTATTGGTGGCAATGAACCCCTCTGCACTCAAAACGCAGGTGAAGTTTTGTAAGCCTCATGCGCTTATCATCACCGATAGAGACGCTTTCGAGGCAAAGGACTTGGAGAAAGCGAAATTCATCACAGACAATCCGTTCGAAGAGCTCAACATCAAGAACGATGTGCTTGAAGTGCCCATCTCGTCCATGTGCAAAGAGAGTCTGAAAGATTCGGGACTGGACAACAAAGCCATCTTGCGTTGCAAGAATATGTTTGCGTTAGGACTGGTTTGCTGGTTATTCAACCGCAACCTCAGCATAGCCGAAACCATGATTCGCACCAAATTTGCCAAGATCCCCGACATAGCCGAGGCCAACATCAAAGTATTGAACGACGGATATAACTACGGCGCCAATACACACGCCTCAACCTCTACCTATAAGATAGAAAGCAAAACACCAAAAGCGAAAGGACTCTATACCGACATCAACGGCAACAAGGCCACCGCTTACGGACTGATTGCCGCAGCCGAGAAATCGGGGTTAGAGCTTTATTTAGGATCATACCCCATTACGCCTGCTACCGATATCTTGCACGAACTGGCCAAGCACAAATCGCTAGGCATTAAAACCGTGCAGTGCGAAGATGAGATAGCCGGATGTGCCTCGGCCGTAGGTGCCGCTTTTGCCGGTGCACTGGCTGTGACCACTACCTCGGGCCCCGGTGTTTGCCTCAAGAGCGAAGCGATGAACTTGGCTGTTATTGCCGAACTTCCCTTGGTTGTTATCAATGTACAACGTGGCGGACCTTCGACCGGTTTGCCTACGAAGTCAGAACAAACCGACTTGTTTCAAGCGCTCTACGGGCGCAACGGTGAAAGCCCGATGCCCGTTATCGCTGCAACCTCTCCCACCAACTGCTTCGACGCCGCCTACATGGCTGCCAAGATCGCAGTGGAGCACATGACGCCGGTGGTGTTGCTAACCGATGCCTTTATTGCCAACGGATCGGCAGCTTGGAAGTTACCCGACTTGGCAACCTATCCCGCCATTAACCCACCTTACGTAACTCCCGACATGGCCGAAACATGGACTCCGTTTCAACGGAACGAAGAGACGGGCGTGCGCTACTGGGCTATACCCGGAACAGAAGGCTTTATGCACCGCATCGGTGGTTTAGAAAAGAGCAACGAAACGGGAGTCATCTCTACAGACCCCGAGAATCACCATAAAATGACACTGTTGCGCCAGGCTAAAGTAGCTAAAATAGCCAACAGCATCCCTCTTGTCGAAGTACAAGGAGACGCAGACGATGCCGATCTGCTGATTGTAGGATGGGGTGGCACATACGGACACCTATACTTGGCGATGGACTATATGCGCCGACACGGTAAAAAGGTAGCATTGGCTCACTTCCAGTACATCAACCCACTACCCCTAAACACGGCAGAGGTCTTGAGAAAATACAAGAAAGTGGTGGTGGCCGAGCAAAATCTGGGACAGTTTGCCGGATACTTGCGCATGCAGATACCCGGTTTAACTGTAAGTCAATTCAACCAAGTAAAGGGTCAGCCTTTCGTAACCAGAGAACTTGTAGATGCATTCACTAAATTATTGGAGGAATAAAGAGATGAGCGAAACAGTATATACAGCTAAAGATTTTAAATTTGGACAACCCCGCTGGTGTCCGGGATGTGGCGATCATGCATTCTTGAACTCGCTGCACAGAGCCATGGCCGAGATAGGCGTTGCGCCACACAACACAGCCGTTATTTCGGGCATCGGTTGTTCCTCTCGTTTACCCTATTACGTGAACACGTATGGATTTCATACCATTCACGGCCGGGCAGCTGCTGTAGCCACCGGCACCAAAGTGGCCAACCCGGAACTAACCATCTGGCAAATATCGGGCGACGGTGACGGACTAGCTATTGGAGGCAATCACTTCATTCACGCCATACGTCGCAACGTCGACATGAATATGGTTTTGTTAAACAACCGCGTTTATGGTTTAACCAAAGGCCAGTACTCTCCTACCTCCGAGCGCGGCCTCGTTACCAAATCATCACCCTACGGTACTGTAGAAGATCCCTTCCGCCCGGCCGAGTTGGCTTTTGGTGCTCGCGGACGCTTCTTTGCCCGTTGCATTGCTGTAGATAGTGCACCCTCCATTGAAGTACTGAAAGCAGCCGCCGGGCACAGAGGAGCTTCGGTGGTTGAGGTGCTTCAAAACTGCGTGATCTTTAACGATGGTACTCACGAATCGGTAGCCACGAAAGAG
Source organism: Bacteroides sp. (assembly GCA_017992695.1). Lineage (GTDB taxonomy): Bacteria > Bacteroidota > Bacteroidia > Bacteroidales > Bacteroidaceae > Bacteroides. Next base: position 42,736 of record JAGOOC010000013.1, on the reverse strand, counting down.
GGGCGATCAAAGAATGCCATCTACTTGGAGCAAGGCAAGCCCATGCTCTTTGGTCAGAGTCGCGAATTCGGATTGATGCAAGAGGGCTTCGGCTTGAAGGTAGTAAAACTGGGCGAAAACGGAATTACAGAGAGCGACATCTTGATTCACGATGCACAGTGTGAAGACAATACGTTGCAACTAAAGCTCGCCTTGATGGAGGGACCCGACTTCCCCATTGCGCTGGGCGTAATACGCAACGTGGATGCGCCTACCTACAATGATGCTCTTATCGCACAAATTGAAGAGGTGCAAGCCAAAAAGAGATACCATAACTTCAGCGAGTTGCTGTTGACGAACGAAACTTGGGAAGTGAAGTAACGCACATCACCCATTCATTCTAAAAGATCACTTTATTCAAAAAGCGCACTCCATTCTAAAAGAGTACTCCATCCCTAAAAGGCCGCTTTCACTCTTGATCCCGTTTATCGTAAACTGAATCAAGGGTGAAAGCGGCCTTTTTTTGCTTCTATAGGCAGTAACTCTTTTTTGCCTAGGCAATTACTCTTTTTCGCCGTAAGCTAAATCGCCTGCATCGCCCAAACCCGGAACGATATATGAATGAGAATCGAGCTCAGGATCAATAGCCGCACACCAGATGGTTGTTTTGGCCTGGGGGAAAACATGCGCAATATGATCGACAGCCTGCTGGCTGGCAATGATGGCCACTACATGAACCTCCGCAGGTTCTCCTTTGGTAAGCATAGCGTGGTAGCTCAACTCCATGCTGCCACCGGTAGCCAACATCGGATCGGTAATAATCAATGTTTTTCCATCGATACGAGGAGAAGCAATATACTCAATGTGTATATCAAACTTCAACGTATCTTTATACTTGCGGTACGCAGAGACAAAAGCGTTCTCTGCATTATCAAAATAACTGAGAAAACCTTGATGAAAAGGAAGACCCGCACGCAAGATGGTGCTAATGACCAACTGATTGTCGGGGGTACTAACCGGAGCTATCCCCAGCGGTGTCTGAACGTTCTTCACAGAGTAAGCGAACGATTTGCTTATTTCATAAGCCATCACCTCACCGATTCGTTCGATGTTGCGGCGAAAGCGCAAACGATCCTTGTGAACTTCTACATCTCTGATTTCAGCTACATACTGATTGAGAATAGAGTTCGTTTCGCTAAAATTAATTATCTTCATCTTCAATTATGGGTTGTAAAAGTCATACCGTCCTGCCGGCACATTAGCTCATTGCTGTTGCAAAGTAAGTGATAATCTTCCAATTTGCAACATTCAGTTAGCAGATATTGTTATTGATTTATAAAAGAGAAGTGATTAGAGAAATTTTTCTCTAATACCGTGCGCGTTTCCAAAGAAAGTGCTATTTTTGTACTCGATAAGAAAGAGCCGCTCAAAAGCACCCCTCTCAAGGAACAAGTAGAAAAAGAGAATAATAAAAACATACCCAATTTTAAATTAATTCAAAAGTAAAATGGCAAATTTAGATTTAAGCAAGTACGGTATCGTAGGCGATTTTGAGATCGTACACAACCCTTCGTATGAACAGCTGTTCAAAGATGAAACCAATCCTGCAAACGTAGGTTTTGAAAGAGGTGTTTTGACAAACACCGGTGCAGTTGCAGTGGATACAGGCAAGTTTACCGGTCGTTCTCCTAAAGATAGATATATTGTAAAAGATGCTACCTCAGAAGATACAATCTGGTGGGATGGTACAATCAACAAGCCAGTTTCTACAGAAATCTGGAATGACTTGAAAGCATTGTCACTGAAACAACTTTCTTCTTCTAAGAAACTGTATGTAGTAGACACTTACTGTGGAGCTAACGAAAACACGCGTCTGAAAGTACGCTTCATCATGGAAGTAGCCTGGCAGGCACACTTCGTGACGAACATGTTCATGCGTCCTTCTAACCACGATCTGAACAACTACGGCGAACCCGATTTCGTGGTACTGAACTCTTCTAAGACGGTAAACCCGAACTGGAAAGAGCAAGGTTTGAACTCAGAAGTATTCGTTTGCTTCAACTTGACAGAAAAAATGCAAATCATCGGTGGTACTTGGTACGGTGGTGAGATGAAGAAGGGTATGTTTGCGATGCAAAACTACTACCTGCCTTTGAGAGGCATGGCTTCTATGCACTGCTCGGCCAACGTAGGCGAAGATGGTGACGTAGCTGTATTCTTCGGCTTGTCTGGAACAGGTAAAACTACCCTTTCGGCCGACCCAAAACGTTACTTGATTGGTGACGATGAGCACGGTTGGGATGATAACGGCGTATTTAACTACGAAGGTGGTTGCTATGCAAAGGTAATCGACCTGAGCGAAGAGAACGAGCCGGACATCTGGAGAGCTATCCGTCGCGATGCTTTATTAGAGAACGTAACGGTACGTCCTGATGGAAGCGTAGACTACGCCGATGGATCTAAGACCGAGAACACTCGTGTATCTTACCCTATCTATTTCATCAATAAGATCGTTCTTCCTTCAAAGGCAGGTCACGCTAAGAAGATCATTTACCTATCGGCTGATGCATTCGGTGTATTGCCTCCGGTATCTATCCTTGACGAGAAGCAAGCTCAATACCACTTCCTTTGCGGTTTCACCTCAAAGTTGGCAGGTACAGAGCGCGGTATCACTGAGCCCGTTCCATCATTCTCTCCTGCATTTGGCGAAGCGTTCTTGACGCTGCACCCAACCATGTATGCCAAGACATTGGTATCAAAAATGCACGAGCACGGAGCGAAAGCTTATTTGGTAAACACAGGCTGGAACGGTACAGGCAAGCGTATCTCTATTAAAGACACGCGTGCAATCATCGACGCAATCATCGACGGTTCTATCGAGACTGCAGAAAAAGTACACATTCCGATCATGAACCTTACTGCTCCTAAGGCATTGAACAACGTATCAGAAGGTATCCTTGACCCACGCGAAACTTATGCTGACGTGAAAGAATGGGAAACCAAAGCAACTAAGTTGGCTGGTATGTACATCGAGAACTTCGAGCAATACTGCGATAACGATGCTGCTAAAGCATTGATCTCAGCTGGTCCACAGATCTAATCTACATCCATTAGATAGTTAAAAGGGTGGTTCCGAGTATTCGGAACCACCCTTTCTCTTTTCGAACAAACAGCTATGTTTCAATAACTATGAATCAACCCTCAATATATCTATGTGTATACTGATACAATAGCTGCTAAGTAAGAGCAATGAAGCCCGGCAAACTTGAATGTTTACCGGGCTTCACTCTGTTTATTTGTTATCGAGCAATCAGCTATTAGTTCTTGCCCGAACGCTTACGTTCATTCTCATCCAGAATTATTTTACGCATACGCATGGCCTTAGGGGTAACCTCTACATACTCGTCACCTTTGATATACTCCAATGCTTCCTCGAGCGAGAATTGCACGGGTGGAATCAAACGAGCCTTGTCGTCGGAACCCGAAGCACGCATATTACTCATTTTCTTCGATTTCGTAACGTTTACCACCAAGTCTTTGTCGTGCGAGTGCTCGCCTACTACTTGTCCGGCATAAACCTCGTCTTGTGGGAAGATAAAGAACCTACCGCGATCTTGAAGTTTGTCGATCGCATAAGCAAAAGCAGTACCTGCTTCCATCGCTACGATAGAGCCATTCATACGTCTTTCGATTTCACCTTTGTGGGGTTGATACTCTTTGAAGCGGTGAGCCATGATGGCCTCGCCGGCCGAAGCAGTCAGCACATTGGTACGAAGCCCGATAATACCGCGTGAAGGCATATCAAATTCGAGGTTGATGCGCTCGCCTGTATTTTCCATCATTACCATTTCGCCCTTACGACGGGTAACCATATCAATGATTCGGCTCGAATACTCTTCGGGAACATTGATGGTAAGCTCTTCGATAGGCTCACATTTCTTTCCGTCAATCTCTTTGTAGATCACCTGTGGCTGTCCCACTTGCAATTCGTATCCTTCGCGACGCATGGTTTCGATAAGCACCGACAAGTGGAGTACACCACGACCCGATACAATCCATTTTCCGTCTTCCACACTCTTGCTCACACGCAGTGCCAGGTTCTTATCCAACTCCTTCATCAATCGATCATGGATGTGACGGCTGGTTACAAACTTACCGTCTCTGCCGTAGAAAGGAGAATCATTGATGGCAATAAGCATGCTCATCGTTGGTTCATCAATGGAAATGGTTGGCAATGCTTCCGGATGTTCGTAATCGCAGATGGTATCACCGATATCAAAACCCTCGATACCTACCAACGCACAGATATCACCCGAAACTACTTCGGTCGTTTTAATACGACCCAGTCCTTCGAATACATGTACCTCTTTAATCTTTGATTTCACAAAGCGACCGTCTCTTTTAGCCAAAGATACGTTCATGCCCTCTTTCAGGGTACCCCTGTGGATGCGACCTACAGCAATACGCCCGGTGTAAGAGGAATAGTCAAGTGAGGTAATCAACATTTGAGGCGTGCCTTCGAGCTGCACGGGTGCAGGGATGTTTTCAACAATGCAGTCGAGCAATGGAAAGATGTTTTCGGTTGGCACTTTCCAATCGGTACTCATCCAGCCATTTTTTGCCGAACCATAGATGACCGGAAAATTGAGCTGATCTTCTGAAGCATCAAGGCTAAACATGAGGTCGAATACCATTTCGTATACCTCGTCGGGGCGACAGTTAGGTTTGTCTACCTTATTTATAACAACGATGGGCTTCAAGCCTATTTGTATTGCCTTTTGCAGCACGAAACGAGTCTGAGGCATCGGTCCTTCAAAAGCATCGACCAACAGAATACATCCATCGGCCATGTTTAACACACGCTCAACCTCGCCCCCGAAGTCACTATGCCCCGGCGTATCAATAATATTAATCTTAGTTCCGTTGTAGTTGATGGAAACGTTTTTAGAAAGAATGGTAATTCCTCGCTCTCGCTCCAGGTCATTGTTATCCAGAATCAATTCACCACTTGATTGACTATCGCGGAACAAATTTCCCGCTAAAAGCATCCGATCGACAAGAGTCGTTTTCCCATGGTCAACATGGGCAATAATTGCAATGTTCCTAATGTTTTGCATATAATACCTGTATATTTGCTGCAAAGGTACGAAAATAGGATTAGAAAAGGGGCTATCTTCCCATTAATTTCCTGCAAATCATTGTGGGTTATCAAGATAATGGTTATCTTTGCACCCTCAAAGAAATACTTATTTATTAAAAATTCCAAGAATTATGTATTTAGACGCTGCTAAAAAGCAAGAAATCTTCGGTACTCACGGAAAGTCTAACACTGATACTGGCTCATCTGAAGGCCAGATAGCTTTGTTTTCATACCGTATTACCCACCTGACAGAGCACATGAAGCTCAACAGAAAAGATTATAGTACAGAAAGAGCCCTAACCACGTTAGTTGCCAAGCGTCGCCGCTTGCTAAACTACTTAATGGATACCGATATTGCAAGATATCGTGCTATCATTAAGGCATTGGGTCTGCGTAAGTAATTTGTTACTTACAAATTACAAAAAAGAAAGGCTTCCTTATAACAAGGAGGCCTTTCTTTTTTGCACATATTGTTGCTACAAACTAAAGAATTGATTATTTTTGCACCTAGTCTATAATAAACCATAACCATTTAGACTATAAAATCTATAAATATGGATACAACCAAGATTGTCGGAGAGAAAATCAAAGCCCTCCGCGAAAACAAATCAATCACTATCGAAGAGTTAGCTCAGCGCTCAGGCCTGGCCATCGAACAAGTGGAGCGCATCGAAAACAACATCGATTTGCCCTCACTCGCTCCCCTGATTAAGATAGCGCGTGTATTGGGAGTGCGTTTGGGCACTTTTCTCGATGATCAAGAGGAGAATGGTCCGGTTGTTTGTCGCCGAAAGGAAGCAAAAGACACCATCAGTTTCTCTAACAACGCCATCCACTCGCGCAAGCACATGGAGTATCACTCGTTGTCTAAGTCGAAGGCCGATCGGCACATGGAACCCTTCATCATTGACGTTACCCCAACACACGATAACGACTTCGTACTCTCTTCACACGAGGGCGAAGAGTTTATCATGGTGATGGAAGGAATCATGGAGATCAGCTATGGCAAAGACACCTACCTGCTCGAAGAGGGCGACAGCATTTACTATGACTCGATTGTACCTCATCATGTTCATGCACACGAAGGGCAAGCGGCAAAGATATTAGCCGTTATTTACACACCAATCTAAATGAATCATCATTCATTCTTATGCAACTACACGACAGAACACTCGGTCAGTGGCTAGAACACTGGGCCGAGGTTACACCCGATAAAGAGTACATCGTATACTCGGATCGCAACCTCCGCTTCACTTGGAAGCAATTCAATGATCGAGTCGACGACATGGCCAAAGGACTCATCGCCATTGGAGTAGAGCGAGACACACACGTAGGCATCTGGGCAGCCAATGTTCCCGATTGGCTTACCTTATTATATGCATGTGCCAAGATCGGTGCAGTGTATGTCACTGTGAACACCAACTACAAGCAAACCGAGTTGGAGTATCTTTGCGACAACTCGGACTTGCACACCCTTTGCATCGTCAATGGAGAAAAGGACAGTGACTTCGTACAGATGACCTACACCATGCTGCCCGAACTGAAAGTTTGTGAACGCGGTCACCTAAAAAGCGAACGTTTCCCACACCTGAAGAACATCATCTATATAGGGCAAGAGAAATACCGAGGCATGTATAACACCTCAGAGGTTATGCTGTTGGGCAATAATGTAGCAGATGATCACCTCAATACCCTGAAAAGTCAGGTCGATTGCCATGATGTGGTGAACATGCAGTACACCTCGGGCACTACGGGTTTTCCCAAAGGCGTGATGCTCACACACCACAACATCAGCAACAACGGATTCCTGACCGGTGTACACATGAACTTTACGGCTGACGATAAGCTTTGTTGCTGCGTGCCGCTGTTTCACTGCTTCGGTGTTGTGCTAGCCACCATGAACTGCCTCACACATGGCTGTACACAAGTTATGGTCGAGCGTTTCGACCCCTTGGTGGTATTAGCCTCCATTCATAAAGAACGCTGCACGGCACTCTACGGAGTCCCCACCATGTTCATTGCCGAGTTACACCACCCCATGTTCGAACTCTTCGACATGTCGAGCCTGCGCACAGGCATCATGGCGGGCGCATTGTGTCCGGTAGAGCTGATGAAGCAAGTTGAAGAAAAGATGTTTATGAAGGTAACCAGCGTTTACGGGCTTACCGAGACTTCGCCGGGCATGACAGCCACGCGTATCGAAGACTCCTTCGAAGCACGTTGCAACACGGTAGGACACGCCTTTGAGTTCACCGAGGTCAAAGTCATCGATCCCGAAACGGGCGAAGAGTGCCCCACAGGCGTACAAGGAGAGATGTGCAGTCGCGGTTACAACACCATGAAAGGGTATTATAAGAATGCGCAGGCTACTGCCGAAGTGATCGACGCAAACGGCTTCCTCCACTCGGGCGATTTGGGCATTAAAGACGAAGAGGGTAACTATCGCATTACCGGACGCATCAAAGATATGATTATTCGCGGTGGCGAGAACGTCTATCCACGCGAGATAGAGGAGTTCTTATATAAGCTCGAAGGGGTAAAGGATGTACAAATAGCTGGCATCCCTTCTCAAAGGTACGGTGAGGTTGTAGGGGCCTTCATCATTCTGCACGAAGGGGTTAAGATGCACGAATCGGACGTGCGCGACTTTTGCAAAAACAAGATTTCGCGTTACAAAATACCGAAACACGTATTCTTCATTGACGAGTTTCCAATGACCGGAAGTGGCAAAATACAAAAGTTTAAGCTAAAAGAACTTGGGCTTAAACTCTGTAAAGAGCAGGGAGTACAGGTCATTTAAAAGCATAGCAAGGGGTGAATGGTTACGCAGCAAGGAGAAGCGATTGACCATTCTCCCTTTTTTTTAGATTTGGCACGGTAAGGTAAAGTAGAACGTAGTTCCGTGTCCCAACTTTGATCGAAGCCAAATGCGCCCACCCATTTTATTGACCAGCATGCGACAGATTGTCAAACCCAGTCCAGTTCCCCGTACAAAATCATTCACTTTGCCAAAGCCTTTAAAAATAGTAGAAGCCTTCTCCGGAGAAATACCGATGCCGGTATCCCGAACATAGAACTGAATCATGTTGCCTTTATGCTCAAATCCGAAGCAAATCTCGCCTTTTTGCGTAAACTTACAGGCATTACTCAATAGATTATCTAATAGTTGAGCGATGCGCTCTTTGTCTCCATAAACGCTTATATCCTGATCTACACTGTCGAGAATCAGATTTACCCCTTGCGGAAGTGCGTATCGATATTTCAAGAGCACGGATTCGCACACATGAGCTAATCGAACCGGCTCAATCACAAAACGGAGCATACCGGCTTCCAGCGCTGACAGATCCAGAATATCTGTGAACAGATTCAGCAATATCTCCGAATTACTCTCCACGATTTCGGCATATTGTTTTTTCTCAGCCACATCTGTTGCTTCAACGGCCAAGCGCGAAAAGCCGACGATTGAATTCAACGGAGTACGAATTTCGTGACTCATATTAGCCAAGAAAGCCGACTTCAGCCGATCTGACTCCTCAGCTTTAATGCGGGCATTTATCAGTTCTCTCTCTACCTTTTTTTGATTGGCTTCGAGAGATGAGTTAAGCTCTATTTTACTCGTGAGCAAAGCAACTTCACCTGAAGCCTCTTTTAGTTTTTCCTTTAGTGCAGCTACTAATATCAACAGTTCTTCCCTTGTCTTTTGCTCATAATCATCCATGTGTAGTTGTCCTTTTTCTATTTTGTTGTATAATCCATTTATATTGTTGCAAATATAGTTTGTTTTTTATATCACGCTACAAAAAGAAGACATTCTTAACTAAAAAAAGAGCAACATAGCATCAATACTATTTGCTCTTTAGCGACTTCAATGCGCGTTGATAAATTGAGTTTACTCGGCTTTCGCAGGATAATTCAAATTAGTATCGGTCATCTGCTCAAGCACTTCATGCAGGTACTTAGCCGCCTCCCATTTGGCCATGGGTAGGTCGTGTAACAGGTAGTTACCACAATCCATCGGGATTGTTCCGGCCACTTCGCCTTCGTATTCGGCAATGAAACGAAACGTCTCTTGCATCAGCTCTACAATGTCTTTCGAGCTTAAGTCACCTTTCATCAGGAAGTAGTTCCCGGTAAGGCAGCCCATCGGACCCCAAAAAACAATCTGATCGGCCCATACCGGATGGTTGCGCAGGTACGTGGCAGCCAAATGTTCAATAGTATGCAACGCACCCGGACCCAGCGCGGGTTCACGATTGGGTTCTTTCATGCGAACGTCAAACGTAGTAACCGTTTCGCCGCCTACACTATCTTTGCGTGATACGTAGATACCGCGCAACAGATGAATATGATCAATAGAAAAACTTGGTATTTTCTTCATAATAATGGTTTTGTATGTGATGAATATGATTTATCTAACGACGAGAGAAAAGCCAGCGTCACCTTGAACGAACGCTCGGCCATGGTGCCCCAGAAATCTTGATACTGTTGGTTATGCTCTTTCACACCCGGCGTGTCGCTAATGATGCGAAAGCTTAGAAACGGCACCTGTCGCAAGTAGCACACCTGCGCAATGGCACCCGACTCCATATCGACTGCCAGTCCGTCGGGGAACTTTGCTTTGATCTGATCAAGCTCTTGGCGCGAAGTAATAAATTGATCACCCGTACAGATCAGCCCCGCATGAATCTTCACCGGAGTTTGCAATTTCAATGCGCTTTCAACGAGCTGTTCATCTCCTTGAAAAACGGCAGGCAATCCTTGTACTTGTCCGTAAGCATTTCCTTCGCCACACCACACATCGTGGTATACAATCTGACTGCTTACCGCAACGTCCATCACGTCGAGAGCGGCATCAATGCCTCCTGCCACACCGGTACTGACTACACAGTCGGGACGGCAACAGCGAATCAACTCCATTGCGCCAACAGCGGCATTCACCTTTCCAATGCCCGATTGAACCAGCATCAGCGTATTACCGCCCATCTCGCCCTCTACCCAGCGAAAGTCGCCCTCTCGCTTCTCCTCTTTGTGCGCCAACAGCCCGATCAGCTGTGCATGCTCGGTGCTCATGGCACTTATCACTCCAATTCTCATGTCTCTTTTTCTTTTGTAAAAGCAAAAGTACAGTTTTTCGCTGATAAACACTATCTTTGCCACACTAATTATAATTGAGAGATTTATGAATTTCATCAAAAGGCTTCTTCCCGACCTCATTGCCATCTTGGCATTTGTAATCCTTTCTTTCGCCTATTTCTTCCCGGCCAACATCGAAGATCGTATTCTTTTTCAACACGACACTGCTGCCGGTGCCGGTGCCGGACAAGAATCTGTAGCGTATCAGCAACGTACCGGCGAACGTACACGGTGGACAAACGCACTCTTTGGGGGCATGCCTACCTATCAGATGTCTCCCAGTTACGATTCGACCAAACCGCTGCAAGTAATACAAGATGCGTATCACCTGTACCTACCCAGCTACGTGGGCTTGGCATTTATGATGATGCTTGGTTTTTACCTCCTGCTGCGCGCTTTCGGGTTGTCTGCCTGGCTATCGGCATTGGGGGGTGTGGTTTGGGCCTTCTCGTCCTACTTCTTCATCCTGATAGCCGCCGGACACATTTGGAAATTCGTCACACTGGCCTACATACCGCCTACGATAGCCGGTATCGTGTTGGTCTATAAAAAGAAATACCTCTTTGGAGCTATTCTCACGGCACTCTTCCTGGCCATGCAGATACAGTCGAACCACGTGCAGATGTCGTACTATTTCCTATTCGTGATGCTGTTCATAGCCGGAGCATTCTTCGAGGAAGCTTGGCGCAAAAAAGAGCTACCCGCCTTCTTCAAAGCCAGCGGCATTTTAGTGATAGCCGGATTGGTGGGCATAGCGGTCAACGCCTCAAACTTATATCATACCTACGAATATAGCAAAGAGACCATGCGCGGCAAAAGCGAACTGAAGTTCGAAGGAGCTGCTGCCGAGCAAACCAGTAGCGGACTAAACCGCGACTACATCACGCAGTGGAGCTACGGTATCGGCGAAACCTTCAGCCTGTTGGTGCCCAACGTAAAAGGTGGAGCCTCTATCCCCCTCTCGAAAAGCGAAACAGCCATGGAGAAAGCCAACCCAATGTATGGGAGCCTCTATTCGCAACTCACACAATATTTTGGCGATCAGCCCATGACCTCCGGCCCTGTGTATGTAGGCGCATTCGTGCTGATGCTCTTCCTGTTGGGCTGCTTCATTGTTAAAGGGCCGATGAAATGGGCTTTGGTGGGTGCCACTATCTTCTCTATCGTACTTGCTTGGGGTAGAAACTTCATGGGGCTCACCGACTTCTTCATCGACTACGTGCCGATGTACAACAAGTTTCGTGCCGTGTCGTCCATCCTCGTGATAGCCGAGTTTACCATCCCCCTGCTGGCCATGCTCACCCTCAAAGAGATCTTCTCGCGTCCCGAGTTGCTCAAAGAGAAGATGAAGTACGTCTACCTCAGCTTCGGGCTGACCGGTGGCTTGGCCTTTCTCTTTGCCGTTGCCCCCCGCCTCTTCTTCTCGGCTTTCGTGCCGGCACAAGAGATGGCAGCACTGCAAAACGGCATACCTGCCGATCAACTGGCTCCCATCCTCGCCAACCTCGAAGAGATGCGCGTGCACCTGCTCACCTCTGATGCGTGGCGCAGCTTCCTCATTGTTACCATTGGTACGCTCCTGCTGCTGGCCTATAACGCGCGCAAGATCAACGTATCGTGGACTGTAGGTGCTATTGCCGTGCTCTGTCTGGTGGATATGTGGAGCGTCAACAAGCGTTACCTCTACGACGAGCAGTTCGTGCCCAAAACTGCACAAACCGAAAGCTTCCGAAAGACAGCAGCCGACGAGCAGATTCTTCAAGACAAGTCGCTCAACTATCGCGTGCTGAACTTGGCCGGCAATACGTTCAATGAAAACAACACCTCGTACTGGCACAAGAGCATTGGCGGTTACCATGCAGCCAAGCTACAACGCTATCAAGAGATGATTAACCACCACATCTCGCCCGAGATGCAAGCTGCGTACAAAGAGATAGCCACCTCAGGCGGAGAGATGGACAGCGTAGATGCCTCCAAATTTCGCGTGCTGAATATGCTCAACACGAAATACTTTATCCTTCCTGCCGGACAGCAAGGACAGACGGTGCCTATCCTCAACCCCTACGCCTATGGCAATGCTTGGTTTGTAGATAAAGTGGAGTACGTAGCCAATGCCAATGAAGAGATTGATGCGGTAGGGCATACCGATCTGCAAACTACTGCCATTGTCGATGCTCGATTCAAAGAACAGCTACAGGGAGCCACCGAAGGATTCAAAGATTCACTCTCTACTATTCGCCTAACGAGCTATGAACCCAACGAGCTGGTGTACGAAGTTTCTACGCCCAAAGACGGCATCGTGATCTTCTCCGAAATATACTATCCGGGTTGGCAAGCTACCATTGACGGTAAACCGGCAAAGATAGCCCGTGCCGATTATATCTTGCGTGCTATGACTGTTCCGGCAGGCAAGCATGAGATTGTGATGCGCTTCGATCCAAAGAGTTTGCACATTACCGAAAGCATTGCTTACGGGGCGTTGGGACTGATTTTGATAGCGGTTATGGTGTTGTTATTCATAGCTAGAGGACGGTTAAGAAAATAAAGATCTATTTTCTTGTTCCACTTACTCTACTTTGATAAATTCAACAAAGAACCGAAATAAAAAGAAACAGATAAAAAAGGCTCTCATATAACTGAGCGGGGTGGCGCAAAATGCCCATCCCGCGCATCGAGTATATCCACTTTCCATTTATCATCTGTGTAGAAATAGCAGAACTCTCCCATTCAAAACCTGTTACACATCACCACGAAACAACACCTATAATAGCAAACAGAAAGAATTTATTTGGTATCTCTTGATGAAATTGATTTCCTTGTTTATGCAACATCTTATCAAAAAGCCACAAACTGATTAAAAAGCCTACTCCAAAAAGCAAACCATACCATCTTATTGGCAGAAACGAGAATAGCTGTGGGTCACAATTCCAAATCATATTATTTTGCAGTTGTAATCAGCAAATTTAAAACCATCAATTTTCGGCAAAGTTAAACTATCAGTTTAGCCTGAATTATTCATATTCTTAGTGCGAATCGGATGCTTCATCGACGATTACAATCTTACTTAAAAGCATCGATATCAACCTCTGCACTAAAGATATACAAGCATTGGTAGTAAGATATATGCTTTCTGCATGCAAAATGCACGTATCAAAGATTCAAAACATGGGGATGTTGTGCACGAAAACATGGGGATGTTCTATATCAGAACATGGGGATGTTGTGATGCACAACATCCCCATGTTTTTAATTTAGGCTATGAGGTTTCTATCTACAAGAGAGGGTATTTTATGACATCAGGATACAGTACTTTAGAATCTCAATTCCTTCGCTTATCTAAAAGGAGTATACCGAAGGGCTGTTTTCTTAACGTAATCAGCTTAAATTTGATTTGTAATGGTATCTTTGCGTTAGAGAATTGTTTAACAGACATATGAGTTTATTTAAATGAAATATGTAACTTTGGGAATTGAAAATTAAAAAGACAAAATACTAAATGGCTAAAACAGCAAAAACAGAACAAGAAGAACCCTTGAAAGTAAAACTTTGGAAAGCAGCTGATAAACTCCGTAAAAATATGGATGCGGCTGAATACAAACACGTTGCTTTGGGTTTAATTTTCCTGAAATATATATCCGACGCTTTCGAAGAACAATATCAAAATTTATTGGCTCAGAAAAGTGATGGAGCTGACCCCGAAGATAAAAATGAATATCTGGCAGATAAAGTATTCTTTGTTCCTGCCACCGCTCGTTGGAGCTACATACAAGGCAGAGCAACACAACCAACCATAGGCAAAGACATTGACGATGCGATGGATGCCATTGAAAAAGACAATCCCTCATTACGTGGCGTTTTACCAAAAGTATTTGCGCAAGAGAAATTGGACAAAGCAAGTTTAGGTGGTCTGGTTAATTTGGTTGGTTCAGCCACATTGGGAACAAAAGAAGCACAGAGTAAAGATATATTGGGACAGGTTTTTGAATACTTCTTGGGCGAATTTGCTTTATCCGAAGGAAAAAAAGGTGGTCAATTCTACACACCTCAGAGTGTAGTAAAATTATTGGTTGAAATGCTTGAACCTTACGAAGGACGAGTATTTGACCCTTGTTGTGGTAGCGGCGGAATGTTTGTGCAAAGCGAAAAGTTCATCAACATGCATCAAGATTATTACAAGAAAAAAGGCGCAGGAAGACAAGGTATAGCTTCGCAATTCAACCCAACAGATCGCATTTCAATTTACGGGCAAGAGAGCAACCAAACAACCTGGCGTTTGGCAAAGATGAACCTTTCTATTCGGGGAATCGATAGCAGCAATGTGAAATGGAACAATGAAGGTTCATTTCTGAATGACTTGCACAAAGACTTAAAAGCCGATTATATTATAGCCAACCCACCGTTTAACGATAGCGACTGGAGTGGGGAACTGCTGCGCGATGATGCACGCTGGAAAGTATTGGGTGAACAACTAACACCACCGGCCGGCAATGCAAACTATGCTTGGATTCAGCATTTCCTTTATCATTTAGCACCAACCGGACAAGCCGGTTTTGTACTTTCAAAAGGCTCATTAACCACTAACACAACCGGCGAAGGCGACATTCGAAAAGCATTGATAGAAAAAGGTTTGGTAGATTGTATTGTAAACTTACCCACCAAACTATTTTTAAATACACAAATCCCTGCTTGTTTATGGTTCTTGTCGCGTAACCGCAAAGGACGCGAAAACGAGATACTCTTTATAGATGCCCGAAACATGGGCTTTTTGATTAACCGTAAAAACAGGGATTTATCGCCCGAAGATATAGAACTGATAGCAGGAACTTATCACAATTGGCGAAATACGGGCGATGACTTATCCTCGCCCTATGAAGATGTACCGGGATTCTGCAAAGTAGCAACCATAGAAGAGGTTGCCAAATTAAACTATGTATTAACACCCGGCAGATACGTTGGACTGGCTGACGAAGAAGATGATTTTAATTTTGTGGAACGCTTCACCAGCCTGAAAACGGAACTCGAAAAACAAATTGCCGAAGAAGCAGATTTGAATAAAAAGATAGCTGACAATTTAGCCAAAATAAAACTACCAACAAATGCCTAACGAAGATATACGCTGGATACAGCGGTTCAGTAATTACCGCAAAGCGTTAGCAAGACTTGCCGATAAAATTGTAAATCAATATCACGGTTCGTTTATTCAACTGGAGACACGCTTACAATTAGAAAAAATAAATCAAGAAAAGAACGGATGAAATTTGGATTAGAAGTACAAGTTATTGAAAATATAATTTCCGTTTTGGAGCAACATCCAAAGGTGGACAAAGCTTTTGTGTTTGGCAGTCGGGCCAAAGGCAATTACCGCCCCGATTCCGATATTGACATTGCCATTAAAGGCAACGAAATAACCACCGATGACATTATTACCATAAGCGTAGCTATCGAAGCCAAAGGCGTTACACATAAGTTTGACTTGATAGATTACAACAACATCAAAGAACCTGCTCTGAAAGAACATATCGACAGAGTGGGGATTGAATTTTATAGTAGGTGGAAGAAATATCGATTTTCAGATTTTGTATTAATAAATCCAACGGTAAGTCTGAAAGGTGATAAAGAATATTCATTTGTAGAAATGAAAGACTTGCAAGATGGAAACAAAGTTTGTTCACCTTCTGCAATAAGAAAAACTTCGAGTGGTGCAAGATTTCAAGAAATGGATACTTTGTTTGCAAGAATTACACCATGCTTAGAAAATGGAAAAATTTGTCAAGTAAGAGATTTGGAAAACGGAATTGGTTTTGGCTCTACCGAGTTTCTTGTTTTTAGAGGAAAAGAAAATGTCTCCGATAATGAGTTCGTTTTTTATTTATCAAGATGGGATGAAGTAAGAGATTTTGCAGAAAATAATTTTGAAGGGACATCTGGCAGGCAAAGAGTTTCCAAAAATTGCTTTTACAATTTAAAACTATATTTACCCCCACTTCCTGAACAAATCGCCATTGCCTCTATTCTTAGCAGTCTAGATGATAAAATAGACCTGCTACACCGCCAAAATAAAACATTGGAACAATTGGCTGAAACGCTTTTTAGGCAATGGTTTGTGGAAGAATCGGAAGAGAGTTGGGAAACAAAAACTCTTGGAGAATTACTCTCAATCACTTCAAGTAAACGGATATATTATTCAGAATATGTTTTGACAGGTATTCCATTCTATAGAAGTAAAGAAATTATAGAATTACGGAAAACAGGTTCGACAAATAGCGAATTATTTATTTCCAATGAAAGATTCAATGAAATAAATAATAAGTTTGGTTCTCCAAAAGAAGGTGACATATTAATGACTTCTGTAGGCACTTTGGGAGTTGCATACAGGGTAAGAAAATCCGATAATTTTTATTTTAAAGATGGTAATCTAACATGGTTTAAGGATTTCAAAGGATTACCAAGTTCAATAGTCTATTTATGGCTAATTTCTAAAATTGGACAAGAAGAACTTGCTGCAATTACAATCGGAAGTACACAAGAAGCTCTTACTATTGAAGGTTTAAAAAGTATTTCATTTAAAATTCCACCAACTGAGAAAATCAAAATCTACGAATTGGAATTTAATTCAATCATATATAAAATAGAATCCAATCAAACCCAAATCCGCACCTTAACCCAAACCCGCGATACCCTGCTGCCAAAGCTGATGAGTGGTGAAGTGAGAGTAAAAATGTAAAAAGAAAATCATCATACTATGAAAATATCAAACGAACAAGCAGAGTATCTGCTTAAACTACCTAAAAAGATAGTTAAAAATAGTCAGATACTGGAGAAATTGACAATAAGTCAGAAGTTTCCCCTCAACGAAAAGTTCGAATTATTGTCAGATAAAGATGATGATTTTACTTTTTTATTTGAAATTAGTCAAAGTAAGAAGCACAGCATTCGGTTGAATTTTCATTGTCAAGAAAATGAAAGTAAAATAGGGTTATTGCGTGTTGATTACAATAGTGGACATAAAAATCCTGAATCAATTTCGCCATTTCTGCCTGAGAAATTTCACGCTTTTGCAGGTAAGGAGTTCACAAACAAAGAACATCACGTTCATTACCATATCGATGGTTATAAACCTCTTGCATGGGCAATACCTATAATAAATGATGATTTTAAAATAAAAGAAATAAGCGAAGATGATGATTTTAATGGTACATTTGCCGAAATTATTCTTCAGTTTGCCAAAACTATAAATATCGAAACGGCAATTACAATTAACAAGCAGTTATTATGAGCTGGATAGACAACAGCATAAATGAGTATTACAATTGGTTACGAGATAAAACCATTGTAAACAAAGATGAGCAAACCGGTTGGTTTGTGATAACCACGCCGTTTATCGGTTTGTTTAACGACAACATTGAGATATACGCAAAAATGGATGGTAGCAAAGTGACGCTTTCAGACGATGGTTTGACCCTGTCTAACCTTGAACTGGTGGGTGCTCCAATTTTACGTTCTCCAAAGCGTAAAGAATGGTTGGAAATGGTTTTGTTAAATTATGGAGTTGCATTAATTGGGAATGAACTTCAAACGGTTGGAAATGAAAAAGATTTTCATCAGAAAAAGCACAACCTAATTTGTGCTATTTCTGAAATATCTGATATGGAAATGATGGCTAAACATACAGTGTCATCTATTTTTAAAGAAGATGTAAAAGCTTATCTCGATGAACAAAATATCATTTACACTCCTCAGTTTATCGCTAAAGGCGCTACGGGAATAGAATTTACATTCGATTTTCAAATTGCAGGTAGAAACAAAGAATTGGTTATCAAATCTTTTAATTCTTTGAATAAAATAAATGTACCTAATTTTCTGTTTGGGTGGGACGATATAAAAGGAGTAAGAGAGAAAATATCCGGCAAAGAATTAAAAGGATTGGCAATTGTAAACAATATCGACAAGGATATTAAGCAAGAATACTTAGATGCATTGGAAAGTAAAGGCTCTGAAATTATTTTATGGGATCAAAGGTATCAACAAGAAATGATTGAAAAGCTTATTGCATAGCATGAAACCAATCACCGAAGATAAAATAGAAAACTTTGCAAAACAACTGATATAAAGCGACATAGTTAATTTATCGCAATAATACGGGTTACATATACTGTAAGTCAAAATAAGTAATACCTTTGCAGTGGAAATAACATTTGATAATAAAAAACTCGAAAAACTGGCAAATGACTATAGAAAGTGTCAGAAAGTGATGGGTCAGCAAAGAGCCAAACTTTACAATATACGCTTAGGTGATTTAGCCAAAGCAGAAACACTTGAAGATGTTAGAAACTTACCGGGAAAATACCACGAACTAAAGGGAGATAGAAAAGGGCAATGGGCTTGTGACTTGGATCAACCTTACAGATTAATATTGGAAGCACACGAGCACCCTATACCCACCGATGCAGCAGGTAAATATATCTGGTTTGAAATAAAAGGCGTTGAAATAATTGAGATTACCGATTATCACGAATAAAAATACACTACCATGGAAATAAAGAGAAATCAATACTTCCCACAAATTGTTTTTCATCCGGGTGAAACCTTGGCTGAAAAATTGGAAGAAATGAATATGGGACCGAAAGAATTTTCCATACGCACCGGCAAACCCGAAAAAACAATCATTGCTGTAATTAAAGGCGATAGTGCTCTTACTCCTGACATGGCAGTTCTATTTGAAAGTGTAACCAAAATTCCTGCACATTTTTGGATGAATAGCCAGCGTAGCTATGATGAATTTATCGCTCGCAAAAAGAGAAATGAAATGATTGCTCAATCGGTTGAATGGGCCAAATTATTTCCTATTTCCGACATGATAAAAAAGGGCTGGTTGCCGGCTACTGCTAGCATTGAAGAAAAAACAACAGCCTTACTTTCTTTTTTCAGTATTGGTAGCCCTGCTGCATGGCGAGATTATTATTTCAATCAGGAGTTAAAAGTTGCATTTCGTATTTCGCTTGCGCATACGAATGAACCTTATGCTATTTCGGCCTGGTTGCGCAAAGGCGAATTGCAGGCTGCAGAACTTCCTACAAACAATTATTCAGAAAAAAACTTTAAAGAGATACTGCCTAAAATAAAAACCCTAATGGCTAAGCAACCTGCCGATTTCTTTATGCAGTTGCAATCCATTTGTTTAGGCGCAGGCGTCAAAGTTGTTTATACGCCTTGTTTGCCTAAGGCTCCCATCAATGGTTCTACACGTTGGCTCAATGACACGCCCTTTATTCAATTAACGGGTAGATATAAGCGTAATGATGCTTTTTGGTTTACTTTTTTCCACGAAGCTGGACATATATTGTTGCATGGGAAAAAAGATATTTTCTTAGAAAACATTGAATATCCTGACAAAACAAACGATAAGGAATTGCAAGCGGACAGTTTCGCCGTAAAGTGGACATTATCTGAAGAAGAAGAAAAAGAGATATTGGCTGCAATTCCATTGAATGAGATGAGTGTGCGAATGTTCGCACAGAAATTCAACACACATCCGGCGATTATTGTTGGAAGGTTACAACACAAAGGATACATACCTTACACGTTTGGCAGAAAGCTATTTGAGTCAATAACGTTAGACAACTAAAAATCTAAAACAAATTACGATGAAACCAATCACCGAAGATAAAATAGAAACTTTTGCCATAGAAGTGCTTCAATCTGTTGGTTGGGAGTATGTGCATGGTTTGGCTATTGCACCCGGAGCAGAGCAAGCTGAAAGAGAAAATTTTGAACAGATTATTCTTATTGATCGGTTGCGCAAAGCGGTTGCTATCTTGAATCCCGATATTCCGCAAGATGCGCAAGAGCAAGCTATTCAAAAGGTATTGCGCATTTATTCGCCCGAATTGTTGCACAACAACGAAACTTTTCATCGGCTATTGGTGGAGACAGTAAAGATTCCCTATCAGAAAAATGGTTTTGAACGTAGTTACGAAGTAGCATTGATCGATTTTGAGGATCCAATGAACAATGCGTTTCTATGCGTGAATCAATACATTATCGTTGAGAAAAACCAAAACAAGCGTCCCGACATTCTATTATTTATAAACGGCATTCCGTTGGTAATCATAGAGCTAAAAAATGCAACCGACGAAAACGCCACCATCCGAAAAGCGTTTGACCAATTGCAAACCTACAAAGCTACTATCCCAAGTTTATTTACCTACAATGCCTTGTGTGTCATATCCGATGGTCACGAATGTAAAGCAGGTAGTTTGTCGGCAGGGTTAAGCCGTTACATGGCTTGGAAAACGGCAGACGGTAAAAAGGAAGCTTCACGTTTCGCTCCACAGCTGGATATACTTATCAAAGGAATGTTGAACCCTGCTACCCTGTTGGATTTAGTTCGCAATTTTATTGTTTTTGAAAAGAATAAAAAAGAAGATGCCAAAACAGGCATTACACAAATAGAAACCGTTAAGAAACTGGCGGCATATCATCAATATTATGCTGTAAACAAAGCAGTGCAATCCTCCATCATCGCATCGGGTGTAAACGGCGATAAACGTGGTGGCGTGGTTTGGCACACACAGGGCTCGGGCAAAAGTTTAAGCATGGTTTTTTATTCGGGCAAGCTAATAACTGCACCCGAAATGCAAAATCCCACCATTTTAGTCATTACCGACCGTAATGATCTGGACGATCAGCTTTTCGAAACTTTTTTCGACTCTAAACAATTATTACGGCAAGAACCTGTTCAGGCAAAAGACCGTGAAAGTTTAAAAGAATTGTTAGAGGTAGCAAGCGGTGGAATTGTATTTGCCACCATTCAGAAGTTCTTGCCCGAAAAAAGTAAATCTGTTTACAACCAACTTTCAGACCGAAGAAACATAGTGGTTATTGCGGACGAAGCCCACCGTACACAATACGGCTTTGAAGCATCCATCAAAGAAATAAAAGACAAAGAAACCAAAGAGAAAATTGGGGAACGTATTGCCTATGGTTTTGCCAAATACATGCGCGATGCTTTGCCCAATGCTACTTATATTGGTTTTACAGGAACGCCTATTGAAGGAACGGATATCAATACGCCACAGGTTTTTGGACAGTATGTGGATGTGTATGATATTTCACAAGCAGTTGCCGATGGTGCAACGGTTCGGATTTATTACGAAAGTCGTTTGGCAAAGGTGAATCTGGATGAAGAAGGCAAACGATTAATAAAAGAATTTGAAGAGAGTTTAGAAGAAGACAATGAAGTTTCGGAGCAACAAAAAGCGAAAGCAAAATGGACAACCTTAGAATCCATCGTTGGAAGTAACAGGCGGTTACGGAACTTAACCAACGATATTGTAAGTCACTTTGAGCAACGGCAGAAAGTATTTGAAGGTAAGGCTATGATTGTGGCTATGAGCCGTAGAATTGCAGCTGAATTATACAAAGAAATCATTTCAGTAAGACCCGAATGGCATGATGACGATTTAAATAAAGGGGTGCTGAAAGTAGTTATGACTTCTTCATCGTCAGATAAAATAGAATATGACGAGGAAGATCCAACGGCTTTGGTTATTCCAAAGTATATGCGAACCACTAAATCGGAACGGAAAATACTTTCGGACAGAATGAAAGATGAAAACGATGCATTGAAACTGGTGATTGTTTGCGATATGTGGCTCACAGGCTTTGATGCACCTTGTTTGAATACCTTGTACATTGATAAACCTATGAAAGGACATAACCTAATGCAAGCCATCGCAAGGGTTAACCGTGTTTACAAAGACAAGCCGGGAGGGTTAATCGTTGACTATTTGGGAATAGCAAATGACCTAAAAAAGGCACTTTCTTTTTATTCCGATGCCGGGGGGAAAGGTCAACCAACCTTGAATATTGAAAAGGCAATTGAATTGATGAATGAAAAATACGAAGTCGTTCAGCAGTTTTTTAATGAGAAAGCAAAAACACAGCGTGATATAGTTGCCGAAGAACCCCAAGCCTATTATGCCAATAGCTTTAAGTTCAACTACAAGCGTTTTTTTCATGTTGATGCGAAAGAGAAGTTGTCTATCATATTGCAAACCGAAGAACATATTTTAGGTTTGGAAGATGGAAAAACTCGTTTTATTAGGGAAGTAAGTTTGTTGAGTCAAGCCTTTGCATTGTCAATTCCAGATGAAAGAGCAATAAAAATCAAAGATGATATCGCTTTCTTTCAAGCGGTAAAAGCCAGACTTGTGAAATTTGAAGGAACAGGAAGCGGAACAGGGAAATCGGACATTGAAATTGAAACAGCCATCAAACAGATTGTTGATGAAGCGTTAAGTTCGGACAAAGTAATTGATATTTTTGAGGCAGCAGGAATAGATAAACCCGAAATATCAGGATTAGAAGTACTTTCGGATGAATTCCTTCAGGAAGTAAAAGGGATGAAACACCAAAATTTGGCGTTGGAATTGTTGAAGAAATTGTTGAATGACGAAATAAGAACACGCTCGAAGACCAATCTCGTAAAAAGCAAGAAGTTATTGGAAATGTTGGAAGGTGCGATCAAACGGTATCAGAATAATCTACTTACAACGGCTGAAATAATTCAGGAACTTATCGATATAGCAAAGGAAATTAAAGAAGCCGACAAAGAAGGTGAACAACTAGGATTAACCAATGATGAAGTTGCTTTTTACAATGCGCTGGAAGTAAACGACAGTGCGGTACTGATTCTGGGTGATGAGCAACTAAAACAAATAGCAAGAGAGATTACCGAAAAAGTTAGAGCAAACGCAACAATAGATTGGACAATTAGAGAAAGTGCAAGAGCGAAACTAATGGTATTGGTAAAACGTACACTCACAAGATGGGGCTATCCACCCGATAAACAAGCTAAGGCCATTGAGACTGTTTTGAAGCAAGCCGAACTAATGGCGGATTTCTTTACAAAAGATTAAACTTGTATCTGCCGGCTCATATATAGGTTGATAGTGTGATTTACTCAATAGAATCAGGTTAAATCTAATTAGTAAAAGTCCTTTTGTGTTCGAAAAAAGTGAATATGATGAATAAAGCAATAGGTTTGCTTAGTATTGGCCGTGGTATTGGCCAAGTGATGTTTCAAAACAATGCACTCTCGGGTGCGTTGATGTTGGTGGGAATTCTATGCAACTCCTGGCAGTTGGCCCTATTAGCGGTTTTGGGCAATGTGATCAGTACATTAACAGCGTTGATTTGCAAGTACAGCCGGGAAGACATAAAGAATGGCCTATATGGGTTTAACGGAACGCTTGTGGGTATTGCTGTTGGGGTATTTATGGAGGTGACGTGGCTATCTCTGTTGCTTTTGGTGATTGGCGCGGCCTTATCTACTTGGATTGCGCGGTTGTTTACTCTTCAACATCGCCTATCGGGGTATACGGCTCCCTTCATTCTCTCGGTATGGATATTGCTGATGGGATGCAACTGGTTCTATCCCTCCTTATTGCTGCCTTCTTCGGCTGCTGAGGTAGTACAATCTCCCGATTTGCTTGCGGCTTTTTCGTTGAATATAGGGCAGGTGATGTTTCAAGGGGATACGATAGGAGCAGGATTGTTTTTTCTGTTGGCTATAGGCATCAACTCGCGCATCAATGCTTTTTATGTGGTGCTGGCTTCTTCGCTTTCGATCTTTGTAGCACTGCTTATGGAGACGGACAATGTAGCATTAAATGCCGGATTAGTTGGATACAATGCTGTTTTATGCGCGATCGCTTTAGGAGGAAAGAGCGTACAGTCGGGATTGTGGGCGGTGTGCTCCATACTCTTGTCCATTTTATTGCAACTGCTGGGTATGCATTGGGGCATTATCACCCTGACTGCTCCATTTGTAGTTTCCGTATGGGCAGTAATCATCTGCCGTGATTTTCATACTTACAATAAGCGTTTACTCAAATAACGCACCGGATACCACACCGAGAGGAAGCCAACGGCAAGCACAGTGAAAAAGACAATCACAACATCCAAGGCATGCACGCTTACGGGATAAGCATCGACCACGAAACTTCCTCCACTACCTAAGGAGATAAGGCCATAGCGTTGTTGGAGAAAGCATAGAATCAAACCAAAGACAAGGCCGAAAACAGCACCAAAAAGAGAGATTAAGCGACCTTCGATCAAGAAGATACGCGAAATGAGCTGATCGGAAGCGCCGAGGTTGCGAAGGGTCTTCACGTCGTCTTTTTTATCAAGAATAAGCATTGAAAGTGAACCGATTACATTGAAACAGGCAATCATCAAAATAAAGGTAAGGAAGAGGTACGAAATGAGCTTTTCGATCTCCATGATACGAAACACATCGGCCTGCTGCTCGTAGCGGTCGTGCACCACAAAATCATCGCCAAGCAGTCGTTCTATCTTAGATTTAACGGAGGAGAGGTTAGCATCGGGTTTGAGTTTGAGCTCGATAGCCGATACTTCGGTGGTATAATCGAGCATCCGACGAATAAAGTCGAGCGAAGTAAGGATGTACTGGCTATCGTATTTCTGCTGATTGACTACAAAGACTACGCCGGGCGAATAGAGGTATTCGTGATTGAAAGAGGCGGCAGGATTGCCCATGTTGACTTTACTACCCCGCTTAGGCAGGTAAACTTGCAGGGGATCGACAAATTGAATGCCTGTGCCCAAGGTAGAAACAAGCTCCACACCCATCACTCCGTAATCGACAATGGCATCGTGCAAGAGAAACTCGCCTGCGCCATAGAGTATGCTGTCAATCTCGGTAAGGTTCTCAAAGTTATCTTCGACCCCTTTGAGGACAGCCATGGTTTGGCGATCCTTGTATTGCACCATGGCATTCTCTTCGAGCGTCTGGGTAAAGACAGCTACCTGTGGCAGCGCCCGAACAGACTGAATACGCGCGTCTTGTGCATCAAAGACTTTTCCTTCGCGAATGGTAATCTTCAGTTCGGGATCGAATGCAGTAAAGAAGCCCGCTACCATATCCTGAAAGCCATTAAATACGGAGAGCGTACAGATAAGCGCCAACGTAGCCAACGCCACTCCACACACTGAAATGGCGGAAATGATATTGATGGCGTTATGCTTCTTTCTCGAAAAGAGGTAACGTCGGGCTATGTAGAAAGGCAGGTTCACTTCAACAGAGAATCTATCTTTTCGATGTAATCGAGCGAGTCGTCCACAAAGAATTTGAGTTCGGGGATGATGCGCAATTGATGACGCACACGAGTACCCAATTCAAAACGGATGGATTTCATGTTGTTATTGGCGTTCTTAACAAGTTCTTCGCACTTTTCGGAAGGGAAGACACTCAGATACACACGAGCGATACTCATATCGGGACTGATACGAACAGCGCTTACTGATACCAATATGCCGGGCATCGCTTTGGTTTGCAGCAAGAAGA
Source organism: Bacteroides sp. (assembly GCA_017992695.1). GTDB lineage: Bacteria > Bacteroidota > Bacteroidia > Bacteroidales > Bacteroidaceae > Bacteroides. The sequence goes on along the minus strand of JAGOOC010000013.1, from coordinate 17,114 downwards.
TTTCACTCAACTCTTTCTGCAACAAGCGAGATATCTTGCTTTGACGGGTTGTTTCCATGAGATTATTTTTTAATTATACATTACTATGTTATTTCTTGCGAATGATGGTCAAGCCGTCACGCAAGGGAAGAATCACTTTTTCTACCCGCGAATCGTGTGCCACAAAGTCGTTGAAGGCTTTGATACCAATAGTTTGGTGGTCGTTTGCTTGCGTTGGTTCAAGCACATGCCCGTCCCACAACGTATTGTCTGCAAGGATATAACCACCGGGCGAAAGGTGAGCAAGAGTCATTTCGTAATAGTCAATATACTTGCGCTTATCGCCATCGACAAAGGCGAGATCGAAAGTTACTCCCAACCGGGGTACGCGTTCGAGAGCATCGCCTATGTAAAAGGTGATTTTATCGGCATAGGGCGAACCTTCGAGCCAGGGACGAGTAAAGTCTTCTTGCTCATCATTAATCTCGAAGGTATGAAGCATACCGCCTTCGGGCAGGCCTTCGGCCAGACAGAGGGCGGAATAGCCGCTATATGTACCGATTTCGAGTATCCGGAGCGGTTGTATCATCCGCACAAACATGGCCAGCATGCGACCTTGCAAATGGCCCGAGGCCATGCGTGGTCGTAAAAGGCGAACATGTGTATCGCGATAGAGCGCTTTCAAGTAATCGCTCTCCTCGTCGATGTGTTGCAGGATATAATCGTCCAGCGACTCGGTTACGGTCATTACGTTGCTTATAGGTAACGGTTCTTATTGGGCAATACGCACTCATCAGCATGCATCAGTGCATCTTCTACCACGTTGATTTCGAGGAAAGAGGTTTGCGTGCCTGCTTTACCACTGCTGAGGTAACCTACCATGTCGGTTGGTTGCAAACGACCATCTTTCAACAGACGACGAAGTGCAGCAAAATAGTACTCTTGTCCGTTAGCCAACTCGGGCATATAAATAGCTTCTACTCCGTAAGAGAGAGACAAATGACGCATGGTATTTTCTTTGTAACAGATAGCCAATACCGGGAAACGACCACGGAAGGCTGCCAGGTTACGCGCAGTGCGACCGCTGTAGCTATCGGTGATGATGGCACGCATGTTCAACTTGGCCGTTGCTTTAACCGCTTGCTTGGCAAGGAAAGCAGTGACATCGTTGCTCTTGTCATCCAAGGGGATGCGGATGTCATTCTCTTCGAGTTTATCTTGCTCGGCTTGATAGGCAATAGCAGCCATGGTCTTTACAGATTCTACCGGATATTTACCATAAGCTGTTTCACCGCTCAACATCAATGCATCAGTACGGTAATAGATAGCGTTAGCGATATCGGTCACTTCGGCACGTGTAGGACGTGGGTTGTTGATCATCGTATGAAGCATTTGTGTCGCAACGATAACCGGCTTCTTAGCCAATACCGATTTGCGTATCAAGGTGCGTTGTATACCGGGAATACGTTCTTGAGGTACTTCGATACCCAAGTCTCCACGAGCTACCATGATACCATCGGCTACTTCTAAAATCTCATCGATGTTATCTACACCTTCTTGATTCTCAATTTTAGCAATAATCTTAATGTCACTGTTGTGTGCATCCAGAATCTGACGAATATCGAGCACATCCTGACGGTTGCGCACAAAGGAGTGAGCAATAAAGTCGATTTGTTTTTCAATCGCATAAAGGATATTTGTGCGATCTTTGTCTGTTAATGAGGGAAGGTTGATGCGAACACCGGGCACGTTGACACTCTTGCGGCTACCCAAAGTAGCTTCATTTTGTACTTCGCAAAGCAAGTATTCGGTTGTTTTATCAATGACACGCAATTCGAGATCGCCGTCATCAAAAAGTACCACGCCATTTACATCCAAGTCGTTCACGAAGCTGGCGTAAGAAACGGCAATACACTCGTGAGTGGTTTCTAAGTCGGGGTTACCTACCACTTTTACCCGATCGCCAATTTGAAAAGGGATGGGTTGGGCACAAGCAGTGGTACGAACCTCAGGACCTTTGGTGTCCATCAATATACCGATGCGATTAGATACTGTGCGCACATTGGCAATCAAAGCCTCAAAGCCTTCGCGACTGGCATGTGCGGTGTTCATACGAACCACGTTCATACCAGCGTCAAACAACTGTTGAAGAAAGTCCACATCGCACCGTCTGTCCGAAATGGAAGCTACGATTTTAGTTTGTTTTAATAACATAATAATAATAATGTGCCAATTAACCAATGGAGTTAGTGTTCCAATCGGCTGGCGTTTTAAAGGGTTAATTATCTAATTCTATTTCTTTCATTGAGTATCGGGTAGTGTCAAGGCTTCGAGGGCAAGGCGATAAGAGTGTAGCCCGAAGCCACAGATAACCCCTTTACAGGCGTTAGCAATCATAGACACATGGCGAAAAGCTTCGCGACTATGCACGTTAGAAATGTGTACCTCTATCACCGGGGCGGTGACAGAGCGAATGGCATCTTGCAAGGCTATGGATGTATGCGTATAAGCCCCGGCGTTGAGAATGATTCCATCTACTTCGAACCCCGTTTGCTGAATGCAATCAATCAGTTCTCCTTCGATGTTCGATTGGAAGTAACCGATTTCAATATCAATGTATGCCTTACGCAGACCGGATAGATAGTTTTCAAATGTAACGCTCCCATAGATGGAAGGTTCACGCTTACCCAACAGATTAATATTGGGGCCGTTAATAATTTGTATCCTCATAACGCAATCCTACTATTTTTAAATACCTTTGTCCCCAGAGAACAATATTTCAAGGTGCAAAGGTAGAAAAAAGAAATGAAAGTATACGAAAAAAGAGGAAAGAAGGATGAGCAAGCAGTGATAATCAAAAAGTATCAACACTATTTGAAGTTGGAAAAGTCACTATCGAAAAATACACTGGATGCTTATTTGACCGATTTGGATAAATTATTGAGCTTTCTTACCCTAGAGAAAATCGATATTTTAGATGTATGCCTGAAAGATTTGGAACAATTTGCAGCAGGATTGCACGACATCGGCATTCATCCCAGATCACAGGCCCGCATCCTCTCGGGTATCAAATCTTTTTTTCATTTTCTCATTATGGCCGATTACATCGAGGCAGACCCAACCGAGCTACTCGAAGGCCCCAAAATAGGTTTCAAACTACCCGAAGTGTTGACGGTGGAAGAGATAGACCACCTCATCTCGGTCATTGATTTAAGCAAAAACGAAGGACAGCGCAATCGGGCCATTCTCGAGACGCTGTATAGCTGTGGATTGCGCGTATCAGAGTTAATCAACTTGAAGTTATCTGATTTATATATAGAAGAGGGATTTATTAAAGTAGAAGGCAAAGGCAGCAAGCAGCGGCTGGTGCCAATTTCGCCACGTGCCATCAAAGAACTTCAACTTTACTTTGTGGATCGCAATCAAGGAAGAGTCAAGCCCGGATACGAGGATTTTGTTTTTTTAGCTCGCTGGGGGAATGGAATCTCACGCATCATGGTCTTTCATTTGATTAAAGAACTGACCGTAAAGGCAGGCATCACCAAGAACATTAGTCCACACACGTTTCGGCACTCTTTTGCCACTCATTTACTCGAAGGAGGGGCCAATTTACGCGCTATTCAATGCATGTTGGGACATGAATCTATTACGACAACCGAAATCTACACACACATAGATCGAAACATGCTTCGAAGCGAAATAATCGAGCACCACCCCAGAAACATTAAATATAGACAGGAGAAAGAAGCGCGAGATTATTAAAATTTAATAAAAGCAGTTGCTTATTCATCTATATATATTAATATTTGATATCTTTGCGTTACTTTTTGCAGCTAAACTGCAAATGGTTCACGAATAGAAGAAGAATTTCAATTACGAACATTTAAATTATACCTAAAAATGATTAAGAAGTTGTATTTGCCTTTACTCATGGCATTGGTTGTAGCATTGTCATCATGCAGCAACAAAATGGGTGCATTATCTTCGGATTACTTCACTACTACCCCTCAAGTGTTGGAGGCTGTAGCAGGTAAGGTTCCTGTAACTATCAACGGTAAATTTCCCGAAAAGTATTTCAACAAAAAAGCTGTTGTTGAAGTTACTCCTGTGTTGAGATGGGAAGGCGGACAAGCAAAAGGTCAGCCTGTGATTTTCCAAGGCGAAAAAGTAGAAGGAAACGACCAAACCATCTCTTACAAAGTTGGTGGAAACTACACCATGAAAACTTCATTTGACTATGTGCCCGAGATGGCTAAGTCTGAGTTGTATCTTGAGTTCAATGCAAAAGTGGGTAAAAAAACAATCGCTATCCCTGCTGTAAAAGTAGCTGATGGTGTGATCTCAACTTCTGAATTGATTGGTAACACTTTGCAAAGCGCGAACCCAGCTAATGGCGACGATGCTTTCCAACGCATCATCAAAGAAAAGTATAACGCTAACATCATGTTCCTTATCCAACAAGCTAACATTCGCACAAGCGAACTGAAAGTGGCTAAAGAATTCAACAAAGAAGTGGCTAGCGTTAACGAAGCTGCTAACAAGAAGATCAACAACATCGAGGTTTCTGCTTATGCATCTCCAGACGGTGGTGTGAAGTTGAATACTACATTGGCTGAAAACCGCGAAGGCAACACGAAGAACTTGTTGAGCAAAGACTTGAAAAAGGCTAAAATCAACGCTCCACTTGATGCAAAATATACTGCACAAGACTGGGAAGGTTTCCAAGAGTTGGTTTCTAAATCAAACATCCAAGACAAAGAGCTTATTCTTCGCGTACTTTCTATGTACCAAGATCCTGAACAAAGAGAGCAAGAGATCAAAAACATTTCTTCAGTATTTGGCACATTGGCTAGCGAAATCCTACCTCAATTGCGTCGTTCACGTTTGACGTTGAACTATGACATCATCGGAAAGTCTGACGAAGAAATTGCTAAGTTGGCTACTTCAAACCCGAAAGAGTTGAACGTAGAAGAAATTCTGTATGCCACTACATTGACTAACAAACCTGCTGAACAAGTAGCTATCTTTACTACTGCTTCTCAACAGTTCCCTAACGACTATCGTGCATTCAACAACTTAGGTAAATTGGCTTATCAAGCTGGTGACGTTGCTAAGGCTGAATCTTTCTTCAAGAAAGCGGCTTCTGTGAAGGATGCTCCTGAAGTAAACATGAACCTTGCTCTTGTATCTTTGGCTAAAGGCGACAACGCTACGGCTGAATCTTACTTAGGTAAAGCTGCCGGAACAAAAGAATATGGTCAAACAGCCGGTAACCTTTATGTAGCTCAAGGACAATACGAAAGAGCGGTAAACGCATTTGGCGACGCTAAAACAAACAGTGCTGCTTTGGCTCAAATCCTTGCTAAGGATTACAATAAGGCTAAAAACACATTGGCCGGAGTTGCAACACCAGATGCTTACACAGACTACCTGATGGCTATTCTTGGTGCAAGAACAAACAATGCTTCTATGTTGACTAGCAGCTTGAAGAGTGCTATCGCTAAAGAACCATCATTGGCTAAGAAAGCAGCTTCTGATCTTGAGTTTGCTAAGTACTTCACAAGTGCTGATTTCGTGAACATTATCAAATAATAAGTTCACCACTTATTAACGAAATAGGAAAAAGGAGTTGGCTGCCACACAAATGGCAGCCAATTCCTTTTTTTTTATCTTTAAAACCTTTACTTTCGCAGAAAAGAACTGAAGAATGAATAAGAGATTGATCTGGCTTGCTTGTATCATTGCATTAACCGGCTGCTCATTGACCGGCTGCGGAAATAAAGTTCAAGAGACTCACCTCCGAGGTGAGATTACAGGACTTGGCAATGACACCCTCTACCTATACGGAACAGATGGGACCTACGAACGTATAGATACGATCCTCGTTAAGGAGGGGAAATTTGACCACACGCTGCACGTAGACACAATTGTATCGGCTGTGTTGGTTTTTAATCGAGGTATCTACATCCCGCTCTTCTTAACTAAGAAAGAGGACATTATGATTCAAGGTAGCGCCGATGCATTGGAGTTCTTAACCATCGAAGGAAGTACTCCCAACGAAGAGTATACCACCTTTCAACAAACACTTAAAGCGCAGGGCAAACTTTCGGACAACGCGCCGACAGCCAAAGCCGAAGCGTTCATTCGCAACCACCCCTCCTCCTTGGTCAGCATCTATCTGCTCAACACCTATTTTGTTCAAAAGCCGAATCCGGATTATGCGAAAATAGAGTCACTTATTGAAGGGATGAGCGGTACGCTGCAAGACAATCCGTTCATCGGACAACTAAAAGAGAATGTCGGGAAAATGAAAGAGATTGCCGTAGGGAAAACGGCTCCTTACTTTAGATTACCCAATGCGAAAAAGGAGATGATTACGCGCACCGAACAGTTTAAGGATAAATACTTGCTGATTCACTTTTGGGCATCGTGGAACGAACCATCCATGAAAGAGCAGGCAAAACTTCGAAAGATCAATCGGGATTACAAGAAGAGCAAAACCTTTGGAATGCTCGGCATTTCATTCGACTTAGATAAAGCCGCATGGGAAAAAGCCATTAAACAAGACAGTTTAACTTGGCAGCAGGTATGCGATTTCAAGGGCCTCAACTCGGAAGTAGCCCATCAGTATGGGATCGTAAACTTGCCAAGCAATGTGCTGATAGAGCCCAATGGAAAAATTGCAGCCTGGAATGTAAGTGAAGAGGAGCTCAAACAATTAGTCAAAAAGCAAGATGCTAATTAAAGTATTTGGTGCCGCAGTGCAGGGCATCGACGCTACGCTAATTACCATTGAAGTAAATAGCACCCGGGGATGTATGTTATACCTCGTTGGATTGCCCGACTCTGCTGTAAAGGAGAGCCACCAACGCATCATCTCTGCCCTACAGGTCACGGGATACAAGATGCCCCGTACCAACCTGGTCATCAACATGGCACCTGCCGATATTCGCAAAGAGGGCTCTGCCTATGACTTGCCGCTGGCCATTGGCATGCTGGCTGCCAGCGAAACCATCACCTCCGATAAACTATCCCGATATATGATTATGGGCGAATTGAGCTTGGATGGAACCATCCAGCCCATCAAGGGCGCCTTGCCCATCGCCATCAAAGCACGCGAAGAGGGATTTGCCGGACTGATTGTTCCCGAACAAAATGCCCGCGAAGCAGCCGTAGTGAACCAACTCGAGGTGTATGGAGTGAGCAACATACGCGAGGTGATTCGTTTCTTCAACAATGAATGCGAACTGCAACCAACGGTTGTGAACACCCGCGAAGAGTTTTATGCCCAACAGGAGCTGTTCGACTTTGATTTCGAAGAGGTAAAGGGACAAGAGAATGTAAAGCGCGCCTTAGAGGTTGCTGCAGCCGGCGGACACAACCTCATCATGATCGGTGCTCCGGGCAGTGGTAAATCAATGATGGCCAAACGTCTGCCCTCTATTCTTCCTCCCCTCTCTTTAGGCGAGAGTCTTGAAACAACCAAACTGCATTCGGTAGCAGGCAAGCTGGGGCGCCACTCCTCACTGATCACCAAACGCCCTTTTCGCGATCCACACCACACCATCTCTCAAGTAGCCATGGTCGGAGGTGGCGCCTTCCCACAACCGGGAGAGATTAGTTTGGCACACAACGGTGTATTGTTTCTGGATGAATTGCCCGAGTTTAATCGAAGCGTACTCGAAGTGCTGCGCCAGCCTTTAGAAGATCGCCACATCACCATTTCTCGTGTAAAATGCAGCATTGACTACCCGGCAGGCTTCATGCTGGTAGCTTCGATGAACCCGTGTCCTTGCGGTTACTACAATCACCCAACGAAAGCGTGTGTTTGCAATCCCGGTCAGGTACAGAAGTATTTAAATAAAATCTCCGGTCCGCTGCTCGACCGCATCGATATACAGATCGAGATCGTTCCTGTACCTTTTGAGAAGATGGCCGATCGGCAGTTGGGCGAACCCAGCGCAACCATTCGGGAACGAGTCACATACGCACGCCACATACAGGCCAACCGTTTTGCTGATCACCCAACCGTTTATTGCAATGCACAAATGACAAGCAAACTGCTCGCCACCTATGCACAACCCGATGCTGCCGGACTGACTTTGCTACGTACCGCCATGCAACGTCTCGACCTCTCTGCCCGTGCCTATGACCGTATATTGAAAGTATCGCGTACCATTGCCGACCTGGATGGAAGCAAAGAAATACAGGCAGCTCATCTGGCAGAAGCCATTGGATACAGAAACCTGGATCGGGAGAATTGGGCAGGATAGACTCCCTACCCAATCAGCTCTTTACTTCTCGAT
>JAGOOC010000013.1:0-8729 GCA_017992695.1 Bacteroides sp. | reverse complement strand
TTCTCGATCCTTATCCGTGCATCCACCGCAATCACGTTCTTCTCTGTGGCCAGCAGCGGATTCATATCCATCTCCTTGATCTCTGTGGCGAAGCGTAGCAAGGTAGAGAGACGCACAATAATCTCGGCAAACTTAACCTCATTCACCCCCTTTTGTCCACGCGTACCTTGAATGATTTTATAGGCTCGTAGCGAACGAATCATGGAATGAGCCTCTTCGTAAGAGAGCGGAGCCAGGCCGGAAGAGACATCGCCCAGTACCTCTACGAAAATTCCGCCCAAACCACAGAGCACTACATGACCAAACTTCTCCTCGTACTTGGCGCCGATAAACAGTTCGATACCTTTGAGCATGGGCTGCACCATGATGCTGTGGGCATCGGGGATTTGCATCATGCGATCGAATTCGAGTGCCAAGTGTTGTTCGTTCTTAATGTGGAGCACCACACCGCCTACATCCGATTTATGAACAGGCCCAACCACCTTGGCCACCACAGGAAAACCCGAACGACGAGCAAAAGCAAGGACCTCTTCTTTCTTAGCAGAAACAAACTCATCGACCACCGGAATGCCGGCAGAACGCAACAACGCTTGTACGAAATGGGGTTCAATGTATCCATTTTCGGGGATGGAATCGATGATGCGACGAATGCGCGGCACATCGACACCGAACAGTTCGATCTCGGGAGTAGCCGGTCGAGGTACGTTGACAATGCGCGACAAGGCAGTGCCCAAGGTCACTTCATCGGCAAAATTCACGTGTCCTTTCTGTAGAAAGACACCGACCTCCTCGCCTGCCGTATGAATGGAAGGAAGAATCGGGAAGACGGGCTTGCGGCAGGTGAGCATCTTTTGATGCAGCACTTCGTAGGTCTCGAACATGGTCACCAAGCCGGGCGTGCCGAAGATCGCAAAGATGGCATCGATGTTGTCGAACTTGTTTTCGCAATAATCGATAGCAATACTCAGGTGTTCGGGGGTTCCGGTAGCCAGTATATCAATCGGATTGCCCACAGAAGCACCCGGAAAGAGTTTGCTTTTCAGTTCTTCGGCCGAGGGGCCTTCGAGTTTAGGCACATTCAGTCCGCCTTTACTCAGCGCATCGGTCAGCATCACACCGGGGCCTCCGGCATGGGTAACGATAGCAAAGTTCTTCCCTTTGAGTTCGGGGAGCGTAAAGATGCAACCCACCGTGGTTAGTTCCTCGCGCGAGAAACAGCGCACAATGCCTGCTTTACGAAACAGTGCCTCTACAGCCGAATCGGACGAAGCAATAGCACCGGTATGGGAAGAGGCCGCGCGACTGCCACTCTCTGAGCTTCCCGCCTTGATGGCCGCTATCTTACACCCTTTTCGAATTAAAGAGGAGGCATGAAACAACAGGCGGTCCGGGTCTTTGATGCTCTCCATGTAGATGAGCTTGATGTTCGAGTCGGTTACGGGATTGAAGGTTTCATCCATGTGCTGCAACACCTCTTCTACCCCAATCTGCTTGGCATTGCCTACCGACCACACAGAGTTAAATTGCAACCCTTTCACCACAGCCGATTCAAGGATAAATACGGCAGTAGCACCCGAGCTGGATATGAGGTCGACGCCTTGTGCATGGAGGTTGGGAATGGGTAGTGTAAACACACTGTGGTGCCACGTGTTCATCAGCCCGATGCAGTTGGGGCCGATGAGCGAAGCCTGGTATTTGTTGACAGTGGCCAAAATGCGATCTTCGAGCAGTGCGCCTTCGTGGGTCTCTTCGCCAAAGCCGGCCGAGAGAATGATGAATGCACGCGTCTGTTTCTGAGAGGCCAGCATTTCAACCACATCGGGGCATAGTGCTGCCGGAATAGCAAGGATAGCCAACTCCGTGTTGGGCAGCTCTTTGACATCCCCAAAAGAGGGAATACCTTGCACTTCGGTCTCTTTCGGATTCACCACACGAAGCGCTCCGCAATAACCACCGTTAATGAGATTCCGCAGGATTGCTCCTCCGGGTTTGTGCACATTGTTCGATGCACCGACAACCACAATGCTTGCAGGGCGAAGTAACTGGTTTGTTATCATACGGACTACTTTTTTCAGTTAGTAATGCACAAATATATTTCTTTTATAAGAGAAAAGAAAGCGTTGAAGCAAGAATATCGATGAGAAAAGGAATGATTACTATCGTTTTGTCAGAGAGCCAATTTTTCGCAAAGAAGCAAGCAGGCATTCGCAAGCCAAAAAGTAAGCAGGCATTCGTAAATAGACAGGCATTCGCAAGCAAGTAGGCAAGCAGTTATTCGCAAGCAACTAGGCATTGATGCATCATCAAGCCATCTGTTATGGGTTTTGATACGGAGGTTTTTACTTCCCCACCTCAGTGAGGAGAATTCCCCACCCAAGTGGGTAGATCTGCTCACCTAGGTGGGGAAATCTACCCACACGGGTGGGGAAGCTAAAATATAGTGATCGGAAACGTATTGTCCTCTACTGAAAAGCGGATCGTCCTTAGTTGTTTTCTTGAATCCGAACGTTGGTTACTCGTTCAAGCAAAAAGCGGTTGGTGTTCCAATGGAAAGGCTTGTATTCGGTATTCTTCTTAATTGTATTGTTGCGGAACACCAATCCGTCTACCGATTTAGCATAGAGAATGGGAGCATCGAACGTATCGAACTCATTGTCCTCAATCACGATACCTCCTTCGGGGCCTCCGTGGAAATACTTCTGCTGATCTTTCAGGTTCGGAATCTCGGGATAAATAGAGATCACGGCATTGGTGAACTGGAACATACTGGTCAGCGCATTCACAAACCGGTTTCTTCGGATGATCACGTTCCGGCAGGCTCCTGTCTCGAACCATCCGTTACAGTCGCCACAAAGTAGGATAGCCGTCCCCGAGGTGTGGTCAAAGAGGTTATCCTCTACCACAGTCAATTTCGGCGTACTAAATAAGGTTCCGCGCGCCCGGTTGTTGCGCACGGTATTGTTTGCAAACAGCACTTCGGGTGTCCACGTCAGGTTTTCAATACCAAATCCGCTCTTTTCGTTGATGTCGGGATGGATGGCTTCGCGGAAGGTGATGTAGAATTCGCGTGCACCATGCGTCTGCTCTTTATCGGATGGACGAATGCTAACGATGCGGTTGACACCATCGACAAGCTCCATGGTCTGCGAGCGAACGAATTGCACCTCGTCATCCGGACGCCCCCACTCAAATCCCCAAGCCTGACTATGCATATAGCGGCCGATCAAGGTGCGATCGTCTACCCGTTTAATTACCTTCAGATACGTACCGTGCACGTTGATGGCATCATCCATCATGCCCTCGTACAGACCATTCTTCGAAACGATCTTTCCCTTGCAGCCCGAGAAGTGCGTAGCATCGGCTTGTGTGGTGAAGTAACGAGGGTCGTTGTCTCCTTTGAGGCACACACTAAAGCCATCGAGCGTAATGTTTTCGCAAAGTTGCGCCAGCAGTCCCATTCCTTCAGCATAATGCACCTTGACATTCAGCAAGGTGGTGTTGATATCGTGTGAAAGGAAAATACCGGGTGTAGGGCGCCCCCACATGCGCATGGCTACCACCGTTCCGGGAATGAGTCGCTCGTTCTTCCACTGGGGCGCATGAAGCACTCGGGGAGCAATCTCGGTAACTCCTTTCGTGGGGCAGCTCACATCACTTGTATTGTAAACCACGCGTTTGGTTTTCTCTTCAAAAGCGATTCCTGACGATTGTTGCGCTGTCCATCCTTCGCCATAGGTCTCGAACAGCGAGTCTTTATTGATGCGGTAGTTGACCCAAGGGGCTACCTTGAAGGTGATTCCTTTCTCGGGGCTGTTCTCCACCACCTGTACTTGAGCGATGTGTGGTGTGGCAAAATCAATGCTGAAGTTTTTGAGCGTACAGTTTTCGGAACGAAGCAGCGACAGCGGAATCATGCGACCGTGGAAGATGAATTCCGATCCTTGCCCGTCGATGGTCAGGTTCTTAAAGTCTTCGATGGCCAGGCCTACTTTCTTCGGGTTCGTTTGATCGTGATTGGAGATGTAATACTCGCGCGTTGCCGATCCGGCTTCATGGAAGTGATAGCTACCGGTAGGGAAGCGCAATACTGCGGATGTACCCTCTTTACATTCGCTCTTAATCTTGGCCAAAGCTTTGATGATAACGGGCGAAGCATTTTTCTTACTGTTTGCTTTCAATCCAAATTGAGAGATGTCATACATGCGTTCTTGTGCAACCGATTGATTCGTCGCCATGAACAGCAGTAAACTCGCCATACAGACTAGTAGTTTCTTCATTACTTTGATACGTTTTCGTTGTGTTTTACATCTTATTTGTGTAATATCTTGTGCAAATATAGACAAGCAATTTATCTTTAACAAATAGTACAAGTTAAAATAAAACGTTTTTGTACCTGTGCCATCGTACAAATAGATGGAAGATTGTCCGAATCAATCAAAAGGATTTTTTTCGTCAATAAAAGTGCGTTATCTTTGAAGTAATCACCATAATACAGAAAAGAAAAAGATGAAAGAAAAACACCTTATTGCACGCATGCTGGTTGCAATGCTGGCATTACTGTTTGCTTTGTCTGGAGTAGCATCCGAACGATTGAATTTTAATTCCGGATGGAGCATCAACGGCGGTTCAACAATTACGTTGCCACGAGCTTTCAACGAAGACGAGGCTTTTCGCCTTCGAATCGATGATTTATCGGATACGGTTATATGGTACCGAAAAACATTTCGTTTACCGGCACAGGCAAAAGGTAAGAAGGTTTTTATCGAGTTTGAGGGCGTACGTCAAGCAGCCGACTTTTACCTGAACGGGCATCATCTTGGATTACACGAAAATGGCGTCATGGCTGTAGGCTTTGACCTCACTCCTTATATTAAAACAGGCGACAATGAAATAGCTCTACGCATAGATAACGATTGGGATTATCGCGAAAAGGTCACCCAAACGAAATTTCAATGGAACAACAAGAACTTCAATGCCAACTATGGAGGCATCCCCAAAAATGTATGGCTGCACCTATCGGGCAAACTATATCAAACACTTCCGCTGTACAGCAGCCTCGGCACAACGGGAGTTTACATCTATGCCAACAACATAGATCCTATTAAACAGCGGGCAACCATCAACGCCCGGTCAGAAGTCAAGAATGAAGAGGATCGTCCGCTGCAAGCCACTTACGAAGTAGCTGTTTTCGATAAAGACAACACCCATGTGAGCACCTTTCGCGGAGAAACCGTAACGATCGCTCCAAGCAGTACTACCGTTTTGAAAGCGGCTACTACTATTGATGGGTTACATTTTTGGTCGTGGGGATATGGATACCTGTATACTGTCAAAACTCGCTTATTGGTTAATGGAAACATAGTCAATGAGGTGAGCACGCGTACCGGATTCCGTAAAACACGCTTCGCCGAAGGTAAAGTATGGCTGAACGATCGAGTGATTCAACTAAAAGGATATGCTCAACGCACCAGCAACGAATGGCCGGCTGTGGGCATGTCGGTGCCAGCTTGGCTGAGCGACTACAGCAATAATCTACTGGTTGAAAGCAACGGAAACTTGGTTCGCTGGATGCATGTTACCCCCTGGAAACAAGACGTAGAATCATGCGACCGTGTAGGACTTATTCAAGCCATGCCGGCAGGCGATGCCGAGAAGGATTGTCGGGGACGCCAGTGGGAACAGCGCAAAGAGTTAATGCGCGATGCGATCATTTACAACCGCAACAACCCCAGCATCCTTTTCTACGAATGTGGCAATGAATCGATCAGTCGGGAGCACATGATTGAGATGAAGGCTATACGAGATTTGTACGACCCCTACGGCGGACGTGCCATCGGTTCGCGCGAGATGCTTGATATTGACGAAGCCGAATATGGTGGTGAAATGCTTTATATCAACAAGAGCGCTAAGCATCCCATGTGGGCTATGGAATATAGTCGCGACGAAGGTTTACGCAAATACTGGGATGAATATAGCTATCCTTTTCACAAAGAAGGAGCAGGTCCTTTGTATCGCAATCAGGATGCGAGCGATTATAACCACAACCAAGATCAAATGGCAATTGAGAACATCCGTCGCTGGTACGACTACTGGCGCGAACGCCCCGGTACAGGTCGTAGAGTAAGTTCGGGGGGTGCCAAGATTATTTTCAGCGACACCAACACACACTTTCGTGGCGAAGAGAATTATCGTCGCAGCGGCGTGGTAGATCCCATGCGTATAGAGAAAGACGGCTATTTTGCGCATCAGGTCATGTGGGATGGATGGGTAGACGTAGAAACACCTCGTACACACATTATCGGCCACTGGAACTATCCGGAGGGAACAATAAAACCTGTTTATGTGGCTTCAAGCGCCGACCGGGTAGAGCTGTTTTTGAATGGAGAATCGGTTGGACAAGCCCGACAAGAGTACCGATTTCTCTTTACCTTTTCCAATGTTGCCTGGCAATCGGGCACACTCGAAGCCATTGGCTATAATGCACAAAACAAAGAGGTTAGTCGCGCTCGTTTAACTACAGCAGGCGAGCCGGTTTCTATCAAGCTATCACTTATTCAGAGCCCTCAAGGATTTGTTGCCGATGGTGCCGACATGGTATTGGTTCAGGCCGAAGTGGTAGATGCCAACGGACAACGATGCCCACTGGCCAATAATCTGATAAGCTTCGCTCTTGATGGCCCTGCCGACTGGCGCGGAGGGATCGCACAGGGAAAGGACAATTATATTTTATCTGGCAATCTGCCCGTAGAATGCGGCATCAACCGCGCGCTTATTCGCTCTATCGACAAGGCAGGAAAAATCACCGTTACCGCTACTGCACCGGGACTAAAAACAGCCACACTCCGTTTCGCATCCAAAGCAGCGAAAATTAAGAATGGGCTATCAGAACGTATTCCAGGCAACGAGTTGCCCTGTCGATTAACTCGCGGAGAGACTCCGGCCACGCCCTCTTATAGAGATAGCAAGCGCGATGTAGCGATATTGAATGCCATCGCAGGCACCCATAGCGAAGAAGCTACAAAGAGTTTTGACGACAATGAATTGAGCGAATGGCGGAATGACGGACGACTTTCTACCGCCTGGATTACTTACCGACTGGCACGTCCGGCTCTCATAGACGACATTTGCATCAAATTCACCGGCTGGCGCCTACGCAGCTATCCATTAGATATTTACGCAGGAAAAGAACTCATTTGGAGTGGCGATACCGAACGCAGTCTTGGCTATATCCATATACCTGTTCGTGTGGTAAAGAGCGATGAGATTACTTTGCGACTACGAGGGAAAAGCACTGTAAATGATGCTTTCGGGCAAATAACCGAATTGGCCGCTCCGCAAGAGTTGGATCTGTACAAGGCTAAAGACGGAGATAAAACAGGTAATGAATTACGAATTATCGAGGTGGAATTCCTTGAAACTATCAACCAAATAAAGCATTAATAAATGAAACTTACAGCTCTATTATGTGCCGCACTCATGTGCCTGCCCGGTTTTTCACAAGAGAAATTCCCTGATGGTACACCCATCTCAGACTGGTTTAAGAAAAGTGAAATCGTTTCGATAAACTCACTTGGAAAGAAGTATGTGCTTACCGATTATCAAGTCGTAAACGATAGCACATTGCTACAAACCAAGCAAATACAAGCTATTATTGATATGGCCGCTCAGCGTGGTGGCGGTGTTATTATCATTCCCAAAGGAACCTACCTTAGCGGTTCTCTCTTCTTCAAGCCCAAAACTCATTTACACTTGGAAGAAGGTGCCGTGTTAAAAGGGAGCGATGATATCAGCCATTTCTCCATAGTCAATACCCGTATAGAGGGTCAGTCTCTAAAGTATTTTGCAGCATTGGTCAATGCCGACAAGGTAGATGGTTTTACACTTTCGGGTAAAGGAACCATTAACGGCAACGGATTACGCTATTGGACATCCTTTTGGCTACGACGCTCCGTCATCCCCAAGTGTACCAACATGGACGAATTGCGTCCTCGTTTAGTTTACATATCCAATAGTAACGATGTACAACTTTCGGGAGTACGCCTCATCAACTCTCCTTTCTGGACCACCCATCTCTATAAATGCAACAATGCACAACTATTAAATCTGTATATTTTCGCTCCTTCAGCTCCTGTGAGAGCACCAAGTTCTGATGGCATTGACATTGACGTATGCAGCAATGTATTGGTTAAAGGATGCTATATATCAGTGAACGATGATGGCATTGCTCTCAAAGGAGGTAAAGGTCCATGGGCAGATAAAGATGCAAACAATGGTGGTAACTTCAATATTATCATCGAAGATTGCACTTACGGTTTTTGCCACAGCGTTCTCACTTGCGGCAGTGAGTCTATTCACAATCGGAATATCATTCTTCGACGCTGCACAGTGAGTCAGGCCAACCGTCTTCTTTGGCTGAAAATGCGTCCCGACACTCCACAAAACTACGAATACATGCTAGTGGAAGATATTACCGGTCAGGCTAATAACTTCCTCTATATCAAACCTTGGTCACAGTTCTTTGATCTGAAGGATCGCAAAGATATCCCGATGTCTTATTCAAGTCACATTACCATGCGGAACATTCAGCTTGATTGCGATGTGTTCTTTAATGTGCAAAAGTCCGAACAGTATAAACTAACTGACTTTACATTCGAGAACTTGAACATTAAGACCAAGAACAAAGAGTGCAACAAAGATATTATCGCACCTTTTCATTGGAAAAATGTAAA
>JAGOOC010000041.1 GCA_017992695.1 Bacteroides sp. | reverse complement strand
TCTTCACTTAACATCACATTGATGTTGCGTCGATCTTTCACTTTAGCTTCTTCTGTGTTGTAACCCAGGTATGATACCAATAAAACAGACTCTTCCGATGGTACGTATATCTCATACCTCCCCTCTATATTCGTAATTCCTCCGATACCTGCATTGCCTTTGACCGATACATTGGCTCCGATAATGGACTCTCCTTTTCCATCTGTCACTACACCCGTAATTTTGATCTTTCCTTTTTGCTGGGTGACGCTAGGAGTTCGGCTCTCTTTTTTATAGACACTGATTTGGCGGTCTTTTATTGAATAGCCATTCTCTGTGTGAATAAAGAGTTGTTCGAGGATTTTTTCAACCGATTGGTTGGCTACATTGACCGATACTTTGCGATTCAAATCAACTGCTCCGTCTCTATAGAAAATGATAAACTCACTTGTTTTTTCAATTTCGTTGAAAATTTGTCGAACGGTTTTCTCTGCCGCTTGGATTGTGAATACCTTTGTTTGTGAATAACTTCCTACTGCTAAGCTGATTTGCGCAGTAGATAAAAGTAAAAGAAGTAAAAAAACACTTTTAAATGACAATAAAGTTCTACATTTAATCTTGTTAAGATTAAAAAACGATTGGTTTTTCATACATTTGTACTAATTTGATTAAAACATTGTTTTTTGAAAATTGTGTTTACGGGTTGGATGATATGTCGGTATTGTCCAACCTGTTCTTGTTCATTTAAGGTCCTTGTCTCATTCGATTATTTTTAGGGGTTATTTAATAAAGTAAGTATCGGTTTTTGTTTTTTCTATTTCAGCCGGTATAGTTTGTGCCAGTGTCTCCAATACTTCCTCCAAGCTGTCTTGTAAATTAAGCTTTCCGCTGCAGGTTACGTTTTCTAAACGGGGAGATATGTTAATCTCTTTTTTATAATACTGTGATAGTTTGGTGACAACAGTTGATACCTTTTCTTTCTCGAAGATACAGTATCCGTTTATCCAGCTAATGTAATTGGCTACATTGACCGTTCGAACTTGTAGCTCATTTTCATGGTAAGCCAACATTTCATTAGGTTTTAGTTTTCTGGCGGAATGTTGATGTGTATCTACCTCTACCATGCCACTTACCAACACAATACTTTGATTCTCAGTATAAGCATTTATGTTGAATTTTGTTCCCAATACCTTAACATCCATTCGGTTAGTTTTTACGATAAAGGGTCTACTTTTATCGGGCGATACGTCCAAGTAGATTTCTCCTTCCACATAGATTTCGCGTCTATGGGTCGCAAACTCCACCGGGTATACTATGCGTGTGTTAGCATTTACTAATACTTTGGTACCGTCGCTAAAAGTGATTGAGGAGCGTTTACCGGCAGGTACAATCAGTTGGTTGTATTCTCCGGCACTACCTTTCTTTTCGTCTAGTTGTATTGTCTCAGCATTTATATCGACTTTTCCTTTCTGGTAGAGGAGTTTGCTGTCTTCTCCGTTGACGGTGAGTTTTTTCGTATCCGATAAAATCAATTGTATTTCATCTGTGGGTTCTATATCCGGTCTTTTTACAGAAGTTATTTGAGAATACTCCTCTTCTGCAACTTTTGTCAGAGCCAACCATCCTCCTGCAAAGACGAGTGCTATACATGCTGCTGCAGCTATCCACTGGCTTAAGTGGCGATAAGATGTTTTTTTCTGTTTCTCTGTTGTGTGGGCTTTTATATTGCCCCAAAGTTCGGCTACCTCTAGTGCTGATATTTTTTTTCCAGAACTGTGAGCTACGACGTTTAACACCAAACGGGCATGCGCCATTTCGCGAGCCAATGTTTCGTGCTCTTCCTCAAGCTTCGCCCAAAAGAGTTGGCTCTCCGGTGTTGGGTGATGCTCTGATTCTAAAAAACAATCGTCATTTAAGAGCTCAGTTGCTGTATATGCCGTATAGTTATTTTCCTTCATTTTTATGCTCTATTTATATGTAAGACAAACGTAATGTCTTTTTCTACTCACAGAAAATGAAGTTTTTTATGCATAGCGTATTTATTTGGATAAACAAGAGCAGAGAGATGCCCGATGATTCGCGCAATTTGGTTAACGAGCGCTGAAGTAAATTATAGGCCGATTGGTAATTAAGATCCATTAAACGGCATATTTCATCGTATTTCAGGTCTTCGTAAAATCGATAATAGATAATTTCGCGCTGTCGTGGCGAAAGCGTATTTAATAGGTGAGCGATGGTACTTTTTTGCACACGTTCGTCTTCGCTTGCTATAAATTGCTCCTCAACCGATAAGTCAAAGTCAAAAACAGTGTTCGTAATGTAGGTGTTGTGAAGGTGGTTCTTGTTTAGCGTATTGAATAAGGCGTATCTTAGAGCGGACATCAGGTACACTTTCAAATTGTTGGGTGTTGTAAGTTTTTCCTTATTCTGATAGATATTGATAAAGATGTTTTGGATACAATCTTTTACGATCTCTGAATCGACGCAGAATCGGCACCCGTATTGATAGAGTTGATGGATGTATTGAGTATAGATCCATGCATAAGCGTCATCGCTTCCTTCTATAAATAGCTTCCATTGTTCGAGGCCTTCAATCGTATCAGATTGGGTGTTTTTGTTCATTAACGATCTTTGATTTGTCTGTTATGATAATCTTTTCGTGTATTATGATTCGCTGGTCGCATACAATCTATTCTTTCTCTTGTATTTAACACCATCTTTACAATTCGGTTGTCCAGCCTCTTTTTATTTTAAAATTGTTGCAAAGATAGACATTTTTTTATGTATAGGCAAATGATGCCGAATATATTCGGAGTGAAATACAAAATGCTATCCCGAACTTTGGGCAATAAAGAAAAACAGATACTTATGGTTAATGAGACAGATGTTTTAAATGAAATAGGTAAAATTATCGTTCGTCGTCGTAAAGAATTACACATTACTCAAGAAGAGTTAGCTTATTCGGCTAATGTCGATAGAACTTATATCGGATATATTGAAAATGGAAAACAAAATATTTCAATATCAATTCTTTGCAAGATAGCCAATGTGCTGGATTTGGATATGAAAGATTTCTTCAAACCATAAAGTGCTTTTTCGGAAGGAATAACCCCTTTTTAATCTCTAATACGAACTTAAAACGACAAATTCGATGCGAAAACTATGTATGTGTTTGTTTGCCTGCATGGCATTAACCTCTTATGCGCAATTGCAAAACAAGGAGGTGTGGAAACTCCCGGAAATGGGTCAAGGCGCCGTTCGCCAGCTCATCCGTATTCCCCATATTCAAGGATATCATACCTTAAAGTGTGATTTTCATATCCATACCGTCTTTTCAGATGGCGAAGTATGGCCATCTGTCCGCGTAAAAGAGGCTTGGAGACAGGGACTTGATGCCATAGCCATTACCGATCATATTGAATATCGCCCTCACAAAGATCAGCTCTCGGGCGATTTTAATTCGGCAGATAACATTGCTCGTAAAACAGCCGATGAGTTGGGTTTTATCTTGATTAAAGGGTCTGAAATTACCCGCAAGAAACCGTTGGGACACCTCAATGCGTTATTCCTCAAAGATTCCAATCCACTCGATGTAAAAGATCCTTTGCAGGCCATTGACATTGCTCGTGCGCAAGGGGCTCTAATTCTGTGGAATCATCCCGGGTGGCCCGATAATCAATCGACCATCTACCCGATACAAGAAGAGTTGCTGGCCAATCGTAAGATCGATTTGGTCGAGGTGCACAATTATATGGAATACTACCCGGTAACTTTTGATTGGATAACGAAGTACAACCTCGCTCCTTCGGCCAATTCGGATACACACAATACCATTGAAAACGAGTTTGGCACCGACCGCATGCTACGTCCCATTACACTTGTGTTTGCTAAAGATCGCTCGGAAGCATCTATCAAGGAGGCCATGTTGGATCGTCGCACGGCTGCCCTGTTCAATGGCAATGTGATGGCGAAGCAGGAGTGGGCCGAACAGTTGTTCCGTTCCTCTATCAGCTATCGGATTATTCGTCAAAGTCCAAGCGCTGTGACTTTGGAGGTGGAAAATCTGTCGGACATTCCTTATACAGTAAAGAATGCGAAAGATGAGTTGATCATGCTTCCGGCGCAAAAGGCAGTGATGGTTACGTTGGTGCCCGGCGAAATGCTGCGCGTAATGAATGTCTTCGTAGGGCACAATCGGAATCTGGAAATTCCGGTGGAATAACTTCGCTTTCGGTACATATAAAAAGGAGAGGACACCAAGCGAATGATGTCCTCTCTTATTTAACATTGTTAATTGTTCTTTTCTTTGATATTTCATTTTGTGCAAGAGTACGTACTTTTGCACGATAAAAGTACGTACTCTTTAGTATCAAAAGCACGTATTTAACACATCATAAAAATAGCTCTTTTGTAAACAAGGAAAAGCACGATTGTAGATGCTTAATGTACCGGAGATATCTTATTGATATATAGATTCTTAATGAATTTCACTTTCTGATTTTGCATCTATTTTCTTCTTCCCTTTTTCAAACTCTTGTTGCCTTATTCGCGACTCATCTTGCAACGATACTTGTGTATTTGTCAACTTCATCTTTTCCCTATTCAAGCAGGAACCTTTAAAACAAAAAAAGATCCTGTAAGCTATTAACCTACAGGATCTTCCTTATTTAACTAATTTTCATTGAGGTGGGCCATCTTGGGCTTGAACCAAGGACCTCCAGATTATGAGTCTGTTGCTCTAACCAACTGAGCTAAAAGCCCGTGCTATCTTGTTTCCTCGAAGCGGGTACAAAAATAGTACTTTTTATTAATAGATGCAAGCTTTTTAAGCAAAAAATGACGGCTTAAAACTTGTATTTACGTTTCGGATTTTTGGGAAACCATCCCTTCTTTACGCGCTCTTCTTGTTCAAAGACCTCTTTGATGGTCCAGAAAGAGGAGAAAGCAAACACACCCAATAAGGATGAAACCAAGATGTTGTCTGTACTGAGCGAAGCGCCTACACCGACAATACCCAATATCAAGAAAATCCACCAGCAACGTGTTCCCCAATAATACTCGGCTTTAACCACCACCGGGTGAAAAAAACCGATAATGAGAAACGTGCAGATGCCAATAAAAAGCCCCGACAGATGATATTCATTTAAAAAATCCATGTTACTTTTCTACGCGGATAGGAATTTCTTTCTTGATGCTCTGCTCCAGCGAAATTAATGTTTCGGTAGCAGTAACACCCGGTATTTCTTGCATCTTGTTGTTAAGCAAGTCCATCAAGTGCTCGTTGTCGCAAGCGAATACTTTCGTGAGCATGGTATATGGGCCTGTTGTAAAGTGACACTCTACTATTTCGGGAATCTTGCTCAGTTCAGCAACTACGGATTTATACATAGAGCCTTTTTCGAGCTTGATGCCCACATAAGTGCAGGTTCTATAACCGAGTGATTTGGGGTTAACGTGGTAGCCGGAGCCAACGATGACTCCCAAGTCGATCAGCCTCTGAACACGTTGATGGATGGCAGCGCGTGAAACACCACATTCAGCAGCTACGTCTTTGAAAGGGATGCGGGCATTTTGCGAGATAATCTCCAATATCTGCCGGTCGAGGTTGTCTATCTTTTCCATAATCTAATATATGTAAGTTCAAATTTTATCAAATAGTAAGCAAATATAACGGTTTATTTTAATTTCTCTTCATAAATGAAAGGAAAAACAGAAATTTCGCATGTTTTTATTTTATTCTAAGGTCTTGGGCATAAAAAATGGGATGTCTGGCCAGAAACCGACATCCCATCATTTGGGTGTTAAAAGCTATACGTTACTTACTTCACGATATCTAACAATTCCACTTCGAAAATCAACGTAGAGAAAGGTTTGATTTGACCTTGGTCTCTTGAACCGTAAGCCAAGTCTTGAGGAATATAAAGCTCCCATTTTGAACCTACCGGCATCATAGTTAACGCCTCTGTCCAGCCTTTGATTACTTGGTTTGCACGGAAAGTAGCAGGCTCGTTGCGTTTGTATGAGCTATCAAACTCAGTACCGTCGATCAATGTTCCTTTGTAGTTCACTTTCACTTCGCAAGTGTCGGCAGGAATAGCACCTGTACCTTGCGTAATTACTTTATATTGCAATCCGCTGGGAGTTGTTTTTACGCCTTCTTTTGTTTTGTTTTCAGCAAGAAATTTTTCGCCGGCTTCTTTGTTAGGGCCATGTGTTTTTTCCATTGCTTTTGCTTTAACGGCTTCCATAGCTGTTTGTGTGTAAGCTTGTGCTTGTTCCATGGTCATCACGCCACCTTTTTCTAGTGTACCTGCAATGAAACCTGCTAAGAAGTTCTCTTTGCTGATGGTTTGAGTAGAATCGGCTCCGAACAACTCTTGGTTTACACCTTTCATCATTTGGTTGCTGATTTGTTGACCAATCTGGATACCTGCCATGTAAGCGATATCTTTTTTGCTTGTTTTGTTAGCACCTTCGTTCACACCTTTGATGAATTCAGCCATGTAAGCTGTATCCACATCCATGCGGCCGGTCAGGTAACCTTTCAAACCTTGTGTTTGAGACATACCGATAGAGTAAGACAGCGAGTCAAGATCTGTTTTCAGATTAGCCTTAGGGCTTTGAGCTGTACAAGAAGCCAAGCTGGCTGCTGCAGCTACTGCCATAAAAATAGTTACTTTTTTCATTTTGCTTTTTAATTTTTTTATTTATAATACTTCGATTAATTCTACTTCGAATACCAATGCGCTGTGAGGAGGAATCATCTCTCCGGCTCCTTGTGCGCCATAAGCTAAGTCAGAGGGGATGTAAAGTTTCCATTTAGAACCTTCGGGCATCAGTTGCAGTGCTTCTACCCAACCCGGGATAACTTGATTCACTCCAAATACGGCAGGTTGACCACGCTTTACAGAGCTGTCGAACAGTGTTCCGTCAATTAACGTACCTTCGTAATGGCATTTTACCTGATCGGTAGCTTGGGCCAGTTTGCCTGTGCCTTCGATGATCACTTCGTACTGTAAGCCGCTAGGCAAAGTCACAATATTGCTTCTTTTTTTATTTTCTTCGAGGAAAGCTTTACCTTGTTCGATGCTGGCACTGCTCATTTTGCTTTCTAATTCTTCAAAATAGGTATTGACGATCTCGCGAGCTTCCTGATGGCTGATAGCCGTAGGGTTACCTTCGAGTACGTCTTTGATTGCTTGAGCAAAATCATCTACTGAGATGCCGTTGGCACCCATTCCTGATAGGTTTTGGCCTATTCCCAGGCCGATAGCATAGCTAAATTTATCCATATGTTTCTTGTTATAGACTTAAGAGCAACGGGTGATGGTTTATCTCTCAGTCAGTTGCAAATTTGTAAATCGCAAAAGTACGTGTTTTATTTGAATGATTTAGTATTTTAGAATTAAAATTTGTTTATTCATGGATTCTACCTTACATTTGTGTGTTTGTGTAAGATTTACTGCACAAGTAGAAGGAGAAGAGGTTATGAAGAAAATAGTCGTTTTGTCGGGTGCCGGAATGAGTGCCGAGAGTGGAATCAGTACATTCAGAGATGCAGGTGGTTTATGGGATAAGTATCCTGTGGAACAAGTCGCTACCCCCGAAGGGTATCATCGCGATCCGGAACTTGTTATCAACTTTTACAACGAACGGCGCAAGCAACTCACGCAGGTAGAACCCAATCAAGGACACCGGTTAATGGCTGCGTTGGAAGAGGAGTTTCAGGTTACCGTTATTACGCAAAATGTAGACAATTTGCACGAACGTGCCGGAAGCAGCCATGTGATTCACCTGCATGGCGAATTAACCAAGGTGTGTTCGAGTTATGACCCGCATAATCCAGAGCACGTAAAGGAACTCAGCCCCGACAAGTATGAGGTAAAGATGGGCGATTGTGCCGCTGATGGTTCGCAGCTGAGGCCTTACATTGTTTGGTTTGGCGAAGCCGTTCCGCAGATAGAGACAGCGATAGGTTTTGTAGAGCAAGCCGATGTATTTGTTATTATCGGTACGTCGATGAACGTATACCCGGCTGCGGGGTTATTGAACTATGTGCCCCGGTCGGCACAGGTGTACCTGATCGACCCTAAACAGGTACAAGTCAATTCGTCGCGATCCATACAGGTTATTCAGAAAGGAGCGTCGGAGGGGATGGCCGTATTGCAACAGTTACTGGCCGGGCTTCGTTAGCAACCGAAGGACAAACCAAGCGTGGTGCGTCAAGGTACTGCATAGGCCATAATGGCGAGCCATAATGTAAAACCGTTCGCGGAGCGATGCCCGGCGGTTCTGGGTGGTTATCCCTTCGTCCAGGTAATCAATAAGGGTGAGGTGGGTGTTGTGTAGCGTATGTGCCTTCTTCATGATACGAATGCACCAGTCGAAATCGGCCGAGTAGCGGTAGCGCAGATCGTAAGGTTCGATAAGTGTTCGCCGAGCGAAGAAAGCCTGATGACAGACAAGCATGCCTTGGCGGAAGCTTTTCCAAGTGAGCACCTCGGGTGCCGATAAGCGGCGCATACGCAAGAAGTGCCGCTTGCTATCCACAAGCGCGGTCTCACCGTATACGATATCGGGTAGTTCATTACTTTTGATCGATTGCACCAGCTGCTGCAACGTACTGTCTTGATGAAAGCTGTCGCCTGCATTGAGAAAACAGAGGTAGTCTCCGGTAGCCAGCGCAATGCCTTTGTTCATGGCATCGTATATCCCCCGATCGGGCTCGCTCACCAGTACCTGAATACGATCGCGATACTGCTCGGCAACAGCCAACGTGCCATCTTTTGAAGCACCGTCTATCAAAATATATTCGATAGAACGATACGTTTGTGAAACAACACTTTGCAGCGTATCTTCCAACACCTTTTCGGCATTGTAGGTAACGGTGATAACCGATATTTTCGGTGATAAACGAGTGTTAGGCATGCTTTCTTGTGATTTTATTATAGACATCGATGTGTTTTTTCGCAATAATCTTTTCGGAATAGTGAGCGAGTACCTTGCGAACGGCCTGTTCGGATAGCGAAGCATAGTCCGATTGGGTCAACGCCCAATAGATGCCGTTGGCAAAATCAGCCGCCTCTTTGTATCGGGCTACATAGCCGTTGTGCAGGTGATCGATCATCTCGGGGATGCCTCCCACCTGAAAACCGACACAAGGAATGCCACAAGCCATCGCTTCCATAATGGTGTTGGGCAGGTTCTCTTCGAGAGAGGGGGTAACGAAGAGGTCGACCGAATTGTAAATATTCACCAAATCGCGTTCGTCGCTTACATAATCAAGTGGGTAAACGGGAAAGGGCAACAACGATTCGAGTTGATACGACTGCCGACCGAAGACGACAATGCCCAATGAGTTTTTCAAGTCGGGGTGCTCCGCTATCAACTGCTTGCACGACTCAATCAGGTAATCGATTCCTTTTCGTTTATCCGTGATTTTGACCGAACCAAAAAGGATCAGCTTTTTATCCTGAGGTAACCCACATTTAGTGCGTGCCTCCTGCTTGTTTCGCGGAGCGAAAAGGTTGGTGTTAATGGGGTTGGGAATGCTGAATACGGTTTGTCCGGTAAGTAATGCACTGCTTTCTGCTCGCTCTTTCAACCACCGGCTACACGTGATGAAGGTGATGGGAGCTGTTTGGTACAACGCTTTCTTTTTGCGGAAAACGCGTGTTGAGAGATCTTTCTTGCTGCCCCCGGCATAAATATACGGACAGTGGTGGCACTCCTCCTGATAACGGTTGCACTCGCGCGCATGGTGGCAGATGCCGGTGCAAGGCCACATATCGTGCATGGTCCATACAACCGGTTTGCCCGATGTTAAGATTTTACGGATGTTCTGAAGGGAAAGCATTCCCTGATTAATCCAATGCAGGTGAATGACATCGGCCTGCTGAAATTCGGGCAAGATGGTTATATCGGTTCCGGTATTGGCTATATCGACTGCGAAAAGGTTGTTTCTTTTGAAACGGTTTGCCCGCCAAATCACGATGCGCTCCCAGATGAAATTCCATACCATGAGCCGGTTGCGTTCCAACTTCACCACGTTTGTCTCTTGGGTCTGCTTGTCGCGCACCAGCATCTTTACGTTGACTCCACTGTTCTGCAGCGCTCTCATCAAGCGACTGGCGGCAACCGCTGCACCGCCTACACGCTCGGAAGTATTGATAATTAGTACCCTCATTTGTTGAATGTTTCCACAAAAGTACTACTTTTGTACGGTAAATAAATAATAACTTTCATGAATAATCGACCGAAAGCTGAAATCGCACAGGCTTTTCTGACCGAACTCTGGCAGACCTTGCTCAGTGTGCTGAAGATTCTCTTACAATCTCGGCGGGTGAAAGTGCTGAAAAGCGAGCAGGTGCCGGATGAAATAGTGATATTGGGCAATGGCCCTTCGCTCCGTCCGTTCATTGAAAACAAACGTACGTTCTTCAATGGCAAAGCGTTGCTGGCTGTCAATTATGCGGTGCTTTCCGATTACTATACGGACTTGAAACCCCACTATTATGTAGTAGCCGACCCGGCATTCTTTTTCAATCCCGACCATTGTCATAAACTCTTTGATGCGCTCGTTGCCAAGACCACGTGGAAGCTGGAACTCTATCTTTCGAGGCATGCGCTCAAAAGCCGGCTGTGGCAATCGAAGTTGGCTGCCTGCCCCCACATTCAGGTTCATTATTTCAACATGACACCTGTCGAGGGTTTCACCTGGTTTACGCACTTCGCATTTACGAAAGGATGGGGCACACCGCGTCCGCGCAACGTGCTCATTCCTTCGATTATGATTGCGTTGCGGATGCCTTTCCGCACCCTCTATGTAGCAGGAGCCGACCATTCGTGGCTTAAAGAGATATGGGTGGACGAGGAGAATGTAGTGATGGAAGACCTCAATCACTTTTACGACAAGAAGGGTTCCAAACGCTTTGTCTCCGATAAGCGCCTGCACGACTTGTTGCTCAGCATGCACATTGCTTTCAGGTCTTATCACTTCATCGAAGCGTATGCCCGAAGCATCGGAAAGAAGATTTATAATGTAACCGAAGGCTCGTTTATCGATGCCTTTGACCGGAAGAAGATAGAATAGAAGATTATGGCAGAAAAGAAAAAGGTTTTAGTGACCGGAGCCGATGGCTTTATCGGTTCGCATCTTACAGAGATGTTGTTGGCGCAGGGATATGCTGTTCGGGCGCTATCGCAGTACAACTCGTTCAATAACTGGGGGTGGCTGGAAGGTATGCAGCATCCCGATCTGGAAATAGTCAGCGGCGATGTGCGCGATGCCCACTTCTGCAAGCACATCACCGACGGAATGGAGACGGTTTTTCACCTGGCCGCATTGATTGCCATCCCTTACTCGTATGTGGCTCCGGATAGTTACGTCGACACCAACATCAAAGGAACGCTCAACATGTGTCAGGCTGCCCAAGAGATGGGAGTGAAGCGGATGCTGGTTACCTCCACCTCCGAGGTGTATGGCACAGCGCAATATGTACCTATCGATGAGAAGCACCCCAAGCAGGCTCAATCGCCCTATTCGGCTACGAAAATCGGAGCAGATGCCATGGCGATGAGTTTCTATAATGCGTTTGAACTACCGGTGGTTATTGTTCGCCCGTTCAATACGTATGGTCCCCGTCAGAGTGCGAGGGCCATTATCCCCACCATCATTACACAGATAGCGCATGGAGCTACAGAGATCAAGTTGGGCGATTTGACTCCCACACGCGATTTTAACTTTGTGAAGGACACTTGCCGTGGGTTTATGGCTCTTGCCGAGTGCGATGCAGCTATCGGCAAAGAGGTTAACATCTGCACGAACTTCGAAATCAGCATGCGCGATACCTTGGAACTGATTGCCGACATCATGAAGGTGAAGGTAAACTTCATCGAAGACGAGCAGCGTATCCGTCCGAAAAACTCCGAGGTGTTCCGTTTGTGGGGCGACAATGCGTTGATAAAGTCGCTCACCGGCTTTGAACCGATGTATGACATCCGTCGGGGACTGACGGAAACCATTGAATGGTTTACCAATGCGGAAAACTTGAGCCAATATAAAGCCAATATTTATAATGTATAAGAGCGGTATGGATAACGAAAAGGTAGTGGGTTACATTAAGGAACTGTTCGGCGGACAAGCGTTTGTGCCGCTTCATGCCCCTTGCTTTGCGGGCAACGAGAAGAAGTATCTGAATGAATGCATCGACTCTACGTTCGTATCCAGTGTGGGTCCGTTTGTCGATCGTTTTGAGGAGGAGATGGCGGCTTATACCGGAGCACGACGCGCCGTAGTGTGTGTCAATGGAACCAATGCCATTCACCTGGCACTGATGCTGGTTGGTGTAGAAAGAGGCGACGAAGTGTTGACTCAACCGCTCACATTTATAGCCACCTGCAATGCGATAAGCTACTGCGGAGCACATCCGGTGTTTATCGATGTAGATCGTGACACCTTGGGACTCTCTCCCACTAAAATGGAGGAGTGGTTGGCTGAACATGCCGAATGGAGGGGCGATACAGTGTATAACAAGCACACCGGTCGACGCATCAAAGCCTGCCTGCCGATGCACACGTTTGGTCACCCGGTACATCTAAATAAGTTGGTCGAGATCTGCCGCGACTATAACCTGGAACTGGTAGAGGATGCTGCCGAAAGCGTTGGTTCGTTCTACCACGGCAAACACACCGGAACATTCGGCAAGGTAGGCGTGTTAAGCTTCAATGGAAATAAAACCATGACTACGGGTGGTGGAGGAATGTTGCTGTTTCAAGATGAAGCATTGGCAAACCGTGCCAAGCACCTCTCTACGCAAGCCAAAGTTGCGCACCGCTGGGAGTTTGTGCACGATGAGATAGGCTATAACTACCGAATGCCCAACATTAATGCCGCGCTGGGTTGCGCACAGCTGGAAACTCTTCCGCTCTTCATCGAAAAGAAGCGCGAACTGGCATTGCTTTACCGGCACTATTTCAACTCCATCGGTGTGGAGTTTATTGCGGATACCGAAGGTACACAGTCCAACTACTGGCTGAACGCCATTCTGCTGAACGATCGGGGAGAGCGAGATGCCTTTCTGGAATACACCAACAGCCACGGGGTGATGACACGCCCCATCTGGCAATTGATGAACCGACTTCCAATGTTCGAACACGCGCAGTGTGGCGATTTAAGCAATTGTGAATACTTTAGTGACCGTATTGTGAATATTCCCAGCAGCGTACGCTTATGAAGACGAAGTTACTATTGATCGGTGGAGGCGGACATTGCCAGTCGTGTATCGACGTCATTGAGTCGACCGCCGACTATGAAATTGTAGGGATCTTGGATAAAGCCGAGAAAGTGGGACAGCTGATCAGTGGCTATCCGATTGTAGGTACCGATGCCGACATGGATAAGTATGCCGAACAAGGGTGTTCTTTTCTGGTGACAGTGGGACAACTCAAAAGCTCTGCTGTTCGAGCTGCTCTTTTTGATCGCCTCCAGGCGATGGGGGCGCTGCTGCCTCACCTTGTTGCCTCTACCGCCTATGTTTCGAAGCATGCACAACTGATGCCGGGTTGCATCGTGATGCACCGGGCAGTGGTGAATGCCGGCGCGGTGATTGGAGCCAACAGCATCATCAATACCTGTGCCAATATAGAACATCAGGCCATCATCGGCACCTGTTGCCACATTTCGACCGGTGCAATGATCAATGGAGCGTGCCGGATAGGCGACCACTCCTTTATAGGCAGTGGTGCTACCCTGATCAATGGTGTTACTATTCCTGCTCATACGGTGATTGGAGCGGGCGCTGTGGTACTTCGCAGCTTGAACGAGAGGGGAGTGTATGCCGGAAATCCGATAAAGAAGATAACATGAATAAGCGAGTGACCATCATAGCCGAAGCAGGAGTGAATCATAATGGTGATTTGCAATTGGCCAAACAACTCATCGAAGTTGCCGCACAAGCCGGTGCCGATTATGTAAAGTTTCAGACGTTCCGTTCGGAGAAGCTCGTTTCGCGCTTTGCCGAGAAAGCCGAGTATCAGAAACGGAACATGAACGACAGTTCGGGCAATCAGCTGGAGATGCTGCGCAAGTTAGAGCTTTCGGCAGCCGACCATCAAGCACTGATCGCCCATTGCAAGCAGCACCACATCCACTTTCTTTCTACTGCTTTCGATGCCGAAAGCATCGACTTCCTGGCTTCGCTGCCTATCGACTTTTTTAAGATACCTTCGGGCGAAGCCACTAATTTCCTCTATTTAAAACAAGTGGCCGAAAAGGGGTTACCCGTTATCCTCTCCACCGGTATGTGCGATCTGTCGGAAGTAAAGCTGGCGGTCGAGGTGCTCTGTCGCTTTGGCTTGCCGAAAGAGGCGATCACCCTGTTGCACTGTCATACCGAATACCCCACGCGGATGGAGTGTGTCAACCTGAATGCCATGGTGGCGATGGGACGGGAGCTGGGATTACCTGTCGGCTACTCCGACCACACAGCAGGCATCGAAGTGCCCATCGCAGCTACAGCCCTAGGGGCGGTAGTGATTGAGAAGCACTTCACGCTCGACCGCAACTTGCCGGGTCCCGATCATCAAGCCTCGCTCGAACCCGACGAACTGAAAGAGATGGTACGCTGCATTCGCCACATCGAAATCGCTTTGGGCAGTCCGCTCAAAGAACCTTCGGCCGAGGAGCTGAAAAATAGAGCGGTAGCGCGTAAAAGTTTGATTGCTGCGCGACACATCTGCAAAGGTGAACGGTTCTCGGAAGAGAACCTAACGGTGAAGCGCCCCGGTACAGGAGTATCGGCCATGCGCTGGGAGCAGGCCATGGGGCAAATCGCGGTACGCGACTTTAACGAAGACGAACGGATTGAATGGGAAGGGAGCGAATAGCGAAGTAGGAAACGAATAGAGAAGAAGAAAACTAATATAGAATGAGAATGCGCAAGATTTGTATCGTAACAGGAACCCGTGCCGAGTACGGATTGTTGAGCAGGCTGATGAAAGCCATTCAGGAAGACCCTGCCCTTGAACTGCAAGTGGTGGCAACCAACATGCACCTCTCGCCCGAATTTGGGTTGACCTATCGGGAGATAGAGCAGGACGGTTTTACCATTAACAAGCGGGTAGAGATGTTGCTATCGGCCAATACATCGACCTCGGTTGTCAAGTCGTTGGGACTGGGGTTGATTGGCTTTTCGGATGCGTATAACGATTTAAAGCCCGATCTGCTCGTGGTACTGGGCGATCGGTACGAGATGCTTGGAGCGGTATCTGCCGCACTGTTGATGCAGATTCCCGTAGCCCACATATCGGGTGGAGATGTAACCGAAGGGGCTTATGACGACGCCATTCGTCACTCCATCACCAAGATGAGCCACCTGCACTTTACCAGCACAGAACAGTATCGCAGGCGAGTGATTCAGCTGGGCGAACAGCCCCATACGGTATTTAATGTGGGCTCTACCGGGTTGGATAACATCGCCCACCTGCAGCTGATGAGCCGAGAAAGCTTGGAAGAGAGCATTCAATTCTCGTTGGGCGAGCGCAGCCTGCTGATTACCTATCATCCGGTAACCCTCGAACCGGATGGTGCCCAAGCACAATTCGCCAACCTGCTTCAAGCCGTGGAGGAGACCGATGCCCGATTGATCTTTACGAAACCAAACTCCGACTCGGGCGGACGTGTCATCATCTCGATGATGGACGAGTATGTGCGCCAACATCCAGAGAAGTCGGTTGTCTTTACCTCACTGGGTTACCTGCGCTACCTGTCGGCTTTGCAATATGTCGACGCAGTGGTGGGCAACTCTTCGAGTGGCATTATCGAAGCACCCTCTTTCGGCATCCCCACCGTGAATGTGGGTGATAGACAAAAGGGACGGCTGCGAGCCGACAGCGTGATGGATTGCACGACCGATTTGGACAGCCTTCGGGCTGCACTGCAGAAAGCTTTGTCACCGGATTTTCGCCAACAGGCACGCCACACGGTGAACCCTTACCAACAACCCGATTCGGTGCAGCAAATCCTTGCTGTTATCCGCGATTATCCGTTGGAAAATTGTATTCAGAAACACTTCTACGACTTGCCATGAACATAGAGAACTATAA
The DNA here is from genome assembly GCA_017992695.1 of Bacteroides sp. Taxonomy (GTDB): domain Bacteria; phylum Bacteroidota; class Bacteroidia; order Bacteroidales; family Bacteroidaceae; genus Bacteroides. The sequence goes on along the minus strand of JAGOOC010000041.1, from coordinate 8,697 downwards.
AATACGACGAGAGGCAACCATGATGGAGGCGCTCCAACAGCTCAATAAGACAGAGACCTTTACCCTGTTTGTAGTAGACGATGAGGATCGGGTAATCGGTGCGCTGACCGATGGGGATATCCGCCGGGCACTTATCGCAGGTAAACCGCTCGATACAGCGGTAGTTGACATCTGTCTAAAGACGTTTCGCTACATCAACGATGCAACCAATCTGCCGCGATACATCCGCCAACTGAAAGAGTTGGGCATTCGTCTGGTTCCCTACCTGTCGGCGCAAGGGCGCATAGAAAGACTCATCGATCTGCAAAAAGTGCATGGATTGCTTCCTGTAGATGCGGTGGTGATGGCAGGCGGTAGAGGCGAACGGTTGCGTCCGCTTACCGATGCAACGCCCAAACCCCTGCTCCCGTTGGGCGGCAAACCCATTGTGGCGTATAACATTGACCGAATAGTGAGCTATGGTATTAGCAATATCACCCTCTCCGTGCGTTACCTGGGCGAGCAGATCAAAGCCTATTTTGGTGATGGCAGCCAACTAGGAGCTTGCGTGCGCTATGTGGACGAAGATCGTCCGTTGGGCACCTTGGGTGCCGTGAGCAAGATACATCATTTTACCAACGACACCGTCTTGGTGATGAATTCCGACCTCTTTACCAACATCGACCTCGAAGAGTTCTATGTTCATTTCCTGGAGTCGGATGCCGATATGGCGGTGGCTTCTATCTCTTATGATATCACGGTGCCGTATGCAGTTATGCAGACAGTGGATGGACTGGTTCGTGCGTTCGAAGAAAAGCCCACTTACACCTATTATTCCAACGGAGGCATTTACCTCATTAAGCGATCCATTCTCGAATCACTCCGTGAGAACGAGCGATGCGATGCCACCGATCTCATGCAGCAACTGATTGACAGCGGCCGACGGGTAACCTATTTCCCCATCGTGGGTTATTGGATAGACATCGGCAAGCTGGAAGATTATAAGAAAGCGCAGGAGTTGATCAAATACGTAAAAAGATGAAAGCATTGTTTCTCATTCCCGCCCGGGGAGGCTCAAAGGGAATACCTCATAAAAACAGAAAGCTGCTGGGCGGCAAACCCCTGATCGGTTATGCCATTGATGCTGCGCGCGCGGTGGCGCCGTCTGATGTCGATATTTGTGTCAGTACCGACGATGAGGAGATTGTCCGCGTGGTTCAAGACTATGGGTTGCAGGTTCCTTTCCGACGTCCCGATGCGTTGGCGCAGGACGGTTCGGGCACCTACGAGGTGATACTGCATGCGCTCGATTTCTATGAGGCACAAGGGGTGACCTATGATGTGGTGGTGCTTTTGCAACCTACCTCTCCCTTTCGCACCTCCGTGCACATCCAAGAGGCGATGCAACTTTACACCCCCGACTGTGACATGGTTGTCTCCGTAGTCGAAGCAAAGAGTAATCCTTATTACGTGATGTTCGAAGAGGACAAAGAAGGCTTTCTGCAACACCTATTGAAAGCCACCTTTGTTTGCAGGCAAGCGTGCCCCACGGTGTACGAATACAACGGTGCTGTTTACGTGATGAATGTAGCTGCCTTGCGCGAAAAGCCTATATCGGCCTTTACTAAAAACCGAAAGTATGTGATGCCGCAATCGGTAAGTCTCGACCTCGACAGCCCCGAAGATTGGCTCTACGCCGAGTTTCTTATGAAATTGAGGGCAACGGAATAAATCGGGAGACCACTCTCCGGCATTGCTTCAATACGTAAAACAGCGCTTGGTGTAGCTGTTGCTTCGCATTGGGTTTCACAGGACGTGCCAACGCTGCAATTTCCTCCATCGTCCAATGGGGGTGATAGCGTTGTATAACGGCTTCTGTTTGGCTCACTTTATCCGTTTCTCCGGTCGATTGGTAATAGCGTATCAAAGCGATACAGATGTGCGTATGCGCCGTGAGCAGGGTTTCGTACACTTCGGGACGGTTCCGCTCTTGGAAGTATGCCATAAGTAGCTCGCGTATGGTAAGGGCAATGGTTAGCTTCTTATCCAGGCCTGCCTTGCTCCAAATAGCCTTGCTGTGCTGGCGATAAACCGCCATCGGCTGCTTCATGTAGTGAATCTTTCCATATTGCGCATTCAGCAGATGAATGGCGTAATCGTAGGTGCTGACTGTTGCAAACCATTCGGGCAGTGGACCGAACAAGTTTCGCCGGAACAGCACCGATACGTTGGAGATATAATTGCTCCGGGCCAGATCTACGATGGTTGTTTCCGCTTTTTGTCCGCCGTTGCTGAGGCTTTTGGTGCCACTCCCTTCGTAATAGTTAATCACCCGGTGGAAGCAGGTGGAGTAGTCCGCATGTGCATCCAGAAAGTCTACTTGCTTTTGCAGTTTATGCTTGTTTGTCCAGAAGTCATCTCCTTCGCAGATGGCCACATACGTTCCGCTACATTGGTTGTACGATTGAATAAAGTTCTGCTGTAAGCCTAAGTTCGTCTCCCGGTCGAGAAGAACGATTTGATCGGGGTACTTCTCTTTCCAAGCGCGGCACACCTCCCCCGTAGCATCGGTACTGGCGTCATTCCCAATAATCAGTTCAAAAGGAAAGTTGGTTTGCTGCAACATCACGCTGCGGATAGCCTCGTCTATGTACCGTTCTTGATTGTAAGTCAGCATCAGTACGCTGACTTTTAGTTCTTTATTCATGTAGTTCTATTTCTTTTTAAACAGTAGTTCGATGGACTCTCTCAATATCTTGGAGCCGGTTACATACGATAGTGCTACATAGATGGCTACTCCTGCCGATACTTGCAGCAGCAGCAGCAGCAATCTGTTTTCGATGAATCCGTCCAGAAAGTAAATACCCGCTCCCATAACGAGGGAGAGCAGCAAATAGGGCAGTAAGTCGGCCAACTGCATGTGCCATTGGTATCCGGTAAACAGCCCCGTATAAAAGACATTAATGAGGTAAACGCCTGCACGGGTGAGCACCAATCCGGTCACCATGGTGAGCACAGGCTGATTGTAAGTCAGTGCGAGGGCAATAACGGTAAGAGCGATTTTGAAGTACTCCAGCTTCAAGATACCGTCCGACCGTCCGCTTACTTTGATGAAGTTATTGTTGACGGCCGTAAGGATAGAGAAGACTCCTCCGGCACAAAGCAGTTGGAAGAAAGGAATGGATGGCCACCATGCTTCTTTGAGCAATAGCTCGATGAAAGGGCGGGCAACAACCATCAGCCCTATCATGATGGGCAAGGTGATAAAGGCAGTGAACCGCAGGGTTTTCCGAAAGGCTCGTATCAACCGCTCCTTGTCGTGCTGTATGCTGCTGAATATGGGGAAGGTGGCGCTCTGAATGCTTCCGTAGAGCATACTTACGCCCATGTCGCACATCTTATTTCCTTGTGTATAGTAGCCTAACTCCTTCGCAGGATAGAGCTTTCCGATAAAAACGGAATAGATGTTCAAAAAGCAGGTATTGATGAGGCTTGCCAGTAACAGGCTGGAGGCGTATGCAAACAGTTCTTTAATAGCCGTAAAACTGAATGTGCGGGTGGGGCGCCACGAGCTGTATGCCCATAGCAACACGGCACGTGCCGTAGCCAGTACGACAGGCTGTAGGGCCAATGTCCATACTCCGAGTCCGTTGAGTGCCAGGATGAGCGAAGCGATTCCCGATATCGTCATGGAAAGCAGGTTGACCTTGGCTAATGTCTTAAACCGTATCTCCTTATTCAGAATGGTGGTCTGTATGAGGGTCAGCGAGTTGATGGGCAGCGCCAGAAAGATAACGGTTGCCAGTTCCGTGAGTCGGGGCTGCTCAAAGAACCGGGCGATCAGTGGAGAAGAGGCGACCAAAAGGAGGTAAAGCAACATACTCATTCCTGTATTGAACCAGAAGACAGAGCTGAAATCCCGCTCTGTGGTCTGTTGTTTCTGTATCAGTGCAGAGCTAAATCCGCTTTCGAGTACAATATTGGCTATGGCACTGAAGATGGCCAGCATGCCTACGAGTGCATAATCTTCTACCGAGAGGATATTCGCAACAAGGATGCCGACAATAAACAACAAAACTTGCTGTCCCAGACGGTCCAGCAAGTTCCAGAGTAATGCTCCGATGGTTTTTTGTTTCAGTGACTGTTCACTCATTTCGTTTGATTTACGATGGTTTCTTATCCACAGAGGACTCAGAATCGTTCTTCCTTCTCTCCTGAGTTCTCTGTGGATAAGGTTACTTCACTTCGCTACCCGGCTTTACCTCTTTGCCCGGCATCACAACGGCCAAGCTGCCGTCACTGTTTTCGGCCGAAAGGATCATCCCTTCCGAAACAATGCCTTTGAGTTTGCGTGGAGCCAAGTTGGCGATGAAGCAAACCTGTTTGCCTACGAGCTCTTCGGGTTTATAGTATTGAGCAATGCCGCTGACGATGGTGCGTGTTTCCAGCCCATCTTCAATCTTGAATTGCAACAGCTTATCGGCTTTGGGTACTTTTTGACACTCTAACACCGTACCTACGCGAATGTCCAGCTTCGTGAAGTCATCAAACTCGATGTTGGCACGAATCGGTTTCGCTTTGTAATTCGCCTCCTCGTTGGCCTTCTTTGTATCGAGCAGTCGTTGTACCTGTGCTTCGATGGTGGCATCTTCCATTTTCTCGAAGAGCAGTTCGGGTTGATTCAGTTGGTGTCCGGCACTCAACAGGTCGGCGCGACCCAGTTCGGTCCAATCGAATGACTCTCGGTTGAGCATCTTGCGCAGGGTTTGCGAGCTGAACGGCAGGAAAGGTTCGAAAGCGATCGCCAAGTTGGCAACCAGCTGAAGCGAGATGTTCAGAATCGTTCCTACGCGCTCCATGTCTGTCTTTGCCAGTTTCCAAGGTTCGGTGTCGGCCAAGTATTTGTTTCCGATGCGAGCCAGGTTCATGGCCTCTTTCTGTGCTTCGCGGAATTTGAATGCGTTGAGCAGCTTCTCTACCTCTGCCTTCACGTTGACGAACGCTGTGAGCGTCTCCTTATCGTAGTGGGTCAATTCGCCCTGTGCCGGTACGCGTCCTTCGAAGTACTTCTGCGTAAGCACCATGGCGCGGTTCACGAAGTTGCCATAGATGGCCACCAGCTCGTTGTTGTTGCGTGCTTGGAAGTCTTTCCAAGTGAAATCGTTGTCTTTGGTTTCGGGAGCATTGGCGGTAAGTACGTAGCGCAATACATCCTGCTTGCCGGCGAAATCTTCGAGGTACTCGTGCAGCCATACTGCCCAGTTGCGCGAGGTTGAAATCTTATCGCCTTCGAGGTTCAAGAACTCGTTGCTCGGTACGTTGTCGGGCAGAATGTAGCTTCCTTCGGCTTTCAGCATGGCCGGGAATACGATGCAATGAAATACGATATTATCCTTGCCGATGAAGTGCACCAATCGGGTTTCGGGGTCTTTCCACCAGGTTTCCCAAGAGTCGGGTAATAGTTCTTTGGTGTTCGAGATATAACCGATGGGCGCATCGAACCACACGTAAAGCACCTTTCCATCGGCACCTGCTACGGGTACGGGTATTCCCCAGTCGAGGTCGCGGCTCACGGCACGGGGTTGCAAGCCCATGTCCAGCCACGATTTGCATTGTCCGTACACATTGGGGCGCCACTCTTTGTGCTCTTCCAGAATCCATTGACGCAGCCAGCCTTCGTGCTTGTCGAGTGGCAGGTACCAATGTTTGGTCTCGCGCATCACCGGTTTGCTTCCGCTGATGGTGCTTTTGGGGTTAATCAGATCGGTAGGCGAGAGTGAGGTTCCACACTTCTCGCACTGGTCGCCATAAGCGCCTTCGGCATGGCAGTGCGGACATTCGCCGGTAATGTAGCGATCGGCCAAGAATTGGTGTGCTTCATCGTCGTAATACTGCTCGGAGGTGCGTTCAACAAATTCGCCTTTATCGTAGAGTTTCTTGAAGAAATCTGAAGCCAGTTCGTGGTGTGTTTTCGATGAAGTGCGGCTGTATATATCGAAAGAGATACCAAACTCTTCGAACGATTTTTTGATGAGGAAATGATAACGATCTACCACGTCTTGCGGTGTAACGCCCTCTTTTTTTGCCCGAATGGTGATGGGCACTCCGTGCTCATCCGATCCGCCAATGAAGAGCACCTCTTTTTTTTTCAGTCTGAGGTAGCGAACATAAATATCTGCCGGTACATATACACCGGCCAGGTGTCCGATGTGGACAGGGCCATTGGCATAGGGCAAGGCCGCTGTGACCGTGGTTCTCTTAAAATTCTTTTCCATGCTATATCGTCTGATTATTTAGTAGATTTTGCTTAGTGAACATGCAAAGATAGTGACTTTCCGAAGATTGCACAAACGGAAAGCCTTTTAATCGAACGGATTGTTTTTGCTTATTCACTGTTCCTAAAAGGGAATCATGGAAAATAGTACAAATAGCTTTACTATCATTCATTGCGCAGATTTCTATTTTGTCAAAGTAGATAAACAGTCTATATTTACATCTTTAAATGCTATGTGAAAATTCAATCATAAATATGAAAAGGTTTATTAATACATTTTTATTTTCACTCTGCTTCACCCTTATAATAAGGGCAGAATGGGCTAGAGATAATACCCGTTTGAATAAATCGTCTTTTTAGTACCTTGTAGAGACAGAAATACATGCATGTGTATAATATTCCATTGCTTTACATCTTTTCAATACTTAAATTTGCAGCAGTATTTAAAAATAATCTTAATCTTCTTTTGATAAAAACCAAGCATAAAACTTTTTTATCTAGCCAGTTTGAAGAGAAACTCATTTTTGAAACTAATAATTCACTTCATTCAACAGAACTTTTTTTATTTAACTATTAGATAAATTTATTACTTATGAAAAACAGACTTTTATTCCTTATGCTATTTTCAATGATGGCAATGTTTGCATTTGCACAAGGCAGATCAATCAAAGGTACTGTTCTTGACCCCAACAATGAGGCGATTATAGGTGCCAACGTGTTGGTCGAAGGAACAACAAATGGCACTATCACCGACTTAGGTGGTAATTTTACTTTAAATGGCGTGCCTACAAACGCCAAACTCAAAGTTACTTATATTGGTTACATTTCTCAAACAGTGCCAGTATCAGGAAAAACAACACTACAAATCATTCTAAAAGAAGATGCACAATCGCTGGATGAAGTGGTAGTTGTAGGTTATGGCGTTCAGAAGAAGAGTGATGTAACGGGTGCTTTGGCACGTGTGGGAGAAAAAGAAATGAAAGCCATGCCCGTACAGAATGCCTTGCAAGCTATGCAGGGAAAAACTGCCGGTGTGGACATTACCTCTAACGAACGTCCCGGAGAGATGGGGTCAATTCGTATTCGTGGTGAGCGCTCCTTGAAGGCAACAAATGGACCTCTTTATGTAGTCGATGGTATTCCATTGCAGGGCACCGGCATTGAGAATATTAATCCGAGTGATATCGAATCAATCGACGTATTGAAGGATGCATCGGCAACTGCTATCTATGGATCAAGAGGTGCCAATGGTGTGATTATCGTCTCTACTAAAAGAGGTAAGAGTGGTAAGTTAACCTTGAATTATTCGGGTACAGTTTCTATTGAAAACATGCATGATCGGGTTGAGATGATGAATGCAGCAGAGTGGATCGATTTTAGCCGTGCAGCTAAAATTCGTTCAAATACTTACAATAAATCAACGGTTATTTCTTATGATAACGATAAGAAAGTTTTTGGTAATGATCCGGTAGCATGGGCTAACTTTGAAAAAGGTTGGGTTAATGGCGAATGGGATGGTAGTCGTGTCAATACGTATGATTGGACCAAGGAAGGTCTTCAAACAGCATTGACTCACGAACATACTTTAAGTGCTAGCGGTGGCACAGAAAAGATGCAAGCATATGCTTCATTCGGTTTCCTGAATCAAGAGGGCACACAGCCCGGACAAGGTTACCAACGTTATACAGCCAAAACAAGTGTTGATTTAACTCCGGTTGATTGGTTCAAACTAGGTGCCAGTATCAATGTGACTTATGGAGATCAAGATTATGGTTATAACTTTCGCAAAAGTGTAACGGGAGCTTCCAATCTTTACTTTGCATTGCAAGGTATGTTGCCTTGGACACAACCTTATGACGATAATGGTGCGTATATTCGTAATCCTGGTGGCGATGTAAATATCATTAATCCTATTCGTGAGACATCTCTGTGTTTGAATCAACGCGAAAATTTGCGTGCTTTTGGTAGCTTCTATGCTGAATTGAATATCGGTGAGATGATTCCGGTGTTGGATGGTTTGAAATATCGCATGAACTTCGGTCCGGATTTCCGTTACGGACGTACCGGTATTGCCGATTCTAATCAATCAATCAATGGCGATGGAAATAATGTGGGTCAATACTCTACAGAAATCAAACGTTCGTGGACCATCGATAACTTAATATACTACAATAAGACGGTAAAGAAACACTCACTTGGGTTTACCTTGTTGCAAAGTGCCTCGGCTTACCACATGGAGAATTCGTCTATTAAGGCATTTGTCAACTCCGATGAAGAATTATGGTATAATTTGAACTCAGCCGGTAATATTCAAAATGCAGGAACTGGATTAGTCGAAACACAAATGGAATCGTATATGATACGTGCCAACTATGGCTTTGCAGACAAATACCTGATGACTGTATCGGGACGTTGGGATGGCGCATCCATGTTGGCCGATGGAC
>JAGOOC010000040.1 GCA_017992695.1 Bacteroides sp. | reverse complement strand
TGAGTTGGTGGCTGTCGTGCACACCGGCCGCAAATTAGCCCTTGGCGATGAAATAGAACCGCACGAACTATTGAATATTCCGTTGGTATTGCGCGAAAGAGGGTCGGGTACACTCGATGTATTCGAACGCGCCTTGTCGCAGCACAACATCAAGCTATCATCGCTTCCTGTTTTGATGTATCTGGGTAGTACCGAAAGCATTAAATTATTTCTCGAACACACCGATTGCATGGGGATTGTTTCTGTTCGCTCCATCACCAAAGAGTTGGTGTCGGGTGCTTTTCGGGTGATCGAAATTAAAGATATGCCGATGATGCGCGATCTTTGCTTTGCCCAACAACAAGGACAAGGCAGTGGGCTCTCGCAGGTATTTATGCAGTTTGCTATGCATTATCATACTAAATAGGGTCTGCTGAATTAATCAATCATTCAAAACACCACAATAGGCAAATCTTGGCAGTGGGGTAACTTTTCTCCAAATACTGGCGTGATTTGCTAATAAGTTGATCACGAAAATTAGGGCATGAAGAAGTTCTCTTAGGAACTTCATCACATTCTTCACGAAATAACACATACCGGTCCAACAGTTAGCCGTTTCCGGCAACTTTGCCCTGATGTTGTTAGCTCGATATATTCTTTTTCCAGTTCCAAAAGTGGCTTCTATCTCGTTTCTCTGGCCTACTGCATTGACTAACTGAGCTTGATATTCTTCCGTCCGCGACTCCTTGGATGGTCTACCCAAAGGTTTTCCCATTGCTTGAATTTCCATCTCCTTCATCAGCTTCCGGTTTGTCTTATTCAAGTATATTTTATCTGCATAGATCTTTGCTGGAAGAAAACCGAAACGCTGCCAGTAAAGCTCTATCTCAGTGGTATAACGAACCTCGGCATCGGCACAAGTGGCATCTATCTTGAGTGCACCTTCGTGGTATCGTCCTTGACTATCGGTGAAGGCATTGTTCGAACTAGAAGCGCCACTGTCATTAGTAGATTGATCTTTGTCTTCAGGGGTTGCCTTGGAAGCGGCCCTGGCTTTTTCAACTTGCAGAGTCAGTAGCGATACGCTCATATCATTAAAATCGGCAGTGCTTAGGCGTTTACGGATGGAGACAAACAGACTGGAATCAAATATCGGCTTATCCGTAAACTCGGACAGACCAACGAAGTATTGCATATAGGGATTCTCCTGAATAGCAAGGATAGTGTCCTCGTCAGAAAAATTCATCTTATGCTTAATGACTAAGGCACCGATAATCATCCGTGCCGGTTTATTTCCCGTACCACGCTTGCCGTTATTCAAACGTTTATTGTACAATTGCTCGATTTCATCCCATGGAAGAGTATCGCCCAACTCAACCCAACGGTTCGACTTATTCCAGCCATCCAATGAAGACCTAAACACGTCAATTTGTAGCTGTTTTCCTTGTGAACTAAAATTCATAATATTACCATTTAACACACGAGTGTAGTGTTTTTATCTCAATCAGGCAACAAAAAAAACAAGTATTACATTAACAATCAGTTGATTGTATTAATTCAGCAGACCCTATTTAAAGTGTCCGAAGATGTGAGTCAAAGCGTATATTGAATTAAATTCAAAGAACCTATATCAACAGATCAAATAAAAATGGATATGTTCTCTGGTAAAAACGGAGTGAAAGATCCCGATTTTACTGAGATATATCTCGTTAAATAAATTATTGAAAAAATGGCTCTTTGATACATGCCGAATAGATCAGAGAGCTATTTTTTTTTGTACTCATAACGAAAAGTTATCACACATAAATAGAAACGATTGGTATATATGCCGCGGATGCACTACTTTTGCACTCGGAACAAGTAATTAATAAATTGAAATTATATGGCTTCATTGACCCAATCGTTGCAAAAAATGAATAAAACAATCTATGTAGCATTACTGATTCTGTTGTGTGTATTTATGTTGTTAGACTATATTCCCGGTTGTAGCTTCCTCTTTGCCTGGGTCACACCTCCAGTAGCTCTCTTCCTTGGGCTGGCTTTCGCACTGCTTTGCGGACAGGCCCATCCTAAGTTTAACAAAAAACTCTCTAAATACCTGTTACAGTACTCGGTTGTGGGGTTGGGATTCGGTATGAACATTGAAGCAGCCTTGGCTTCGGGCAAAGAGGGTATGAAGTTTACCATCCTTTCGGTAGTGGGCACCATGTTGATTGGTTGGTTTATCGGTCGTAAACTATTGAAGGTCGATCGTGACACCTCTTATTTGATAAGTTCTGGAACAGCTATTTGCGGAGGGAGTGCCATCGCTGCTGTGGGTCCGGTGCTCAAAGCAAATGACAGCGAGATGTCGGTGGCTTTAGGCACTATCTTTATACTTAACGCTCTTGCACTCTTCATCTTCCCGATCATTGGTCATGCGCTCGATATGAGCCAGTACGAGTTTGGAACTTGGGCTGCCATTGCTATACACGACACCAGTTCTGTGGTAGGAGCGGGGCAAGCTTATGGCGAAGAGGCTTTGCACGTAGCCACAACCATTAAGTTGACTCGTGCGCTGTGGATTATTCCGCTGGCGTTTGCCACCTCGTTTATTTTCAAAAGTAAAGGGCAGAAAGTTTCCATCCCTTGGTTTATCTTCTTCTTCGTATTGGCCATGGTGGTCAACACGTACTTGCTGGGAACCACCGAAGCAGGTCTTCAAATAGGCAATGCCATCAATGGGTTTGCACGCAAAACGTTGACCATTACTCTTTTCTTTATCGGAGCATCCTTGTCGAGAGATGTGCTGAAAGCCGTGGGGCTGAAGCCACTTGTGCAGGGTGTTGCGCTTTGGATTATCATCAGCTGTAGTACACTAGCCTATATTTATTGGTTTAACTAACCATTGGTTAATTCTTGCCCCAAAGAATAAAAGCTGCATCCCGTATTAATCAGGGTGCAGCTTTTTTTGATTGGTTCTATACGCGAAATTATTTCTTGGCTGTCTTTAGTCCTTCGAAGATTAAACCTTCTAGCTCCTCAGCCAGTTCAGGATTGTCGGTGATGCACTGTTTTGCAGCGTCTCGTCCTTGTCCTAATTTGGTTTCTTTATAGCTGTACCATGAACCGCTTTTCTTTACAATTCCCATATCTGCACCCAGGTCAACGATTTCACCTGCACGCGAGATGCCTTGTCCGAACATGATGTCGAATTCGGCTCTACGGAAAGGTGGCGCTACCTTGTTCTTCACCACTTTCACCTTGGTTTGCTTGCCGATTACCTCTTCGCCATCCTTGAGTTGTTGCGAACCGCGGATGTCGATGCGTACCGATGCATAAAACTTGAGTGCATTACCACCGGTGGTTGTTTCGGGACTTCCGAACATCACACCAATCTTCTCGCGCAATTGGTTGATGAATATACAAGTGGTGCGTGTTTTACTAACCGTTCCGGTTAGTTTACGCAATGCCTGAGACATCAATCGTGCCTGAAGCCCTACCTTGTTATCCCCCATATCGCCTTCAATTTCAGCTTTGGGAGTCAACGCTGCTACCGAGTCTATTACAATGATATCAATCGCCGATGAACGGATGAGTTGTTCGGCTATTTCCAGTGCCTGTTCGCCATTATCGGGTTGAGAGATAAACAAATTATCTACATCTACTCCCAATTTAGCGGCATAGAAACGGTCGAATGCATGCTCTGCATCAATAAAAGCAGCAATACCGCCTGCCTTTTGCGCTTCGGCAATGGCATGAAGCGCCAGTGTCGTTTTACCCGAAGACTCCGGTCCGTATATTTCTACTATTCTTCCACGCGGATAACCTCCTACACCCAGTGCAGCGTTCAGTCCGATAGAACCTGACGGTATTACCTCCATTTGCTCTACCACTTCATCACCCATTTTCATGATAGAACCTTTGCCGAAGCTCTTCTCTATCTTGTCCATGGTAGCCTGTAAGGCTTTTAGTTTTTCGCTTGATGCCATTTTATTATTATCTGTTTCAAAATTAAGTTCGTCTTTCTTAGCCATAACTAGTTCATTTTAAGCGTTGCTTCCTAAAATTTGCGAAGCATGTTCTTTAGTTTTTACCTCTTTGGGTGAGATGATTCGCTCGATTACTCCCTCTTCATTGATGAGGAAAGTCGTGCGAAACGTACCCATGTAAGCACGTCCGTAGAGTTTCTTCTCTCCCCACACCCCAAACTGCTCGACCAATTTTTTGTCCGTATCGGCTATCAAGGTAAAAGGGAGATTGTTTTTCTCTATAAACTTCTGATGCGACTTCTCGTTGTCAATGCTTACGCCGATCACCTCGTATCCGGCCTTGCGTAACGTTGCATAATTATCGCGTAGGCTGCAAGCCTGAGCCGTACAACCCGATGTGCTGTCTTTGGGATAGAAGTATAATACGATTTTCTTTCCTTTGTAACCGCTTAGGCGAATCTCTTCGCCTTTCTCGTTGATACCCAATAGCTCGGGTGCTTTGTCTCCTACGTTCATCATCAGTTTTCTATTGCTTTATTTATAGTTCAAGATCTTTGTCAAACTCTTCGTGCCAAGGCAAGCCCTGTTTGTTGAGTTGCTCCATGAACGGATCTGGATTAAACTCCTCAACGTTGTTCACGCCCGGACGCTTCCATTCCCCTTTAAAGAACATCATTGCGCCAATCATCGCCGGAACCCCAGTGGTGTAGCTTACCCCCTGCATACCTGTCTCTTTGTAGGCTGCCTCGTGGCTACAGTTGTTATATACATAATAGGTGCGCTCTTTGCCCTCTTTTAAACCACGTATGCGGCAGCCAATGGAGGTTTCGCCTTCGTAATTTTCGCCCAAATCCTGTGGGTTAGGCAGTACCGCTTTGAGGAACTGCAATGGAACAATCTTCATGCCGTTGTAATCTATTTCGTCGATACGTGCCATGCCGATGTTTTGAATCACACGAAGGTGTGTTAAATATTCCTGTCCGAAAGTCATCCAGAAACGTGCACGCTTGATGGTTGGGAAGTTTTTCACCAGCGACTCCAACTCCTCGTGATATAGCAAGTACGAGTCGCGTGGTCCGATCTTCGGATACGTGATGTTCCTGTGTATTTCGAGCGGAGCGGTAGTTACCCACTTGCCATCTTCATAATAGCGACCGTTCTGCGTTATCTCGCGGATGTTGATCTCGGGATTGAAGTTAGTGGCAAATGCTTTGTGGTGGTTTCCGGCATTGCAATCTACGATGTCGAGGTATTGAATCTCGTCAAAGTAATGCTTGGCTGCATAAGCGGTGTATATGCCGCTTACACCCGGATCAAATCCACAACCCAAAATAGCTGTTAGTCCGGCTTCTTTAAAACGATCGTGATACGCCCACTGCCAACTGTATTCAAAGCGTGCTTCATCTTTTGGCTCGTAATTGGCGGTGTCTAGGTAGTTCACTCCGGTTTGCAGACAGGCTTCCATGATGGTAAGATCCTGATAGGGGAGGGCTACGTTGATCACCATTTCGGGCTTGAAGTCATTGAATAATGCCACCAGTTCGGCTACGTTATCTGCATCAACCTTGGCTGTTTTTATATGAGGATTACCAATGGCTTTAACAATGTCGTCACATTTCGATTGAGTACGACTGGCAATCATGATATCTGTAAATACGTCGGCATTTTGCGCGACTTTGTGTGCAACGACTGTACCTACGCCGCCCGCACCGATAATAAGAACTCTACCCATCTGTTAAATAAAAGTTTAGAATTAGAAATTAAAAACACATTGATGGAACAAATATACGAGAATATTTTCAGATAACCGTCTCCTGCGTACGAACATTCTATTATTTTTGATATATTTGCCCCAGTATTTTTAATTTAAACTAGACTGTATGATGAAAAAAATAGCTGTTTCTATGTGCATGGCAGGCGTAGCACTTGTACTTGCGCTCTCTTCTTGTCGTTCGACAAAAGATATCCCTTCTCTATCGTCTATCAATGGCGAATGGAACATTATTGAAATCAATGGAATCAGTGTATCTCCGACAAATGTGCAGAAAGCTCCGTTTATCGGTTTTGAAACTGCTACTGGCAATGTCTATGGCAACAGTGGTTGCAACCGCATGATGGGCTCGTTTGATGTGAATGACAAACCCGGTAACCTTGATTTGAGCAAGATGGGTAGCACCCGTATGATGTGTCCCGATATGACGCTTGAGCAAAATGTGCTTGGCGCCTTGACTCAAGTCAAAGGATATAAGCAGATGGGCAAAGGTCATATTGCGCTGTGCAATGGAGCCAAGCGTCCGGTTCTTATTCTTCAAAAGAAAGCGGCCGATGTGCAACTCTCGGCACTCAATGGTGCTTGGCTCATCACCAAGGTAAACAGCGAAGCCGTTCAATCCGAGATGGACACCAAGCCTTTTCTTCAGTTCGATATTGAAAACAAAAGCATTCACGGTAATGCCGGTTGCAACATCGTGAACGGTGGTTTCAAGACCGATGACAATAATGTACGTTCCATCTCTTTCCCGGCACTGGCTACTACGATGATGGCTTGTCCGGCTATGGATGTCGAATCTAAAATACTGAAAGCCATGAACGAAGTCGCATCTTTTGATCAGCTTGCCAATGGCGGTATTGAATTGTACGACGCTAACGGCACAGTGGTACTGGTGCTCGCTAAAAAGTAATTCACCTTTATTTTATAGTATCTACAAGCCATGAAGGTTAGGTTAAGACGCTCGAAAGCGTCTTAACCTAACCTTTTTTACTGACTTGTTTTCCTCACTTATTGTGACAAAAAGCCTTTGGTCTGCCTTTCTGGCAGTAAAATGACACATCCTGCGTGGTGAGTCCTTTTGGCACAAGGTTTGTTTGGTAATCACTATAAAATCGAATATATACTATTTAAATAATAAAAGCATTATGGGAAAAATTATTGGAATTGACTTAGGAACAACAAACTCCTGCGTTTCCGTGTTCGAAGGAAACGAGCCGGTTGTAATAGCTAACAGCGAAGGTAAGCGTACTACTCCTTCTATTGTAGCCTTTGTAGATGGCGGCGAACGTAAGGTGGGTGACCCCGCTAAGCGTCAGGCTATTACAAACCCTACAAGAACGATCTCATCGATCAAGCGCTTTATGGGCGAGAATTGGGATCAAGTACAAAAAGAGGTGAATCGCGTTCCTTATAAAGTAGTGAAGGGAGAAAACAATACCCCTCGCATTGACATCGACGGTCGTTTGTACACACCACAAGAAATTTCTGCTATGATTCTTCAGAAAATGAAGAAAACAGCCGAAGACTATTTGGGACACGAAGTAACCGAAGCCGTTATTACAGTGCCTGCTTACTTCTCAGACTCTCAACGTCAAGCCACCAAAGAGGCTGGACAGATTGCCGGATTGGAAGTAAAACGTATCGTGAACGAGCCTACCGCTGCTGCTTTGGCTTATGGTTTAGATAAGGCGCACAAAGACATGAAAATTGCCGTATTCGACCTTGGTGGTGGTACATTTGATATCTCTATCCTTGAGTTCGGTGGCGGTGTGTTCGAAGTGCTCTCTACCAATGGCGATACGCACTTGGGTGGCGATGACTTTGACCAAGTAATCATCGACTGGTTGGCTCAAGAGTTCAAGAATGACGAAGGAGCCGATTTGAAAGCCGATCCTATGGCATTGCAACGCTTGAAAGAGGCTGCCGAGAAAGCGAAAATTGAACTTTCGTCTTCCAACAGCACCGAGATCAACCTGCCTTATATTATGCCGGTAGGTGGTGTGCCTAAGCACTTAGTGAAAACGTTGAGTCGTGCTAAGTTCGAGTCGTTGGCTCATAACTTGATCCAAGCTTGTTTGGAACCTTGTAAGAAAGCCATGAGTGATGCAGGTTTGAGCAATTCAGATGTTGACGAAGTAATTCTTGTAGGTGGCTCTTCACGTATCCCTGCGATACAGGAGTTGGTAGAGAAATTCTTCGGCAAAACACCTTCAAAAGGGGTGAACCCTGATGAGGTGGTAGCTGTAGGTGCTGCTGTTCAAGGTGCTGTATTGACCGACGAGATTAAAGGCGTGGTGTTGCTCGATGTTACTCCATTGTCAATGGGTATCGAAACCATGGGCGGTGTCATGACCAAACTAATTGAATCGAATACAACTATCCCTTGCAAGAAGAGTGAAACCTTCTCGACTGCTGCCGACAACCAAAGCGAGGTAACGATCCACGTATTGCAAGGCGAGCGTCCGATGGCTGCACAGAATAAATCTATCGGTCAGTTCAACCTGGCAGGTATTGCTCCGGCACGTCGTGGTGTTCCTCAAATTGAGGTGACTTTCGATATCGATGCTAACGGTATCCTGAAAGTATCTGCCAAAGACAAGGCAACCGGTAAGGAACAAGCAATTCGTATCGAAGCTTCCAGCGGTTTGAGCAAGGAAGAGATTGAAAAGATGAAAGCAGAGGCCGAAGCCAACGCTGAATCAGATAAAAAAGAGCGCGAGAAGATCGACAAACTCAACCAGGCCGACAGCTTAATCTTCCAAACCGAAAAGCAATTGGAAGAGCTAGGCGACAAGCTTTCAGCAGATAAGAAAGCTCCTGTTGAAGCTGCTTTAGCTAAGCTGAAAGAGGCTCACAAGGCGCAAGACTTGACAACGATTGATGCGGCGATGGCCGAACTGAATACCGCTTTCCAAGCTGCAAGTGCTGAGATGTATGCGCAAGGTGGTGCTCAAGCAGGTCCCGATATGAATGCCGGTCAAGCTGGTGGCGGACAAGCCGGTGGCGGACAAGAAGAGCATATTCAAGATGCCGACTTCGAAGAAGTGAAATAAAAGAGTGTCGGAACCGATAATCAAAAATAAGAAAGCCGCAGTAAGCAATTGATTTACTGCGGCTTTCTTTTTTTTATATCATCAACCTTTTAAAGATTGATGATATTGATGTGTTATGACTGCAAGTTTCGGATGAATCTTTGGTGCGATCTTCAACTTACTTCCTATAATAAGCCAGATCGTCTTTATCGAACTTGCGGATAAAGCTAATGTGCTTTTCTACTTCAGCCTCAGCATAGCGCACAAAAACTTGTGCCGATTCCGAGAACAGATCGCTCTTCGAAGCATCTTGCACCATCAAGTGACCCATGATTAAATGACCAGCCATCTCTACCAGACGGCGGGCACAGAAGTCAAGCAACTCTTGATCTTTTGCTTCACCGATTTGAGTGGCACACGCTGCATACTTGCTTGCCATCTCTTTGAGGCGATTGTGTAAACCTTCGAATTCGGGAGCTACCGGCATGGCTTCATACTCTTTGATGCGTGCCAGGTAAGCCCCATTGGTAACGTAACGAATCGCAGCTACTACTTGCAGCTGGGTTGTACCTTCGTAGATGGAAGTGATGCGTACGTCGCGATAGATGCGCTCGCAAGCATAATCTTTCATGAACCCCGAACCGCCATGAATCTGAATACAGTCATAAGCGTTTTGGTTGGCGAGTTCGCTACCCAAGCCTTTAGCTAACGGAGTTAAGCTGTCAGCCAGCTTAGAAAACGTCTTTTGCTCGTTGCGCTCTTCAGGAGTCAGTTTGCGCTCTTTAGCAATATCGTCAAGGGCTTTGTATATGTCGACAAAACGAGCTGTTTCGTATAGCAACGCACGTGTAGCATCCAGTTTTGCTTTCATTACCGATAAGATTTCGGCTACTGCAGGGAATTCGATGATGGCCTTGCCAAACTGTTTGCGGTCTTTGGCATAAGCCAATGCCTCGTTGTAAGCAGCTTGAGAGATGCCTACCGACTGAGCAGCAATACCCAAACGCGCACCGTTCATCAGTGCCATTACATATTTGATAAGGCCCAACTTACGATCACCGCAAAGCTCGGCTTTGGCGTTCTTGTACACCAATTCGCAAGTAGGAGAGCCTTTGATACCCATCTTGTTTTCGATGCGACGAACATCTACGCCACCGTTGCGTTTGTCATAAATGAACATGGACAAACCGCGACCGTCGTGTGTTCCTTCTTCCGAACGAGCCAGTACGAGATGAATGTCGGCATCACCATTGGTGATGAAACGCTTCACACCGTTAAGGTACCAACATTGGTCCTTTTCGCTGTAAGAGGCTTTTAACATCACAGCTTGCAGGTCCGAACCGGCATCCGGCTCAGTCAGGTCCATCGACATGGTATCGCCTTGGCACACGCGAGTGATATAGCGCTGTTTCTGGTCCTCGTTAGCAAACTCATAGATGGTTTCTGCACAATCTTGCAGCCCCCAGAGGTTCTCAAATCCGGCATCGCTACGGCTTACGATATCCGCAGCCATGATGTAGGGCACAACTGGGAAATTCAATCCACCGAAACGACGCGGCATGGCCATGCCCATCAGTCCGGCTTTTGTGGTAGCTTCCAGGTTAGCTGTTGTTCCGCTGGCATACTTCACACGGTTATTGATCACCTTTGGTCCTTCATGATCTACTTCTTCGGCATTCGGAGCGATGATGTTTCCACAGATCTCTCCTACGATTTCCAGTACTTTGTCGTAGCTGTCCATGGCATCCTCGAAGTCTATGGGTGCATATTCGAAAGTCTCTTTGTCAGTGTAGTTGCGCTCTTTGAGTTCAACAATTCTTTTCATTAACGGATGGTTCAAGTGATGCTTGAGTTCCGGGGTATCTAAATAAAAGTTAGCCATTTCTTACTTGCTGTTTTGTTTATAGAATTTAATCATCTTAGGTACCACCTCTTCGATGCTTCCGTTGATTACATAATCTGCAATTGTATTGATCGGTGCTTCGGGATCATTATTAATAGAGATGATAATACCACTTTCTTGCATACCGGCAATGTGTTGAATCTGTCCGGAGATACCGCAAGCGATATAGAGTTTCGGACGAACCGTTACACCGGTTTGACCGATCTGACGATCGTTATCGGCAAAGCCTGCATCGATGGCAGCGCGGCTAGCACCTACCTCAGCATTAAGTACTTTGGCAAGATCAAACAGCAGGTTGAAGTTTTCTCTGGAACCTACACCGTAGCCACCCGCAATCACAATCGGAGAGCCTTTGAGATTGTGTTTCGCCTTTTCAATGTGACGTTCGATCACTTTGACTACATAGTCCGTTTCGGACACATACTTGGCTACTTCGTGGTGAATCACTTTGCCCTTATAGTCGGCCGAAACAATGGCTTTCTTCATCACTCCTTCGCGAACGGTTGCCATTTGTGGACGATGTTCGGGGTTTACAATCGTTGCAACGATGTTACCACCAAAGGCCGGACGAATCTGAAACAACAGGTTCTTGTAGGTTTTTCCCTCTTTCTTGTCTTCGTGATCGCCAATTTCGAGCGAGGTACAGTCGGCCGTAAGTCCGCTGGTCAAGGCAGAAGAGACACGTGGTCCCAAGTCGCGACCGATTACTGTAGCACCCATGAGGCAAATCTGAGGTTGCTCCTCTTTAAATAAGTTAACCAAAACCGCTGTGTGAGGCAATGACGTGTATGGATAAAGTCCTTCACTATCGAATACATGCAGTTTATCTACACCATAGGGTAGTATTTGTTTTTCTATACCCTTTAATCCACTTCCGGCTACTACAGCTTCGAGCTGGCAACCCAGTTCATTAGCTAGTGAACGACCTTTGGTCAGCAGTTCAAGGCTTACATCTAAGACGTTGCCTTCTTCTATTTCGCAATATACAAATAAGTTATTCATGTGATTATCCAATAGTGTGGTTAGCTAATAGTTCAATAATCAGGTCTTCCACTTCACGGTCGGTGCCGTTGATGTTTTTACTCTCTTTAGCCTGGAACACGATGTTCTGAATGGCTTTCACTTTGGTAGGCGAACCGCTCAGACCACATTGTGCCAAGTCACCGTTCACATCCGATACGCTCCATTCGGCCAGGTTGAGGTAGTCTCGCTGATCGTATAGGTCGGTGTAATCCAGATTGCCTTGCTGTTTCTCGGTAATGGTTTTAGCGTGTTTATACTTCTGTATCAGCTTCGCGTTGCGAGGGCGACAAGGGGCAGCCGAACCATTAACAGTAACCACGATAGGTAATGGACCCTCTACTGTTTCAATACCACCATCGATATGGCGTTTCACGGTAATACGTCCGTTGGCTACTTTTAAAATCTCTTCGGCATACGTAATTTGAGTTAGCCCCAACTTTTCTGCCACTTGCGGACCCACTTGCGCGGTGTCACCGTCGATCGCTTGACGACCGCCGATAATTATGTCACACTCACCTATTTTACGGATGGCCATGGCCAGTGCATACGACGTGGCCAACGTGTCGGCTCCTGCAAAAGCTCGATCGGTTAGCAGGTAACCGTTATCGGCACCCCGGAAAAGTCCTTCACGAATAATGTCGGCTGCACGGCCGGGTCCCATTGTTAAGATGGTAACGGTAGATCCCGGGTGTTCATCTTTTAGTCGGAGAGCCTGCTCAAGAGCATTAAGATCTTCGGGGTTGAAGATGGCAGGGAGTGCCGCGCGGTTAATAGTGCCGTCGGCTTTCATGGCATCTTTCCCAACATTACGTGTGTCGGGAACTTGTTTTGCCAATACAACAATTTTCAAACTCATGCTATTAAATTTAGTATTAGTATTTTTATACAAAGTTGCAAATTTACGCAAACAGTTGGTTCTGACAAGTAATCTAGGCTAAAAATGCACAATAGGTTGATTTTTGGGCAATTAACAACGTGTGTTTATAGTCATGTAAAAGTACGTACTTTTAACAAGCAAGAGTGCGTACTTTATAACATAAAGAGTACGTACTTAACACACTGTTAAATACGTACTCTTGTTTTTTTCTTTTCTATCTATCAGTTTAGATATGATAAATATGTACATTGAATGACGGGGCCATGTTATCTTTCCTCGCCGAACTCTGTTTGTTGTTTCTCTACTTCTTTGAGTTTATAGCGATTTAATTCCATTTGCAATCTTTTTATTTCATCAACACAGTTAGCGTTTTGCTTAGTAGTGCTTTGTTGTTGATTAGTGAAAAGGTTGGTTTGCGCCTCCTCTTGCTCGTTAAATACTAATGAAGAGGTCGTTGAATGGCTCTCTATCTCTAGTGATCCCGCAGCAGGCATCTGTTTGCCGTCTAAGAGCACTGAGGCTTTGATGCGTATTTTTCCCGGTCGGGTAGTCGACTTTACAAGGATAGGTGCTGTTCCCCACTGCACAGGGCGAGGGTTGGCCAGGATGCTTTCATCGTCAACAAGGGTTCCTTCGCCTTCTATCTCGAAACGAATGGAGTAGTTGTTTAATCGCTTAATGTTGCCCTTGTCATCGGCTATAGCCGCAACCACTGTTACCATATCTGATCCGTTGGCTTCGAGGTTCATGCCTTCATTGTCGGCCCACAGAATGAGTTTGGATGGACGCCGAGCGGGTGTAACTTTATGAGTAGCTACCACTTTGCCGTCAATAATCCCTTCAGCGAGCATATACACTTCACTTTGTCTCTTCTTGCGAGAGAGGTTTTTATCGTCCATAACATCAAACACATCTTTGAAGGTGATAATGGGCGAAGGCATTCCTTCTTCGCGTATCTCCTTCTTATAGAGATACTGCTTTCCGTCTTGAAACATGGTGAGACGCACTTCGTCGCAGTTGGAGTATACGGTTACGTCTTTTGGTGAGAAAGGTGTCATCTCATGAGCAATATATACCATTGGACCTGTTTCGGCTATCAGATCACTTTTCTCGGGGCTTCGCTGTGCCTTGAACAGCTCATACGAATACTTGGGTTGACGGAATACATCCATTATCCCTCCGTAGAAGGGGTCGGGGTGGTAGCCTCGTTGGTGATCGAACGAATGCCACAAGCAGCCGCCCACGTGCTGGCGTGTGGTGAGGTAAAGCGATTCATAACATGTATACGGATAAGATGGCTTGGCATAGCCCTCGGCTTGAATCAACATTGGAACTTCACCCCAAACACGATTGACGCGGCTGGGCGAGTTGTGCGAGTTCCAATCATCTACGTTATCGCCCCATTCGCGGGTGAAGTAGGTGATTTTGGGGTCGAGCACATCTACGCCCCATCCTTTGCTGCCAGTTTGCGGATGGGCAAAGAGTACCGAATAGTGTTCGCTTCCTTTCGCGGTAGCGTCGCATGCAGTGTAGCAATAGGGGTAGGGATACTCCTCGTTGACGATGTTTTGTACTGTTTTGGCAAAATCTGCCGGATACCAAGTTTCGTTCAATATCGGTTCCCACAACCATACCGATGGGTGGTTGCGGTCGCGACGCACCATGTTGCGAATGTCTGAATAGACTCGTTGTGCAAAGATAGGAGCTTCGTTCCAGAACTGCCAACCAGGAGTATTGACGATAACGAAGAGCCCTAATTCATCGCACGCATCCATAAAAGCAGGATCTTGCGGATAGTGTGCATTGCGAATGACTTTGAGGCCTGCATCGCGAAGCTTTTTGGCATCTCTCCAGTGCATGCTATTCGACAGGGCATTGCCCACTATGGCAAAGTCTTGGTGGCGGTTGGCTCCGATTAGCGGGGCTTCATAGGGCTTTCCATTAAGCCAGAAGCCCTCTTTTCCTTTAAACTCGATACTGCGTACGCCTATACGGCGGCGGTAACCATCCACAGTCTTTCCTTTGTTGTCTTTCACCAACACATGTAGTTGATATAAGTAGGGGGCGTCGGGCGACCACAAATGCGGGTTTGTCAACTTCAGCTTGCTGGATAGGTTAGTCGCTTTTTGTTTGCCTACACCGATGGAGTGGGTAGCAGTGGCTACGGTTTGTTCGTTGGCATCGCGAAGCTCGTAAACGACTTTGCCCGAGAACGATTGAGACTGTTCGTTGCGCACCTGAAGATTCAGTAAAACATCGGCCGACTGTTCGCTTACCCGATCGTAGGCTACGAAGAGTCCGCCACCTGCTGTTAAGTTTTCGTAATTGGGATCGGTAATAAACACTGGGTTATGGGCTATTAGCCAGCAATCGCGGTAGATGCCGCCAAAATAGGCAAAGTCTAACACGTCTTGAGCCTTGCCGGGAGGATAAGAAGGATCGTCACTATTGTCGGCACATACGGCAATGACATTGTCTTGCCCGAACAACACATAAGGAGTGATGTCTGCAATAACTGGCAGGTAACCACCGAAATGTTCGTTAACCAGTTTACCGTTGATCCACACTTTCGACTTGCCCATGATGGCCTCGAAATGCAGGAAGAGTTTTTTGCCTTTCAATTCATTGGCAGGGGTGAAGTGTTTGCGATACCACGCTTCGCCCTGATAATTGGTACATCCGCTGGCTTCGGTAGGCAGATACTCCATGCCGTTGGGCAGAGAGACGACGGCCCATTGACTGTCGTCGAAATGATGCTGCCAAGCTTCGGGCTGTGCTCCTTTGCAGAAGCGCCAAGCCGGATTCATGGAGTGAACTTCGCGGCCGGTATCTCTTAACGGGTAGAAACCGGCCACGGAGTAGGTAGGTTGGTGGGTGGTGCTATGCACCGGAAGTGTTCCTACGAGTAAAAGAATAAGGTATAAACAAAAGGTTTTCATGGTGTGTGTCTTGCTTGAAATGGTTATTTTAGGCCTAACTTCTTTGCTATCTCTTTGGGCAACGCGTCTTTATGAACTACAATATTCATGGTTTTGTAGGCAACAAATGCTTTGGAAGCATACCAAATGCCTTTGTATTTGCTGTTGTCGCTCCAAGAGTTCTTCACCATGAAGTATTCTTTTCCGTTTTGATCTTTGGCGATACCGTAGATAACCATACCATGATCGTCGGTTGTTTCCCAGTTATCGTAAGCTTGTTGACGCATCTCTTGTGTGATGTTCATTTCGGGCATGGGCTTTGATGTTAACTCTTTGCGTTTATCAGCAGGAGTCATTCCTGTCCAACGAGCCATATCCGAACCCGAAAGATCAGTGCGGTTGGCTTCGGGCATAACAGCAATACCGTCGCGTGTAAATCCTTGTTCGCTCACGTCACTGCCCCAAGCAAAGGTATACCCTTTTTTTACAGCATTATCCATCACTGCCATAAACTCGTCGATGGGCAGATTCCAAGAGTTACCACCTCTCCAGTTATCTTGTATTTCGAGCGAAAACTCGCTATAGAAAGGGTGGTGAGTGTAAGAGGTTAAGGATACATAATCGTCAGCTTTTAGTCCCAATGACTGTGCAAAGCTCTTTGGTGTGTATTCTTTACTATTGTAAGTGAACTTTTCGGGACATTGTCCGAGGTATGTATCATAGATAGCACTCACTCCTTTTTTCCATATCGGAGAGAGTTTTGTTAACTTGCCCTTGGCAATAGCATCCACATAACCAGCGGCTACAGCGTCGAGTTCGTTGTGTACGGGGAGTGTATCGCCGTACATAATGCCGGGCATCGCTGTCTGAGGAACCAATCCGTAATGTTTCAAGCAGTAAATAACATCATAGAAGCTACCTCCCGGAGAGAACGAGCCATCGCCATGTAGGCGAACGTAGCGCTCGGCACGATCGACCATGGTGTGGTGAACCACGAACATTTCAGAAAGATCGTAGTTTCCTTTTCCTTGGCGGAGTAATTCTGCCTCAAGAAATCCAAGACCGGAGAAACTCCAACAGGTGCTTGAACGGTTCTGATTTTTAACCGATGTAATTGGAGCCTCCTTGACTGTGGTGAATACGAAACCATCTTCTTTGGTGTCTTGAGCCATTATGCTCATACTGCAAACACTAAGTGCTGCGAAGAGTAATACCTTTTTCATTTTTTTTTGTTTTATACGATGTTTATGCGGACAAAGATAATTAATTATGCTGGAAATTTAAAAGAATAAACTAATTGTTAATTTGATTTGTTATATTTGTGTCTTAATCTATCAAATCCACACATGCTTTATGCAGAGATCAAAAAAGAATTATATCATCTACGTTGTGATGTTGCTCCTTTTCGGAGGATTGATTTATTTTGCGATACAATCAGGTAATCGTTTCGCTCACCATTCACCTAGCGAAATTACTACGGAGCATACTCCATTCGAAATGTTTTGTATGTTTATTAGTGACAATTTGAGTCATCCATTGACCATCTTATTGATTCAAGTGATAGCGGTGTTGCTTACTGTCCGTCTGTTTGGCTTCTTGTTTAAGTATATTGGGCAACCCGGTGTAATTGGCGAGATAGTGGCAGGTATTGTGCTTGGCCCATCGTTGCTGGGTTATTTCTTCCCAGATGCTTTTCTATTTCTGTTTCCACCTGAGTCACTCACTAATCTAGGACTGTTGAGTCAGATAGGTTTAGTGTTGTTCATGTTTGTGATTGGCATGGAGCTCGACTTCGGCGTGCTAAAGAACAAAATTAACGAAACCCTCGTTATTAGTCATGCTGGCATTCTTGTTCCATTTTTTCTGGGTGTTGTCTCTTCGTTTTGGATTTATGAAGAGTACGCCTCTTCGTATACATCGTTTATCCCGTTTGCCTTGTTCATCGGCATCTCAATGAGCATTACCGCTTTTCCGGTGTTGGCTCGTATCATTCAAGAACGTAACTTAACAAAGACGCCTGTTGGCATACTTTCCATCGCTTCGGCTGCCAATGATGATGTAACAGCTTGGTGTTTATTAGCGGTGGTTATAGCCATTGCCAAAGCCGGTACGTTTGAAAGTGCGCTCTACTCCATAGGGCTCACGGGGATTTATATTTTAGTGATGTTTACCGTGGTGCGTCCGTTTCTGAAGAAAGTAGGTGCGGTCTATGCCAGCAAGGAAGTCATTAACAAGTCGTTCGTGGCGTTCATCTTGTTGATTCTAATTATTTCGGCTACGATAACAGAGATCATTGGTATTCATGCACTCTTTGGCGCTTTCATGGCTGGCGTTATCATGCCTCCAAATATGGGTTTTCGCAAGGTGATGATGGAGAAAGTAGAAGACATTTCACTTGTGTTTTTTCTTCCGCTCTTCTTCGCCTTTACTGGACTGCGAACGGAGATAGGACTAATTAATAGTCCTGAATTATGGGGTGTTTGCCTGCTTTTAGTAACAGTCGCTATTGTTGGGAAATTGGGAGGATGTGCCATCGCTGCTCGCCTAGTCGGTGAGTCGTGGAAGGATAGCCTGATGATAGGTACCATGATGAATACGCGTGGACTGATGGAGCTGATAGCGTTGAATATTGGTTACGAAATGGGGGTGCTACCACCTTCAATTTTTGTGATATTGGTAATTATGGCATTGGTTACTACCTTCATGACAACGCCTTTGCTCGACTTGGTCGAACGTTTCTTTGCTCATCGAGACGTGAAGTTATTTCAAAAGCATAAACTGCTGTTCTGTTTTGGTCGTCCCGAATCGGGGCGTAACTTGCTCTCAGTCTATTCGCTACTGTATGGCAAGAAGTTGAAAAAGAAGAAGGTGATAGGGGCGCATTATACAGTGGGTACGGATCTGAATCCAATTAACGCCGAACAATATGCGCGGGAGAGTTTTCTGATGCTTAACCGGCGAGCCGCTGAGTTGGGTGTGAATGTTGAAAACCGGTACCGAGTAACAGATAAACTCGTGCAGGAAATGATTCAACTTATTCGTAAAGAGCAACCTGATATGCTACTACTGGGTGCTGGTAGTAAGTACAAGCCCGAGGCGATGGGTATAGGAACACTTTCGTGGCTTTCGTTGTTTCGAGATAAAGTAGATGAAGTGATGGCACAGGTTCCGTGTACGGTAGCCGTGCTCATTAGTCGTAGGTATCACGATGGGCTTTCCATCGGTTTCGTGCTGGGAGGTATGATGGACGCGTTTTTGTTTCCTTACATCGAACAGATTGTAGAGAATGAAAGAATGGTTCATCTCTATCTTTTTGAAGCTGATGACGAAGAGTTTACTCTGCAGACAAAGCAGCTGCTGGAAAGGCATGCCGCTTGGCTTATCGTTCAACCATTTGCACAAGTTTCCGAGTTGGTTCCCGAAGATGCGGAACGCGAGCTGCTCGTGATGAGTCATACCGTTTACACTGAGTTGGCTGAAGACGAGACACTCTTGGAACTACTACCATCCATGTTGGTTTTCCGTGAAAACAAAGCTGAGGTAAATTACGAGTAGTTGTATACTTTGTGGGTTGCACATACAACAAAAGAGGCAGGAAACCTTTCGGAATCCTGCCTCTTTTTATTTATACAGATTGCAATTACTCAACTGAACCCCAAGACTGAACAGCCAGGCGTTTGTAGTTGTTGAATCTCCATTTGGCATTATCTTCAGCTACTTGGAACAGCTCTTCGGCTTCTGTCGGATACTGTTTCAACATAGCAGAGTAGCGTACTTCACCCTTCAAGAAGCCATTGAACTTATCCCATTGTGGCTCTTTTGAATCAAGCGTGAATGGGTTCTTTCCTTCTGCTTCCAAAGCGGGGTTGTAGCGCCACAAGTGCCAGTAACCACATTCCACTGCTTTCGCCATCTCTTCCTGGCTCTTACCCATACCGGCTTTCAAACCGTGGTTGATACAAGGAGAGTAAGCAATAATCAGTGATGGTCCTGGGTAGGCCTCTGCTTCGCGAATGGCTTTCAGCGTCTGAGCCTGATCGGCACCCATTGCAATTTGAGCTACGTATACATAGCCGTAGGTAGTAGCCATCAAACCAAGGTCCTTTTTACGGATTCTCTTGCCCGCTGCAGCAAACTTAGCGATCGCACCTACGGGAGTTGCTTTCGACGACTGTCCGCCTGTATTGGAGTAAACCTCTGTGTCGAGTACAAGGATGTTAACGTCTTTGCCCGAAGCGATAACGTGGTCAAGACCACCGTAACCGATATCGTAAGAAGCACCGTCGCCACCGATAATCCATTGGCTGCGTTTCACCAAGAAGTGTTTCAATGAAGCTATTTGCTTGCAATAGTCGCACTTGTCTTGAGCTGCTTCTACCATTGGGATGATCTTGGCAGCCAATTCTTTCGTTTTGTCTGCATTGAGCATGTTGTTGATCCATTCTGTGAATACCTCTTTGTACTCTGCAGAACAACTATCAGAAGCGATCGCTTCGTTCATGATTCTCGCCAAACGATCACGCATCTTCTCGTTAGCCAATTCCATTCCCATACCGAATTCGCAGAAGTCTTCGAACAGTGAGTTAGCCCAAGCCGGACCGTTTCCTTCTGGGTTGGTTGTATAAGGAGTTGCAGGTACCGAACCAGAGTAGATAGATGAACAACCGGTTGCGTTAGCTACCATTTCACGGTCTCCGAAGAGTTGTGTAATCAGCTTCACGTAAGGAGTTTCACCACAGCCCGAGCAAGCACCAGAGAATTCGAACAACGGAGTAGCGAACTGAGAGTTCTTCACGTTAGCTTTGATGTCAACCAGGTGTTGTTTGCTCTTCACATTGTCAGCGCAGTATGTCCAGTTTTCAGCCTGAGCCAATTGAGTTTCAAGTGGTTTCATGCTTAATGCCTTGCCACCCTTTTTAGGGTTACCCGGACAGATGTCGGCACAGTTACCACAGCCCAAACAGTCAAGTACAGATACTTGAATACGGAAAGTAGTACCGTCGAATGCTTTACCTACTGTTTTCAGCATGTCGAAGTTAGCACCCTTTTGTTCTTCTGCATCGAGTACGAATGGACGGATAGAAGCGTGAGGACAAACATACGCACACTTGTTACACTGAATACAGTTCTCGGGATTCCACTCGGGAACGAAAGCAGCTACGCCGCGTTTTTCGTATTTAGATGTTCCTTGATGCCAAGTACCGTCTTCGATACCCTTGAACGCTGATACGGGTAACAAGTCACCGTCTTGTGCGTTGATCGGACGAACAACTTCATTGATGAAAGCAGGATCGTTATTCTCAACGGCCTTATCGTCAGGTAGGTTAGCCCAAGCCGGATCAACAGGAAGTTGTTGGTATTCGCCACCACGATCTACGGCAGCATAGTTCTTGTTTACAATATCTTCGCCCTTGTTGCCGTAAGATTTCTGGATAAATTTCTTCATCTGCTCTACGGCCAAATCAACAGGAATCACGCCTGTGATGCGGAAGAATGCCGATTGAAGAATGGTGTTGGTGCGATTGCCCAAACCAATTTCCATCGCAATCTTTGTAGCGTTGATATAGAATACTGTTACATTTTTCTGTGCGAGGTATTTTTTTACCTTGTTAGGTAGGTTTTTAGCCAGCTCATCGCCTTCCCAAATTGTGTTCAATAGGAATGTACCGTTCTGACGCAGACCACGGGTTACATCGTACATGTGTAGGTAAGCCTGAACGTGACAAGCCACAAAGTTAGGTGTGTTTACCAAATAGGTAGAGCGAATAGGGGTATCACCGAAACGCAAGTGCGAGCAAGTGAAACCTCCCGACTTTTTAGAGTCATAAGAGAAGTATGCCTGACAGTGTTTGTCGGTGTTGTCACCGATAATCTTTACTGAGTTTTTATTAGCACCTACTGTACCGTCAGCTCCCAATCCGTAGAATTTAGCCTCGAACATGCCTTCGCCGCCCAATGCAATTTCTTCTTTTTGTGGAAGTGAAGTAAACGTTACGTCGTCTACGATACCTATAGTGAATTGATTCTTAGGCATCGGCAACGAAAGGTTTTCGAATACCGAAAGAATCTGAGCAGGAGTGGTGTCTTTTGAACCCAAGCCATAACGACCGCCTACGATTACAGGAGCATTCTCCTTGCCATAGAAACAGTCTTTTACGTCAAGGTATAAAGGTTCGCCGGTAGCACCCGGTTCTTTTGTGCGGTCAAGTACGGCAATTGTTTTACAGCTCTTAGGCACAGCAGCCAAGAAATGCTTAGCTGAGAAGGGACGATACAGGTGTACGGAAACCATACCCACTTTTTCTCCATTAGCAATCAAGTGGTCGATCGCTTCGCGAGCAGCTTCGGTAACCGAACCCATAGCGATGATAACGCGTTCTGCGTCGTCAGCACCATAGTAATCAAACAGACCGTATTTACGACCAGTTAGTTTGTATATTTCGTTCATATACTCTTCAACAATAGCAGGAACCTCATCGTAGAAGTTATTGCACGATTCGCGATGTTGGAAGAAGTGGTCGGGGTTTTCGGCCATACCACGAGCAACCGGTGCGCTTGGATTCAATGCGCGAGCACGGAACTCTGCCAATGCTTCTTGGTCGATCAACGGAGCAAGGTCTTCGCTCTCAATGGTTTCAATTTTTTGAATTTCGTGTGAAGTACGGAAACCGTCGAAGAAGTTCATGAACGGTACGCGAGACTTCAATGTAGCCAAGTGAGCTACACCCGAAAGGTCCATCACCTCTTGTACTGAACCTTCAGCTAGCATAGCAAAACCCGTTTGGCGAGCAGCCATTACGTCCTGATGGTCGCCGAAGATACAAAGAGCGTGGCTGGCCAGTGTGCGAGCCGATACGTGGAACACGCAAGGCAAGAATTCACCGGCAATCTTGTACATATTAGGAATCATCAAAAGAAGACCCTGTGAGGCTGTGTAAGTCGTTGTTAATGCACCTGCCTGCAGCGCACCGTGAAGCGCACCTGCTGCGCCGCCTTCCGATTGCATTTCTTGTACCAATACCGTTTCGCCGAAGATGTTCTTACGTCCTGCAGCGGCCCACTCGTCTACGTACTCAGCCATAGTCGAAGAGGGGGTGATGGGGTAGATAGCCGCTACTTCAGAAAACATATACGAGATATGTGCTGCAGCTTGGTTACCATCACAAGTGATGAATTTCTTCTGTTTAGTCATAACTAAAATAAATATTTAAGTAAATAAAATCTCAATATAAAAAGCCGAACATCCAGAGTGGAATCTGGTTGCCACGTCCTATTTCTGATTTCTGCAAGGCATAAGTTACACTTGCATTGTTTTTTATCTTTGTACTTTCCGTACAGATTTTGAAAGGCATTATTCCATCTACCATGAAAGAGACGTTTTTATCGCCTTTATGAACTTTGTGGTCTTTCCATACTGTATTTACGAAAAACGTTTCGAGCACGTCCTGTTCTTCGACCTTTACCGGGTAGATAGAATACATCAAGTTGGAGTTATGCAACATGATTTTCGATGGTTTTTTGGGAAATTCCTCTCCCTTGGGGTAAACCAAATTAATCAGTCGTGCATCGGCCAGGTATTTGATGTAATTCATCACCGTAGCACGTGATGTCTGTATGTCGGTGGCAAGCTGGCTTACATTTGGAGCCGTAGGTCCATCAAGTGCCAGCAAATATAATAGTTTTTTTATTTTTGAGAGGTATTTCAGCTCTATTTGTTTGATTAACAAGATGTCTACCTCCACCATCATGTTCATGGTTTTAAGCAAATTTTCTGAGAAATTTCGCTTTTCAAGAAAGAACGGATAGAAACCGTGATGCAAATAATCTTGAAAATGATCCAATGGACGCACTTTAGAAAGTATTCCTTTGGCTATTTGTTCGTGGTTGCTTAGTATCTCCTCAAGCGAATACGCGCGAAACTTCATGCCTGTGTGTAGATTCAGAAATTCACGGAAAGAGAAGCCGCGGAGGTTGTAGCTCTTTACAATATCACGCAACTCCAGATTCTCCTCTTTGAGTCGCATCACTGATGAACCGGTAAATACTATTTTTAAATTGGGAAAGTGGTCGTAACATAAACGAAGTTCATGACTCCAATCTGTGTATTTGAAAACCTGATCAATGAGTAGCACCTTACCACCTCTTTTGTAAAACTCTTGGGCAAACTCATATAGACCATGTCCCGAAAAGTAGAAGTTGTTCATGTTAATAAAAAGACAAGAACGGTCAGCACCGAACTTTTCTTTGGCATATTGAAGCAGGAAAGTGGTTTTTCCGACGCCACGTGTGCCTTTGATGCCTATCAAACGATCACTCCAATCTATTTCATCCATCAAATCGCGACGAACAGGCGCATTGGTGTGCTCCAGCAGATAAGCGTGTGTGCGGTAGAATGATTCCATTTCTTTATCTCTTGGTTTTCGAATGGCAAAGATAGGTATTTATTTGTGATTTGCAAAGTAGAGATAGCAAAAATGTATTATTTTTCGACTGTTTTAAAGATGAAATAGGTGAATTTAGGTCGCTTTTATCGGTTTTGTGTTCATTTGTCGTCGCAAATTTAGCCTCATTAAAATGACCTTTTTCGCTATAAGCTACTTGAATGTTGTTGTTTATATTATATTAACCGTTTCCTGCTTTTTCTTATTAATAAAACAGCTACTTTTGTTCCATATGTGAAAACACATTTCAAATATGGAAAACAAAGAGATGAATCAAATTGTAGAAGAGCAATATAAAGTACCTAATTTAGAGAAAGGATTGGCTGTGCTAGAGTTGCTTTCGTACACTCGTAATGGTATGACGCTTCAGGAGATTAAAGTAGAATTGGATATATCGCAAACTACTGCTTACCGAATACTCAACACACTGGTGCGTTTGGGGTATCTACTTTATAATGATAAGGTTAAAAAATACCGAATCAGCAAGAAATTATTGACTTTGGGGCTGTGTGCGATAGAGGAGCATGATATTTTTGAATCGGTGCTTCCGCATATACGTAACCTTCGGAATAAGGTAAAAGAAACAGTATGTTATGGTGTAATAGGTAGCGAGAAGATTGTTTTTATAGAGCAAGCTATCGGTACTCATCCTTTCTGTTTTGTGCTTACGCCCGGAAAAATGATTGATTTGCATTGTTCAGCACCGGGAAAAGCTGTATTAGCTTTTATGGAGGCATCAACGAGAGATACTTATCTTAAAACCATTACATACGAAAGGTACAATGAAAACACCATCACTTGCGAAGCCGATCTCGTTAAGGAACTTGATCAAATAAGCAAGTGCGGATTTGCAATGGATAGAGAAGAAGAGATGATA
>JAGOOC010000012.1:7570-60662 GCA_017992695.1 Bacteroides sp. | reverse complement strand
AACTTCCGATGAATGGCAAATCTTGATATCACAAATTGTGATATCAAGTTGGGGTAGTGCTCGCAAACTATTTATTCAAAAAGACAATGGTTTTCTTGTTCAGTAATGGTTTCTCTGCTAAATTTACGAAATAATAATAAAGACACTCCTTCTACATTATGATGGAAAAAGGTATTTGGCTAGAAATAGAAGAATTAAACCAAGAATTTATAAACCTTGGTATCAGTCAATCGCTGGATAATGAAAAGTAATATGTTCAAAACGTATAAAAAGCTATATCTTTGCACGAGATAAAACGAAACCAACGTCGAATTATGAACATACTTCATCCATTGAAACGTCCCTTCATTTGGTTAGGGCGCATTAGGCACCGTTGTGGCTACGGGGTGCACTCGCCTTTTGCCTTTGAATTGATAACCTTCCTTATTTACGAGAAGACGCCTTATTATGCTTATCAGCAACTGGCTGAAGAGCAAAAGCGACTTTCTGCGCAGCGGGGTAGGGGATGGAACAAGGAGACACGAAAGGTGAACCGTTTGCTCTTTCGATTAATCAACAGGTTTCAACCTCGTTGCGTGGTTGATGCCGGGGTGCTCTCGGCTTCGTCTCTTTACCTGCAAGCCAGCAAGGCGGACGCGAATTATCTCTTTGCATCCGATCTCTCGGAGCTCTTTCTCGAAGTCGATACTCCTGTCGATTTCTTATACCTACACCATGAGAAAAACGCCTCGTTTGTGGAGGCTGTCTTTGCGCTTTGTGTAACCCGAACGACTTCACAGAGTGTGTTTGTGATTGGTGGCATTCACGCTTCGCGCGCCATGAAGGGGCTTTGGAAAAAGTTTAGGACC
Organism: Bacteroides sp.; assembly: GCA_017992695.1. Lineage (GTDB taxonomy): Bacteria > Bacteroidota > Bacteroidia > Bacteroidales > Bacteroidaceae > Bacteroides. The sequence continues at coordinate 59,814 of JAGOOC010000012.1, read as the reverse complement.
GATGAGCGGGTGGGGATTACTTTTGATCTTTACGACGTAGGTATCCTTTTCTTTGACCGTTGCAAAATAAAACAGCACTATAAGGTCAACTTCTGAAACGCTTCGCGTGTTAACCTAATATAAGATAAGAAACGATTAATAAATAGTGATTATGAAGAAAAGTCTTGTGTATACCAAAACCGGCGATCGTGGAATGACTGCTCTGGTAGGTGGTAACCGTGTGCCCAAAACGCACATTCGCCTCGAAGCTTACGGAACCATTGATGAGCTGAACTCCAACTTGGGGAATCTGGTAACGTATCTTACCGAAAAGCGATCTATCGATTTTGTACAAACTGTACAGTATAAACTGTTTGCAATTGGTTCGCATTTGGCTACCGATCAGGAGCAAACCAAACTGAACGATGCCAGCATTATCAGTGTGGCAGAGGTCGAAGCGATTGAACACGAAATAGACGCGATAGATGAGGTGCTTCCACCTCTACACGCCTTTGTCATTCCCGGGGGGAGCAGAGGGGCAGCCGTTTGTCATATCTGCCGAACGGTTTGTAGACGCGCCGAACGACGGGTGCTAGCTTTGTCCGAAAATTGTGTCATCGCACCCGAGGTTTTAGCTTACATAAACAGATTGTCAGATTATTTGTTTGTTTTGTCACGTCAAATAAACTTTAATGAAGGCAATAATGAAATTTTCTGGAATAATAGTTGCAAGTGAGGAATTTTATTATACTTTTGCCGAAAATTAGCAAGTAAAAATCAACATTCACTATTAAATAGTAAAAGCTTATGTATTGGACATTAGAATTAGCATCAAAGTTAGAAGATGCCCCTTGGCCGGCAACGAAGGACGAACTTATTGATTATGCCATGCGCTCAGGTGCTCCTCTCGAAGTCATTGAGAATTTGCAAGAAATGGAAGATGAAGGTGAAATCTATGAAAGCATAGAAGATATTTGGCCGGACTACCCAAGTAAAGAAGACTTTTTCTTCAATGAAGAGGAGTATTAATAGGGCCTGATCGCTATTGACAGAACTATTAAAAAGAGGATGATACCATTTGCTTGAAAGCAATTGTATCATCCTCTTTTTAATCGTTATACCTTTATGAGTAGAATTGGATAAAGAGTAATCCCAACCCGATAGCTACGCTTGTGGAAACAAGACCGGGAATCATGAAGGAGTGATTTAATACATACCGACCAATCTTTGTTGTGCCTGTTCGGTCGAAATTGATGGCAGCCACTACCGTGGGGTAGTTGGGGATAAAGAAATATCCGTTGACTGCCGGAAACATGGCAATCAGCATCAACGGTGAGATGCCCAAAGCAATGCCTAGCGGCATCAGTGCACGCACCGTAGCCGCTTGACTGTAGAGCAAGATAGACATCACGAAGAGCGCAATGCCAAACAGCCAAGGCATTTCGCGCACAATACCTTCGATGGATGAAGTCAACTGCCCCATATTGCCTTGAAGAAAGGTGTCGCCCATCCAAGCAATACCGAAGATGGCAATCACCGCCTGCATACCTGCAGGAAACACGGAGCCTTGTGTGGCTTTGATACCGTTTGTGTTGGTGAGCAATAAAATCAGTGCTGCTGCAGAAAGCATCACGATCTCGATGATAGATGACATGTCGAGTATAACGCGCGCTCCGTTGACCAGAAACGAAGGACGCATCGAATCAAACGAACCGAAGAAGACGATGCATACCGTAGCCAGCATAAACACTAAAACAGACACCAAGGCCTGCCGTTTGTTCTTTACCTCCTCAATTTCCACTCGCTTGTGGTCGAAAAGTCCTTCGGATACACGCTTCTGGTATTCGGGGTCGTCAACCAGCTCTTTGCCGGCACGCATAGATAATAGAGCGCCCACCAGCACACCGATAATGGTAGAAGGAATGGTTATTTTTAGAATATCGAACAAGCTGATGTCGAAGCCCGACAACAACCCCAACAAGGCAACTGTAGCAGCTGATATAGGACTTGCCGTGATGGCTTGTTGCGAAGCGATAACGGCAATGGCTAATGGTCTTTCGGGGCGAATCTTCGTTTCGGTAGCTACCTCGGCAATGACCGGTAGCACGGAATAAGCCACGTGTCCGGTGCCCGCAACGAATGTAAACAGGTAGGTCACAATGGGGCTCAACAGCGTAACGTGTGATGGATTCCTTCGCAACAGCCTCTCTGCCAATTTCACCATATAATCGAGTCCACCGGCTGCTTGCATACACGAGGCTGCCGAGATAACAGCCGCAATCATCAACATCACATCGATAGGAGGGTTAGTAGGTTGCAAACCAAACACAAAGGTGAGTATGGCGAGTCCCACACCTCCCATCACTCCCAAACCGATGCCGCCCAAACGAGCACCAATGATGATTGCCATTAACACAAAAAGTAGTTGTAGAATCATATTCTTTTTATAATCTTAGGTAAAGATACTATGTTTCTTACAAATAGGGAAAAAAACAAGAAAAGAAATGGATTGGTTTTTGTATACTTGCTCAAAACCTTTTATATTTGCGACACACTGATGCATTGTCCTTGATGCTATAATTGAGACAAAATCAGGAAACGAACCCATCAACGAACTTTATTTATGAACGAATGTATCAGAGAGGTAACAGAACAAGATGTTTCCGACATTCAGCGTATCTATAATGATTACATCACGGATACCATTGTCACATTCGAGACCGAACCTGTGACAGAGGAGGAGATGCGAAGGCGTATTCTTACCATTTCTGCCCATTTCCCTTATTTGGTTTACGCTTCCGATAAAGAGGTGCTGGGTTATTGCTATGCGCACACCTGGAAAGCTCGTGCTGCTTACCATGATACGGTAGAAACTACCGTCTACCTGCGCTCCGACTGTGTAGGGCGAGGTATCGGGCGGGCATTGATGCAGGCACTGCTCAATCGGCTCAGGGAACACTCCTTTCACGTAGCCATCGCCTGCATCTCTTACCCCAACGAGGCAAGTGTCAGGCTGCACGAGCAGCTAGGATTCAAGAAGGTGGCTCACTATAGCGAAGTGGGGCGTAAGTTCGGACGATTACTTGACGTGGGAGATTGGCAATTAACCTTATAAATTTGCTTCCCCACCTTGGTGAGCAGATCTCCCCACCCGCGTGAGCACCTCTCCCCACTTAGGTGAGCATCTCTCCCCACACAGGTGGGGAGGTAAAAATCTAAGCACGAAACACCCTTCATGCTACCGTTAAAACAAAACGTTGCTTACTTCGCTTGCGTAGTGACAAGGCACCTTCTCTCCCTAAAATAAGAACTTTGGGCGAACAAAAGTGTTTGCTTTTCTGTTCCTTTAGCAATAAATAGATATCTTTGCGCTCGAAATATTAAACACAATGAAGTATGAAAAAAATGATTAGTGCTTTACTAGTAGCCATCTGTTTAGTGATGGCTATGCCCGCTCAGGCCCAACTTAAGTTTGGTGTGAAGGGTGGATTGAATCTGGCAAAAGCCGATTTTAATAAGTCTGATTTAAAGACAGATAACTTTACCGGTTTCTTTATTGGCCCGATGGCAGAACTGACTATTCCTATCGTGGGATTGGGTGTGGATGGTGCACTTTTATTCTCTCAGCGAGGAATCAAGTTGGATGGACAATCTGAAAAAGAGAATGGACTGGAGATTCCGGTTAACTTGAAGTATACCATCGGCTTGGGTAGTCTTTTGGGCATTTACGTGGCGGCCGGTCCCGATTTCTATTTTAACTTCGCCAAAGACAAGAGTTTGGGGCAAAATCTCAATCTGAATAGAAAAAACGCACAAGTAGGCATCAACCTGGGTGCCGGTGTGAAGTTGCTTAAGCACCTTCAAGTTGGGTTTAACTACAATGTACCATTGGGCGATAGCTTTACAGTAGAAGATGCCACCACAGCCTTGTTCTCATCCAAGACCAAAGTATGGCAAGTTTCTGCCGCCTACCTTTTCTAATCATTCGCATTTTAAACACATACGAATATTGAGGCTTCCACTTCCCGGGAGCCTCTTTTTTTGTATCTTTGCCCGTGCAATGAAAAAGTATGTTGATGTTATTTTACCCCTTCCGCTTCCGAAGAGCTTCACCTATTCTCTACCCGATGAGGGTGCGGAGGAGGTGCAGATCGGATGTCGTGTAGTGGTGCCTTTCGGAAGAAAGAAATTCTATACGGCCATTGTGCGCAATGTGCACTACTGTGCCCCTACCGAGTACGAGGTGAAGGAGATTACCACTGTGCTCGATACCTCACCCATACTATTGCCCGTGCAGTTTCGCTTTTGGGAGTGGCTGGCCGAATACTACCTCTGCACGCAGGGCGATGTGTACAAAGCTGCCTTGCCTTCGGGGTTGAAGCTGGAAAGTGAAACGATGGTTGAATATAACCCCAACTTTGAAGCCGAAGCACCGCTATCTGATCGGGAGCAGCAGATACTTGATCTGCTGGCACAAGAACCCGAGCAGTGTGTGACCAAATTGGAGAAAGAGAGCGGCCTCAAGAACATCCTGAACATCGTGAAATCGTTGCTCGATAAAGGAGCGATTTTCGTTAAAGAGGAGCTGCGCCGCACCTACAAGCCCAAGACCGAAGTACGGGTGCGTTTAAGCCCCTCTGCTGCCAATGAGCGACGGATGCGGATGTTGTTCGATGAGCTGGGACGCGCACCGAAGCAGTTGGCGTTGCTAATGAAGTACGTCGAACTATCGGGCGCCCTGGGCGGCGGTGTGCTCAAAGAGGTGGCTAAGAAAGAACTCTTGGTGCGAACGGGTGCTTCTCCGGCTATCTTTAACGGGTTGGTGGAGAAGAATGTATTTGAGACCTATGCGCATGAAATTGGCCGCTTAACCGTTCATGCCGACGAGGTCATGTCACTCCATCCCCTGAACGAACCTCAGCAGCAAGCCTACAACGCCATTACTGATAGCTTTCGGGAAAAGAACGTCTGTCTGCTTCATGGCGTTACGTCGAGTGGAAAGACCGAGGTTTACATCCACCTCATCGAAGAGACCCTGCGCCAACGCAAGCAGGTGCTCTATCTGCTGCCCGAAATTGCACTGACTACCCAGATCACCGAACGGTTGAAGCGGGTGTTTGGTAGCCGTTTGGGCATCTATCACTCCAAGTTCCCCGATGGCGAGCGCGTAGAGATCTGGCAGAAGCAGTTGGGTGATAAGGGGTACGATATTATCCTCGGCGTTCGCTCTTCCATCTTTCTGCCTTTTCGCAACTTGGGGCTGGTCATTGTCGACGAAGAACACGAGAATACTTATAAGCAGCAAGACCCCGCTCCGCGCTATCATGCGCGCAACGCTGCCACCGTTTTAGCCTCCATGTATGGGGCCAAAACATTGCTGGGCACGGCAACTCCATCGGTCGAAAGTTGGCACAATGCCACTACGGGAAAGTATGGTTTCGTACAACTGAATGAGCGCTACAAAGAGATTCAAATGCCCGCAATTATTCCTGTCGACATCAAAGAGCTGCATCGCAAGAAACGGATGGTAGGACCCTTCTCTCCGCTACTGATGCAATACATCCGCGAAGCACTCGACCAAAAGGAGCAGGTGATTCTGTTTCAGAACCGACGAGGATTTGCCCCAATGGTTGAATGCCGCACGTGTGGCTGGGTGCCGAAGTGCAAGAATTGCGATGTCAGCCTGACTTATCACAAAGGTATCAATCAACTGACCTGTCACTATTGCGGATATACGTATCAGTTGCCCCGCTCATGCCCGGCTTGCGAGGGGGTGGAGTTGGTGAATCGCGGCTTCGGTACGGAAAAGATCGAAGACGATATTAAGGTGCTGTTTCCCGAAGCCTCTGTGGCGCGCATGGATCTGGACACCACCCGCACCCGCACGGCCTATGAGAAGATCATTGCCGACTTTGAACAAGGAAAGACCAACATATTGATTGGCACCCAGATGGTGTCGAAAGGGCTCGACTTTGATCATGTAAGTGTAGTGGGCATTCTCAACTCCGATACTATGATGAACTATCCCGACTTTCGTGCCTACGAACGTGCCTTTCAGCTCATGGCGCAGGTCTCGGGCCGAGCCGGACGAAAGCACAAGCAGGGAAGAGTGGTGCTGCAAACCAAGAGCATCGATCATGAAATCATTACGCAGGTCATTAACAATGATTACGAACAGATGGTGGCGGGACAGCTCGTCGAGCGACAGCTGTTTCACTACCCACCTTATTATCGCTTAGTTTATGTTTACCTGAAGAATCGCAACGAAACCCTGCTCAGTACCATGGCCGATGTCATGGCCGAAAAGCTGCGTGCACTCTTTGGCAGCCGGGTGCTGGGGCCGGATAAACCACCGGTGGCTCGGGTGCAATCTCTTTTTATTAAAAAGATTGTGCTGAAGATAGAGTATAACGCTCCGATGAGCCGGGCTCGCGAATTGTTGTTGCGCGTACAGCGCGAGATGATCGAAGATGAACGCTTCAAATCCCTGATTGTTTATTATGATGTAGACCCCATGTAGAAGTGTGTAACGAAACATAGCCTCCTGTATTCTTCTTGTAATCCCCTATTATAAACTGTATGAAACATAGAATTCTTTTTGTTTGCTTAGGCAATATTTGTCGTTCCTCTACCGCCGAGGGTGTGATGCTCCACCTGCTTAAAGAAGCCGGCTTGGAGCATGAGTTTGTGATTGATTCTGCAGGAATCCTCTCTTGTCATCAAGGCGAACTGCCCGATAGCCGAATGAGAGCACATGCCGGTCGACGCGGTTATGAATTGGTACACCGTTCGCGCCCTGTTCGTACCGAAGATTTCTACGACTTCGATTTGATTCTCGGAATGGACGATCGAAACATAGCCGACTTGAATGATCGCGCGCCCGGTCCCGAAGAACAGAAGAAAATTCATCGGATGACGGATTACTGTACCCGTATTCCGACCGATCATGTTCCCGACCCTTACTATGGAGGTTCCGAAGGGTTCGAATACGTGATTGATATTCTTGAAGATGCTTGTGCGGGATTGCTTAACGCTTTAACTCGGGATAGCTGATGCGAGTGTGATAGGCCGTTCGCAGCTTCTCCTTAAACACCGTCTTGATAATCGAAATGTCCCTGAAGGTAATGGGGCACTCTTTGAAATACCCTTCGGCTACCTGCGAATCGATGATCTTATCGATCAGATTGTTGATGCTCTCCTCTGTGTATTCAACCAGACTGCGGGAGGCAGCTTCAACTGAGTCTGCCATCATCAAGATAGCAGTTTCTCGGGTGAATGGGTTCGGCCCGGGATAGGTGAAGCACTCCTCATCAGGCTCTTCTCCGGGATGCTCATTCTTCCAAGAGATGTAGAAAAACTTCGTTTTTCCTCGTCCGTGGTGGGTGCTGATGAAGTCTTTGATGGCCTTCGGCAGGTTGTGCTTCTCGGCCAGCTTCAGTCCGTCTGTCACGTGATTAATCACCACCTGTGAACTCTGCTCGTAGCTCAAGCTCTTATGGGGATTCATGTCGCCTAATTGGTTTTCGGTGAAGAAGGCCGGGTTTTCCATCTTACCAATATCATGATACAATGCTCCGGTACGAACCAACTGCGTTTTGGCGCCAATGCGGATAGCCGCTTCGGCTGCTAAATTGGCCACTTGCATGGAGTGTTGAAAGGTACCGGGTGCCAATTCGGACATCCTGCGCAACAAGTCATTGTTGATGTTCGACAGCTCGACCAAGGTTACATTCGAAGTAAAACCGAAAACCTTCTCCAGCAAGAACAGCAGCGGATAAGCAAAGAGTAAAAACACTCCATTCAGTGCAAAGTACGTATACATACGAAGGTTCAGCTTCGATAAGTCGTTTTCTGTAATCAACTCAAAAGCAAAATAAAGTGTGGCATAAGTTAGTATCACCAAAAATGCTGTACGGAAAAGTTGAGAACGCTGCGATAGCTCGCGCAAGCTGAAGATAGCCACCATGCCCACAGCCACCTGTACCAGTAAAAACTCATAAGGCAGGCGTAGGGTGATGGAGCAAATCAGCATCGTGATGACGTGCGTCAAGAAAGCTGTTCGCGAATCAAGAAACACCCGTATAATGATAGGAATCATCGCATAGGGGATGATGTACACATTGAAAATGTTGTTGCTCACCATTAACGAGGTAGCTATGCAATAGAAAATAATGAGCATAAACAGTAACGACAACCCACCTTTATTCTTATAATAATCTCTGCGAAACAGATACAAGTACAGCATAAAAGAGAGTATCCAGATGCCTACAAACAACACCTGTCCGGCTAAAATAAGCTGCTGCTGCTCGATGGAATCACTGCGCTTGACGTACTCCTTTCGAAGTGATTCAAGAATGCGATACGTTTCGGGGGTGATGATTTCTCCTCGGTCAATGATTTTCTGCTTGGTAACCACCATGCCGTCCGACATGGAATAGCTGCTTAGTATATCCTTCTTTGCTGCCTGGGTTCGCTCCTTGTCGAAGAGTAGGTTCGGCGAAATGTAGTCGTTCAACGCACACTGGCTTAGAAGGTCGCGCTTATAGTGCATCGAATCGCCCGACAGCAGACGTTCGTATGCTTTCTTTACCGTAAACAGGCTTTGTATGGTACGCGGATTGGCGAGTTTGTCATCAATAACCATCACCGATCGCGAGCTGTCTTTCTGTAACAGGTTCATCTCCTCGGTCGATACGATGCCTGCACTGTATATCTCTTTTAAGGTGCGCTCGATGTAGCGCAAGTAATCGGCCGAAGGGAGAATGCTTTTGAGTCGGCTTTGGTAGTTCTCTTTCAGGTGATTGATCATCTCCATCTCGGTCTCTTTCTGTAGTTGGTAGTAAGGCTGAAATGAAGCCAGTAAGCTATCTTGCTCGCTCTTGATCACCGCATTGTCCTTATAGATAGGAAAATCGAATGCAGCAATTAGCTGCCCGTACTTCCAAGGTTTGTTTACGTCAAACTCGTAATTGAACTTCCCTTCTCGCGGCAAAAAGTAAACAATTACGGCTACGGTTCCGATCAGCAGCAAAGCTTTGTATAGTAAATCTTTGAGCGCTAAGCGCTTTTTCTTTTGGAGATGATTCATGGACTTTGATATTTTTGCGAAAAGTACGAAAAATAACCGTAGTATGAAAAAAAAGGCTTAATTTTGCTGCGATTTACCTATACTAACTCAAATTATGGCAGAAAGAAAAGTAAGAGTTCGCTTCGCTCCAAGTCCTACGGGAGCACTGCATATTGGTGGTGTGCGCACCGCTTTGTATAATTATCTATTTGCTCGCCAGCATGGTGGTGACCTGATTTTTCGCATTGAAGATACCGACTCCAATCGTTTCGTTCCGGGTGCGGAAGAGTACATTCTCGAGTCCTTCAAGTGGCTGGGCATTCATTTTGATGAAGGCGTAAGCTTTGGCGGAGAGTGTGGTCCCTATCGCCAGTCCGAACGTCGAGAAATATACAAAAAGTATGTGCAAGTGTTGTTGCAAGAGGGCAAAGCATACATCGCTTTTGATACTCCCGAAGAGTTAGATGCCAAGCGTGCCGAGATTGCTAATTTTCAATACGATGCTTCTACTCGCCGACTGATGCGCAATTCGCTTACCTTATCTAAAGAAGAGGTAGATGCATTGATGGGCGACGGGCTGCAATACGTGGTTCGTTTCCTGATCGAACCCAATGAAAATATAGTAGTAAACGATCTGATCCGTGGCGAAGTGATTATTAACTCGTCCATTCTAGACGATAAGGTACTCTATAAATCGTCCGACGGACTACCTACCTATCATTTAGCCAATATCGTTGACGACCACCTGATGGATGTGTCGCACGTGATTCGTGGCGAAGAGTGGCTGCCCTCAGCTCCGCTACATGTGTTGCTTTACCGTGCCTTTGGTTGGGAAGATACTATGCCTGCATTTGCCCACTTGCCTTTGTTGCTCAAGCCCGAAGGGAACGGTAAACTAAGCAAGCGAGATGGCGATCGGCTCGGCTTCCCGGTTTTTCCGCTCGAGTGGAAAGATCCTAAAACAGGCGAGATTTCGTCGGGCTATCGCGAGGCAGGCTACTTGCCCGAAGCGGTAATCAATTTCCTTGCGCTACTGGGATGGAATCCGGGTAACGATCAAGAGGTGATGTCGATGGATGAGCTGATCAAGCTTTTCGACCTGCACCGTTGCAGTAAGTCGGGTGCAAAATTCGACTATAAAAAAGCAGTCTGGTTCAACCATCAGTACATTCAGCAAAAATCAAACGAAGAGGTTGCTTCACTATTTATGCCCATCCTTAAAGAACACGGTGTAGAAGCCCCGATGGATAAAGTGGTGGCGGTAGTGGGTATGATGAAAGATCGCGTGAGCTTTGTAAGCGAATTGTGGGAGGTGTGTAGCTTCTTCTTCGTGGCTCCAACCCAGTACGATGAGAAAACGGCAAAGAAGCGGTGGAAGGAAGATTCTGCCCGCTGCATGACCGAACTTGCCGATGTATTAGCAGGAATTGATGATTTCACCATTGAAGGACAAGAACCAATCGTGATGGATTGGATTGCTGCGAAAGCCTATCACACCGGAAACATCATGAATGCCTTCCGGTTGGCATTGGTGGGCGAAGGCAAAGGGCCTCACATGTTCGACATTTCTTGGATATTGGGCAAAGAAGAGACATTGGCGCGGTTGAAACGCGCTGTTGATGAATTGAAATAATAAACCGAAATTATGCTTTATAACCTGGCAATCGTTCTTTACGACCTTGCTGTTCATCTGGTAGCTCCGTTTAGCCGCAAGCCTCGAAAGATGATGAAAGGGCACTGGGTGGTGTATGAGCTTCTTCGCCAGCAGGTAGAGAAGGATGCCCGTTACATCTGGTTTCATGCCGCTTCGTTGGGCGAGTTCGAACAAGGGCGCCCGTTAATTGAAAAGATTCGGGCAGAATACCCCGACTATCGCATTCTTCTTACCTTCTTCTCTCCCTCGGGATATGAAGTACGTAAGAACTATAGCGGAGCCGACATTGTTTGTTACTTGCCGTTCGACAAACCGCGCAATGTGAAGAAATTCCTTGATATAGCTAACCCCTGCATGGCATTCTTTATCAAGTACGAATTCTGGAAGAACTATCTAGATGAGTTGTACAAACGTCGCATTCCAGTATACAGCTTATCCTCTATCTTTCGTCGCGACCAAGTGTTCTTTAAGTGGTACGGCGGTATATATCGCCATGTGCTGCGTGATTTCGATCACCTGTTTGTTCAGAATGAAGCCTCCAAGCGCTTTTTGTCGAAGATTGGCATTACGCGTGTCACGGTAGTGGGTGATACTCGCTTTGACCGTGTGTTGCAGATACGCGAAGAGGCTAAAGAGCTGCAGCTAGTCGAAAAGTTTAAGAAAGATTCGTTGACATTTGTGGCCGGAAGTTCTTGGGGCCCCGATGAAGATTTGTTTATCCAATACTTTAACAGCCATCCCGAGATGAAGTTGATTATTGCTCCGCACGTAATCGATGAAAACCATCTGGTAGAGATTATCAGTAAATTGAAACGCCCTTACGTGCGCTATACCCGGGCAAATGAGAAGAATGTGCAGAAAGCTGATTGCTTACTGATTGATTGTTTCGGACTGTTGTCATCCATCTATCGCTATGGCGAAATAGCTTACATTGGTGGTGGCTTTGGAGTAGGAATTCACAACACACTCGAAGCAGCAGTCTATGGCATCCCCGTGATTTTTGGTCCTAAATACCACAAGTTCATGGAAGCAACTCAGCTGCTTGAAGCCAAAGCGGCTTACTCGATTAAAGACTATGCAGAGTTCGAGGCTTTACTCGATAAAATGTTGGCGGATGACGCTTTTCTCAAGCAGACCGGAGCAAATGCCGGAAACTACGTCATCAGTAATGCCGGTGCTACAGACAAGGTGATGCGGATGATTAACTTTTAATTTTCTTTATATACCAAGAGTACGTACTTAACACAGTGTTAAATACGTACTTAACGCTGTGTTAAATACGTACTCTTGTTGTATGAAATCTTATTCTTTATACCAATTCGAATACATCAAGTAGTTGTGTGCAATCTTCTCATTGAGCTCCTTCGCTTGTGCCGGATCTACTTTTTTGATAAACTTGGCAGGAACACCCGCCCAGATGCTACCCGGTTCAATGATGGTATTGCTTAGCACCAATGACCCGGCGGCAATAATGGCACCTTCGCCAACTACGGCATGGTCGAGTAGGGTAGAGCCCATGCCAATAAGTGCATAGTCTTTGATGGTTGCACCATGAATGGTCACATTGTGTCCCACAGAGACATTATCTCCGATTTCGATCGTCGACTTTTGGTACAAGGTATGCAATACGCTTCCATCCTGTATGTTCACTCCGTTTCCGATGCGGATGGAATTAACGTCACCACGCAATACGGTGCTGAACCAGATACTGCAATCGCGCCCCATTTTCACATCGCCTATGATAGCGGCATTATCTGCCAAAAAACAATTCTCTCCAAATTCGGGTGTAAACCCCCGTACTGATCTGATTATAGCCATGTTTCTTATGATTTAAATGTTTTTTGTAGCCTCTCTGAGCCAAGCCTTTTCTGACTCATTCAAAGAAGGCGATAACTTTTGATACACCAATTGGTGGTAGTCATTTAACCAAGCTACCTCCTCTTGGCTAAGCATCTCTTTAATGATACCTTTCGTGCAAATGGGGCAAAGGGTTACTGTTTCGAACTTCAGGTATTCGCCAAACATCCCTTCGCGGTCTTTGCAAACAAGCATCAAGTTTTCAATGCGGATGCCGTGGCTACCGCTTTTGTATACACCCGGCTCGTTAGAAGTAAGCATACCCGGCTGTAGTGTTACCGGATTTTCATTCATACGAATGCTCTGTGGCCCTTCGTGAACACTGAGAAAGTGTCCTACGCCGTGTCCGGTGCCATGCAGGTAATTCATTCCATGGCTCCAAATAGGCATGCGTGCCAGTACGTCAAGCTGTGCGCCGCGAGTTCCTGAGGGAAACCTTGCCATGCATAGTGCGATATGTCCTTTTAAGACGAGTGTATAATCCGTCTTTTCCTCGGCTGTGAGTTCGCCCAGAGCGATGGTGCGCGTAATGTCGGTTGTCCCGTCCAGGTATTGAGCACCCGAGTCGAGCAACAGATAACCGTTGGGTTGAAGCGTAGCATTACTCTCTGCATTGGCGCTGTAGTGAATGATGGCTGCATGCTCTTTGTATCCGGCGATGGTATCAAAACTTTTGCCCATATACAGTGGTTGTTCGGCTCTGCATTCGTGCAGCTTTTCATCAATACTTAACTCTGTTTCCTGCTTCGATGGCACCGCTTGCTCCAGCCACTTTAAGAACTTGACCATGGCTACACCGTCTTTTTGCATAGCATTATGAATGCCGGAAATCTCTTGTTCGTTTCTAACTGCTTTCAATAAGGCTATCGGCGATTCGTCCTGAATGATTTGGCATTGTGCATTTACTGCCGAATATATAGCATGATTTGTCCTCCCGGGGTTCAGCAATAGGCTGCGCATCGTTAATTGTTGCAGGTACGCCTCTACCGCTGCGTAGGGTTGAAGGGTGACAGATTGTGAATCGAGGTAAGTTTTTACCTCGGTTGTAATCTTCTCCGGCGAAATAAAATAGATGATTTGGTTTGGCGTGATAAGTAGGTAACTTATAACAACAGGATTGCAATGCACATCGCTCCCGCGCAGGTTGAGTGTCCACGCTATCTCATCAAGTGCCGAAACAAATAAACCTTCTGCCCCTTTTCTTTGGAGTTCTGTGCGGATATAACTTACTTTCTCTCGGCAGCTCATTCCGGCATACTTCTGCTCATAGATATAGGCTGGTGCTTCGGGCATAGCTGGTCGGTCCTCCCAAACTTCCTTGATGAGATCGCCACACGTGTGTAGCTCCAACTGATGCGCTTCCAACTCCAACCTCATCTGCTGTACTTGCTGGGTCGAAAACATTTTCCCATCAATGGCTACCCTCTCTCCGGGTTTAAGGTTTTGACAGAGAAACGTGGTGATGCTGGGTGTCTCAGGTAGCATCTCTTTATATAAAGTAATGCCCGTTCCTTCCAACTGTTCTTCTGCTTGTAGAAAGTAGCGAGAGTCTGTCCATAATCCGGCTTTGTCTTTCAAAACCACCACGGTGCCGGCCGAGCCGGTAAATCCCGATATCCACTCGCGTGATTTCCAGTGCGGAGCCACGTATTCGCTTAAGTGCGGATCGGTACTGGGTATTATAAATGCGTTTATATGAGATGGGTCGAATGCCATCCGTAGCGAATGCATTCGTTCGCTAATCGTTTGCTTCATCATTTAAATAGGTATTAGTGAGATTCTCCAAAGATAACGACTTTTTAGAAAGCAGGACCTCGAACTGAAATTTTTTAGCTACTAAAAGTGCTCTTATGCATTGATTTTGAGAAATAATTGCCGAAAGTTTTGTGAATAAAGAAAGTATGTGTAATTTTGCGGCGCATTTTAACTGCGGAATTTAAAACCATAACATATTTAATAAGAACAAAATGATTGTAGTACCTGTAAAAGAAGGCGAAAACATCGAAAGAGCGCTGAAGAAATTTAAAAGAAAATTTGAGAAAACTGGTATCGTTAAAGAGCTTAGAAGAAGACAACAGTTTGACAAACCGTCTGTAACTAACAGATTTAAGAAAGAACGTGCTGTTTACGTACAAAAACTTCAGGAAATAGAAGATTAATAATTCGTAATTTCCTTTGGTTTATTGAATTCTTTTCATACATTCGTTGCATAATTATAGATGCAACGATATTATGTTGACAGACTCTTTTCTTGACTATCTCCGGTATGAACGAAATTACTCTGATAAGACCATTCGGGCTTATGGCGAGGATCTTGTGCAGTTACGGGAGTTTGCCCAAGAGGAGATGGGGGAGTTTAATCCGTTAGAAGTCGAGGCTGGACTTATTCGTGAATGGATTGTTTCATTGATGGATAAGGGGTACACCTCAACTTCGGTTAATCGGAAGCTGAGTTCGCTCCGCTCGTTTTATAGATATCTTTTAAGGCAAGGATTGGTTACTGTAGATCCGTTAATTAAAATAACGGGTCCGAAGAACAAGAAGCCGCTTCCTTCGTTTCTCAAAGAGAGTGATATGAATCGGTTGCTGGATGAAGTGGATTACGGTGGAGGATTTAAGGGTTGTAGAGATCGCTTGATTATCGAAATGTTTTATGCTACCGGCATGCGGCGTTCCGAATTGATTGATCTCAATGACAAGGATGTGGACTTCTCGGCATCTCTGCTGAAGGTGACAGGGAAAAGAAATAAGCAACGTTTGATACCCTTTGGTGAGGAATTAAAGGAGCGAATGCGCGAATATGTTGACATAAGAGATGAGGCGGTGCCTGAGCGAACAGATGCATTCTTTATAAGAGAGAGTGGTAAGAGATTTCAGCCTACGCAAATCTATAATTTAGTTAAACGAAACCTGTCAAAGGTGGTAACGCTAAAAAAGAGAAGTCCTCATGTGCTTCGGCATACTTTTGCTACAACAATGCTAAATAATGATGCAACGCTTGGAGCGGTGAAGGAACTCTTGGGTCACAGCAGTCTTGCGACTACGGAGATCTATACGCATACCACTTTTGAAGAACTTAAAAAAGTGTATAAACAAGCTCATCCAAGGGCTTAAAAAAAGGAGGTAACTATGGAAATTAGAATTCAATCCATTCACTTTGATGCAACAGAACAACTGCAAGCTTTCGTTCAGAGAAAAGTGTCTAAATTGGAAAAGTTTTACGAAGATATACAAAAAGTAGAAGTGTCACTAAAGGTAGTAAAGCCAGAAACAGCTGAGAATAAAGAGGCTGGATTGAAGGTGCTTATTCCAAATGGTGAGTTTTACGTGAATAAGATTTGTGATTCATTTGAGCAAGCGGTAGACGAAAGTGTGGAAGCACTGGAGAAGCAACTGATTAAGCACAAAGAAAAACAACGCATTAAATAAAAAGTTCGCAAAAGTTTTGCGGGAAAGAAATTAATCACTAAATTTGCAGCCGTTTCGCTCGCATTAAGCCGTTTCGGTTGCATTTTTTAGTAGATTGCCTCTTTAGCTCAGCTGGCCAGAGCACGTGATTTGTAATCTCGGGGTCGTTGGTTCGAATCCGACAAGAGGCTCAAAATGTGAAAAAGAAGCGCTATTGCAGTGGCTTGAATAACTGTTTAGATTTTAGGTAAGGGCAAATTCCAGAGTGGCCAAATGGGACTGACTGTAACTCAGTTGTCTTTCGACTTCGGAGGTTCGAATCCTTCTTTGCCCACAATAACAGTATAAAAGCTTTGGCGAGATTGCGGAAGTAGCTCAGTTGATAGAGCATTAGCCTTCCAAGCTGAGGGTCGCGGGTTTGAGCCCCGTCTTCCGCTCTCTTTTTCGCTGTTATAGCTCAGTGGTAGAGCACTTCCTTGGTAAGGAAGAGGTCCCGGGTTCAAGTCCCGGTAACAGCTCATACGAAAGTGTAAATGCTGATTATTAATCAAATAATAAATAACAAGTAAAGCTATGGCTAAAGAGAAATTCAATCGTGACAAACCGCACGTAAACATTGGAACAATCGGTCACGTAGACCACGGTAAGACAACCCTGACTGCTGCTATCACTACGGTGTTGGCTAAGAAAGGTTTTTCAGAAATGCGTTCTTTCGATTCTATCGATAACGCTCCTGAAGAAAAGGAAAGAGGTATTACTATTAATACTTCGCACGTTGAGTACCAGACTGCAAATCGTCACTATGCGCACGTAGACTGTCCGGGTCACGCTGACTACGTTAAGAACATGGTAACAGGTGCTGCTCAAATGGATGGTGCTATCATTGTAGTTGCTGCTACTGATGGTCCTATGCCTCAAACTCGTGAGCACATCCTATTGGCTCGTCAAGTAAACGTACCTAAGTTGGTTGTTTTCATGAACAAGTGTGACATGGTTGAAGATGAAGAGATGTTGGAGCTTGTTGAAATGGAGATGAGAGAGTTGCTTTCATTCTACGATTTCGACGGTGATAACACACCTATCATCCAAGGTTCTGCTCTTGGTGGCTTGAACGGTGTAGAGAAATGGGAAAACAAAATCATGGATCTGATGGAAGCTGTTGATACTTGGATTCCACTTCCTCCCCGTGATGTTGATAAACCTTTCTTGATGCCTGTTGAAGACGTGTTCTCTATCACAGGTCGTGGTACTGTAGCTACAGGCCGTATCGAAGCCGGTATTATCAAAGTAGGTGAAGAAGTTCAAATCCTTGGTTTGGGTGAAGATAAGAAATCAGTAGTAACTGGTGTTGAAATGTTCCGCAAACTTCTTGATACAGGTGAAGCTGGTGATAACGTAGGTTTGTTGCTTCGTGGTGTTGCTAAGGAAGACATCAAACGTGGTATGGTACTTTGCCACCCAGGTAAGATTAAACCTCACACAACTTTCAAAGCAGAGGTTTATATCCTGAAGAAAGAAGAAGGTGGTCGTCATACCCCATTCCACAACAAATATCGTCCTCAGTTCTACCTGCGTACGATGGACTGTACAGGTGAAATCACACTTCCAGAAGGAACTGAGATGGTAATGCCTGGTGATAACGTTACAATCACAGTAGAGTTGATCTACCCAGTAGCGCTGAACACTGGTCTTCGTTTCGCTATCCGCGAAGGTGGACGCACAGTAGGTGCAGGTCAGATCACAGAAATTCTGTAAGAAATACCAAATTTAGTCAGTTCCCGGTGGGTCTCATCGGGAACTGACTATATCCACGGGAGTAGCTCAGTTGGTAGAGCACCGGTCTCCAAAACCGGGTGTCGGGAGTTCGAGCCTCTCCTCCCGTGCTAACATTTTTGAAATGAAAAAAGTAGTAGCTTATTTTAAGGAATCTTACGACGAACTTGTGCATAAAGTATCGTGGCCTACGTATGCTGAACTAACCAACAGTGCGGTAGTTGTTTTATATGCTTCCCTGCTTATTGCATTGGTGGTGTTTGCGATGGACTTCTGTTTCCAACACTTAATGGAATTTATTTACCCAAATTAAACAAGAGGATTTTAAATGTCTGAGATTGAAAAGAAATGGTACGTTTTGCGTGCTATTAGCGGAAAAGAGTCCAAGGTTAAAGAGTATCTTGAAGCTGATATAAAAAACAGCGACCTTGGCGATTATGTGTCTCAGGTATTGATTCCAACTGAAAAAGTATATCAGGTTCGCAACGGCAAAAAAGTTGTGAAAGAAAGAAGTTATCTTCCTGGTTACGTTTTGGTGGAGGCGGCTCTTGTTGGTGAGGTTTCTCATCATTTGAGAAGTACTCCAAATGTGATTGGGTTCTTGGGCGGTAACGATAAACCGGTGCCCCTCAGACAGTCAGAAGTGAATCGGATACTTGGGTCAGTGGATGAACTACAAGAAAATGGAGGCGAAGATATGTCGACACCATATATTGTAGGTGAAACTGTCAAAGTTACTTTTGGACCTTTTAGCGGATTCAGTGGTCTCATTGAAGAAGTGAATAATGAAAAAAAGAAACTGAAGGTCATGGTAAAGATATTCGGGCGCAAAACGCCGCTAGAATTAGGCTTTACACAAGTGGAAAAGGAATAATACAGGTGTTACGCTGTGGTATTCTTCATTAATTTTTATATATAAATTTTATAACAATGGCTAAAGAAGTTGCTGGACTAATCAAATTACAGATTAAAGGAGGCGCGGCAAATCCATCACCTCCCGTTGGACCTGCTTTGGGTTCAAAGGGAATCAACATCATGGAGTTTTGCAAACAATTCAACGCCAGAACCCAGGACAAAGCAGGTAAGATTTTGCCTGTTATCATTACTTACTACGCAGATAAGTCTTTCGATTTTGTAATCAAGACTCCTCCTGTTGCTATTCAATTGCTTGAGGTAGCTAAGGTAAAGAGTGGTTCTGCTGAGCCTAACCGTAAGAAGGTTGCCGAGTTATCTTGGGAACAAATTCGTACGATTGCTCAGGACAAAATGGTTGACTTGAACTGTTTCACTGTGGAAGCTGCCATGACAATGGTTGCAGGTACAGCTAGAAGTATGGGTATCGCTGTAAAAGGGGAGTTCCCGGTTAATAATTAATAAACTTCAATTGTAATGGGTAAACTGACAAAAAATCAAAAGTTAGCTGCAGAGAAAATTGAAGCAGGGAAAGCATACTCACTGAAAGAGGCTGCAACTTTGGTAAAGGAGATCACCTTTACTAAGTTTGATGCTTCATTAGATATCGATGTACGTTTAGGTGTTGATCCACGTAAGGCTAACCAAATGGTGAGAGGTGTTGTTTCACTTCCTCACGGAACTGGTAAAGAGGTACGTGTTTTGGTACTGTGTACACCGGATGCTGAAGCTGCTGCAAAAGAAGCTGGTGCCGACTATGTAGGTCTGGACGAATATATCGACAAGATCAAAGGCGGATGGACTGATATTGATGTAATCATCACTATGCCATCTATTATGGGTAAAATTGGTGCGCTCGGACGTGTGCTTGGTCCTCGCGGACTGATGCCTAATCCGAAGAGTGGCACTGTGACTATGGATGTTGCTAAAGCTGTTAGAGAAGTAAAACAAGGCAAGATCGACTTTAAAGTTGATAAGAGCGGTATTGTTCATACTTCAATTGGCAAAGTTTCATTCACTGTAGACCAAATTCGCGACAATGCGAAGGAGTTCATGTCTACATTGAACAAGCTGAAACCAACAGCAGCCAAGGGTACATATATTAAGAGTATTTATCTTTCCAGCACGATGAGTGCAGGTGTCAAAATTGACCCGAAAACAATAGAGGAAATCTAATAAAACGGAGTAACGATGAGAAAGGAAGATAAAAATACGATTATTGGGCAGCTTGCTGCTACGGTACAGGAATACAATCATTTCTACTTAGTGGATACCACAGCGATGAACGCTGTTAAAACGAGTGCGCTGAGAAGAGAGTGTTACCAAACTGACATCAAATTGGTGGTGGTTAAGAACTCGCTACTTCTTAAAGCATTAGAAAGCTTAGAGAACGATTACTCTCCTATTTATGGATCTTTAAAAGGCACAACTGCCGTAATGTTTAGTAATGTAGCTAACGCTCCTGCTAAACTGATCAAAAGTAAGGCGAAAGAAGGTGTTCCCTCACTGAAAGCTGCATATGCAGAAGAAAGCTTCTATATTGGTGTAGACCAATTGGATGCTCTCGTATCAATCAAGAGTAAGAATGAAGTTATTGCTGACGTTATTGCTTTGTTGCAATCACCGGCCAAGAATGTTATTTCGGCTCTTCAATCAGGTGGAAACACCCTTCACGGAGTACTCAAAACTCTGGGTGAAAGATAATTATAACACTTATTTTTTAGTAAATTAAACATTAAAATCATACAAAAATGGCAGATTTGAAAGCTTTTGCAGAACAATTGGTTAACTTGACAGTTAAAGAAGTTAATGAACTTGCGACTATCCTTAAAGACGAATACGGTATTGAACCTGCAGCTGCTGCTGTAGCTGTAGCTGCTGCTGGCCCTGCAGCTGATGTTGTAGAAGAAAAATCTTCTTTCGACGTAGTATTGAAGAGCGCCGGAGCTGCTAAACTTCAGGTTGTTAAAGCCGTGAAAGAAGCTTGTGGTCTTGGTTTGAAAGAAGCTAAGGACATGGTAGATAGCGCACCAAGCGTAGTAAAAGAAGGTTTAGCTAAAGACGAAGCAGAATCATTGAAAAAAACATTGGAAGAAGCTGGAGCTGAAGTTGAGCTTAAATAACATTAGCCTGGTAATCAGGTGATTCGGTTAAGAGTCCTTCGTAAGAGGATTCTTAACCTTTTTGTGTATATATTTAAAATTAAGTTCTTCAAATCCATTGACAGATGTCTTCAAATACTGTAAATCAAAGAGTTAATTTTGCTTCAACTAAGAATCCGCTGGGTTATCCGGATTTTCTGGAAGTACAATTGAAGTCATTCCAAGACTTTCTACAATTAGACACACCGCCCGAAAAGCGTAAGAACGAAGGATTGTATAAAGTGTTTGCGGAAAACTTCCCTATTGCCGACACAAGAAACAACTTTGTTCTTGAGTTTTTAGACTATTATATTGATCCGCCGCGTTATACCATCGATGATTGTATAGAGCGTGGGCTCACTTATAGTGTCCCATTGAAAGCTAAACTCAAGTTGTACTGTACAGATCCCGACCACGAGGATTTTGATACGGTAATTCAGGATGTATTCTTGGGTCCGATTCCTTATATGACAGAGAAAGCCACTTTTGTCATTAATGGTGCCGAACGTGTAGTTGTGTCGCAACTGCATCGTTCTCCAGGCGTATTCTTTGGCCAAAGTGTACATGCAAATGGTACGAAGCTTTACTCTGCGCGAATTATTCCTTTTAAAGGATCGTGGATTGAGTTTGCTACCGACATCAATAATGTGATGTATGCATACATTGACCGCAAGAAGAAACTGCCTGTAACAACGTTGCTTAGAGCCATTGGCTTTGAGAACGATAAAGACATTCTTGAGATATTTAACCTTGCAGAGGATGTTAAGGTTAACAAGACGAATCTTAAGAAGGTAGTCGGTCGGAAGTTGGCTGCACGTGTGCTGAAAACCTGGATTGAAGATTTTGTTGATGAAGATACTGGAGAGGTAGTTTCTATCGAACGTAACGAGGTAGTTATTGACCGTGAAACTGTTATCGAAGAAGAACATATCAGTGAAATTATTGAATCGGGCGTTCAAAACATTTTGATTCATAAAAATGAACCGAATCAGTCCGACTATTCGATTATATATAATACTCTTCAGAAAGATCCGAGTAACTCTGAAAAAGAGGCTGTGCTTTACATTTACCGTCAGCTACGTAATGCTGACCCAGCAGATGATGCCAGTGCTCGTGAGGTGATTAATAACCTCTTCTTTTCTGAAAAAAGATATGACTTAGGTGATGTTGGTCGTTACCGTATTAACAAAAAGTTAAACTTAACAACTGATATGGGCGTACGCGTCCTCACCAAGGAAGATATTATTGAGATCATCAAATACCTGATTGAGCTGATTAACTCAAAAGCAGATGTTGATGATATCGACCACTTGAGCAACCGTCGTGTACGCACAGTAGGTGAGCAATTATCCAATCAGTTTGCTGTTGGTTTAGCTCGTATGTCGCGTACTATCCGCGAACGAATGAATGTACGTGACAATGAAGTATTTACTCCGATTGATTTGATCAACGCGAAGACTATTTCTTCAGTGATTAACTCTTTCTTCGGAACAAATGCTTTGTCGCAGTTTATGGACCAAACGAATCCGCTGGCCGAGATTACGCACAAACGTCGTATGTCTGCCCTCGGGCCTGGTGGTCTTTCCCGTGAACGTGCCGGCTTTGAGGTGCGTGACGTTCATTACACGCACTACGGTCGTCTTTGCCCAATTGAAACTCCTGAGGGACCTAACATTGGTTTGATTTCGTCTTTGTGTGTGTTTGCAAAGATTAATGAATTAGGATTTATTGAGACGCCCTACCGCAAGGTAAACGATGCAAAAGTAGATTTAACAAACGAAGGTTTGATTTATCTTACAGCTGAAGAAGAAGAAGATAAGGTCATTGCACAAGGTAATGCGCCGTTGAATGATGATGGTACGTTTATTCGTAACAAAGTCAAAGCACGTCAAGATGCCGACTACCCTGTAGTAGAACCAGGCGAGGTAGAATTGATGGATGTGGCTCCGCAGCAGATTGCTTCGATTGCTGCCTCTTTGATTCCTTTCTTGGAGCATGACGATGCTAACCGTGCACTGATGGGATCTAACATGATGCGTCAGGCAGTTCCTTTGCTGAGAAGCGAAGCTCCGATTGTTGGTACGGGTATTGAGCACCAGTTGGTGCGCGATTCGCGTACTCAAATTGCCGCTGAGGGCGATGGTGTGATTGAATTTGTTGATGCAACGACTATTCGTATTTCGTACGACCGTTCTGAAGACGAAGAATTTGTAAGCTTCGAATCGGGTGTTAAAGAATACAATATACCGAAATTCCGTAAAACTAACCAGAACATGACGATTGACCTTCGTCCGATTTGTGAAAAAGGTCAGCGTGTGAAAAAAGGAGATATCTTAACTGAAGGCTACTCTACTGAAAACGGAGAGTTGGCATTAGGTAAAAATCTTCTTGTGGCGTACATGCCTTGGAAAGGTTATAACTATGAGGATGCGATTGTGTTAAACGAACGAGTAGTTCGTGAAGACCTATTGACCTCTATCCATGTGGAGGAGTACTCACTCGAAGTTCGTGAAACGAAACGCGGTATGGAAGAGCTTACTGCGGATATTCCAAATGTCAGTGAGGAAGCTACGCGCGACCTCGACGAAAATGGTATTGTTCGTATTGGAGCACGTATTGAGCCGGGTGACATTCTGATTGGTAAAATTACGCCGAAAGGTGAATCAGATCCATCGCCGGAAGAGAAACTTCTTCGTGCTATCTTTGGTGATAAGGCGGGTGATGTTAAAGACGCTTCATTGAAAGCCTCTCCTTCATTGAAAGGGGTGATTATTGGAAAAAAACTATTCTCACGTGTCGTTAAGAACCGTAGCTCAAAATTGGCTGACAAGGCATTGCTACCGAAAATTGATGATGAGTTTGAGAACATGATCGCTGAACTCAAAGCCATTCTGGTGAAGAAGCTGATGCAGCTGACTGAAGGTAAAACTTCACAAGGTGTGAAAGATTACTTAGGATCCGATGTGATTGCGAAGGGAGCACGCTTTAGTGTCTCTGATTTCGATTCACTTGACTTCACCTCAATCCAGCTTAGTAACTGGACAAGCGATGAGCGAACAAATAGCATGATTCGTGATCTGGTGTTGAATTTTATCAAGAAGTACAAGGAATTGGATGCCGAGCTCAAACGAAAGAAGTTTGCAATCACCATAGGTGATGAGCTTCCTTCAGGTATCATTCAAATGGCTAAGGTCTATATTGCTAAGAAACGTAAAATTGGCGTTGGAGATAAAATGGCTGGTCGTCATGGAAACAAGGGTATTGTATCCCGAGTTGTGCGTGCCGAAGATATGCCATTCCTTGAAGACGGTACTCCGGTTGATATTGTGTTGAACCCACTGGGTGTACCTTCACGTATGAACATCGGACAGATTTTTGAAGCTGTTCTAGGGCGTGCAGGAAAAACGCTTGGAGTAAAGTTTGCATCGCCGATTTTCGATGGTGCATCGTTGGATGACTTATCTGAATGGACTGACAAGGCGGGCTTGCCTCGCTACTGTAAAACCTATCTTTGTGATGGAGGCACAGGAGAGCAGTTTGACCAACCGGCAACCGTAGGTATTACTTACATGCTTAAGCTTGGACACATGGTTGAGGATAAGATGCATGCACGTTCAATCGGACCATACTCATTGATTACTCAACAACCGCTGGGTGGTAAGGCTCAGTTTGGTGGTCAACGTTTCGGAGAGATGGAGGTTTGGGCACTCGAAGGATTCGGTGCTGCACACATTCTCCAGGAAATTCTGACTATTAAGTCGGATGACGTAGTGGGTCGTTCGAAGGCTTACGAGGCCATAGTGAAGGGCGAACCTATGCCAGCTCCTGGTATTCCGGAATCTCTGAACGTGTTATTGCACGAATTGAGAGGCTTGGGCTTGAGTATCAACCTGGAATAATTATAAAATTGTGAGTTGAGAATTGAAACCTAGAAATAAAACATTTCTAATTTTCAATTCTCAATCTTCGATTTTTAATTTTTAATTTTCAATTTTCAATTTTTCAATTATACAAAAGTATGGCTTTTAGAAAAGAAAATAAAACGAAGAGTAATTTCTCGAAAATCTCAATCGGTTTGGCTTCTCCGGAGGAAATCCTTGAGAATTCGAGTGGTGAAGTATTGAAGCCTGAAACCATAAATTACCGTACGTACAAACCTGAACGTGATGGTTTGTTCTGCGAACGCATTTTCGGTCCAATCAAGGACTACGAGTGCCATTGCGGTAAGTATAAGCGTATTCGCTACAAAGGTATCGTCTGTGACCGTTGCGGTGTAGAGGTTACTGAGAAGAAGGTACGTCGCGAACGTATGGGACATATACAGCTTGTTGTGCCTGTGGCTCACATCTGGTACTTCCGTTCGCTTCCCAATAAAATAGGTTACTTGCTGGGCTTGCCTACCAAGAAGCTGGACTCAATTATTTATTACGAGCGTTATGTGGTGATTCAATCGGGTGTGAAGGCAGAAGACGGCGTTGCTGAATTTGATCTGCTTTCTGAAGAGGAGTATCTCGATATTCTGGATACCCTACCACGCGAGAATCAACTCTTAGATGATACAGACCCCAATAAGTTTATTGCTAAGATGGGAGCTGAAGCGATCTACGATTTGCTGTCGCGTTTGGATCTCGATGCGTTGTCTTATGATTTGCGTCACCGTGCCGGAAACGATGCTTCACAGCAACGTAAAAACGAAGCGTTGAAGCGTCTGCAGGTAGTAGAGTCGTTTCGTACATCGCGCGGCCGCAATAAGCCCGAATGGATGATCATACGCATGGTGCCGGTGATTCCGCCTGAGCTTCGTCCGTTGGTTCCGTTGGATGGTGGTCGTTTTGCTACGTCTGATTTGAATGATCTTTATCGTCGGGTGATTATTCGTAATAATCGTTTGAAACGACTGATCGAAATCAAGGCTCCCGAAGTGATTTTGCGTAATGAAAAACGTATGCTTCAGGAATCTGTGGATTCGCTGTTTGACAACTCGCGTAAATCGAGTGCAGTTAAAACTGATGCTAACCGTCCGTTGAAGTCGCTATCAGATAGCTTGAAGGGTAAACAAGGACGTTTCCGCCAGAACTTGCTTGGTAAGCGTGTCGATTACTCAGCTCGTTCGGTAATTGTCGTAGGTCCGGAATTGCGCATGCATGAATGTGGTATTCCGAAACTGATGGCAGCTGAGCTGTACAAACCATTTATTATCCGTAAGCTAATTGAGCGTGGTATAGTGAAAACGGTAAAGTCGGCAAAGAAAATCGTTGATCGCAAGGAACCGGTTATCTGGGATATTCTTGAACACGTAATGAAGGGACATCCGGTACTACTAAACCGTGCACCGACGTTGCACCGATTGGGTATTCAGGCGTTTCAGCCGAAGATGATTGAAGGTAAAGCGATCCAACTGCATCCGTTAGCTTGTACGGCATTTAATGCTGACTTTGACGGTGACCAGATGGCCGTTCACTTACCGCTGGGTAATGAAGCAATCCTTGAAGCGCAGATGTTGATGCTGGCTTCTCATAATATATTAAATCCTGCCAATGGTGCTCCTATTACGGTGCCTTCACAGGATATGGTGCTTGGTTTATATTACATTACTAAGCTACGCCATGGTACGAAGGGTGAAGGGT
Source organism: Bacteroides sp. (assembly GCA_017992695.1). Classification (GTDB taxonomy): domain Bacteria; phylum Bacteroidota; class Bacteroidia; order Bacteroidales; family Bacteroidaceae; genus Bacteroides. Next base: position 33,396 of record JAGOOC010000012.1, on the reverse strand, counting down.
TGACTTTCTACGGTCCCGAGGAGGCTATGATCGCCTACAATGAGGGTAAAGTAGACATTCACGCTCCTGTAAAAGTAATTGTGAAAGACTTAGACGAGAACGGTAATATTGTTAATGTGATGCGCGAAACTTCTGTGGGTCGTGTAATCGTGAATGAAATTGTTCCGCCTGAGGCTGGCTATATCAATACTGTAATCTCAAAAAAATCACTGCGTGACATCATTAGCGATGTTATCAAAGTATGTGGCGTGGCTAAAACAGCGGACTTCCTTGATGGAATCAAGAATCTGGGTTATAAGACGGCTTTCGAAGGTGGTTTGTCATTTAACTTAGGTGATATTATTATCCCCAAAGAGAAAGAGGTTCTTGTAAAGAGAGGTTACGATGAAGTAGAGCAGGTGATTAGTAACTACAATATGGGTTTTATTACCAATAATGAACGCTACAATCAGGTTATTGACATTTGGACGCATGTAAACTCTGAATTGTCGAACATTTTGATGAAAACAATTTCGACAGATGATCAAGGCTTTAACTCTGTATACATGATGCTCGATTCGGGTGCTCGTGGTTCTAAAGAACAGATTCGTCAACTCTCTGGTATGCGTGGTTTGATGGCTAAGCCTCAAAAAGCAGGTGCCGAGGGTGGTCAGATTATTGAGAACCCCATTTTGTCGAACTTTAAAGAGGGACTTTCGGTATTAGAGTACTTTATCTCTACCCATGGTGCTCGTAAAGGTTTGGCGGATACTGCATTAAAAACTGCCGATGCTGGATATTTGACTCGTCGTTTGGTCGATGTTTCACATGATGTGATCATCAATGAAGATGACTGTGGTACGCTTCGTGGATTGATTTGCACCGATCTTAAAAGCAACGATGAGGTTATCGCTACCCTTTATGAACGTATTTTAGGACGCGTATCAGTGCATGATATTATACACCCACAAACGGGCGAACTATTGGTTAACGGAGGCGAAGAGATCACAGAAGATGTTGCTAAGAAGATTACCAACTCTCCAATTGAGAGTGTGGAAATTCGTTCGGTGTTGACTTGTGAATCCAAGAAGGGAGTTTGTGCGAAGTGTTACGGTCGTAACTTGGCTACGAACCACATGGTTCAAAGAGGTGAAGCTGTTGGCGTTATTGCTGCTCAATCTATTGGTGAGCCTGGTACTCAGTTGACGCTGCGTACGTTCCATGCAGGTGGTACGGCTGCTAATATTGCGGCCAATGCCAATATCCATGCTAAGAATAATGCACGTTTGGAGTTTGAAGAACTTCGTACTGTTGATATCGTTGATGAGTCGGGTCAGTCGGCTAAAGTGGTAGTAGGGCGTTTGGCCGAGGTACGCTCTGTCGATGTGAATACTGGAATTGTTCTTTCTACGCATAACGTTCCTTATGGATCAACCCTATATGTGTCGGATGGTGAAGTTATTGAAAAGGGAAAACTCATTGCTAAATGGGATCCGTTTAACGCTGTAATCATTACCGAAGCTACAGGTAAGGTAGAGTTTGAAGGTGTGATTGAGAATGTGACTTACAAAGTCGAGTCAGATGAAACAACCGGACTTCGTGAAATCATCATTATTGAATCCAAAGATAAAACCAAATTGCCGGCATTGCATGTTATTGCTGAGGACGGTGGTTTAATTCGTACCTACAACTTACCAGTAGGCGGACACGTTGTCATTGACAATGGTCAGAAGGTGAAAGCTGGTGAGGTTATCGTGAAGATTCCTCGTGCTGTTGGTAAGGCAGGTGACATTACCGGTGGGCTTCCTCGTGTTACCGAACTCTTTGAAGCTCGCAACCCGTCGAACCCTGCTGTTGTATCTGAAATTGATGGTGAGGTGGCCATGGGTAAAATCAAGCGAGGTAATCGTGAGATTGTAGTTACTTCTAAGACTGGTGAGGTGAAAAAATACCTCGTTGCTCTGTCTAAGCAGATTCTGGTGCAAGAGAACGACTATGTACGTGCCGGAACTCCTTTGTCTGATGGTGCTACAACTCCTGCTGACATTTTGGCAATTAAAGGACCTACAGCAGTGCAAGAGTATATCGTGAACGAAGTTCAAGATGTATATCGCTTGCAAGGTGTGAAAATCAATGACAAGCACTTTGAGATTATTGTGCGTCAGATGATGCGTAAGGTGACAATTGATGAACCTGGAGATACTCGCTTCCTTGAACAACAAGTGGTGGACAAACTCGACTTTATGGATGAGAATGACCGTATCTGGGGTAAGAAAGTAGTGGTAGATGCTGGTGATTCACCAATTCTACAAAAGGGACAGATTGTTACTTCGCGCAGATTGCGTGACGAGAATAGTATGCTCAAGCGTCGTGACTTGAAACCAGTTGAAGTGCGTGATGCTATTGCGGCGACTTCCACTCAGATCTTGCAAGGTATAACCCGCGCAGCTCTGCAAACATCAAGTTTCATGTCGGCTGCTTCGTTCCAAGAAACAACCAAAGTACTTAATGAGGCTGCTATTAACGGTAAAGTTGATCGTCTGGAAGGTATGAAGGAAAACGTAATTTGCGGACACTTAATTCCTGCAGGAACAGGTCAGCGCGAGTACGAAAAGATTATTGTGGGTTCAAAAGAAGAGTACGATCGTATCTTGGCAAACAAGAAAACAGTACTTGATTATAATGAAGTAGAATAATCTATCGATTAATCATAACTCTGAAAGGAGCAATGGCTACATGGCGATTGCTCCTTTTTACATCATGCGCCCTATGTGGTAATTTAAAAATCATTTAAATCAATGGAAAATATGAATAGTGATAATCAGTTACAAATAGAATTGAAAGACGAGATTGCTCAAGGCACCTATGCCAACTTGGCAATTCTTACCCATTCAAGCTCGGAGTTTATACTAGATTTCGTAAGAATAATGCCTGGAACACCCAAAGCAAATGTGGAATCACGCGTTATTCTTGCACCCGAACATGCAAAGAGGCTGTTGCGTGCCTTGGATGAAAACATAGCTAAATATGAGCGTGTATTTGGTCAGGTTCGCTTACCCGAAGATCAATCGATTGTACCGATGGCTGCGCCAGGGGAGGCTTAATTACTGACCAATAAAACGTCAATATATCTCTCGTTTTGACTCTTTTACGCAGAAAGTTGAGTGTGATGATTGTTGAAACATAAAACAACTAGACGAACAGAATCGCAAATTTTATTCAATCTTGATTGTTTGCCATTTGATTGCGTTGGTTATGTTAGGAATCGAACCCTTAAAAATCAAAAAAAAGAGCTAGTGCATTGATTATTCAAATATTATTCGTATTTTTGCAGCCCAAATTGTATCGTTACGAAATTAATATAACAATAATATAAATTAAAAACAATTGAAATGCCTACAATTCAGCAATTAGTAAGAAAAGGACGCGAGGTGCTGGTGGAGAAAAGTAAATCTCCAGCCCTGGATTCATGTCCTCAAAGACGTGGCGTTTGCGTGAGAGTGTATACCACTACTCCCAAGAAGCCGAATTCAGCAATGCGTAAAGTAGCTCGTGTGCGTTTGACTAACCAAAAAGAGGTGAACTCTTACATTCCAGGAGAAGGACACAACTTGCAAGAGCACTCGATCGTATTGGTTCGTGGTGGTCGTGTAAAAGACCTCCCAGGTGTGCGTTATCACATCGTTCGTGGTACTCTTGATACAGCAGGCGTAGCCGGTCGTACTCAAAGACGCTCGAAATATGGAGCTAAGCGTCCAAAAGCAGGACAACCAGCAGCACCAGTAAAAGGAAAGAAGAAATAAAAAGGCGGTAGCCAAAATTAAAAGTAACTAATTCGTTTTAGTTTGTTGGAAAAGCTTAAAGGTTGAGTAAACACTCCGGTGGGAGAGTTGAAGTAGACAAAATGCAACCCAGAAACAAAAAACATTATTTTCAAACAAATGAGAAAAGCAAAACCAAAAAAACACGTTATTCTTCCAGATCCCGTGTTTAATGATCAAAAAGTCTCTAAGTTCGTAAATCACTTGATGTACGACGGCAAAAAGAACACTTCTTATGAAATTTTTTATGCTGCCTTAGAAACAGTGAAAGCTAAGCTTCCTAACGAAGAAAAATCTTCTCTAGAAATCTGGAAAAAGGCTTTAGATAATATTACTCCACAAGTTGAAGTTAAATCTCGTCGCGTAGGTGGTGCTACTTTCCAAGTGCCTACTGAAATTCGTCCAGATCGCAAAGAGTCTGTCTCAATGAAGAATTTAATTTTGTACGCTCGTAAAAGAGGCGGAAAGTCAATGGCTGATAAACTTGCAGCTGAAATCCTTGACGCATACAACGAGCAAGGTGGTTCTTTCAAGCGTAAAGAAGATATGCATAGAATGGCTGAAGCCAACCGCGCATTTGCTCATTTTAGATTCTAACTACTGCTAGGCTTACCTATCAGACTAAACATTTAAAGTAAAAGAATAAAATGGCTAAACAAGATTTACATTTTACCCGCAATATCGGCATCATGGCCCACATTGATGCTGGAAAGACAACTACATCAGAGCGCATCCTGTTTTACACAGGATTGACCCATAAAATTGGTGAAGTGCATGATGGCGCTGCAACAATGGACTGGATGGCGCAAGAGCAGGAGCGTGGTATCACGATTACCTCTGCTGCTACAACAACCAGATGGAAATATGCCGGTGAAACTTACAAAATTAACTTGATTGATACTCCAGGACACGTTGACTTTACTGCAGAAGTAGAGCGTTCATTGCGTGTTCTTGATGGGGCTATTGCTGCTTACTGTGCGGTAGGTGGTGTTGAACCTCAATCTGAGACTGTATGGCGTCAAGCTGACAAATATAATGTTCCACGTATTGCATACGTAAACAAGATGGACCGTTCGGGAGCTAACTTCTTTGATGTAGTTAGACAGATGAAAACAGTCTTGGGAGCAAATCCTTGTCCTATTGTTGTTCCAATTGGAGCTGAAGAAACGTTCAAAGGGTTAGTTGACCTGATTCAGATGAAAGCTATTCTGTGGCACGATGAAACCATGGGTGCTGATTATCACGTTGAAGAAATCCCAGCAGATCTTCTTGAAGAAGCACAGGAGTGGAGAGATAACCTGCTTGAAAAAGTAGCTGATTTTGATGACTCTTTAATGGAGAAATTTTTCGATGATCCTTCTACGATTACAGAAGAAGAAATTATGAGAGCTCTTCGTGCCGCTACCGTTCAGATGGCTATTGTGCCTATGCTGTGTGGCTCTTCATTTAAGAATAAAGGTGTGCAGACGTTGCTTAATTATGTTTGCGCATTGTTACCTTCACCCGCAGATGCTGAAAACGTGATAGGTACAAACCCAGATACAGGTCTAGAAGAAGATCGTAAACCGTGTGAGGAGGAGAAGACCTCTGCATTGGCCTTTAAGATTGCAACTGACCCTTATGTAGGTCGTTTGACTTTCTTCCGCGTTTATTCAGGTAAAATCGAGGCTGGTTCTTACATCTATAACGTACGTTCGGGCAAGAAAGAACGTGTGTCACGCTTATTCCAAATGCATTCAAACAAACAGAACCCTGTTGAAGTGATTGCTGCAGGTGATATTGGCGCAGGTGTAGGCTTTAAAGATATTCGCACTGGTGATACGCTTTGTGACGAATCGGCTCCAATTATTCTCGAATCAATTGATTTCCCAGAAACGGTTATTGGTGTTGCTATTGAGCCTAAAACTCAAAAAGATATGGATAAACTCTCTATCGGCTTAGCTAAGCTGGCTGAGGAGGATCCAACCTTTACTGTAAAATCGGACGAGCAATCAGGACAGACTGTAATTTCAGGTATGGGCGAGCTTCATCTTGATATTATCATCGACCGTTTGAGACGCGAGTTTAAAGTAGAGTGTAATCAAGGTAAACCTCAAGTAAACTACAAAGAGGCTATTACTAAGACTGTTAATTTGCGCGAAGTGTATAAGAAACAGTCGGGTGGCCGCGGTAAGTTTGCTGATATTATTGTAAACGTTGGTCCTGTTGATGCAACGTTCACTGAAGGTGGCTTGCAATTTGTGGATGAAGTAAAGGGTGGTAACATTCCTAAGGAATTCATTCCTTCCGTTCAGAAAGGTTTTACAGCAGCTATCAAAAATGGTGTCTTAGCTGGTTATCCACTCGATTCACTGAAAGTAACCTTGGTAGATGGTTCATTCCACCCGGTTGACTCTGACCAACTTTCGTTCGAGATTTGTGCGCAAATGGCATACAAGAGTGCTTGCGCAAAAGCAGGTCCGGTGCTGATGGAGCCTATGATGAAGCTGGAGGTAGTTACTCCAGAAGAAAATATGGGTGACGTGATCGGTGACTTGAATAAGCGTCGCGGACAAGTTGAAGGTATGGAGTCAAGCCGTTCAGGTGCTCGTATTGTAAAGGCAACTGTGCCACTCGCTGAGATGTTTGGTTACGTAACGTCGTTGCGTACAATCTCTTCTGGTCGTGCAACCTCTTCAATGACATACTCACATCATGCGCAAGTTTCTTCTTCTATCGCTAAGGCGGTGTTGGATGAAGTTAAAGGACGCACTGATTTACTCTAAAGGCTCAAAGCAGCAGGTTAGCGAATGACTCTTAGCCTGCTGCTTTACCTTATATTTTTATTTATTTATTAATTAACAAAAGACAATGAGTCAGAAAATCAGAATTAAACTGAAATCTTATGACCACAACTTGGTTGACAAGTCAGCTGAGAAGATTGTAAGAACTGTGAAGGCTACAGGTGCCATCGTTAGTGGCCCGATTCCCCTTCCTACGCACAAGCGTATTTTTACAGTGAACCGTTCAACTTTCGTGAACAAAAAATCGCGCGAGCAGTTCCAACTCTCTTCTTATAAGAGGTTGATCGACATCTATAGCTCTACAGCAAAGACAGTAGACGCATTGATGAAACTTGAACTACCAAGTGGTGTAGAAGTAGAAATTAAAGTTTAGTATTATTAAAAAATTAGTGAAATGCCAGGATTATTAGGAAAAAAAATCGGAATGACATCCGTTTTCAGTGCCGAGGGTAAAAATGTACCATGCACTGTTATCGAAGCAGGTCCTTGTGTTGTTACTCAAGTAAAAACTCTCGAAAAAGATGGCTATGCAGCTGTTCAGTTGGGTTTCCAAGACAAAAAGGAAAAACATACAACTAAACCGATGATGGGTCATTTCAAAAGAGCTGGAGTAGCACCAAAGAGACACTTGGCCGAGTTCAAAGAGTTTGAAGGTGAATTGAACCTAGGAGACACAGTTACTGTAGAGTTGTTTGACGGCGCAGAATTTGTTGATGTTGTTGGAACTTCTAAAGGTAAAGGTTTTCAAGGTGTAGTTAAAAGACATGGCTTTGGTGGTGTGGGTCAAGCGACTCATGGTCAGCACAACCGTCTTCGTAAACCAGGTGCTATCGGTGCTTGTTCATACCCAGCAAAGGTATTTAAGGGCATGCGCATGGGCGGACAAATGGGTGGTGACAGAGTTACTGTTCAAAACTTGCAGATATTAAAAGTAATCGCGGAACATAATCTTCTTTTGATTAAGGGTTCTGTACCGGGTTGCAAAGGTTCAATCGTAATAATTGAGAAATAATGGAAGTTAACGTATATAACATTAAAGGTGAGGACACTGGGAGAAAGATTACGTTAAACGAATCTATCTTCGGAATTGAACCCAACGACCACGCAATTTACTTGGATGTAAAGCAGTTCATGGCTAACCAGCGTCAGGGTACACATAAAACAAAAGAGAGAAGTGAAATTAGCGGGTCAACTCGTAAGATTGGTCGTCAAAAAGGTGGTGGTGGTGCCCGTAGAGGTGACCTGAAATCGCCCCTGCTTGTTGGTGGTGCGCGTGTATTCGGCCCCAAACCAAGAGATTACTTCTTTAAGTTGAATAAAAAAGTAAAGACATTGGCTCGTAGATCAGCTTTGTCTTATAAAGCTCAAAGCAATGCAATTATAGTATTGGAAGATTTCAATTTTGAGACTCCAAGCACGAAAGAATTTGTTGCTATGACAAAAAATCTTAAAGTTTCTGATAAAAAGCTGCTTATGATTTTACCAGAAGCAAATAAAAACGTATATTTGTCGGCTCGTAACATTGAGCGTGCTAGTGTACAGACTCTCTCAGGATTAAATACTTACAGAGTATTGAATGCTGGAGTTCTTGTATTTACTGAGAGCGCCCTTTCGACTATCGACAATATCTTAATTTAATGAAGGAGGCTTAAGTAATGGGAATTATTATTAAACCGTTGGTGACAGAGAAGATGACTGCGATAACAGATAAGCTGAATCGCTTTGGCTTTATCGTACGTCCTGAAGCTAATAAATTGGAAATTAAGAGTGAAGTTGAAACCCTTTACAATGTTACAGTAGTTGATGTTAATACAATGAAGTATTCTGGCAAGAACAAAAGCCGTTATACGAAAGCAGGTATCATCAATGGCAGAACCAACGCTTTTAAGAAAGCAGTGGTTACGTTGAAAGAAGGAGATACTATTGATTTTTATAGCAATATTTAAAAAAAATGGCAGTACGTAAATTTAAGCCCACAACACCGGGGCAAAGACATAAAATTATTGGTACTTTTGAGGAGATTACTGCACAAGTACCAGAAAAGTCTCTTGTATATGGTAAGAAATCATCGGGCGGTCGCAACAGCGAAGGTAAGATGACGATGCGCTACATTGGTGGCGGCCAAAGAAAGGTGATTAGAATTGTTGATTTCAAGAGAAACAAAGACGGTGTTCCAGCAGTAGTGAAAACAATTGAATATGATCCGAATCGCTCGGCTCGTATTGCGTTGTTGTTTTATGCAGACGGAGAAAAAAGATATATTATTGCTCCCAATGGATTGCAAGTTGGTACGACTTTGATGTCAGGTGAAAATGCAGCACCAGAGATTGGTAATGCACTTCCTCTTCAGAATATCCCTGTTGGTACAGTAATTCACAATATTGAGTTACGTCCAGGACAAGGGGCTTCTTTCGTTCGTTCGGCAGGAAATTTTGCTCAGTTAACTTCGAGAGAAGGTAAATACTGTGTAGTCAAATTGCCATCGGGTGAAGTAAGGCAGATTCTTAGTACTTGTAAGGCTACTATCGGTAGTGTAGGTAACTCTGACCATGCGTTGGAACGTTCAGGTAAAGCTGGTCGTTCTCGTTGGAAGGGTCGTCGTCCGCGCGTTCGTGGTGTTGTTATGAACCCTGTCGATCACCCAATGGGTGGTGGTGAAGGACGTGCTTCTGGAGGACATCCGAGATCTCGTAAGGGATTGTATGCTAAGGGACTCAAGACAAGAGCTCCGAAGAAGCACTCGTCTAAGTACATTATAGAGAGAAGAAAAAAGTAATCTGATTAATTGAGTAAACTATGAGTCGTTCATTAAAAAAAGGTCCACATATTAACGTAAAGCTTGAGAAGAAAGTTCTTGCCATGAATGAAGTTGGCAAGAAAGTTGTTGTTAAGACCTGGGCCAGAGCTTCAATGATTTCGCCTGATTTTGTAGGGCATACAGTTGCAGTTCACAACGGAAATAAATTTATTCCTGTTTATGTTACTGAAAACATGGTAGGTCACAAGCTGGGCGAATTTTCACCCACTCGTACTTTCAGAGGACACAGTGGTAACAAAAAAAGATAACAGGATTTATCTGAAATAATAAAGTAATAAATATAATGGGAGCAAGAAAAAAAATATCGGCTGATCAAAGAAAAGAAGCCCTTAAAACCATGTATTTTGCTAAATTGCAAAATGTTCCTACTTCTCCTCGCAAAATGCGTCTTGTGGCAGACATGATTCGCGGGATGGAAGTGAACAGAGCACTTGGCGTTTTGAAGTTTTCTTCAAAGGAAGCTGCCGCAAGAGTGGAAAAATTATTGCGCTCTGCAATTGCTAACTGGGAACAGAAGAACGAGCGGAAAGCTGAAAGCGGTGAATTATTTGTAACTAAGATTTTTGTTGATGGTGGTGCTTCACTCAAGAGAATGAGACCGGCTCCACAGGGAAGAGGTTACAGAATTCGCAAACGTTCAAATCATGTGACGCTGTTCGTTGATGCTAAGAGTAATAACGAAGAACAAAACTAAGGTAGATGGGACAAAAAGTTAATCCAATAAGCAACCGTTTAGGAATTATCAGAGGATGGGATTCTAACTGGTATGGTGGAAATGATTACGGTGACTCTTTGCTGGAAGATAGCAAAATCCGTAAATATCTTAATGCAAGACTTGCGAAGGCGAGTGTATCAAGAATAGTGATTGAACGTACATTGAAACTCGTTACTATTACTGTTTGCACTGCGCGTCCAGGTATCATTATCGGTAAAGGTGGCCAAGAAGTTGATAAGTTAAAGGAAGAGTTGAAAAAGGTCACTGACAAAGATATTCAAATTAATATCTTTGAAGTGAAAAGACCTGAACTGGATGCAGTTATTGTTGCAAACAATATTGCTCGCCAGGTGGAAGGGAAAATTGCCTATCGCCGTGCCATTAAAATGGCTATCGCAAATACTATGCGTATGGGTGCTGAAGGTATCAAAGTTCAGATTTCAGGACGTTTAAATGGAGCTGAAATGGCTCGTTCTGAAATGTATAAGGAAGGAAGAACTCCGTTACATACTTTTAGAGCAGATATCGACTATTGCAATGCAGAAGCATTGACGAAGGTTGGTCTTCTCGGTATTAAAGTTTGGATTTGTAGAGGTGAAGTATTTGGAAAAAGAGATTTATCTCCAAACTTTACTCAAAGCAAAGACAATAGTCGTGGAAACAGCAATAACAGTGGAAACAACAGCGGCGGAAAGAACTTCAAAAGAAAGAAAAATAATCGCTAAACGAATTTGAATTTTAGGAAACTATGTTACAACCGAAAAAGACAAAATTCAGAAGACAACAAAAGGGCCGCATGAAGGGCAATGCCCAGAGAGGCAATCAACTTGCTTTTGGTTCTTTTGGTATTAAGGCTCTGCAATACAAGTGGATTACGGGTAGACAAATTGAAGCAGCGCGTATCGCTGTGACAAGATATATGCAACGTCAAGGACAAATATGGATCCGCATTTTCCCAGATAAACCCATTACAAAGAAACCTGCAGAGGTTCGTATGGGTAAGGGTAAAGGTAATCCAGAAGGATTTGTTGCTCCAGTTACGCCGGGGAGAATTATCATTGAAGTAGAAGGAGTGTCTTATGATATCGCTAAAGAAGCTTTGCGTTTAGCTGCGCAAAAACTTCCTATTACAACGAAGTTTATCGTTAGACGTGACTACGATGTTCAAAATCAAAATGCGTAATGTTTATGAAAATTGCAGAAATAAAAGAGATGTCTACTAATGACTTAGTAGAAAGAGTAGAGGCAGAAGTGGTTGGTTACAACCAAATGGTTATCAATCATGCTATTTCTCCTTTGGAAAATCCTGCGTTAATCAAACAATTACGCAGGACTATTGCGCGTATGAGAACAGAATTGCGCCAAAGAGAACTTAACAATAAATGATCAGCTTGATGGAAGCAAGAAATTTAAGAAAAGAGAGAACAGGGGTTGTGCTAAGCAATAAAATGGATAAAACCATTACAATTGCTGCAAAGTTTAAAGAAAAACACCCTATATATGGTAAGTTCGTTAGTAAAACGAAGAAATACCATGCTCATGATGAAAAGAATGAGTGCAATATCGGTGATACTGTACACATCATGGAAACCCGTCCTTTGAGCAAAACCAAAAGATGGAGATTAGTAGAAATAATCGAAAGAGCTAAGTAATTATGATACAAGCAGAATCCAGACTTACAGTATGTGACAACAGTGGAGCAAAAGAAGCGCTGTGCATCCGTGTATTGGGTGGTACAGGTCGTCGTTATGCTTCGGTGGGGGATGTTATTGTCGTTTCTGTAAAGAACGTCATCCCTTCTAGTGATATTAAAAAAGGTGCAGTGTCAAAGGCTTTGATCGTACGTACTAAGAAAGAAATCCGTCGTCCCGACGGTTCTTATATACGTTTTGATGATAATGCTTGCGTTCTGTTGAATGGCGCAGGCGAGATTAGAGGTAGTCGTATTTTCGGTCCCGTGGCAAGAGAACTTCGTGCTACGAACATGAAAGTTGTGTCACTTGCACCTGAGGTACTTTAATTTTGTAATAGATTTAAGTAATGAGTAAATTACATATTAAAAAAGGCGATACAGTTTACGTTAATACTGGTGAAGATAAAGGTAAAACTGGTCGCGTATTAAAGGTTCTTGTAAAAGAGGGTCGTGCAATAGTTGAAGGTATCAATATGGTATCTAAAAGCACAAAACCTAATGCAAAGAACCCACAAGGTGGAATTGTGAAGCAAGAAGCTTCTATCCACTTGTCAAACTTGAATCCGGTTGATCCAAAAACTGGTAAAGCAACGCGTGTTGGAAGAAAAGAAAGTTCGGAAGGAACTTTAGTGCGTTATTCTAAAAAATCAGGAGAGGAGATTTAAGCAATGAGTAATACTGCAAGCCTTAAGAAAGAATATGCAGAGCGTATCGCTCCTGCATTGATGTCGCAATTTCAGTATTCTTCAATTATGCAAACACCTGTACTTAAAAAGATTGTTATCAATCAAGGATTAGGTATGGCTGTAGCAGATAAGAAGATTATTGAAGTGGCAATTAATGAAATGACAGCAATTACTGGTCAAAAGGCCGTAGCTACAATTTCTCGTAAAGATATAGCCAACTTTAAGTTGCGTAAAAAAATGCCGATTGGGGTAATGGTAACATTGCGCCGCGAAAGAATGTACGAATTCTTGGAAAAGTTAGTTCGTGTTGCTTTGCCACGTATCCGTGACTTCAAAGGTATCGAAAGCAAGTTTGATGGTCAAGGTAACTATACTCTTGGTATTCAGGAGCAAATTATTTTCCCTGAAATTAATATCGATAGTATTACAAGAATTCTCGGAATGAATATTACCTTTGTGACTTCTGCAGAGACAGATGAAGAAGGTTATGCCTTGTTGAAGGAATTCGGTTTACCTTTTAAAAACGCTAAAAAAGACTGATATGGCAAAGGAATCAATGAAAGCACGTGAGGTTAAGCGTGCTAAATTAGTAGCCAAATATGCAGATAAAAGAGCTCAACTGAAGAAAGACGGAGACTATGAAGGATTGCAGGCTTTGCCTAAAAACTCTTCACCAGTACGTCTGCACAATCGCTGTAAATTGACCGGTCGTCCAAAAGGATATCTCCGTCAATTTGGTGTGTCAAGAATTCAGTTCCGCGAAATGGCATCTAACGGCTTGATCCCAGGTGTTAAAAAAGCAAGCTGGTAATTTTTATAAATATTGTCAGGGTAGTCCTGATTAATTTAATCATTTTTTTATGACTGATCCAATAGCAGATTATTTGACTAGGTTAAGGAATGCGATTAACGCTAAACACAGAGTAGTAGACATTCCTGCCTCAAATTTGAAAAAAGACATCACTAAGATTCTTTTTGAAAAAGGCTACATTCTTAACTATAAGTTTGTAGAAGACGGTCCTCAAGGCACTATTAAAGTAGCCTTGAAGTATGATACGGTTAACAAAGTTAACGCAATCAAAAAACTTCAAAGAATATCTTCGCCTGGTATGCGTCAGTATACTGGTTACAAAGGTATGCCGCGTGTTATTAATGGTTTGGGTATTGCTATAATATCTACTTCCAAGGGTGTAATGACAAACAAAGAAGCTGCTGAACTGAAGATCGGTGGTGAAGTATTGTGTTATGTATATTAATAGGAGGAAATAAGCAATGTCAAGAATAGGAAAATTACCCATTAGTATACCCGCTGGTGTTACTGTTACTTACAAAGATAATGTAGTTACAGTAAAGGGTCCAAAGGGAGAGTTGAATCAGTATGTTAATCCATTGATTAGCGTGGCGATTGAGGATGGCCAATTAGTTTTGAGCCGTCAAAGTGATGACAAACAGGAACGTGCGTTCCATGGTTTATATCGGTCTTTGATTCACAACATGGTTGTGGGTGTATCAGAAGGATATAAGAAATCATTAGAATTGGTAGGCGTTGGCTACCGTGCTTCTAACCAAGGAAACATCGTTGAGTTATCATTAGGATATACACATAATATCTTCATTCAATTACCTCCTGAAGTTATAGTAGAGACAAAATCTGAAAGAAATAAGAATCCTCTTATTCTTTTGGAATCTTGTGACAAGCAATTGATAGGTCAAGTTTGCTCTAAAATACGTTCTTTCCGTAAGCCGGAACCATATAAGGGTAAAGGTATTAAGTTTGTTGGCGAGGTAATTCGCAGAAAGTCAGGTAAATCAGCCGGCGCTAAGTAAATTATATAAAATTTATATCATTATGACAACAAAAATAGAAAGACGAATAAAGATCAAATATAGAGTACGCAATAAAATGTCAGGTACTGCTGAGCGTCCACGTATGAGTGTATTTAGAAGCAATAAGCAGATTTACGTTCAGATTATTGATGATCTTTCAGGTAAAACATTGGCTGCTGCTTCTTCACTTGGTCTGACTGAAAAGTTTGCTAAAAAAGAACAAGCAACTAAGGTAGGAGAAATTATTGCTAAGAAAGCTCAGGAAGCAGGTATAACGACTGTTGTGTTTGACCGTAATGGCTATTTGTATCATGGGAGAGTAAAAGAAGTAGCTGATGCTGCTCGTAACGGTGGACTTAATTTTTAATCATTATGGCAGGAGTTAATAACAGAGTAAAGATTTCTAACGATATAGAACTGAAAGATAGACTAGTTGCTATCAATCGTGTTACAAAGGTTACCAAAGGTGGTAGAACTTTTAGTTTCTCTGCAATCGTTGTTGTAGGTAACGAAGAGGGAGTTATTGGTTGGGGACTTGGAAAAGCAGGTGAAGTAACAGCAGCTATTGCTAAAGGTGTTGAGTCTGCTAAGAAGAACCTAACTAAAGTGCCTATTTTGAAAGGTACAGTTCCTCACGAGCAGACTGCAAGATTTGGTGGTGCTGAAGTATTCATCAAACCGGCATCTCACGGTACCGGTGTTGTAGCTGGGGGTGCTATGCGTGCTGTATTAGAGAGCGTAGGAATTACTGATGTTTTGGCAAAATCGAAAGGTTCTTCAAACCCGCACAACTTGGTTAAAGCCACTGTTTTGGCTTTAAGTGAAATGCGTGATGCAAGAATGGTTGCTCAAAACAGAGGGATTAGTGTTGAAAAAGTATTTAGAGGATAAGGAGGAGATATGTCAATTATAAAAATTAAGCAAATTAAAAGTAGAATTGGTGCTCCGGCTGATCAGAAGAGAACTCTTGATGCACTAGGGCTTCGTAAACTAAACCGTGTGGTTGAACACGAAAGTAATCCTTCAATTCTTGGGATGGTAGATAAAGTGAAACACTTGGTTACCATTGTTAAGTAATTATTTGTTGAATATAAAACGAATTACAATATGAATTTAAGTAATTTAAAACCTGCAGAAGGATCTACTAAGACAAGAAAAAGAATTGGCCGTGGTGCTGGTTCTGGATTAGGTGGTACTTCTACAAGAGGTCATAAAGGAGCTAAATCAAGATCAGGATACTCGAAGAAAGTTGGTTTTGAAGGTGGGCAGATGCCTCTTCAACGTCGTGTACCCAAATTTGGTTTTAAGAATTTTAATCGTGTAGAATATAAAGCTATTAATATTGATTTGATCCAACAACTTGCAACTGCAAAGGGTTTGGAGAAAGTTGGCATTAATGATTTTCTTGCTGCAGGATTTGTTTCTTCAAAGAATCAGTTAGTAAAAGTATTAGGAAACGGAACATTAACAGTTAAGTTGGAAGTAGAAGCACATGGATTCTCTAAGAGTGCAGTAGCTGCTATTGAAGCTGTTGGTGGAAATGCAGTAAAACTCTGATTCAATGAGAAAAGCTATTGAAACATTGAAGAATATATGGAAAATTGAGGATCTAAGACAACGGATCCTCATCACCATATTGTTTGTGGCGATTTATCGTTTTGGTTCGTATGTGGTACTTCCGGGAATCAACCCTGCAATGTTATCGCAATTACACCAGCAAACAAGTGAAGGCCTTTTAGCCTTGTTAAACATGTTCTCGGGTGGAGCATTTTCTAATGCGTCAATTTTCGCCTTAGGAATTATGCCTTATATCTCTGCATCTATCGTTATCCAGTTATTGGGAATAGCTGTGCCTTATTTCCAGAAGCTACAACGGGAAGGGGAGAGCGGCAGAAGAAAGATGAACCAGTATACTCGTTACTTAACGATTGCTATTCTGTTAGTTCAAGCACCTTCTTATTTGCTCAATCTTAAAATGCAGGCAGGACCTTCTTTAAATGCTTCATTAGATTGGACTCTGTTCATGGTTACTTCTACTGTTATTCTGGCTGCTGGAAGTATGTTTATCTTGTGGCTCGGCGAAAGAATCACTGATAAAGGTATTGGTAATGGTATTTCATTTATCATTTTGGTCGGTATTATCGCTCGTCTTCCTCAGTCTTTATTTCAGGAGTTGATTTCCCGTATGACTGACAAAACTGGTGGTTTGATCATGTTTTTATTTGAAATAGTATTCTTGCTGTTGGTAATTGCAGCTGCGATTCTGTTGGTACAAGGTACACGGAAGATTCCTGTGCAATACGCTAAAAAAATCGTCGGAAATAAGCAGTATGGTGGCGCAAGACAGTACATTCCACTTAAAGTGAATGCAGCTGGTGTAATGCCTATTATTTTTGCGCAAGCAATTATGTTTATCCCAATTACTTTCATTGGCTTTTCAAATACAAACAGTGTGAGTAGTTTTGTTCATGCGTTTACCGATCATACAAGTTTTTGGTATAATTTTGTTTTTGCAGTAATGATTGTGCTTTTTACGTATTTTTATACTGCAATCACAATAAACCCCACTCAGATGGCTGAGGATATGAAGAGAAACAATGGTTTTATTCCCGGAATTAAACCTGGAAAGCATACTGCAGAGTATATTGATGACATCATGTCTCGTATTACTTTACCCGGTTCTTTCTTTCTGGCTTTAATTGCTATTATGCCTGCTTTTGCTGGCTTATTTGGAGTGAAAGCTGAGTTCGCTCAATTCTTCGGAGGTACATCTTTGTTAATTCTTGTAGGTGTTGTGCTTGATACCTTGCAGCAGATAGAGAGTCATTTGTTGATGAGACATTATGACGGTTTACTAAAGTCAGGTCGCATCAAAGGACGTACTGCAGGTAGTGGCGTAGCCGCATATTAATTCTTTAGTAGAAATGATATTTCTTAAAACTGAAGATGAAATAGAGTTGCTTCGTCAGAGTAACTTACTTGTAGGAAGAACGCTGGCTGAAGTTGCCAAACTTGTAAAACCGGGTGTCACCACTAGAGAACTGGATAAAGTTGCAGAAGAGTTTATTCGCGATAATGGAGCTATTCCAACGTTTAAAGGTTTCGGCAATCAACAAGGGGAACCATTTCCTAGCTCTATTTGCACTTCGGTCAATGAACAAATAGTACACGGTATTCCAGGAGATATTGTCTTGAAAGATGGTGATATCGTCTCTGTAGATTGTGGAACTTATATGAATGGTTTTTGTGGTGACTCGGCTTATACGTTTTGTGTGGGTGAAGTGAACGATGAAGTTCGCAATTTGTTGAAGGTAACCAAAGAGGCGTTATATATTGGTATTCAAAATGCAGTACAAGGCAAAAGAGTTGGTGATATAGGATATGCTATCCAGCATTACTGTGAGTCACATGCTTATGGTGTTGTACGAGAGTTTGTAGGTCATGGCATTGGTAAAACAATGCATGAAGATCCTCAAGTGCCAAACTATGGAAAGAGAGGATGCGGTACACTGCTTAAGAAAGGTTTATGTATTGCAATCGAACCTATGATCACTTTGGGTGACCGACAAGTAATAATGGAAGATGACGGATGGACTGTGAGAACAAGAGATCGTAAAGTTGCTGCGCACTTTGAACATACAGTTGCAGTGGGAGTAGGTGAAGCCGATATCTTGTCATCATTTAAATTCATTGAAGAAGTTTTAGGAGATAAAGTTATATAATATGGCAAAGCAATCTGCAATAGAACAAGATGGAGTTATAATCGAAGCATTGTCTAATGCAATGTTTCGTGTAGAATTAGAAAACGGACATGAGATTACTGCGCACATCTCTGGTAAAATGAGAATGCACTACATTAAAATTTTACCGGGAGATAGGGTGAGAGTAGAAATGTCTCCTTACGACTTATCGAAAGGAAGAATTGTATTTAGATATAAATAAAAACAGATATGAAAGTAAGAGCATCATTAAAGAAACGTACGCCAGAATGTAAGATCGTTAGACGTAATGGCCGTTTGTATGTTATTAACAAGAAAAATCCTAAGTTTAAACAACGTCAAGGATAATTTCTTATTTTTGCAAAAAAAATAATTTAGTATATATGGCTATAAGAATAGTTGGTGTCGATTTGCCTCAAAATAAGAGAGGCGAGATTGCGTTGACCTATGTATATGGAGTAGGTCGTAGTAGTTCAGCGAAGATTTTGGATAAAGCTGGTGTAGACAAGGATCTGAAAGTAAAGGACTGGACAGATGAGCAGGCTGCTAAGATTCGCGAGATTATCGGCGCAGAGTATAAAGTAGAGGGCGACCTTCGCTCAGAGGTACAATTGAACATTAAGCGATTAATGGATATTGGTTGTTATCGTGGTGTGCGTCACCGTATTGGGTTACCTGTACGTGGTCAAAGCACTAAGAACAATGCACGTACTCGTAAGGGTAGAAAGAAAACCGTTGCTAATAAGAAAAAAGCTACTAAATAATAATTGTTGATATGGCAAAAAAAACAGTCGCAGCTAAGAAGAGAAATGTTAAGGTAGACGCTAATGGACAGTTGCACGTTCATTCTTCCTTCAACAATATTATTGTTTCTCTTGCAAACAGTGAAGGGCAGATCATCTCTTGGTCATCTGCAGGAAAAATGGGATTTAGAGGTTCTAAGAAGAATACTCCTTATGCAGCTCAAATGGCTGCTCAAGATTGTGCAAAAATTGCATTTGATCTTGGCCTAAGAAAGGTAAAAGCCTACGTTAAAGGACCAGGTAATGGACGTGAGTCTGCTATCAGAACGATTCATGGTACTGGCATTGAAGTTACTGAAATTATCGATGTAACTCCACTTCCACACAACGGATGTCGTCCTCCAAAAAGACGTAGAGTATAAGATTTACCTTTAATTAAATGAAACTTGATTTTGTTTTGGGATTGCAATAATTTCTTCTCTGTAATCGCGGCTGCAACAAATTGAGTTCATGAATAAACAATTAAATATTTTAAAAAGAAATGGCTAGATATACTGGACCAAAATCAAGAATCGCCCGTAAATTCGGTGAAGGTATTTTTGGAGCTGATAAAGTTTTGTCGAAGAAAAACTATCCTCCCGGACAGCACGGTAATTCAAGAAAAAGAAAAACTTCAGAATATGGTATTCAGCTGCGCGAAAAGCAGAAAGCTAAATATACCTATGGAGTATTAGAGAAACAATTCCGCAACTTGTTTGAGAAGGCAGCAACCGCTAAAGGTATTACCGGTGAAGTACTTCTTCAGTTGCTAGAAGCTCGCCTTGACAACGTTGTATTCCGTTTGGGTATTGCTCCTACACGTGCTGCAGCTCGTCAGTTGGTTAGTCACCGACACATCACAGTAGATGGTAAGGTAGTTAACATTCCTTCTTTTGCAGTTAAGCCTGGTCAATTGATTGGTGTTCGTGAAAGATCTAAATCTTTGGAAGCTATTACTAACTCTCTTGCAGGTTTCAATCACAGTAAATATGCATGGATGGAGTGGGACGAGGCTTCTAAGGTGGGCAAATTGTTGCACATTCCTGAAAGAACAGATATTCCAGAGAACATTAAAGAGCATTTGATCGTTGAATTGTATTCTAAATAATAATTAATTTCATGGCGATATTAGCATTTCAAAAACCTGATAAAGTATTAATGTTGGAAGCGGACTCCAAATTCGGTAAATTCGAATTTCGTCCGTTGGAACCCGGTTTTGGTATTACTGTAGGTAATGCATTACGCCGAATTCTTCTTTCCTCATTAGAGGGTTTTGCTATCACCACTATCCGCATAGAAGGTGTTGAGCATGAATTTTCTAGTGTACCAGGGGTAAAGGAGGATGTTACCAACATTATCTTGAATCTAAAACAAGTAAGATTCAAGCAAGTAGTTGAAGAATTCGAGAGCGAGAAGGTGAGTATCACCGTCGAGAATTCAAATGAATTTAAAGCAGGTGACATAGGTAAGTATTTAACTGGATTTGAAGTGTTAAATCCTGAATTAGTTATTTGTCAGTTAGATTCAAAAGCAACTATGCAGATTGATATTACAATCAATAAAGGCCGTGGTTATGTTCCCGCTGAGGAGAACCGTGAGTACTGTACTGATGTGAATGTAATTCCAATCGACTCTATTTTTACACCAATCCGTAATGTAAAGTACAACGTAGAAAACTTCCGTGTAGAACAGAAGACTGACTATGAAAAACTAGTACTTGAAATTAGTACGGATGGTTCCATTCATCCCAAAGAAGCACTGAAAGAAGCTGCGAAAATCCTGATTTATCACTTTATGTTGTTCTCTGACGAAAAGATTACGCTTGAGAATACAGACGTTGATGGCAACGAAGAGTTTGATGAGGAGGTATTGCATATGCGTCAGTTGTTGAAGACTAAACTTGTCGATATGGACTTATCGGTACGTGCACTCAATTGTTTGAAGGCAGCCGACGTAGAAACATTGGGCGACTTAGTGCAATTCAACAAAACTGATCTATTGAAATTCAGAAACTTTGGAAAGAAATCGCTTACCGAGCTTGATGATTTGCTGGGAGGTCTGAATCTGTCGTTTGGAACCGACATTTCTAAATATAAATTAGATAAAGAATAACAAATGAGACATAATAAGAAATTTAACCACTTAGGTCGTACGGCTACTCATAGATCGGCTATGTTGTCAAACATGGCATGTTCTTTGATTACGCACAAAAGAATCACTACGACTGTAGCGAAGGCTAAGGCATTGAAGAAATTCGTTGAGCCTTTGCTTACAAAGTCTAAAGAAGACACTACGAATTCTCGTCGTGTTGTATTTAGCAACCTGCAAGATAAGATTGTTGTAACCGAACTGTTTAAAGAGATCGCTGTGAAGATTGCTGATCGTCCAGGTGGCTACACACGTATCATCAAAACCGGAAACCGTTTGGGTGATAACGCAGAGATGTGCTTTATCGAGCTTGTTGATTACAATGAGAACATGGCTAAAGAGAAAGTTGCTAAGAAAGCTACACGTACCCGTCGTTCAAAAAAGGCAGATGTCGTTGTTGAGACTCCAGTTGCTGAAGCTCCTGTAGCAGAAGAAGCGAAAGCAGAATAATTAGAAGATTATTCTATAGATATAAAAAGGTTGTTCTATGTGAGCAGCCTTTTTTTATGCCTAATTGACTAATGATACATTTATATTTGGTTATAATAATGACTTTATCCTAATAATCTGTTATATTTGCAGCATATGATGTCAAGGATAGTACGAGGAATCATGTTTTTGTTGTTTACCATAGCATTATATAGCGGCGTAAACGGCTTTTCTGCTCATTCAGTAGAACGAGATTCGCATGTCATTACCGTCTGCCCCACCGCTCAACACTGCTGCCTAACCAGTGCTGATTTACCCTATTTCCCAGATGCCGAGCTTCTTGGCGGAGCACTAACGATGCATCATGTTGCGATGTCTCGTTTGCAGCGTATACAGCTCGTTGAATGTTCTCTATTTCTCAAGGAACTCCTGAGGAGTATGGCCAATCGCGAAGCTGCCTTGTCCCTGCATCAAGAGAAAATTTATAACACTACCACTTCTTATTATTGTCAACCTTCCAGCCAGTATTACGTTTTCGCGTTACGGCGTATTATCATTTAATCGTTTGTTATTAGTTCACTACTGTGTCGCTGCGTATGAATCATACGTGGAGCATTTTCATTCTATCTACTCTTTTCAATATACTAATAAATTAAACGTAATTACCTATGTCAACTCAAACAATGGATACAACTATTTTTGTATCTTCACATCCCGATATTACCAAGCGTACCAGTACCTCAGGTCTAATTCTTACGTGTGTCATGCTTCTTTTTGGCATCTTGGCTTTTGTATCTACCTTTCAATTGGCAGATAGATCATCAACGCTTAGCATGGCATTGATGGTGTTAGGAGCGGGGCTGTTCCTATTTGGAGTGTTCAGACTTTTCTGGAAATCAAAGGAGGTGGTTTACCTGCCTACCGGTAGCATTGCCAAAGAACATACTATTTTCTTTGATTTGAAAGACCTTAATCTGCTAGCTGAGGTTGTAAAAAAAGGCTCATTTTCTGCAGCCTCCGAGGTGAAAGGAGATTCTAGTGGCAATATTCGTATGGATGTTATACTTACTGAAGATGCTAATTTTGCAGCCGTACAGCTGTTTCAGTTTGTTCCTTATACGTATAACCCAGTTACCGCTGTGTGTTATTACACAAACAATGAAGCATCGGAGTTAGCAGCTTTCTTGAAAAGATGCAGGATGCACTAATATCAAGCATGTGTCCAATGGTGCGCGAAACTTAGTAAACAAACTTCATGCTAAATGGACTACCATCAAGCATGTGCTTAATGCTGTGCCCGACTTAGCAAACAAGTTCCATGCTACATGCAAAATACGCTAACATTGAACATGCGTAATAGTCGAGGTGGGGATTAGTCGTTGATAACGGCAATCCCCATTTTTTTCATTAAGAAGCAGGCGTTCATGTTCTGCGCTATCCCCTCTTTCATTTGATAGGAAAAGGTGAGTTCGTTATTCGTAATCTCTGCCTCGAAGCAGTAGTTGTGAATCTCCTCAGGAAATGAGTCGATCAATGTGCCCAACAGCAGATCGTGAGTGGCTATGATGCCGTTGGCCTGTAGGTTCATGAACTGCTTGATGAGTGCAAACGATCCTTTTTGTTTATCCTTTGAGTTGGTTCCTTTCAGAATTTCATCGAGGATGATAAAGAGCTCCTCCTTGGCATTAAGCTTGTCGATGATGAGCTTCAACCGCTTCAATTCGGCGAAGAAGTACGACTCATTATCAGTGAGCGAATCGCTGGTGCGTAGGCTGGTCACTAACTTGGTCGGATAGAACACCATCTCCTTACCCCAAATCGGTGCACCGATGCAAGCCAATAAATAGTTCACACCAACGGTACGCAGGTAGGTGCTTTTACCTGCCATGTTGGCTCCTGTGATGATAATGAAAAACGGGCGCTTATCCATTTCAATGCCGTTGCGCACACATTTGGTTCTCGGCATCAGCGGATGTCCTAACTCCTTCGCTTGTAGTTTGAAGGGGTGTGATGTGGGTTGAGGATACGTATAATCGGGGTGATTATAGGCAAACGTAGCCAATGAGCAATAGGCATCCATCTCTCCGATAGCTTCGAGCCAGTGTGGCAGTTCGCTTGCATGCTGCTCTTTCCAAGCTTCAATGCGCATTATCTGTCGCAGCTCCCAAAAGAACAGTCCGTTCAAGATCATGGCCAGCATCACGTTGTTGCGCTGGTCGAGCGCATTCATCAGTGCGGTAAGGCGCGCTACAGCTTGCGAGGCTATTTGCTTTTCGCCCCCCACCAATGCTTTGATCTCTTTCAGGGCTTTGCTTTTCACCGGTTGTTGCTCGATGAGGTGAATGAGATCGGCATACGTGCCCAGTATCTGTAGCTTCTTGCCGTAAAGGGTTTGAATTTTCGAGATTCCTTTGGAGAAAAGAAAGCTCGATAGTGAGAAACCGACAAAGACGGTTCCGGCAACGGTCGATGAGCAGATACCCGCCACTGCCAGTCCGATGAAAAGCAAATTGATTGTACAGACCACAATCGGTAGCATACGCAGAAACATCCGGTTGCGGTAATAGCTGGGGCTGCATGCCCAAGCGTTAATCTCGCTTTCGTCCGCTAACTTACCTTTATATAATAATCCCAAGATGCGAAACTCTTGACGAAAATGCAGCTCGGGAGCCAACTCTTTAACCGCCTCTTGACGCCTCTCAATAGCCGCTTTATTTTCCAGATGCTTGCCCAACCAATAGGCAAGTCGTTTCTTGCCCAACTCGGTCGATGTGCGATTGATGTACTGAAACAGCGAGCGTTCGCCAAACACATCCAGATCATACGAGTAGAGGTGCGTAGGGTTGGTAAACTCGCTGCCGCCATCGAATGCCGAAGTGTCATGGTTCATCGCTCGAAGCTCTTGTCGATTGACCTCTATCTTCTGTTCTAAATACGCTTTGCGGTTAAATAGGCGCGAGTGAAGCTTGATCAACACCAGAAAGGGAAGAAACGTAAGGGCTGCAATGCCCATTAGCAATAATGCACCGCCCGCCCAAAAATGGATAATACCTGCTACGCCTGCAACGAATAGCACCAAGCGTAACGTCCCCACGCGATAGATGCGTTGTTTCACCTTTGTAACTTCCTGTTCGGTTTTATTGATAATGCTTTGATAGGTCTGGATAAGCGTGTGTGTCGAATTCATCTTGTTTCTGTTAGTTTGGCGTAAAGGTGCTATTAGTTTGTCGTAAAGATAATATTTTTACAAGAAGTCGATGAGGAGTCTGTTTTTGTCAAAAGCAGAATTATAAACTATTAACAGAGCGAGCGCTTTACAGCCCCCTTACCACCCCTTCGCCCCCGACAGTATGGCTCTTGATGCGAAAGGTATACCCTTTCGGGGACTAACCCATACCCATTTGACACGAGAGAAACCGTTATTCGTGGGTTTGAACCGTTCTTCAGCCTCAAATGAACCGTCCTTCAACCTCGAATGCACGGTTCTTCAACCTCGAATGCACGGTTCATTGAAGCCGAATGCACGGTTCGCAGTCCCGATGTGCACCGTGCACAAAAAAAGAAAGGAGAAAGCGCCTGCTTCCTCCTTTACGTGTAGTTTATCCTGAAACTAATTCAGGATTACACGAACAAATATACAACATTCTGCATCGAAAGTCAACACTTTCCTCGTTTTTTTATAACTTTCTAGGCAAAAAGTTCTCTCAATTGACTAAAAAGCTGTAACTTTCCGAAATCATTGATACCAGCAAAGAAAAGATACTTATGAAGAAGATCGGCATCGCATTATTCCTATTCAGTTTAGCAACATGCTGCTTGAACGCACAAGTCGTTGTATATTCGAGTCTAAAAGATTTCGCTGCCCAACGAGGCGATACACTAGCTGCCATTAACGTCGAGAAGCGTGCCAAGAATCAGATTATGCTGTCCGGAGGAGCCGATTACAAACTCAGTGTCGACGACAACGAACCACTCTCCAAATACCTTAAGAAACGCTGTTTTCTGGTTAAGGTCGACAGTACACTCTACGTAAGTTGCCGCAAGTTGCGCTACAAGAAACTTCAGTTTGGCGCATGGTACGCCCCCGCTATGCTACTAAACGGATCGATTTACTTCAGCGCCATACCCCTGGGCACCGTTGCCGCAGGCTCTTCTACTAATATGTCGGTCACGCTGGGCGGCACGTTGGGCGATGCCATTGCTGCCTCCGGGCAGGTGTCAAAGCGTGTTTACTATGAGATAGATGGAATTACCGGCCGGGTCGACTTTGTGGGCAAAGAGAAGATGTTGCACCTGCTCACCCGATATCCGGCACTGAAAGAGGCATATATCGAGGAGAACAGCGAATCGGCCGAGGTTACCGGCAACTACCTGCGCCAACTGATCGCTCTGGAGAAATAGCCTATTGCTGATAAGACACTAAAAA
>JAGOOC010000012.1:0-7470 GCA_017992695.1 Bacteroides sp. | reverse complement strand
TTGCTGATAAGACACTAAAAAACAGCATAGCAGTTCATCAAACAAAGCGAATAACCTTTTGGTAATAAAACCCCCGTAAACCTTTGTAGATTATTTCCTTTTTCTTATCTTGCCGAAGTTACCAAGCTGTCAGTGCTGACACTTTGGTACACCTAACCCCTTTCTAATATGAAGATAACTCTTGGCAAGCTCTTGCCCCCTTACCCGGCGTTTGCCGAAGGTATCAGGCGGGCACCCGACCGCGGCTACACCCTTAGTCCCGCACAAACTGCTACAGCGCTCAAGAATGCTTTGCGCTACATCCCCTGCGAACTTCATGCACAGTTAGCCCCCGAATTCCTCGAAGAGCTGCGCACGCGCGGACGCATCTACGGCTACCGCTTTCGCCCGCCGGGCGATCTCAAACCCCTTCCCATTGACGCCTATCGCGGTCGTTGCCTCGAGGGCAAAGCCTTTCAGGTGATGATTGATAACAACCTCTGCTTCGACATTGCCCTTTACCCCTACGAACTGGTTACCTATGGCGAAACCGGACAGGTGTGCCAAAACTGGATGCAATACCTACTTATCAAACAGTGCCTCGAAGAGCTGACCGACGAGCAGACGCTTGTCGTTGAGTCGGGACATCCGTTGGGGATCTTTCATTCGCGCCCCGATGCGCCGCGCGTCATTATCACCAACTCCCTGATGGTGGGTCAGTTCGATAATCAGCACGACTGGCATGTGGCTGCCCAGATGGGCGTAGCCAATTACGGCCAGATGACAGCAGGCGGATGGATGTATATCGGCCCCCAAGGCATCGTGCACGGCACTTTCAATACCTTATTAAATGCAGGGCGACTCAAACTGGGCATTCCCCCAAACGGTGACCTGCGCGGACACCTCTTTGTCTCCTCCGGACTGGGTGGCATGAGCGGTGCTCAACCCAAAGCTGCCGATATCGCCTGCGCAGTCTCCATCATAGCCGAAGTAGATCCCTCGCGTATTGAAACCCGCCACCAGCAGGGATGGGTGCAGCACGTTACCCCCGATCTCGCTGCCGCATACAGCATGGCACAAGAAGCCTTGCAGCGTCGTCAACCCTGCTCCATCGCCTACGAGGGCAATGTGGTCGATCTGCTCGAATATGCCGAACGCGAAGCGATTGCCATCGACCTGCTTTCCGACCAAACCTCCTGCCACGCCGTTTACGAAGGCGGCTACTGCCCCGTAGGCATAACGTTCGATGAGCGCACCCGCCTTTTGCACCAATCGCCCGAGCACTTTCGCACACTGGTCAACGCCTCGCTGCGCCGCCACTTCGAAGTCATCCGCAAACTCGTAGCTCGCGGCACCTACTTTTTCGATTACGGCAACTCCTTCCTCAAAGCGATGTACGATGCCGGCATACGCGAAGTTTCGCGCAACGGTACTGACGAGAAGGATGGCTTCATCTGGCCCAGTTATGTCGAAGACATCATGGGCCCCGAACTCTTTGACTATGGCTACGGCCCCTTTCGCTGGATTTGCCTTAGTGGCAAGCCCGAAGATCTTGTTAAAACCGATCGTGCCGCCATGGCGTGCATCGATGTGAACCGCCGCGGGCAAGATTTAGACAACTACAACTGGTTGCGCGATGCTGAGAAGAATCAACTCGTTGTAGGCACACAAGCACGTATTCTTTACCAAGACGCTGTGGGTCGCCAAACGATTGCCCTGCGCTTTAATGAAATGGTGCGTCGCGGCGAAGTAGGCCCAATCATGTTGGGGCGCGATCATCACGATGTGAGCGGAACTGATTCCCCCTTTCGGGAAACCTCCAACATCCGCGACGGAAGCAACGTCATGGCCGATATGGCCGTGCAGTGCTTTGCCGGCAACTGCGCCCGAGGCATGAGCCTGGTGGCGTTGCACAACGGAGGGGGTGTGGGCATTGGAAAATCCATCAACGGAGGCTTCGGCATGGTGTGCGATGGCAGCGAGCGTGTCGATGAAATTCTTCGCTCCGCCATGCTTTGGGACGTAATGGGGGGCGTTGCCCGCCGCTCGTGGGCGCGCAACGAGCATGCCATGCAAACCAGCGAAGTGTTCAACGCCTCGCATGCAGCAAACTATCACATCACCATGCCCTACGTGGCCAACGATAACGAGATACAGCAATTACTAAACCCTTAATACCCCATTTACCGTGAACTGGAATAAAATCATCGAATGCGTTCCCAACTTCAGCGAGGGGCGCGACTTGGCAAAGATCGATCAGATCGTAGCCCCCTTTCGTGCACGCCCCGGCGTGAAACTGCTCGACTACAGCAACGACGAAGACCACAACCGGCTTGTGGTTACCGTGGTAGGAGAACCCCAAGCCCTGCGCGATGCCGTGATAGAGGCCATCGGCGTAGCCGTGAGGGTCATCGACCTGAATCATCATAAAGGGCAACATCCCCGCATGGGAGCAGTAGATGTGGTTCCTTTCATCCCCATCAAGAACACCACGATGAAAGAGGCCGATGCCCTTGCCAACCAGGTAGCCGAGACGGTGGGAAGACTCTACGACCTTCCGGTTTTTCTGTACGAGAAGTCCGCCACAGCCCCCCATCGCGAGAATCTCGCCGCTGTTCGCAAAGGCGAGTTCGAAGGACTGGTGGCTAAGTTCAAACTCCCCGAGTGGATACCCGACTTTGGCCCCATTCACCCTCACCCCACGGCCGGAGCCGTAGTCATTGGTGCGCGCATGCCGCTGATAGCCTATAACATCAACCTGAGCACGAACAACTTGGAGATAGCGACGAACATTGCGAAGAACATCCGCCACAGTAACGGCGGCCTGCACTACGTCAAAGCCATGGGGGTAGAGCTCACCGAGCGTGGCATCACGCAAGTATCTATTAATATGACCGATTACTCTCGCACAGCCCTCTACCGCGCCTTCGAGCTCACCCGCATCGAAGCCCGTCGCTACGGCGTAAGCATCGTGGGCAGCGAAATTATCGGGTTGGTTCCGATGGAAGCCCTCGTCGACACTGCCGCTTACTACCTTGGGTTGGAGAACTTCTCCATGCAACAAGTACTCGAAACCCATTTGATGGAATAAAAAACAACAACCGCCATGAACGAGAATCTGATTATATTCAACGCCACCATCGTTACCCCCTTGGGCTTTTCGGCCCGCAAAGGAGAGCAGATGGGGCAACTGCAAAAGATTGAAAACGGAACCGTAGAGGTCACCCGCGGCATCATCACCTACGTAGGCCCCAACCGAAACGAAGAGCGCGATGGTTATTACGACCATTATTGGCACTACAATGCCCGCGGCAGATGCCTGCTGCCCGGCTTTGTCGACTCGCATACCCATTTCGTATTCGGAGGCCAACGTGCCGAAGAGTTCGCCAGGCGGATGAAAGGCGAAAGCTACCTGTCGATCATGGAGCAAGGCGGTGGCATAGCCGCCACGGTCAAGGCTACCCGTGCGCTCTCTTACATCCGCCTGCGCAGCAAGGCCGAAGGGTTCCTCAAGAAGATGACCGCCATGGGCGTTACCACCGTCGAGGGCAAGAGTGGTTACGGGCTCGATACTGAAACCGAACTGATGCAACTCAAAGTGATGCGTAGCCTGAATAGCGACGAGACTAAAAAGATCGACATCGTATCTACCTTCTTGGGTGCACATGCCCTGCCCTCGGAGTATCGGGGTAGGAGCGATGCCTATATCGACTTCTTGATTGAGACCATGCTGCCCGAGATTCGAGCGAAGGAGTTGGCCGAGTGTTGCGATGTGTTCTGCGAGCAGGGCGTATTCTCCGTGGAGCAGTCGCGCCGCCTGCTTACCGCTGCTAAAGAGCTAGGTTTCCGCTTAAAGATACATGCCGACGAACTGGTGCAACTGGGCGGAGCCGAACTGGCTGCCGAGCTGGGTGCCTTGTCGGCCGATCACCTGCTTCATGTCTCCGATGCCGGCATACGTGCCTTGGCGCAAGCCGGTGTGGTAGCTACTTTGCTGCCCCTTACCGCCTTTGCACTGAAAGAACCCTATGCCCCGGCCCGTGCACTGATCGATGCCGGCTGTGCGGTAGCGTTGGCCACCGACCTCAATCCCGGTAGTTGCTTCTCGGGCTCCATTCCTCTCACCTTTGCTTTGGCCTGCATCCACATGGGGCTTACCCTCGAAGAGGCCATCACCGCACTGACCCTGAACGGGGCTGCTGCGCTGGGGCGTGCCGATACCATCGGCAGCATTGAGGTGGGCAAGCAGGGCGACTTTGTAGTGCTCGACGATTCCGATTATCACATACTACCTTATTATATCGGCATGAATTGCGTCAACACTACGATAAAAGGAGGCACGTTGTACCCCACTTAGTCGTTGGTTTGTCCGCAGCTGTTGGCTCTTGGCAGCCGTTGTTGCTTGCACGAAGCCGTTTGGCCTCCCCGCGATCTCGTTTTAAACCCTTTACTTATCACTCAAACCTCCACAACCCATGTTAGTAGATTTAACCATCAAAGAATTCTTAGGAAAAGTAGCCGCAAGCGATCCCGTTCCGGGTGGTGGCAGTGTGTCGGCCCTCAACGGAGCCGTAGCCTCCGCCCTTGCCACGATGGTAACCGGGCTCACCATCGGCAAAAAAGGATACGAAGCACACGAAGAGCTGATGAGGCTTTTACAGTGTTTGGCGCAAGAGCAACAAGCGTGCTTTTTAACCGATATCGACCGCGACTCGGCTGCATACAACCGGGTCTTCGACTGCTTCAAGCTACCCAAAACCACCGACGAAGAGAAAGCCGTGCGCAGTGCCGCCATTCAAGAGGCGACCAAGCTTGCCACGCTCGTCCCGATGCAGATCGCCCGTAGAGCCTACGAACTGATGAACGTGATAGCTGATGTAGCCCGTTTGGGCAACCGCAATGCCGTGACCGATGCTTGCGTAGCCATGATGACTGCCCGCTCTTCGGTCTTGGGTGCCTTGATGAATGTGCGCATCAACCTCGGCTCGCTCAAAGACAAAGCCTTTGTTGAGCAGTTACAAGCCGAAGCCGATGAACTAGAGAGAGCCACTTACCAGAAAGAGAAAGAGTTGTTGGATGCAGTTAATCAAGAGTTAAGAATATGAGCAATGTATATGCTGTGGGTTCGGGCGAACTCACTTTCGAGATCATCGAACGCATCCTAAACGAGAACCTGAAACTGGAGCTCTCGCCCCAAGCGAAGCTTCGCATTCAGAAATGCCGCGATTACCTCGATGGCAAGATAGCCTCTTCGGATAAACCGCTGTATGGCATCACTACCGGGTTTGGTTCGCTTTGCAACAAAACCATCTCGCCCGGCGAACTGGGCATTTTGCAAGAGAATCTGATTAAGAGCCATGCGTGCAGTGTAGGTGAAGAGATTCCTCCGGTCATTATCAAACTGATGATGTTGCTCAAGGCACACGCCCTTTCGTTGGGACACAGCGGTGTTCAGGTGATTACCGTGCAACGCATTCTCGACTTCTTCAATAACGATGTGCTCCCAATCGTCTATGATCGCGGTTCGCTCGGTGCATCGGGCGATTTGGCTCCGCTGGCCAATCTCTTTCTGCCGCTGATCGGTGTAGGCGATGTAAATTACAAAGGTCAAAAGCGCGAAGCCATCCAGGTGCTCGATGAGTATGGTTGGGAACCGGTGAAGCTAATGAGCAAAGAGGGTTTGGCACTACTTAATGGCACACAGTTTATGAGTGCCAACGGTGTGTTTGCGCTGCTCAAAGCCTTTCGATTGTCCAAGAAGGCCGATCTCATTGCCACCCTCTCGCTCGAAGCGTTCGATGGACGCATTGATCCGTTTATGGACTGCATCCAGCAAATTCGTCCCCACCAAGGGCAGATTGAAACCGCTCGTTACATCCGCCAGCTGCTCGAGGGTAGCGAACTGATTACGCGCCACAAGGCACACGTGCAAGATCCCTATTCGTTCCGTTGCATTCCGCAGGTACACGGTGCTACGAAAGATGCCATTCAGTATGTCGCCTCGGTGCTCCTAACCGAGGTCAATTCGGTTACCGACAACCCCACTATCTTCCCCGACGATGACCAGATTATCTCCGGAGGCAATTTTCACGGACAACCTTTGGCCATTGCCTATGACTTTCTGGCCATCGCTTTGGCCGAACTGGGCAACATCTCCGAGCGCAGGGTGGCACAACTCATCATGGGGTTGCGCGGCTTGCCCGAATTTCTCGTAGCCAATCCCGGGTTAAACTCGGGATTCATGATTCCGCAATATGCCGCAGCCTCTATGGTGAGCCAGAATAAAATGTACTGCTATCCATCCTCGAGCGACTCCATTGTTTCGTCCAACGGACAAGAAGACCACGTGAGTATGGGTGCCAATGCTGCCACCAAGTTATTTAAAATCATGGATAACTTAGCACTCATTCTCTCCATTGAACTGATGAATGCGGCGCAAGGGATTGACTTTCGTAGGCCTGCCAAAACATCACCCATACTCGAACGGTTCTTGTGCCAGTACCGCAAAGAGGTTCCCTTCATCAACGATGACATTGTAATGTATAAAGAGATTCAGAAGAGCGTAGCCTTTCTCAATCGTTCCAAATTCGAATAAGCCACTTCACCCAAACAAAGCGAACAAAGTGAGCTAGCAAATAGTAAGTGTCCGGGTAGAAACAGTGACATCATTTAAGCAAAAGCATAAAACGTTGCTAAAATGCTTCATAACTAAAAGAATATGTGTATTTTTGCACGCCAAAGTGTGCGATAAGATGAAATGATAACACCCAAACCACTTATATGGAGAGTGTAAGAGAGAAAGGAATACAAAGTAAGAAGGAGTTTGACTTGTTTTTCAAGAAATACTACACACTCTTTCTTTCCTTTGCTTGTCGTTATCAGCTAGATGAAGATGAGGCACAAGACATTGTGCAGGATGTTTTCATCGCTTTCTGGGAACAATGTGCCAATTTCACCTCCATGCCGGCTATCAAAGCATTCTTCTACCGCTCTATCTCTAATCGCTGTTTGAACGTTCTCAAACACGAGGATGTGAAAAACCGCTATGCGAAAATCCAGATGCTGGAGATGGATAGTGAAGAGTTTATCCATGAGAACATCATCCGCGAAGAGGTTTCTTTCATCGTGCGACAGAAAATTAAACTTCTCACCCCACGCGAACAAGAGGTGCCGATCCTCTCCCTTCAAAATAAATCGAACCAAGAGATAGCCGATCAGCTGTCACTCTCTCTCCCTACTGTAAAAACACACAAGATGCATGCGTATAGTCGCTTGCGTGTTGAGCTTGAAGAATTAAGATTCTTACTGCTGTTTGTGTAAATAAACCGATTTTAGTTCATACTACATGCCAAGTGTGTTGTTTCTATTACCTTAAATCCGCAGTCATATTATTTTCAGAGAATCCAAACACTTGAGGATGAATAACATCCTCAAGGTTTGGTTATGTCACAAGATTCACCTAAATTAGTGCTACCAAACAAACCATAAAGG
>JAGOOC010000039.1:10712-24920 GCA_017992695.1 Bacteroides sp. | reverse complement strand
CTCAGGTTACTTAAAATAATCAAAAAATACAAAAAGTTTTTGCGAATGCCAATTAAGTAGCCGAAAAGCATTACTTTTGTTTTACTTATATGTATTCAAAATAGAACCGATGATAAAAAAAATACTAACAGCACTTTTGTTGTTTCCTACGTTGGTATGTGCTCAGATAAACACGGACAGGGTGATGATGATTGCCCGTAATGCGCTGTATTTTGAGGATTACGTACTCTCTATTCAGTACTTTAATCAGGTCATCAATGCGAAACCTTACCTATATGAACCCTATTTCTTTCGGGGATTGGCCAAGATTAACTTGGACGACTTTCCGGGAGCTGAAGCCGACTGTGATGCGGCTATCGAGCGCAACCCCTTTGTGGTTGGAGCCTATCAGATACGTGGGTTGGCACGTATTCGCCAAAACAAATACACCGAAGCCATCAGCGACTACAAGAAAGCGCTGCATTACGACCCCGAAAACGTAACTCTTTGGCACAACCTCACGCTGTGCCACATTCAAGAAAAAGATTATAAAGCGGCCGAGGAAGATTTAGGTCAGCTACTGGCCGTTTCGCCTCGTTATACTCGTGCTTACCTGATGCGTGGCGAAGTAGCGCTGCATCAGAAAGATACGGTGCGGGCACTGAACGACTTCAATACTGCCATCTCGATGGACAAGTACGACCCCGATGCATGGGCTTCGCGTGCCATTGTCAGGTTGCAACAGGCTCAGTATGCCGATGCCGAATCGGACTTGAACCAAGCCATCCGCCTAAGTGCCAAAAACGCCGGAAACTACATCAATCGCGCTTTGGCTCGTTTCCATCAGAATAACCTGCGAGGAGCCATGAACGACTATGACTTGGCGCTCGATATAGACCCCAATAACTTTCTGGGTCATTATAACCGCGGATTGCTGCGTGCACAGGTGGGCGACGATAACCGAGCAATCGAGGATTTCGACTTCGTGCTCAGTATGGAGCCCGACAATATGATGGCTACCTTTAACCGTGGATTGTTGCGCGCACAAACGGGAGATTACCGTGGTGCGATTAAAGACTATACAGCCGTTATCGATCAACATCCTAACTTCTTGGCAGGGTACTACAGTAGGGCCGAAGCGCGCCGTAAAATGGGCGACCGCAAAGGAGCCGAGGTAGATGAGTTTAAAGTGATGAAAGCGCAACTGGATAAGCGAAACAATGTGGGAGCATCTGATAAATCCGTAGCCCAGAACAAAGAGAGCGATAACAAAGAGAGCAGCAAAAACGAAGGTGAGGAGAAAGAAGAGGGCGGAAAGACCCGTAAGAAATCGGATAAAGACATGAGTAACTACCGGAAAATCGTTATTGCCGATGACTCGGAAGCAGAAAAGAAATACGAGAATGATTACCGCGGACGGGTGCAAGACCGCAACGTAAACATAAAGATGGAGCCGATGTTTGCGCTTACCTATTATGAGAAGATGAGTGAGGTGAAGCGTGCGGTGAACTACCACAAGTTTATCGACGATCTGAATCGAAGCAATGAGCTCCCGAAGCGTTTGTACATTACCAATAACGAATCTCCGCTTACCGAGGAGCAGGTTAATTATCACTTTGCCTTGATCGACTCGCACACATCGGCTATTGTTGCCGATAGCAAAGATGCGCAGAGACGCTTTTCGCGTGCACTCGACTTCTATCTGGTGCAAGATTTCGGCAGTTCTATCGAAGACTTAACACAAGCCATTTTGCTCGATGAGACCTTCTTTCCAGCCTATTTTATGCGCTCTCTGGTGCGTTGCAAACAGTTAGAGTACCAACGAGCCGAGATGGGAGTGGCAGAGGCATTGAGTGGGACAACGCCGACTAAAACAGAGGTGGGCGCTGTTGATTATGAAATCGTTCGCAGAGACTTGGATAAGGTCATTGCCTTAGCTCCCGACTTTATATATGCCTACTACAACCGGGCCAACATATCGGCTTCGCTCAAAGATTACCGAGCAGCCATAGCCGACTATGACAAAGCCATAAAACTGAATCCCGAGTTTGCCGATGCATACTTTAACCGTGGTTTAACCCACATCTTCTTGGGGAATAACCGACTGGGTGTGGCCGATTTGAGTAAAGCCGGCGAATTGGGCATTGTTTCGGCCTACAACATTATTAAGCGTTTTACCGTACAATCGGAGTAACATTTAGTTGATAAAAATCCGAAAAGTCAAAAGAAAACCTTATTTTTGCCAGCTAATTAAGAAATATAACATCACACGTATGATAAAGATAACATTTCCCGATGGCTCTGTTCGTGAGTACAACGAAGGAGTGAACGGCTTTCAGATAGCAGAAAGCATCAGTTCCCGTTTGGCGCAAGACGTTTTGGCTTGTGGCGTAAACGGTGAAGTATATGATTTAGGGCGTCCTATCAACGAGGATGCCGCTGTAGTACTTTATAAATGGGATGATGAGCAAGGAAAACATGCCTTCTGGCACACTAGTGCTCACTTGCTGGCCGAGGCCTTGCAAGAACTTTACCCCGGCATTCAGTTTGGTATCGGACCTGCCATCGAAAACGGTTTCTACTATGATGTTGATCCCGGCGAAGCAGTAATCAAAGAGGCCGATCTAGCCGTTATCGAAGCTAAAATGGCCGAACTGGTAGCCCGAAAAGAAGCTGTAGTGAGAGCCGATATCGCTAAAAGCGAAGCGCTGAAAATGTTTGGCGAGCGTGGCGAAACCTACAAGTGCGAACTGATCTCTGAGCTTGAGGATGGTCACATCACTACTTATACACAGGGCGACTTTACCGACCTGTGTCGTGGTCCTCACTTGATGACCACTGCACCGATTAAGGCCATCAAACTGACCTCGGTAGCCGGTGCTTACTGGCGCGGGCAAGAGAATCGCAAGATGCTCACT
The DNA here is from genome assembly GCA_017992695.1 of Bacteroides sp. GTDB lineage: Bacteria > Bacteroidota > Bacteroidia > Bacteroidales > Bacteroidaceae > Bacteroides. The sequence continues at coordinate 22,023 of JAGOOC010000039.1, read as the reverse complement.
CGTATCTACGGTATCACCTTCCCTAAAAAGAAGATGCTCGACGAGTACCTGGTGCTGATGGAAGAGGCTAAAAAACGCGACCACCGTAAGATTGGTAAAGAGATGGAACTGTTCATGTTCTCCGAAATGGTAGGCAAAGGATTGCCCATGTGGCTGCCCAAGGGTACGGCGCTGCGCCTTCGCCTCGAAGACTTCTTGAAGAAAATTCAGAGACGTTTCGGGTATCAACAAGTGATGACTCCGCATATCGGAAACAAACAACTTTACATCACCTCGGGTCACTATGCCAAATACGGTAAGGATTCTTTCCAACCCATCCATACGCCCGAAGAGGACGAGGAGTACCTGTTGAAGCCGATGAACTGCCCTCACCACTGTGAGATTTACAAATGGCAGCCTCGCTCTTACAAGGATCTTCCGTTGCGCTTGGCCGAGTTTGGCACGGTGTACCGTTACGAGCAAAGTGGCGAGCTTCACGGCTTGACCCGTGTGCGCAGCTTTACGCAAGACGATGCACACATCTTCTGTAGCCCCGATCAAGTAAAAGAGGAGTTCCTCCATGTTATGGATATCATTTTCATCATCTTCAAAGCGCTTAACTTTGAGAATTTTGAAGCTCAAATATCACTGCGCGACCCTAACAACCGCGAGAAGTACATCGGTAGCGATGAGAACTGGGAAAAAGCCGAACAATCAATCATTGAAGCGTGTGCCGAAAAAGGGTTGAAGGCGAAGATCGAACTGGGCGAAGCTGCTTTTTATGGTCCTAAGCTTGACTTTATGGTACGCGATGCGATTGGTCGTAAATGGCAGTTGGGTACGATTCAAGTAGACTACAACCTGCCCGAGCGTTTCCAATTGGAGTATACCGGTAGCGACAATATGAAGCACCGTCCGGTGATGATTCACCGCGCACCGTTTGGTTCGATGGAGCGTTTCGTTGCCGTACTGATTGAGCACACCGGTGGTAAATTTCCTTTATGGCTTACCCCAGATCAAGTGGCTATTCTGCCCATCAGCGAGAAATTTAATGACTACGCAAAGCAGGTGAGCGATTATCTCGACAAGCAAGACATTCGCGCTGTAGTAGACGACCGCAACGAAAAGATTGGTCGCAAAATACGTGACAATGAGATGAAACGCATTCCTTATATGCTCATCGTAGGCGAGAAAGAGGCCGAAAATGGTGAGGTTTCGGTGCGCAGACAAGGCGAAGGAGATAAAGGAACAATGAAATTTGAAGAATTTGGTAAAATTTTGAACGAAGAAGTTCAGAATATGATAAATAAATGGTAACTTTGTGCGCAATTGTAGAAGCATAGTGTCAGGACGACACTCTAAGGTTCGCTAATACATTAATACATAAATTAATTTGGTAGTAAATAAAAAACAAACTGGTAATCGTTATTTAATGAAGAATGACAGCTTAAAAGGGCAATATCGAATCAATGAACAGATTCGTGCCAAGGAAGTACGTATTGTGGGTGAGGAATCAGAGCCTCAGATTTTTACGCTCGCACAGGCTTTGAAGATGGCCAAAGATCAAGATTTAGATCTTGTAGAGATTTCTCCCAATGCACAACCCCCTGTTTGTCGTATTATTGACTACTCTAAATTTCTTTATCAGCAAAAGAAACGCCAGAAAGAACAAAAGGCGAAACAGGTTAAAGTGAACGTAAAAGAGATCCGCTTCGGACCACAGACAGATGACCATGACTATAACTTTAAGTTGAAGCATGCCATCAGTTTCCTCGAAGATGGAGACAAAGTGAAAGCTTACGTTTTCTTCAAAGGCCGCTCTATCCTTTTCAAGGAACAAGGAGAGGTGTTGTTGTTGCGCTTTGCCAACGACTTGGAAGAGTATGCTAAAGTAGATCAGTTGCCTGTACTTGAAGGTAAACGAATGATCATCTTCCTTTCTCCGAAGAGAAAAGAGCCTGTTGCGCCCAAAAAACCTGCTGCTCCCAAAGCCGAAGTTAAAGTTACTCCTAAAGCAGAAGAAAAACCTGCAGAGGTAGTAACCGAGGTAAAGGAAGTAACAGCCGAATAAGAAAAATGCGTAACGCGCAGGTATAGTGCGTTGCCATCAATTTAATAATTTAAAAACAAGTAAGATGCCAAAGATGAAGACTAACTCCGGTGCAAAAAAAAGGTTTACCCTTACCGGAACAGGTAAAATCAAAAGAAAGCACGCTTTTCATAGTCATATTTTGACTAAGAAATCAACCAAGAGAAAAAGAAACCTGTGCTACTCTACAACTGTTAACGCAACGGATGTGAACCAGGTAAGAGAACTCTTGCGCTTGAAGTAAGCTAAGAAGCGTACAACGTATTATTAAAGTATTAACCGGGTGTTTAGCTTTAAGTTCGCTACGTGAAGCAGCGACGCTAACATTCAAAAAAGAGTAAAACTATGCCAAGATCAGTAAATCATGTTGCTTCGAAAGCAAGAAGAAAGAAAATTTTGAAATTGACCAGAGGTTACTTTGGTGCAAGAAAAAATGTATGGACCGTAGCTAAAAACACTTGGGAGAAGGGTTTGACATACGCGTTCCGTGACCGTAGAAATAAGAAAAGAACTTTCCGCGCACTTTGGATACAACGTATCAATGCGGCTGCACGTCTTGAAGGAATGTCATATTCTAAATTGATGGGTGGCTTGCACAAAGCAGGTATCGAAATAAACCGCAAGGTTTTGGCAGACTTAGCTATGAACCATCCCGAAGCTTTCAAAGCAGTGGTGGCTAAAGCAAAAGCTGCTTAAGTCTCAAATCTTTACGAAGTTGAAAGTGCCGGTTACTGCGAAGTAACCGGCACTTTTTTCATACAAATAGGGAATAGGAGAGCGGGTGGCCAATGTGAAAAAACCTACTTCGGATAAACAAAGTGCCCCAATAACTTGTTTCATTTATAAAGAAACGCTATATTTGTAGTACAAAAATATTAGCCGTATCGACTTGATCGGGAAACTCTTCAAATTAATCTGATGCACCGAGAAAGTTTCGTATCTCAATGGCGGGCCACATCCTTCGGGACAGCTTATGCCGGTGGATTACAAAGAGAGCGAACACTCAAATCTTGTTCTATCAGAGTTTCATCACATCGTCGGTACGGCTTTTTTTATACTCTCCCCTATGATATTCTATTTCTCAGGTACAGGAAACTCGAAGTGGATTGCACAACAACTGGCCCAAGCACACCAAGAACCTTTAGTCTTTATTCCCGATGCTTTACGTAGTAAGACTACTGAATTCTCCTTAACTGAAAACGAAAAGGTGGGTTTTGTATTCCCTATATACTCGTGGGGGCCTCCACCTATTGTGCTGCAGTTTATTGAGCAACTTGTTTTACACTCGTTTTGTGGCCAATACCTCTTTTTTGTATGCTCTTGTGGCGATGATACGGGGCTGACTGAACAGGTGTTGCGCAAAGCCTTCTCGGCTCGTGGGTGGGAGTGTAATGCCGGATTCTCGGTAACGATGCCCAATAATTATGTATTACTCCCGGGTTTTGATGTTGATAGCAAGGAGGTAGAGCAAGAGAAACTACGTCGGGCGGTACCTGCCCTGGCAGAGATCAATCGGCTGATCGGAGAGCGAAAATCGCTGTTTCGCTGTCACGAAGGGAGCATGCCTTTTATCAAAACAAGGTTGATTAATCCGCTTTTTACCCGTTACAGCATATCGCCCAAGAAGTTTAGGGCTACGCAAGCGTGCATAGCATGTGGACGCTGTGAGGCAGCTTGCCCGGTACAAAACATAGTGATGGTAGATGGAAAGCCTGTGTGGGGGGCGAATTGCACCTCGTGCCTGGCTTGTTATCATGTGTGCCCCAAGCAGGCCGTGCAATACGGAAAACAGACCCAAAAGAAGGGACAGTACTTTAAAGGGTAAGCCATAAATGATGAATAGATTGTACGCAAGGTATCTCTATTCACCATTTATGATCTCTATTTATTTTTTGTTGCGCGGATCATCACTGTTCACCGCTCATCATCACTAATCTTTAATGATGATTTCGCAGTGCGATAAATCTTCAATGATAGCAAGGCTCTCCACTCTAACGCCTCTCTCTTCGATTCGTTTGCGACCATTTTGAAACTCTTTTTCAATAATGAATCCCATACCTACCAGCGAGGCACCTGCTTGGTTGATGAGGTCGATAATGCCTAATGCGGCGTTTCCGTAGGCTAGAAAGTCATCGACAAACAGCACTTTGTCATCGGGCGTAAGGAAATCAGAACTGATAACTACATCGTAAACGCGATCTTTAGTAAAGGAATGAACCGTAGTACTCAAAGCATTCTCAATGGTTTTGGGCGATTTCTTTTTGGCAAATACTACGGGTAGGTCGAGCAGATAGCCGGTCATGATGGCCGGAGCAATGCCACTTGCTTCAATGGTCATGATTTTGTTGACTCCGGTCGAAGCAAAACGCCGTACAAACTCTACGCCAACCGATTTCATTAACGTGGGGTCCATTTGATGGTTGATAAAACTATCTACTTTTAAAATGCCACCTTCAAAACACCTGCCATCTTGCAGGATTCTCTTTTTTAATAACTGCATATTTTGTTTTATTTATTGTCGCGTAAATCATTCACTCGTACGGCTTTGCCCTCACTTTGCGGGAGGCTGCCTTTTTTGACTAATTTAAGCTTGGGGTTGACTAGTATTTCGTCCCTGAGCCGGTGAGCGATGTTTTTGCGAATCTGTTCCAGTTCGATGTAATTGTCGGTTGAGAGATCACTCAATTCTACCTCTACGATGATTTCATCTTGATTGTTGATGGTTTCGAGTGTGATGAGGTAGTTGTTGCCTAACTGCGGAAATTGCAACAGGATCTTCTCGATTTGCATGGGGAAGATGTTGACGCCTTTGATGATAAACATATCGTCGCTGCGTCCTTTGATGCGGTCGATACGGATATGGGTGCGTCCGCAGGGGCACTTGCCGGGCAGTATGCGGGTGAGGTCGCGCGTGCGGTAACGAATGAGTGGCATCATCTCTCTGTCGAGCGTGGTTAGCACCAATTCGCCTACCTCGCCTTCGGGCAGGGGTTCTTCGGTTTCGGGGTCGATAATCTCTACTAAGAAACAGTCTTCCCAAAAGTGCATACCGTTTTGTTCGGTACACTCGAAAGCAACGCCGGGGCCATTCATCTCGCTCATGCCAAAGCTGTTGTATGCCTTTACGCCAAGCATCTGTTCTATCTTCTTGCGTTGTTCGTCTGTGTGGGGTTCGGCACCGATGACGAGAGTCTTCAGCGTAGTGCTTGCAGGGTCGATGCCCTCTTCTTGAAACACCTCTGCCAGACGTATGGCGTAACTGGGGATGGCATGCAGGGCGGTTGTGTGGAAGTCGGTAATGAACTTAATCTGACGCTTGCTGTTGCCGGCTGCTGCAGGCACGGTCAGTGCGCCCAAGCGTTCGGCTCCATATTGGAAACCCAATCCGCCGGTAAACATGCCATAGCCCGAGCTGTTTTGAAAGACATCGGTTTTGCGAATGCCAACCATATACAGGCAACGAGCCACGAGGTTGGCCCATGAGTCAAGGTCGTGTTGCGAATGCACAATAACCGTTGGGTTTCCCGTGGTTCCGCTCGAAGAGTGGATGCGCACACCGTCGGCCTTCATATCACCTGCTACCAAGCCAAAAGGATAATATGCCCGCATATCTGCCTTGGTGGTAAAGGGTAGTTTACGGATGTCGTCGATCGACTGAATGGTATCTTCTGCAATGTGATGATCGGCAAAGATCTTTTGATAGAAAGGAGCTTGGGCAGCCGTGGCTACTGTCTTTTTAAGTCGTTGGAGTTGAAGATTCTCCAACTCCTTCCGACTCATTGTTTCTATTTTCTCCTCCCAGTATAGTGGTGTACTCATTTTCCTTTCATTAAGTTCTCGGCAATCTCTTTTCCGGCAGCCAGTGCTTTCAGGTTCATCTCTACGATTGCTTCTCCTTTGCGTTCGAAGATCTCGCGAATGCTGTCTTGAATCTTTGTGTAATCGATCCCTAGAAAGGGGGTGGTGGCTCCAAGCAGCACCATGTTAGCTACACGGGTAGAGCCAATTTCTTTGGCTACGCTGTCCACATTGAGCGTCACCCTATGGGGTAGCTTGTCAATTTCGGCTTTGAGGGCTTCCTGGTCGGGGTAGTTCGGAATGTTGATGAATGGAGTTTCGTTGGTTACCAACCACCCTTCGGGCGATAGATAAGGAAGGTAGCGAAGACCCTCCATCGGCTCAAGCGAGATGATTAAATCGCACTTTCCCTTGGGGATTAAGTCCGAAGCGATGGGTTGATCGCTGATGCGGAGGTTCGACTGCACATCTCCGCCTCGCTGGCTCATTCCGTGTACTTCGGCCTGTTTCATGTACAATCCGTCTTTCAAGGCTGCTTTACCAATTACAGTGGCGATAGAGAGGATGCCCTGTCCACCTACGCCGGAGAGTATAATATCTTTTTTCATGGCTTATTTGCTTCTTTTTTTACGTGATAAGGTTTGAATGCACTCTCTGCGAGGGATGATAACCGATACGCCGCGGTAGTCGAGTTCTTCGCGTATCATCTGCTTCATCTCTTCGTAGTTCTTTTTCAATGGAGTCACTACGCGCAAGTGTGCCGGATCAACTCCAAGACCCAAGCAGATGGCTTCGATGCGACCTGTACCTGCCGACTCTTGTCCGCCGGTCATGGCTGTTGTTTCGTTATCAGAGATGATGATCGTTACGTTAGCGTTTTCGTTGATGCAATCGAGCAATCCGGTCATGCCCGAGTGGGTGAATGTAGAGTCGCCAATGACGGCTACTGCCGGGTGAAGTCCTGCATCAGCAGCACCTTTGGCCATGGTAATCGATGCACCCATGTCTACACACGAGTTGATGGCGTTGAACGGAGCGTTAGAGCCTAGCGTGTAACAGCCGATGTCGCTGAATACTTTATGAACAGGATACTCGTTGCGCAACACCTCCGAGAGGGTGACATACATGTCGCGGTGTCCGCATCCATCGCATAGGGCAGGGGGGCGCATCTCGACGATAGCGGGAATGCTGAAGGTGGATTGATTCTCTTTGCCTACAGCACGGGCTACCGTGTCGGGGGTTAACTCTCCGTCTTGTGAGAGTGTGCCATCCAAGCGTCCTTTTACTTTGATGCCCAGTCCCAGGTATCCTTTCAATTGCTTTTCAACGAAAGGTTGTCCATCTTCAAGGATCAAAATTTCGTCGCACGCCTCTACCAGCTTCATCATCTGCTTCTTGGGAAGGGGGTACTGACCGATCTTCAGTACAGGATATTCGCAACCCTCGGGGTAGCTCTCCATCAAGTAATTGTATCCGATGCCACAGGCAATGATACCCAATTTCTTGTTCGGCCCGTCGGTATAGCTATTGTAAGGTGAGTTTTCGGATGCTTTGATGAATTCTTCTTGTTTGGCCAACAAAGCTTTATAGCGCTTGCGTGCGTTGCCCGGAAGCAAGATAAACTGGCGAGGGTCTTCGCTGAAAGCCATCTCGTTTTGTGGCTTTTGTGGACTCCGTTCTACGCCCGATCGCGAGTGGGCCAATCGTGTAACGATGCGCACAAGTAGGGGTTCGCCAGTCTGTTCTGAAAACTCAAAGCCATTGTATATCATGTCATACGCCTCTTGCTGGTTGCTGGGCTCGTACATGGGGATGAGTGAGAAGTCGCCATAGAAGCGACTGTCTTGTTCATTTTGAGAGGAGTGCATACTGGGGTCATCGGCAGCAATGACGATAAGTCCGCCCTTTACACCGGTGATGGCAGCGTTGATAAAACAATCGGCAGCCACGTTCATCCCTACATGTTTCATGCAAACCAGCGCACGCTTTCCGGCAAATGACATGCCCAAGGCAGTCTCCATCGCTGTTTTCTCATTGGCCGACCATCGGCTGTGAATGTTCTTTTCGCTAGTGATGGGAGCCATCTGGATGTATTCAGTAATCTCGGTAGAAGGAGTTCCGGGGTAAGCGTAAACACCCGAAATACCGGCATCTAATGCAGCCTGTGCAATGGCTTCGTCGCCAAGTAATAGTTGCTTGCTCATCTTTTAGTGTAAATTTAATGTTAATCGTAGTTTGTTATTTTAAAGGGCAAAGATACGATTTTGCCGTCGTTTTATTCTTAAATTAGTTGAAAATCTTCCTTTCGTTCAGTGCTTTCCAGTATTTCCTGGCATTAACCATGTGTTCATTGTAGTTGGAGGCAAAGTTGTGTGTACCCGAGAAATCTTCTTTGGCACACATGTAAATGTAATTGTGTTTCACGTGGTTAAGCACGCTGTCAATGCCTTTCGGAGAGGGAATGCGGATAGGGCCCGGAGGTAGGCCTGTATTGAGGTAAGTGTTATAGGGCGATGGTGTGCGCAGGTTCTCGTTCGAGATTCGGCGCAGCGCGAAATCTTGCAAAGCGAACTTGACAGTAGGGTCTGCCTGCAGGGGCATGTTTTCTTTTAGGCGGTTGATGTATAATCCGGCCACCATGGGTTTTTCGGCATTGTTGTTGGTCTCTTCTTCTACAATCGAAGCCAAGGTGACTACCTCCTCAGGAGTCATGTTCATCGCTTTAGCTTTTGCCAAACGCTCGTCGGTCCAAAAGCTACGATGCTCTTTTTGCATTCGGGCAAAGAAATCTTCCACACTCATGTTCCAGTACACCTGATAGGTTTCGGGGATGAAGAGGCAGACCATTGTTTCGGGTTTATAGCCCATCATCTCTTGAAAAGCCGTGTCGTAAAGTTGTTTGGCAATTTCGGCAGAATCTATCATCAACTGCTTGCCTACACTGCGAGCCAAGCGGTCGAGTGTTCTTACGCTGCCGATGGTTAGGTTGATGGGTTCTTGGCGCCCTCGAGACAAGCGGTTGTACACCCGATACACATTGTCGCCCGGTCGTATGACGTAGTGTCCGGTGTGGAGATTGTGATCGAAGTCCTGGTAACGAGCCAACCACTTGAATCCGGTGAGGTTATTGGCGTGTCCGATGGATTTTAGCTTTGTGTAAACAGAGTCGGGCGTGTCGTCGCGATCGATATAAATGGAGACTTTCTCGGTGGGATGAAATTGAGGATACAAAAGATAATAATACGCTGTACCTACTACTGATATGCCTGTCAGTAAGACTATTGCGATGGCAACAAGCCATCTTTTTTTCCTTTTTGTATTCATGGAACTGATGCTTTTTTGAAAATTGCCCCAAAGATAGGAAGAAATCAAATACAACTACCTTTCGGTTTGCAATAGTTTTGTTACTATAAGGTTATTCTTTAAATATAATTGTAGCGAGGCATGGGTGTGAAAGCCTCATGGCCTAGAAGCGGAATTGAAACGAATAGTCGATTGAGCCGAACCCGGTCAGTTGAGGTTCCATTCAGCAGCTTGGTAAGCCGACTCTAGTTGCTCCTCAAACTCATCGGGTAGCGGAGCGAAAAAATCCATGCCTGTGAGCCTTTCAATGCTATCTACAGTAACGGCGTAGGTGCTCAAAGGGGCTACTGAACGCTCATTGTCGAAAAGAAAACCAATGGCTCTGGGCGACGAGGCGTAGAGTGAAAGAATAACTTTAAAGAATTGCTGTGGAACAACAACTTGATTCTTTCCTATGGTTTTAGGTTGTGCACCGATAATGGGACCGCAGATGATTACAATGGCGCTGTCTGCCATGGCCCAATCGCGCGTTTTCTCTTCAAGGTCTTTCCACCTGCGTCGGTTTAGCTCCGGGTGCTGCGGACAGATGTTACTGAAGTAGAAGGACTCTTTCATAACCTTGCTGCTCCACTTCATATCTGCTGCCGGAGCCATGTGTCCTTTGTCGTACCCCGATCGTGCATAGTCGGTGTTGCTTGCCGTGTACCCCTCAGTGAGAGGATCGACGATGAATCGGTTACCTCGCTTTTCAGTTCCCTTTGTCTCTTCTCGAGTCAGCTCATAGGCTACCCAGTTGGGAATTCGCCACGACTGATTGTATGAAACGGTGTATCCCGTGTGTCTAATGAGTTGCTGCTCTTGGTCGGTGCGTAGTAGGGGAATTTCAAGATCATCGTACTGCTCTATCGTCGGTTGTGCCGTGCGGCTTATCGTCTGCTGGCTATAGAGATATAGTCCATACAACACGGGAATCAGAATAAGAATAACAATGATGTATCTAATTTTGGTTTGAGACCTCTTTTTTCTTCTCTTTGGGGTTTTCATTTTGCGGTTTGTCCTAATTGTGAGCACTTATTCAAAGCGTAATGCATGTGCAAAGTAACGTATTTAATTTTGCCGGACAAACTATTTACATAAAGTTTAAAAAAAATGCCGGATGACCCATAGAGTCATCCAGCACATCTATTGCTTACCAGTATTATTTCACTTCAATCAATCTTTCAGACTTCTTCACCTCCTCTTCCGAGAGTTTAGGTAGTTCGATGGTTAATACCCCATGTTCTACTTGTGCCGAGATCTTCTCTTTATCAACGTTGTCGGGCAGAATCATGGTTTGCTGGAACTTCGTGTACGAGAACTCGCGACGCAAATAACGATCTTCTTTCCTTTCTTCTTTTTTCTCGCTCTTTTTCTCCATACTTATCACGAGGTTATTATCCTCATCAATACGAATGTTGAAGTCTTCTTTCATCATACCCGGAGCCGCTAACTCTACTTTGTAGTTCTTCTCCGATTCAATCACATTGATAGCAGGTGCAGTTGCATTTGCTCTAGCCATCCATTCGTTATCCAAGAAATCATTAAAAATACCCGGTAACCAATTTTGATTTTTTCTAATAGGCATCATCATTAAATCCTCCATTTTAAAAATTAAACATTCAGGTTAATATAGATTCACTTTCTTGTTACGTTTTCCGGAATCGTTGTTCACTAGTAAATGGACAAAAGATGTGCCAATATCCAATGCGTTAGGTGAGTAGACTAATTGTCATGTTTTCAATGTCAAAAGTTCGCTCGCTCTGTCATTATGTACGTTTGAACCGAATGCGAAGCATCTGATTCTCTTCATTATAATCGTAGCTAATGATGTTGAATGTTCCTATCCCCGAGGTGTTTGTTAGATGCTTTCCGATGCATGGACAAGCATCATAGTTGCCTATGCGAACGATGCGCAAGGTTGGTGAACCAATCTTCAGTGTTCAGTGTTAAAATGCATACTTAATTAGGAAGTAGAATAACAGATGAAAACGAGAATCATTCTCCTTTCTTTGCTGCTGTGTGGGTTTGCCTCTGGTCTGCAAGCACAGGTAGTCGAATCTGACTCAGCTGTTCCTGATTCAGCTGCTTCTGACTCAGCTGTTC
>JAGOOC010000039.1:0-10612 GCA_017992695.1 Bacteroides sp. | reverse complement strand
TCAGCTGTTCTTGATTCAGTTGCTCGGTTACCCACTTCCATGTCTTTTCTTAAAAAAGCAACCTATTCGCTTGCCGGGATAGCCGGAGTAAACCTTGGTATATGGGGCATCAATCGATATGTGTTGAGAGCAAACTTCTCTAGTGTCAATTCGCAGACCATTCGATATAACTTGAAGAGCAAATTTGTATGGGATAACGATCTGTTTGGTACCAACAACTTTCTTCATCCGTTGCACGGAGCTTTATACTATCAGGTAACACGTGCTTGTGGGTTCAACTTCTATGCATCGATTCCTTACATCTTTGCCGGAAGTTTGATGTGGGAGTATTTGATGGAAAATGAACAACCCTCTATCAACGACTTGATTAGTACCACGGTAGGTGGTATAGGCATAGGCGAGGTGGTGTGGAGAATTTACGATCGAACCTTCAACCGATCGCGTGCCCATAGAGACCGCACGCCGATAGCGGCTAACGTTAGTCTTGGAGGGCACTTGCTTAAACCCGAGATGAACGCCAACTACCACCCTTACCTGCAACTGGCTGCCGATCTTACTTACAACCCCGACCGCTCCGAGTGCGAGAAACCCTATGACTGGTTCGAACTGGGTGTTCGCGTAAATATAGGAAGAGGCCGCATCTACATCAATCAGTTTCACCTATCCGGACTAATTTGGAATAAAGTGCTGAAAGAAACCGATACAGAAACCCTTGATGTTGGGCTTTATCAGCAGTTCGATTACCTCGATGCCCCCGTTAAAGTGTACAGTCAAACCCCTTATCGGATGGCGCAAGTCGCTGCTTTTGGTCTGGGCGTTCAATACGACCGTAAAGAGAGGGGAGGGTTTAGCCTGAACGGACAGTTCTTTCTTACCGGTGTGGGCCTTGGTGCATACCTTTCCGATTACTATTGGGTTGTCGATCGCGATTATAATTTTGGTAGTGGCTTTAGCTCCGCTTTGCACCTCGTTATGGCCGATGAAGGTAGTGGCTTACGGCTGAAAACCCGTTTCAACTACTATCGCCTCTTCACTTGGAAAGGCTATGCACCCGAGCGAAACTTGCACGAAGAAAAGCTTACCAAGCTAGATGTTCAAGGAGATAAAGGCGCTGTGAACTTCACACATGTTGAGGCAGCTTTCGGCTATCAATCAAAAAACGGGTGGAATCTCTATCTTGTTCCTGCCTATATTCATCGTTCCAATACGTATGCTTTCCGGCCAAACGTAACTTATTCCGCCTACGAGTTAATTTTTAAAGTGGGTTATCTCTTCCAATTTCCGCAAAAAAAGTAAGTATAGCAGGTTGAAAAATGAACTTTTTATATAAAACGAACGGCATTAATAAATAAATGACTATTTTTGTATCAAGCATTCGATAATGCATTTTACTGAATCACACTATAAATACAATTACCTTTATGAAGAAAAGAGTGGAACTGGCATTCATATTGCTCATGTTATCTCCTGTTTTTTTGTTGCTGCAAGCACAAGTACGAACCACACAGACGTTCGAAAAAGGCTGGAAGTTTACTCGTGAAGACAACGCATCTTTTAGTGAATCCGGCAGCGATGTACGTCAATGGCAATCGGTTACCGTACCCCATGATTGGGCTATCTACGGACCTTTTAGTATTCAAAACGATAAGCAGAAAGTAGCCATCACCCAAGATGGTCAGAAGGAAGCGATGGAACATGCCGGTCGCACCGGAGGCCTTCCTTTTGTTGGGGTGGGCTGGTATCGTCTCGACTTTGATGCCCCCGAGTTTACCAAAGGAAAAAAGGCAACCCTGCTATTCGATGGCGCCATGAGCCATGCACGGGTTTACGTCAACGGGCACGAAGCCGGTTACTGGCCTTTTGGTTATAACAGTTTCGAAATTGATGCCACTCCTTATTTAAAGGTAGGCGAGAAGAACACCCTTGCTGTGCGTCTCGAGAACGATACAGAGTCTTCGCGCTGGTATCCCGGAGCCGGATTGTACCGCAATGTGCACTTGGTTATCAATGAAGATGCCCATATCCCTACTTGGGGAACCCAACTCACCACCCCTGTAGTTAAACCCGACTATGCCAAGGTGGAGCTGAAAACAACACTGTCTTTACCCGCCGGAAAGCGTTTCGATGCCTATCGCATTGTAACCCAAATCAAGGACAAATCGGGAAAAGTGCTTACTACCAACGAAGAGAAAGGAACGCAGTTCGATGAAAACCGCTTCACACAATCCCTCGTCGTAACTCAACCTGCGTTGTGGAGCCCCGAGAGCCCTACGCTATATACAGCTGTATCTAAAGTGTACGAAGGTACTACGCTCAAAGACGAATACACCACTACATTTGGCATTCGTACCATCGAAATTATCCCCAACGAAGGATTCTTCCTCAATGGCAAAAAGACCGTATTTAAAGGCGTGTGCAACCACCACGACCTTGGCCCACTGGGCGGCATTGCCAATGAAGCCGGCATCCGTCGCCAGGTACGTATCCTCAAAGAGATGGGCTGCAACGCTATTCGTACCTCTCACAACATGCCTGCACCCGAACTTATCCGTGCTTGCGACGAGATGGGTATGATGGTGATGGCCGAATCATTTGACGAGTGGAAAGGCGCCAAGCTCCAGAATGGATACCACAAACTATTTGACGAATGGGCCGAAAAAGATTTGGTCAACCTGATACACAATTACCGCAACAACCCCAGCATCGTAATGTGGTGCATTGGCAACGAGGTGCCCGACCAATGGAACGGCGATCGCGGACCCAAACTCTCGCGTTACCTGCAAGACATCTGTCACCGCGAAGACCCCACCCGCCCTGTAACACAAGGCATGGATGCCCCGGATGCCGTGGTGAACAACAACATGGCTGCCGTTATGGATGTAGCCGGATTCAATTACCGTCCGCACAAATACCAAGAGAACTATAAGAAGCTTCCCCAACAGATTATTCTGGGTAGCGAAACAGCCTCTACCGTTAGCTCGCGCGGGGTGTATAAGTTTCCCGTTGTTCGTGCGTCTATGAAAAAGTACGACGACCACCAATCCTCTTCGTACGATGTAGAGCATTGCGGATGGTCTAACCTGCCCGAAGATGATTTCATCCAGCACGAAGACCTGCCTTATTGCATTGGCGAATTTGTATGGACCGGCTTCGACTATTTAGGAGAGCCTACCCCTTATTATACCGATTGGCCCAGCCACTCTTCCCTGTTTGGTATCATCGACTTGGCCGGTCTGCCCAAAGACCGCTATTATCTATATCGCAGCCACTGGAACAAGGACGAAGAGACCCTGCACATCTTGCCTCACTGGAATTGGAAAGGACGCGAAGGCGAAGTGACCCCGGTGTTTGTTTACACCAATCACCCCACTGCCGAACTCTTCATCAATGGTAAGAGCCAAGGCAAACGCACCAAAGACCTTTCGGTGAATGTAAACAACAGCGGCGACTCGCTCTCGGTTGCCAACTTCAAACGTCAGCAACGCTACCGCCTCATGTGGATGGATACGAAATACGAACCGGGCACCGTGAAAGTGGTGGCCTATGACAAAGACGGCAAAGCCGTTGCCGAACAAGAGATACGCACCGCAGGCAAACCCGATCATATCGAATTGGTTCCCGACCGCAGCGTAATCCATGCCGATGGCAAGGACCTCTCGTTCTTCACCGTTAAGGTAGTCGATAAGGATGGCAATCTCTGCCCCGATGCCACTACTGAAATAAGTTTCAAGGTGAAAGGTGCCGGAACCTACCGTGCCGGAGCCAATGGCAACCCCGCATCACTCGAATCGTTTCAAACACCGAAGATGAAAGTGTTTAGTGGCATGATGACTGCCATTGTGCAATCGACCGAACAAAGTGGAAAGATTACACTTGAAGCAACCGCTAAAGGGTTGAAAAAAGGAGTAGTGACCATCGAGAGCAATTAAGAGCTTCCCTTTACGTTTGCATGCAGGAGAATTTACTTATGCTGCATGCAAACGAATTTATTTACGTCGCACGAAGGCAAATTTATTTCTCTTTAGCCAGCGTAAATACAAACTCTAACCCACCGCCGTTATTATTCTTGGCCGAGATACTTCCGCCATGAATGATAACGGCGTTTTTTACAATAGCAAGTCCCAAGCCCGTGCCACCCAATTTGCGCGAACGACCCGTATCGACGCGATAGAAGCGTTCGAAAAGACGGTTCAAGTGTTCGGGCGATACACCGCCACCGCTATCCGCAAAACTGAAGTAGTAGAAGTTCTCATCTTCACGGAAACAGTTGATGCGAATGTTGATGTTGTTCCCCCCATAAGCGATGGCATTGTCCATCAGGTTGCGAAAGATGGAGTAGAGCAGCGAGTAATTGCCCCGCAACTGCATGTGTGGCCTAACCAAGTTTTCTACCTTAATCTGCTTCTCTTCCAGCTCCAACGACACTTCGTTGATGATGTTGTCTATCAACGCCGAAAGATCCACCCGTTCCATATCCACCATGTTCACCACCTCGTCCATGCGGGTGAGCACAGAGATGTCGCGCAACAACCTGCTCAAGCGGTTGCTCTGCGCATAACAGCGCTCCAGAAACACATTCATCTTCTCGCGCGCAAGGTCGGGGTTGTTTACAATCGTTTCCAGATACCCTTGAATGCTGCTTACCGGCGTCTTCAACTCGTGTGCAATGTTCTGCGTCAGTTGTCGTTTCAGGCGCTTCTGTTCCTCCTCTTGCGTCACGTCGTTGATGCTTATTTCGAAACTCAGGTCTTGAAAAATGATGCACTCCACCAGAAAAGTCTTACCGTTCTTGTTCAGTGTGATGGCCTTGCGCTTCTCCTTGTTTCCCACCGGGCGTTTCTGCATCTGATTGATGAAGCCGGTAATCGGCTTCAACTCGATGATCGCAAAAACCTCTTCGGCTGTTTGCAAGTTCGAGTCCGAGATGAGGTTGCTGTATTGCGTAAACAGGTTGTTGACCAGTATCTCTTTTTTATCTTTATTAAACACACCAAGCCCTTCGTGAGAGGTTTGCAGGTGAGCAATCAGCTTCTCGCGTTCAATGTAAAGCGCCTCTTTGGTTTCGTGCAGGCGTTTGTAAATCTGGATAATGTGTTGCGATATTTCGCCCAATTCATTGTGCGGAAAAATATATTGCATCTCCATTTCAATAGGCTCATTCCTATCGGCACGCATGGCAAACTCTCGCAGCTGGCTAATCGACGTTCCCAGCTTATTGGTGAACTTGTAGAAGAGAAGAATCAGTATCATCGTCACCATCAGCGTGAACCAGATGTAGTGCGAATCGGCCGCCAGGTTGTTAATCAAACTCACGTTGTAAGGCAGTGCCGAGCGCACAATGTAATTGTCAAAGGCCGTAGCCGAGTAGAAGTAGGGTAGGCCTGTTGTCTCTGAAGTGCGGCGCACATCAAACCCATTGCCACTTTGCAGCGCTTTGCTCACCTCTTTGCGGCTCAGGTGGTTTTCGAGCTCCTTATAATTGGGTTGATAACTATCGAAGAGCACTTTCCCTTTCAGATCGATAATTGTAACGCGCAGATCGGGCATGGCATGTTTACTGATAAACGCTTTCAGTTGCTCCTTGGCGTGTGTGAGTGTATCTATCTTTTCGTGCAACCGTGCATTGTAATCTTGTAGCTGCGTATGAAGCAGTTCTATTTTATACTCCTTTTCGCGCTTGTACTGATAAGTAATGAAGCAAGCAGCAAAGGTGATGAAAAGCACAATAACCGAAAGAAATAGCTTCCGGCTGAACGTGAGAAAGTGTTTAGGATTAACAGGTCTGCTCATCTTTTATCTATTCGGTTTCGAAACAATATCCATAACCCAAGCGCGTAACGATGCACTTACCGTAAACGCCTATTTTCTTTCGTAAACGAGTGATGTTCACATCAATGGTTCTGTCGAGCACATACACCTCGTCACTCCATATCCGGCTCAGCATGTCTTCGCGCGAAAATACTCGCCCTTTGTTTTGCAACAAGAGGAATAAAATCTCGAACTCCTTCTTGGTGAGCGACACCTCTTCGCCGGCAATACTGACTTTCTTCTTGCCGATGTCAATGACCAAGGCTTGGTAGTTAAGCTGTTCGGGTGCCTGTTCTGTTTCGGCCACAGCCGTGCGACGCAGCACCGCTTTAACACGCGCCATGACCTCGCGTAGCGAAAAAGGTTTCGAGATGTAATCATCGGCTCCTAAGTTAAACCCGGTGATGGTATCGTTTTCCGTGTCTTTGGCCGTTATAAAGACGATGGGAACACCTGCTGTTTTCTTCTCCTTTTTCAGTATGTTGGCCAGCTTGAATCCGGATATCTCACCCATCATCACGTCTAGCAGCAACAGATTGTAGCTACTGATGTTCAGTTTCAGTGCCTCTTCGGCCGAGAAAGCGGTGTCTACTTCGTACCCTTCGTTTTCTAAATTAAACTTTAGAATTTCGCAAAGATCCTCTTCATCATCGACAACTAAAATACGGTAATTGTTCATTGTATTTCCTATTAATGTGATACTACAAAGTTACGTTTTATTTCTTTGATGCTACAAAGATGGCGTAACTTTGTTACGGTTAAGTGAAACAGGTATTACATTTTAATTAAAATCCGCGAATTACGAATAAAAACATTTATCTTTGTTTCGTGACTAAGAGGTAGCATCTTTGTTTTGGCAAATTATTTAGAAAAGATAAATCAATGATTAAATTAAAATTCAAGCAGCGCAGACGAGAGATCGTAGTTGTAACTATTTTGCTTTTGCTAACAGCAGCGGCTGTTTCAATCTTTAGATGCAACTCCTCCTCATCTGATTTTGAGATTGTAGATGAATTGGGTGGAAACATTTTTCCATCAGCCATACTTTCGGTGGCCAGCACCGATGCACAAGTCATTGTACCTACCGATACCACCTATCTGGGCAACCCCAAATCGTGCATAGCCATCAAGGTAAAGTCTCGCTCTTCCTATAGCCGGGTGCGTATAGAAGTAGCCGAAACCCCTTTCTTTTCCCGTTCCATTTCAGAGTTTGTGCTCGATAAACCCCATAAAACCTATGTGATCTACCCCGATATCATTTGGAACTATGAAGCCTTGAAGAACAATACGCAGGCTCAACCCATCAGCGTTTCCATCAGCGTAGAACTGAATGGCAAAAACTATGGCCAGCGTGTGCGCACCTTCTCGGTACGCAGCATCAACGAGTGTTTGCTGGGCTATGTCTCCAACGGAACCAAATTTCACGATACCGGCATCTTCTTTGCCGCTTATGTCAATGAGGACAATCCGATGATCGACAAACTGCTGCGCGAAGCACTCAATACCCGCATTGTCAATCGCTTCCTTGGCTATCAAAACCCCGACACAGCGGCTGTAGATAAACAAGTGTACGCCTTGTGGAATGTGTTGCAAAAACGACAATTCAGGTACAGCTCCGTTTCCAACACCAGTCTGTCGAGCAATGTGGTTTACTCGCAGCGCGTGCGCACGTTCGATGACTCCTTAGAGTCGTCTCAAATTAACTGTGTCGACGGCAGTGTGCTCTTTGCTTCACTGCTTCGTGCCATCAACATCGACCCGATCTTGGTGCGTACACCCGGACACATGTTTGTGGGCTATTACATTGATAGCAAGCATAAAAAGATGCATTTCCTCGAAACCACTATGATTGGCGATGTCGATTTAGATGATTTCTTCCCCGACGAGCAATTGGATTCGACTATGGTAGGAAAATCTCAAAATGAGATGTCGCTTATTACGTTTGATAAGTCGAAACAATATGCCGATAAGAAGTACAAACAGAATGAAGAAGGCATTCATTCGGGAAAGTTAAATTACATGTTTCTGGAGATCTCCAAAGACGTGCGTAGGCGAATTCAGCCGATAGGTAAGTAAATTGCAAAACAATAATAAACAAAGCTTTGAGTATGTATAGAAACTATCTCCTTGCCCTGATCCTGCTATTCTCTCCCTGTGCCCATGCACAATTGAGTAAAGGATTAAGCTACAGTGTGGAGTCAGGAGCCACCCCGAGCAGCGGTAGCCATACTCCCTTTTGGCTTACAGCCAATAAGCACGGGCTGTCCTCTATTCAGAAAAATAACGCTTACCTCGCTGCCGGTGTTTTTCGGAACATGGAAGCCGATAAGAAATTTTCCTACGCCTTCGGGTTAGAGCTCGCAGCGCTGCATCGATTCACCTCTTCTTACGTCGTTCAGCAAGCCTATGCCGACGTGCGTTACCGCTTCTGGGAGCTTAGCGTGGGCAGCAAAGAGCGAGGAAGCGAATTGAAAAACGATGCGCTCAGCACCGGTGGCATGACCTTCTCGACCAATGCCCGCCCCATTCCCCAAGTTCGACTGTCGATACCCCACTACATTCCGTTTCCGGGCACTCGTGGTTGGTTGCACCTCAAAGGACACCTTGCTTATGGTCGGTTTACCGACGAACAGTTTCAGCAAGACTTCACCCAAAAACGCTCGTCGTATGTAACCAACGCCCTTTACCACTCCAAATCTTTTTTCCTTAAAATGGAGAAGGAACCCCTTCCGCTTACCGTAGAATTTGGCATGGAGATGGCCGCTCAGTTTGGTGGCGAGTGCCACTACTCGGAAGATAACATACTCGCTTCGCCCCACGGATTTATGGATTACCTGCGCGTCATCTTCCCCATGAGCGGAGGCGAGGGTTCATCCGAGAGCGATCAGATTAATATTTATGGCAACCACCTGGGCAGCTACAACTTCTCGGTAGGTTATCGTTTTCCCGAATGGAAAGTAAGAGGATACTACGAACACTACTTCGATGATGGTTCGGGGATGATGATGAAGTACGGTTTCTGGCGCGACTGTTTGGCCGGGGTCGAAGTCACCTTGCCCAAGAATCCGTTGGTAGAAACGGTGGTTGGCGAGTTCCTGTACACCAAGCATCAGTCCGGTGCTTTTCACTCTCCGCTTCAGGGCATGAATGAGAAATATACCGGTGCCGATAACTATTACAACAACGGTCAATATGCCGGTTGGGAACATTGGGGGCAAGGCATCGGCAATCCGTTGCTCATTGCTCCGCTGTACAATGAAGACGGTGGGCTCGATTTTCGCAGCAACCGGGTGAAAGCCTTTCACGTAGGCTTCAGCGGTAAGCCCTCTTCGCAGCTTGGTTACCGGGTGCTGATGAGTTTTGCGCAGCATTGGGGAACTTACGGCTCGCCTTTTCAAGAGATCAAGAGCAATAAAAACGCCTTGGTAGAGGTTGCCTATTCGCCTAAGCAATTAGCCGGTTGGAGTTTTACTTTAGCAGGTGCAGTCGATGGTGGCGATTTGATTGGTAAGAGCCAAGGCGGTATGCTTACGGTTCGTAAAACAGGATGGATAGGGAGGAAGAAATGATGAAAAGAAAATGGATTGTTTTATTGATATTGGCCCTGAGCTTTACCGCATGCGGCCCCATGTATGAGCACCGTCTTTTGGATGGGTTTTGGCAAATGCGCCACATTACCTATGCCAATGGCGAAACAGAGAAGGCCGAAAACATCTATTATGGTTTTCAGCTGCATCTTATTCATATTCGGAATTTAAATAGCGGTAGTTATTTTGGTGAATTTGACTACACCGAAGATTCACTGCATGTGCGCATTCTGGGTGCTTCTACTCAAGAAAGCCTGCATCCGCTTGGCATGAATGATACCTTGCAACACTTCAAGGTCGATGTGCTTACTCGTAATACATTGATTCTGCAATCAGACTATGCACGGTTGGAATTTAGGAAGTATTAGGGGTGCCTGTTTTTAACATTGTTAATTGCTTTTCTTCGTTCCTATGTTCTTGGGTGTAAGAGTACGTACTTTTGGTATGAAGGAGTACGTACTTCTTGCATGCAAGAGTACGTACTTAACTCACTGTTAAAGTATATCTTTTGCAAACAATGGAAAGTATGATTTAATTTGCTTGATTTGGTTGTTTTACTTTGGTGATATACAGTTGTTTAAGTGGAATCATCCTTCTGTTCTTACCTTGCTGTTTTCTCTTCTTTTTGCTTCCCTCTTGCTTTATAGTCAGTTCTTCTTTTCAAGGATACTTGTTTATTTGATAAGTTCATCATAACGTCCCATCATTTTCGTAACGCAGATGATTCAAAGAGCTATTTTTACTATTTGTCATGTAAGTTTGAAATTAAATATTAATCACATTTGATTATGCCGATTAAATCAATAACTTTGTATTTTGGCTTTGTGTTTTTGCGGAACTGTTTACAATTTAATGGACAATCATATGATAGAACAAATTATCATTAAGAATTACAAATCGATAAGAGAATTAAAACTTCCTCTTCATCGATTAAACGTATTCATTGGTTCTAACGGAGTAGGAAAAAGTAATTTTATATCTTTTTTCGAACTAACTAAAGCCATCTACGAACAGCGTTTTGGTAGTTATACACTATCAAAAGGAGGCATAGACAGTTTGTTGTATCAAGGACGAAAAGTTTCTGAGCACATTGTGGGTTTAATCGATTTTAATAATACCAATGCTTTCTGTTTCAAGTTAAAGCCAAGTCAATCGAATAAAGGCTTTATAGAAGAGACAATGGATTATTTTAATTCACAAGATGATTTGACTAAAGA
>JAGOOC010000038.1 GCA_017992695.1 Bacteroides sp. | reverse complement strand
CTTTAATTTTACCTTCCCAGTCTAATGGAACTTTACTGGTACGTCTGTAGATCCAGCCATTTTCGAGATACACGTTATACCATGTTTCATCTCTTTTCGCTACGGATGAATTGTCGGCCTCCACACGAATCACCTTTAAAGCAAAATACTCCTCTTTTTTTCCTTCTTTTATAGATTCATCGTCTTCCCCTCTAAGTTGGTAGTAACCTCTTTTGGCGTTAAATTGGAGAATAATCCAGCCTAATTCTTCTTTAGTTATAGCGCGATCCAATGCTTTTTTTCTTAAATAGTAAATCGTCCAATCATAAGGGACTTTTTTATTATTTAAAACCAATTCGGGTTGATGTTTCTGGAAGTCTTCCAACATTTCGGTAAAAGAATCCATAAAGAGGAATTGAGCCTTTCCAAATTCATCTTTCTTATAAGCATATTTAGGTTCTTCTTCTCCTAAAAATTTACCTAATCGATGAACGAAGTCAATCTTTTCGGCATAATGAACCGGCAAAATGTTCATGGTATTTAATAAGCGATGAATACGTTCTCTTCTTAACAAAGATCGTTCGAGCAGACGCCTTACGCCACGTAGCCTTGTTCTCTCGGCAGTTTGAGTTTGTGTTATCCCATTATTAAAGTTTTTCATTGTCTCGGCATCCATTGGAATGATACGACTTCCGGCATTTACGATGCCTGTAAAGGCTCCTTCTTGGTTTTTCTCCACCAACGCCCATCCAATACTGTTTGTTCCTAAATCAAGCCCTAAAATTTTACTCATGGTCTATAGTTTAATGTTAACGAAATAGCTTAGCAGATATAAATTTAATTAATAGAATTTAATTTGCAAGTTTTTTAGCAATAAATTTGCAAATATTAAATATTAAGTCTTATATTTGCCATTACAATTTTAAGCTAATCACAATAAGGATTATTCCGTTGTGAATACAACTAAGGCGGGGCAACTCGCCTTTTTTTGTGTTTAAATAGTTCGGTAATTATTTGATCGTGCTGAAAACACAATTAAAGAAAGATGGTAGTGAGTTGACTACAAATTGCAGTCAACTGAAAATCTAAAAACAATGAGCATGAATAACACAAGTCCAGCATACACACCAGAAAAAAAATAAAGGTGCTAAAGCCAAATAAGATATTTGTTTTGGGTAGCAATCGCAATGGATACAATGGTAGAGGTGCAATATCACCATTACGAGACATATAGACATAAAAAAAGGAGCAACGCCTTGCTCCAACCTTTGTTAACCTTAAATCTAATACTATGAAAAACACAGTGCAAAGGTACGCACTTTTTTGAAACTCGCAAACATAACGCATCAAAACAGATGTTTTATAACACCATTTAAAACTTTCGCCCCGATTTTTCACTTCCTTTTTCATATCTTTGTCGCAAATTTTAAAGATGACAAACATGCCAAACTATGATTTGATCGCCATACTTGGCCCCACCGCATCGGGGAAAACACCGTTTGCGGCAGCGCTGGCTGCCGAACTACACACCGAAATCATCAGTGCTGACTCTCGACAAATCTATCGAGGCATGGATTTGGGAACGGGAAAGGATTTGGCAGACTACACCGTAAACGGCCGGCAGATACCTTATCACCTGATAGACATTGCCGACCCGGGCTATAAATACAACGTATTCGAATATCAACGTGACTTCCTAAAGGCTTACGAAGCGATGAAGCAACGCGGACTGCTGCCCATCGTGTGCGGAGGTACGGGTTTGTACCTGGAATCGGTACTGAAAGGCTACCGGCTGATGCCTGTGCCCGAAAATACGGAGCTGCGCGAACGGCTTTCCGATCAATCGCTCGAGGAGCTGACGGAAACATTGAGGCAGTATAAAACGTTACATAACTCGACGGATGTGGATACGGTGAAACGGGCCATCAGGGCCATTGAGATTGAGGAGTATTACAAACAGCATCCGGTGCAAGAGCGGGAATTCCCGGCACTGAACAGCCTCATCATCGGGGTAGACATAGACAGGGAGTTGCGAAGAGCGAAGATCACCCGACGACTGAAGCAACGACTGGACGAGGGAATGGTAGACGAGGTGCGCCGACTGATGGCCGAAGGTATCGCACCCGAGGATTTGATTTATTACGGACTGGAATATAAATTTTTGACGTTATATGCTACCGATAAAATAACCTACGAGGAAATGTTTACGGAGCTCGAAACGGCCATTCATCAGTTTGCTAAGCGGCAAATGACCTGGTTCAGAGGAATGGAGCGACGGGGATTCACCATCGAATGGATAAATGCTTCGCTACCTTTGGAAGAAAAAATTGCGGTTGTAAAACAGAAAATTCGAGAAGTTTAGTATCTTTGGCGAAGAGTATGTACGGGCAAAAGAAATAAGCTATGAGCGTAGAACCAGAAAAATGGGGGGTGATATACAACCCCAAGGCCGGAACACGGAAAGTGCAAAAGCGATGGAAAGAGATAAAGGAGTACATGGACAGCAAAGGGGTGACCTATGACTATGTGCAATCGGAAGGTTTTGGCTCGGTAGAACGACTTGCCGGCATCTTGGCCAACAATGGATACCGCATCATTGTAGTGGTGGGTGGCGACGGGGCATTGAACGATGCACTGAACGGAATCATGAACTCCAAAGCCGAACGAAAAGAGGAGATTGCCATCGGACTGATTCCCAATGGTATCGGGAACGACTTTGCACGATTCTGGGACCTGGATATGGAGTATAAGCATGCGGTGGATTGGATCATCAACAACCGCCGCAAAAAGATAGATGTGGGGTACTGCAGCTACTTCGACGGCACTCAACACCAACGACGCTACTTTCTCAACGCGGTAAATATAGGGCTGGGCGCTCGAATCGTAAAGATAACCGACCAAACCAAACGTTTCTGGGGGGTCAAATTCCTCTCCTATCTGGCCGCATTCTTTCTGCTATTTTTTGAACGCAGCCTTTATCGGATGCATCTTCGAATTAACGATGAACATATCCGCGGACGCATCATGACGGTGTGTGTGGGCAGTGCTTGCGGCTACGGACAGACACCCAGCGCGGTGCCTTACAACGGTTGGCTCGATGTGTCGGTGATCTATCGCCCCGAGCTGTTGCAAACCATGGCGGGGCTGTGGATGCTGATTCAAGGGCGCATATTGAACCACAAAAGGGTAAAAAGCTTCCGCACTAAGAAGGTAAGGGTGTTGCGCGCACGCAATGCACCGGTCGATTTGGATGGCCGAATATTGCCCAAACACTTTCCGCTCGAAATTGGCATCTTGCACGAAAAGATAACATTGATTATACCTAATTAAACATGACTATATAGAGAATGATAGAGCTTAAAAACAACCCGGCAGGTAACTTCTTCCTACTGGCGGGCCCATGCGTGATTGAAGGGGAAGAGATGGCCATGCGCATTGCCGAGCGGATAATCGGAATAACCGAACGTCTGCAAATTCCTTACGTATTTAAAGGGTCGTATCGCAAAGCGAACCGTTCGCGTCTCGACTCGTTCACCGGCATTGGCGATGAACAGGCGCTCAACATACTGAAAAAGGTGCACGACACCTTCGGAGTGCCTACTGTAACTGATATCCACACCGCAGAAGAGGCCGAGATGGCAGCGGCTTATGTGGATGTGTTGCAAATACCGGCCTTTCTTTGTCGCCAAACCGATTTACTGGTGGCGGCTGCAAAAACGGGTAAGGTGGTGAACATTAAAAAAGGGCAGTTCCTGTCGCCCCACGCCATGCGTTTTGCTGCAGACAAGGTGGTAGAGGCGGGTAACCCGAACGTAATGATCACCGAGCGTGGAACCACATTCGGTTATCAGGACTTGATCGTAGACTACCGCGGCATCCCCGAAATGCAAACATTCGGCTTCCCGGTGATATTGGATGTGACACACTCGTTGCAACAACCCAACCAAACGAGCGGAGTGACAGGCGGTATGCCGCAACTGATCGAAACCGTAGCCAAAGCCGGTATTGCGGTAGGTGTAGACGGACTCTTTATCGAAACACACGAAAACCCCGCTGCAGCGAAGAGCGACGGAGCCAATATGTTGCAACTCGACCTGCTGGAAGAGTTGTTGACGAAGTTGGTTCGCATCAGAGAGGCAGTGAAGCAATAACTCAGTTAACAATTCATTTAATAAGAAAACAATAATGAAACATTTATTTCGTGGCTTATTTGCAGCTATAATAGGCGTATGCTGCAGCGCTCAACAGACAATGGCTCAACAGCAGCTACCGCCCATACCGGTCGACCCAAACGTACGCATCGGGCAACTTGACAACGGATTAACGTACTACATCCGCAAGAATGCACTCCCGGCCAACCGTGCCGATTTCTACATCGCACAGAAAGTGGGATCTATTCAAGAAGAGGCTACCCAACGCGGATTGGCTCACTTCTTGGAGCACATGTCGTTCAACGGAACAACTCATTTTCCGGGCAATTCGCTTGTCTCTTACCTCGAACGTATTGGGGTGAAGTTTGGCGAAAACTTGAATGCTTATACCTCTATAGAGGAAACGGTATATAACATCTCGAATGTGCCTGTGCAAACACCCGGGGCTATCGACTCTTGTTTGATGATTCTGCACGATTGGTCGAACGACCTGACGCTCGATCACAAAGAGATTGATAAAGAGCGTGGGGTAATCAACGAAGAGTGGCGCACACGCATGAGCGCCATGCAGCGTTTACAGGAGAAGATATTGCCGCAGATGTTTGCCGGAACCAAGTATGAGACTTGCTTCCCCATCGGCACCATGGAGGTGGTGATGAACTTCAAGTATCAAACCTTGAGGGACTATTACGAAAAATGGTATCGCCCCGACTTGCAAGGAATTATTGTAGTAGGAGATATTGACGTAGATGCTATTGAGGCGCAGATTAAAAAGATGTTTGCCGACATCCCTGCTCAGCCTAACGCAGCCAAACGCGAATACTATCCGGTAAACAATAACAAGGAACCAATTATCGTTATCGAAAAGGATAAAGAGCAACCGATGATCCAAGTATTGGTATTCAACAAGCACGACGCCATCCCCGACGATCAGAAGAACAACGTGGGTTACCTGGCGCAAAGCTACGCTACCTCATTGATAAGCAACATGCTAAGTGCTCGTTTAAGAGAGTTGACTCAGACGGCCAATCCTCCTTTTATTTTTGCAGGAGCTTACGATTCTAATTTCTTTGTGGCTAAAACCAAAGATGCTTTTACCGGCGTGGTGGCTTGCAAAGAGGGAGCGGTAGAGAGTGGCATAGCTAGCTTACTTCGCGAAACAGAGCGTGCTCGCCAGTTTGGTTTCACCGAATCGGAATATACGCGTGCTCGTGCCGAGTATCTCCGTCAAGTGGAGTCGGCTTACAACGAACGCGATAAGCGCAAAAATGATAAATATGTTGGGGAATACGTTCGCCACTTTCTCGACAAAGAGCCTATTCCGGGCATCGAAAACGAATATGCACTGATCAACCAGATCGCTCCCTCTATTCCAGTAGCCGCACTAAACCAGATGATGCAAACACTGGTGACAGACAGCAACTTGGTGGTTGCCATCCTCGCTCCCGAAAAAGAGGGCATCGTAATCCCGTCGAAAGAGGAGATTTTAAAGACCATCAATGAGGTGAAAGCCGAAAAGCTGACGGCGTACGTAGACAAGGTGTCGAGTGAACCGCTGATGGCTCAAAAGCCCAAAGGTGGCAAAATTGTATCAGAGAAAGAGAACAAGCTGTTTGGTACAACCGAACTAACCCTGTCAAACGGCGTGAAGGTGATTCTCAAAAAGACCGATTTCAAAGCAGACGAAATTCAGATGAAGGGTTCGAGCTTGGGTGGTAACTCATTGTTTCCCGACTCGGAGATTATCAACATCAAAGAACTGAACAGTGTAGCGGCCGTTGGCGGATTGGGTAACTTTAGCCGAGTAGACCTTGAAAAGGTGTTGGCCGGCAAGAAAGCCAGTGCCACTGCAGGTGTTGGACTGCTTACAGAGGGTGTTAGTGGTAGCTGCTCGCCGAAGGATTTAGAGACCATGCTGCAATTGACCTACCTCAGCTTCACAGCTCCGCGTAAAGATGAAGATGCATTTAGCTCGTACAAAAACCGCACAAAGGCCAGTTTGAAGAATCAGGAGGTGAATCCGATGGTGGCTTTCAGCGACTCGGTACAAGCAGCTGTTTACAACAAACACCCCAGAACCATCCGCTTGAAAGCAGATATGATAGACCGGATTGATTATGATAAGATTTTGTCTATGTACATGGATCGTTTCAAAGATGCCAGCGACTTTACGTTCATCTTTGTAGGAAATATAGACGCAGCCAAAGACAAAGCCTTGATTGCCGAATACTTGGGTGCACTACCGTCGATCAAGCGCAAAGAGACGTTCAAGGACAACAAAATGGATAAGCGCAAGGGAATATACAAAAACGAGTTTGTGAGAGAACAAGAGACTCCGAAATCGTCGATACTGGTGATGTACAATGGCACTTGCAAATATGACCTGAAAAATACCATCTTGATGAACATGACGAGACAGATTCTGGATCTGGTGTATACAGAGAAGGTGCGCGAAGAGGCTGGCGGAACGTACGGTGTATACGTAGGTGGAGACATCACACGCTACCCCAAAGAGAGTGCTTACCTGCAGATTATTTTCGACACGGCTCCTTCGAAGAAAGAAGAGTTGATGAAGATTATCTTTGCCGAAGCCGATAAACTGGGTGCATCGGGTCCATCGGAAGCTAACCTGAAAAAAGTAAAAGAGTACATGCTGAAGAAGCACACTGAAAACTTGAGGGAAAACAGTTATTGGCTGAGGGCTATCGACGAATACCAGTTTACAGGCGTAGACATTGCGAAGAATTACGAAGCACTGATCAACAGCATCACGGCCAAGGACGTTCAGAAGTTTGCAGCAGACCTGCTCAATCAGAAGAATCAGGTGGAAGTGACCATGACAAGCCCTGAGAAATAATGAAGCTCTTTAACGAATTACGCAAACATGGTAAATTGGCTGCCAAGCGGCACCCCATGTACGACAAGAATCGCTTTGGCAAGTACCTGATGGTTGCGATGTCGGTGTTTTGGGCCGGCTACCTGATCTTTTTCGGTATGACCTTTGCGTTTGCGCTCGACACCCAAAGCATGGAACCGTATCACCTGCTAAACAGCGGGTTGGTGTTTGTGCTTGCTATCGATTTTCTCATGCGTTTTCCGTTTCAGAAAACACCGACACAGGAGGTAAAACCTTACCTCCTGTTGCCGGTTAAGCGAAACAAAATCATCGACTTCTTGCTGATCCGCTCGGGTTTGGACACGTTTAACCTCTTCTGGCTCTTCTTGTTCGTTCCGTTTGCCATCATCACGCTTCCGAAGTATTTTGGATTCACGGGAGTGATTACTTATTGCGCAGGCATCTGGCTATTGATGATTTTCAATAACTACTGGTTTTTGCTTTGTCGCACGCTGATGAGCGAACGCATCTGGTGGATAGCCTTGCCCGTGCTGCTGTATGGAGGCATCGCGGCAGCTATTTTCATCCCCAAGAAAAGTCTGGTAGGCGATTTCTTTGTGAACCTGGGCGAAGGGTATATTGAGGGAAACGGATGGATGTTTGCCGGTACGCTGGCAGCTATAGTGGCGATGTGGCTGATCAACCGCAAAGTGATGAAAGCGTTGGTCTATTCGGAGCTGAATAAAGTGGAAGACACCAAGGTGAAGCATCTGTCGGAGTATAAGTTCTTAGATAAATATGGTGAAGTGGGCGAATACATGCGTTTAGAGCTAAAACTGCTGTTGCGCAACAAAACTTGCAAACACGGCTTACGCATGGTACTGCTTGTGGTGGTGGGGTTCAGTTTGGTGCTGAGCTTCTCGGATATATACGACGGGGTGTTTATGACCAACTTCATTGTCATCTACAACTTTGCCATCTTCGGGCTGCTCTTCTTGTCGACGGTGATGAGCTATGAAGGCAATTACATAGACGGACTGATGAGCCGAAAAGAGTCGATACTCAGTTTGCTAAAAGCAAAATACTACCTCTACAGCCTCGGGATATTGATTCCTTTGGTATTAATGATACCGGCTATCGTGATGGGCAAAATAGCTGTATTGATGGCCGTATCTTGGGCCATATTCACGGTGGGTTTTGTATACTTCGCGCTGTTTCAGCTAGTGGTTTACAACACAAAGACTATACCCCTCAATGCTAAAATAGGTGTGCGCCAAAATACAGGAACGGGATTGCAAAACTTGGTTAGTTTCGCCACGTTCGGCCTGCCCATAATGTTCTACTTCTTACTGAAGACAATCTTCGATGAAACAGTTAGTTTATACGTATTGCTCTTTATCGGCACTGGCTTCATCGCCACTTCAGGCCTTTGGATGACAAACGTATACCATCGGTTCATGAAACGCCGCTACAAGAACATGGAAGGTTTCAGAGACAGTCGCGAGTAGTGGCAGATCGCGATTCACTATACATCATTAACCCTTAATTATTCGTTGAATACATGATTACAATCGACCATCTTCAAAAAAAATTCGGTGACAAGATAGCCGTTGATATTGAAAATTACACCATTCATCAAGGCGATATGCTGGGATTGGTAGGCAACAATGGGGCAGGCAAAACAACCCTCTTTCGCTTGATGCTGGATTTGCTGAAACCAGACGCAGGAAAGGTGACCCTCAACGGGGTAGATATGAGCCAAAGCGAGGAGTGGAAAACAATCACCGGGGCTTTCATCGACGACGGTTTCTTGATTGATTACCTCACACCCGAAGAGTATTTCTACTTTATCGGCAAGATGTATGGGCTAAATAAAGAGGAAGTAAACGAACGGCTGATTCCCTTCGAACGCTTAATGGGCAACGAGGTGGTGGGGCAAAAGAAATACATCCGTAACTTCTCGGCAGGAAACAAACAGAAAATAGGTATCATCGCAGCCATGTTGCACCACCCACAGTTGCTGATACTGGACGAGCCATTCAACTTTCTGGACCCAAGCTCGCAATCGGTCATCAAACAACTGTTGAGAAAGTATAACGAGGACCACCATGCCACCGTTATTATATCGAGCCATAACCTCAACCATACAGTCGACATTTGTCCGCGCATCGCTTTGCTTGAACACGGGGTGATCATTCGTGATATAGACAATGAGCACAACTCGGCCGTGAAGGAGTTGGAAGATTACTTCAACGTAGAGTAAATATGAAGTCAGAAAAAGAGTAGAACTTAAAAACAAGCTATTACCATGAAAAAGACCTTTGGACTATTGCTATTCATCTGCGCTACACTCCATGTGCAAGCGCAACTTTTGTGGAAGGTATCGGGCAACGGATTGACACAACCGTCGTACATCATGGGTACCCACCACCTTTCACCGCTAAGTATTAAAGATAGTATTGCCGGTATTAAACAGGCATTGAACGACACGAAACAGGTCTACGGCGAACTGGTAATGACCGAAGTGCAAAAACCGGCGACCATGCAGCTGATGCAGCAGGCAATGATGATCGGGAATGACACCACGTTCCAATCGCTGTTCACCCCCGAAGCGTATGAACGAATCAACCAATACAGCAAAGAGAACCTGATGTTTGATATTGCCATGATGCCCAAAGTGAAGCCGGCTTTTCTCTCGAACAATCTGGTGGTGATTCTCTACATGAAGCATGTAGGCGGGTTCAACCCGCAGGAACAGCTCGACACCTACTTTCAAACACTGGCAACCAGCAATGGCAAAAAGGTGGGTGCATTGGAAACACCCGAATTTCAGTTCAATCTGCTTTATAATGGAAGCTCGCTCAAACGCCAAGCAGAGTCGCTGCTCTGTTTGCTGAACAACATCGATAAAAACATCGATCAGTTGAAAAGACTAACCGTCTATTACAACGCACAAAACCTGGACGCGATGTATAAACTCTCGGAGGAGCTGCAAGGCGATGCGTGCGATCCGCTGCCGGGCGAAAAAGAGGCCATGATTGATCATCGTAACAGGGACTGGGCAACGAAATTGCCGACTATCATGGAGGAGGCTCCGACCTTTATCGCTGTGGGCGCATTGCACTTGCCTGGAGAGAACGGATTACTTCAGTTGCTCAAGCAAAAAGGATACAACGTAGAGGCTATAAAGTAAGCCATAGCGTTTTCATGAGACGTAGTTACTTGCCATAGAGCATTCTTTTCTGAAAAAAAGAAAGAAACATTTGTTCCTAACGAATAAATGTACTATTTTTGTGCCCTGATTATTCCGCACCGGGTTCAACCAAGTGTTCTCTAAGTGATTAAAGACCACCCGACGGAGCTAACTTACATTACTATACATAACAAATGTACGCAATTGTAGAAATCAACGGCCAGCAATTTAAAGCTGAAGCTGGAAGAAGAATGTTCGTTCACCACATTCAAAATGCTGAGAACGGTGCAACAGTAGAATTCGACAAAGTTCTTTTGGTCGATAAAGATGGTGCAATCACCGTAGGTGCTCCTACAGTAGAAGGTGCTAAAGTGGTTTGCCAAATCGTATCTAACCTTGTAAAAGGTGACAAAGTAATCATTTTCCACAAGAAAAGAAGAAAAGGATACAGAAAACGCAACGGTCACCGTCAGCAGTTTACCGAATTAACAATCACAGAAGTAGTAGCTTAATCCATTAAAAAAGTAAAACGAAATGGCACATAAAAAAGGAGTCGGTAGTTCTAAGAACGGCCGTGAATCTCATAGCAAAAGATTAGGCGTAAAGATATTTGGTGGCGAAGTTTGCAAAGCAGGCAACATCATCATCCGCCAGAGAGGTACTGAATTCCACCCGGGTGAAAACATGGGCATGGGTAAAGACCACACGCTTTTCGCATTAGTAGACGGAGTTGTAAACTTCAAAGTAGGTAAAGGCCACAAGCGCTTTTGTTCTATTCTACCCGTAGAAAGCACAGAAGCATAAGTTTCTGAACAAATACAAAAAAAAGAAGGAGATGTAATCACACGTGATTGCATCTCCTTTCTTTTTTTTGTTTATCTTTGCGTCTTCAAAAAGATAGTTCATTATAAAGTATAGATATGCTTACCATTAAACAGATTACAGAAAACACAGACGCGGTACTCCGGGGTCTGGAAAAGAAGCGCTTCAAAAATGCGCCGGAAACGATTGCACAAGTAATCGAAGCCAACGACAAAAGACGTAATGCGCAAAATGAATTAGATAAAAATCTGGCCGAAGTAAATTCGCTCTCGAAAACCATTGGGCAACTGATGAAGGAGGGGAAAAAAGACGAAGCTGAAACGGCACGCGCTCGGGTGGCTGAGCTGAAAGAGGGCAATAAGGCATTCGAAGCAGCCATGAGCAGTGCGTCTACCGAATTGCTGAATCTGCTTTACACGCTCCCGAATATACCTTACGAAGAGGTGCCCGAAGGAGTATCTGCAGAAGATAATGTGGTTGAACGAACAGGTGGCATCAGACCTGAACTACCTACAGATGCGGTGCCCC
The DNA here is from genome assembly GCA_017992695.1 of Bacteroides sp. Lineage (GTDB taxonomy): Bacteria > Bacteroidota > Bacteroidia > Bacteroidales > Bacteroidaceae > Bacteroides. Next base: position 13,902 of record JAGOOC010000038.1, on the reverse strand, counting down.
ACTGGGAACTCACACAAAAATATGACCTCGTCGATTTCGACTTGGGTGTAAAAATAGCCGGTGCAGGGTTTCCGGTATACAAAGGCAAAGGTGCACAATTGCAACGGGCATTGATCAACTTCTTCCTCGATGAAGCACGCAAATCGGGCTACTTGGAGATTATGCCTCCAACCGTAGTAAACGCGGCATCGGGCTTTGGAACAGGTCAACTCCCCGACAAGGAGGGACAAATGTACCACTGCGAAGTAGATGATCTCTATCTTATACCAACGGCTGAAGTACCGGTAACGAACATCTATCGTGATGTTATTCTGGACGAGAAGCAACTCCCCATTAAAAACTGCGCTTATACACAATGCTTCCGCCGCGAAGCAGGCTCTTATGGTAAAGATGTACGCGGATTGAATCGACTGCACGAGTTTGCCAAAGTAGAACTGGTGCGTATCGACAAACCGGAACACTCGCGCGAGTCGCACCAAGAGATGCTGGACCATGTAGAAGGTTTATTGCAGAAATTAGAACTCCCCTATCGCATTCTTCGTTTGTGTGGCGGCGACATGAGTTTCACCGCAGCACTCTGCTTTGACTTCGAGGTATACTCGGAAGCGCAAAAACGTTGGTTAGAGGTAAGCTCGGTATCGAACTTCGACACTTACCAAGCTAACCGCCTGAAATGCCGTTACCGCAGTGCAGAGAAAAAGACAGAACTCTGTCATACGCTCAATGGTTCGGCCTTGGCCTTACCACGCATCTTGGCTGCTCTGCTAGAGAACAATCAAACACCCGAAGGTATTCGAATCCCAAAAGCACTAGTGCCTTATTGCGGTTTCGATATCATCGACTAAACACATTGAAATCTTGCCCCTTGCCTGGGTGTAACTCACCTTGGCAAGAGGCTTTTTTATAACACTACAACAACAATACCATGACAAAAAGCACTAAAAACTTCGCTCTACCGTTAGCATTTATCGGTATCATGTTCTTTGCGATTGGCTTCGCACTAGGCATTAACTCGTTTCTTATCCCTGTTTTACAAGGCTCATTGGGCATTACCTCGGCCGAATCTTACCTCATCATCGCAGCTACGTTCGTGCCTTTCCTTATTTTCGGTTATCCGGCTTCAATGACGATTAAAAAGATTGGTTACAAAAGAACCATGTCTCTTTCATTCCTAATGTTTGCCGTTGCTTTCGGACTCTTTATCCCATCGGCCAGCTATGAGAGCTTTCACCTATTTCTCTTTGCGGCATTCGTAAGCGGTACAGCCAACGCATTCTTACAAGCATCGGTAAATCCTTACATCACTATTTTAGGCCCTATTGACAGTGCTGCCAAACGCATCAGCATCATGGGTATCTGTAATAAACTTGCTTGGCCGGTAGCTCCTGCATTCTTGGCTTTCCTTATAGGTAAGAGCATGAACGACACAGTTATCAGTGACTTATTCCTCCCCTTCTATGTGATCATTGCGGTATTTATCGTATTGGGACTCATCTCGTTGATGGCTCCGCTTCCTGAAGTGAAGGCTGCCGGCGAGGATGGAAACGATGAAGAAAACGCTTGTCCGTATGCAGCTAAAAAAACGTCTGTATGGCAATTCCCTCACTTGTTATTGGGTTGCTTGGCACTGTTTTTATATGTGGGTGTAGAGACGGTTTCTTTAGGAACATTGGTTGATTATGCTGCAAGCTTGGGATTGCCTAACCCCGAAATTTATGCATCTGTATCGCCAATAGGCATTGTGATCGGTTACATTTGTGGTATCATTTTTATTCCTAAATACATCAGTCAGGCTACGGCGTTGAAGATTTGTTCAGTCATAGCCATTGTGGGCTCACTGTTGGTGGTTATTACGCCGGCAGACATCTCCATTTACTTTCTGGCTCTATTAGCTTTGGGCTGTTCATTGATGTGGCCTGCTCTTTGGCCATTGGCTATGGCAGACTTGGGCAAGTTCACCAAAGCAGGTTCGTCACTCCTGATCATGGCTATGGCCGGTGGTGCGGTTATACCGACGCTGTTTGGTTACTTTAAAGACATAGCCGGTGCACAAAATGCGTATTGGGTTTGTTTGCCTTGCTTCGTTTTTATTCTGTATTATGGAATAGCGGGATATAAAATCAGAACGAAATAAAGAGTACCCCTTAAGGTTCAAACTCCATCATTTAAATACTTTTTTCAGGAGAACAGAAGCTTTTCTTTTATATTTCCCAAAATAGCCATATCTTTGTGCGAAATATCATTCTGATAGTATTTTTGTATTCTATCTAACAAATTAATTATATAATGAACAAAATCATTAGCAAAGAACATTTCTCTGAAAAAGTACTTAAATTGGAGATTGAAGCACCGTTGATTGCTAAATCGCGCAAAGCGGGTCATTTTGTTATCGTTCGTGTGGGCGATAAAGGAGAACGCATGCCACTCACCATTGCAGGGGCTGACGTTAATAAAGGAACGATCACACTCGTTGTGCAAGAAGTCGGACTCTCCTCGACGCGTCTATGCGAACTGAACGTAGGCGATTTTATTACTGACGTAGTAGGCCCCTTGGGACAATCTACGCACATTGAGAATTTTGGAACAGTAGTTTGCGCCGGAGGTGGAGTAGGCATTGCTCCAATGCTTCCCATTGTACAAGCATTAAAAGCTGCCGGCAACCGAGTAATATCAGTATTGGCGGGTCGCAGCAAAGACTTGGTTATTCTTGAGAAAGAGATTCGCGAAAGCTCTGACGAGGTCATTATTATGACAGACGATGGTTCATACGGACGCAAAGGGCTGGTAACCGAAGGTGTAGAAGAGGTTATTAAGCGCGAAAAGGTGGATAAATGTTTCGCCATCGGCCCGGCAATCATGATGAAATTTGTTTGTTTGCTAACTAAGAAATATGAGATTCCAACCGATGTATCCCTAAATACCATTATGGTAGACGGTACAGGTATGTGTGGTGCTTGCCGCATCACTATTGGTGGAAAAACAAAATTTGTTTGTGTTGACGGCCCTGAGTTCGATGGCCATCAGGTAGATTTCGACGAGATGCTGAAACGTATGGGTGCTTTTAAGAGTATCGAGCGCGAAGAGATGGCCAAACTGGAAGAACCGTGCAAAGCAACCAAAGAGGTTGACGAAAACAGCCGCAATGCTCCTTGGAGAGAAGCCCTGCGCAAATCATTGAAAGCCAAAGAACGTTCGAACATTGAGCGTTGCCACATGAGCGAGCTTGATGCAGCCTATCGTTCGCACAGCCGCAAGGAGGAAGTGAACCAAGGATTGACGAAAGAACAAGCCATAACTGAAGCGAAACGCTGCCTTGACTGTGCCAACCCGGGCTGTATAGCGGGTTGTCCGGTAGAGATTGACATTCCACGATTTATCAAGAACATTGAACGTGGTGAGTTTTTGGAAGCAGCCAAAACACTGAAAGAGACAAGTGCACTACCGGCTGTTTGTGGTCGTGTATGCCCTCAAGAAAAGCAGTGTGAGTCAAAGTGCATTCATCTAAAGATGAACAAAGAGTCAGTGGCCATCGGCCATCTGGAACGTTTTGCTGCCGACTATGAACGCGAAAGCGGACAGATCTCTGTTCCCGCAATTGCCGAAAAGAATGGAATTAAAGTAGCTGTTATCGGTTCGGGCCCTGCCGGACTCTCTTTTGCCGGTGACATGGCTAAATACGGATATGATGTAACGGTATTTGAGGCATTACACGAAATTGGTGGTGTATTGAAATACGGTATTCCCGAATTTCGCCTTCCGAACAAAATTGTAGATGTGGAGATAGACAACCTTTCGCAAATGGGGGTGAAGTTTATCAAAGACTGTATTGTAGGGAAGACCATCAGTGTAGAGGATTTAGAGGCAGAGGGTTTCAAAGGAACATTCGTTGCTTCAGGAGCGGGACTGCCTAACTTTATGAATATTCCCGGAGAAAACTCTATCAACGTGATGTCATCGAATGAATACCTGACTAGAGTAAACTTGATGGATGCTGCTAGCCCCGATTCGGATACTCCGGTTACCTTTGGTAAGAATGTAGCTGTAATTGGTGGTGGCAACACAGCCATGGACTCGGTTCGTACAGCTAGACGCCTTGGAGCCGAGCGCGCCATGATCATCTATCGCCGTTCGGAGGAAGAGATGCCGGCCCGTTTAGAAGAGGTAAAGCACGCCAAAGAAGAGGGCATCGAATTTCTTACACTGCACAACCCCATTGAGTATCTGGCCGATGAACTAGGACGGGTAAAGCAAGTGGTGTTGCAAAAAATGGTACTGGGTGAGCCGGATGCTTCGGGACGTCGCAGTCCGATAGCTATTCCCGGTGCTACCGAAACCATTGATATTGACCTAGCCATCGTTAGCGTAGGTGTATCGCCCAACCCGATTGTACCCAGCTCGATTAAAGGACTGGAAGTGGGTCGCAGAGGAACCATCACGGTTAACGAGAATATGCAGTCATCTATACCGACCATTTATGCCGGTGGTGACATTGTTCGCGGAGGCGCAACCGTTATCCTCGCTATGGGCGACGGACGCAAAGCGGCAGCAGCCATGCACGAGCAATTAAAAGGGTAAGAAACAGACTTACTGATACAAATAATCCCCGTTTACATGGTTTGTAAGCGGGGATTATTTGTATCAGTAAATGCATGATGCGTTGCTCTTACTTTACAACACTATTTGTTGCCGGATCTGGAAAGATTACCGAGGGCTTGAATAATTTAGCTTCTTCAAAATCCATGGTAGCATAGGACATGATAATGATGATATCATCTGGCTGAACTTTACGGGCGGCAGCTCCATTCAAGCAGATTTTGCCTGAACCGCGGGCTCCTTTAATTATGTAAGTTTCAAAACGCTCACCGTTATTATTGTCGACAATGTATACCTTTTCACCAGCAATCATATTGGCGGCATCCATTAGGTTCTCATCAATTGTAATACTACCCATGTAGTTGAGGTTAGCCTCTGTAACGCGAGCACAGTGGATCTTCGACTTCAACACTTCGATCATCATAAGAATTGTCTTTTTTAAAAATTTAAATCTCTTTGTACTTTATATTATCTATCAGACGAACATCTCCACAGAAAACTGTAATACAGCCCACTATATACGATGTTTCATTCCAGTTCCCAATCTTCTGCAGCGTATTTCCATCTACAATTTCGAAATACTCAAGACAGAGTCCTGGTGCAGCAGCAATGGCATCTTCTACCATTTTTTGCGTTTCACTCACGGTGTGAGTGGCTGCAAAGGTACTACTTTTAAATAAAGTCTGAGATATATTTAATGCATTTTCGCGTTCTTCCTTCGACAATCGGGCATTGCGACTACTCAGAGCCAATCCATCCGACTCCCGAATGATGGGACAGCCAATGATTTCAATGCCTAATTGCATCTGACGAGTCATCTCGCGGATAATGGCCAATTGTTGAAAATCCTTTTCACCGAAGTAAGCGCGGTCGGGCTTTACCGCATCAAACAGTTTGCTTACGATCTGGCACACTCCATTGAAGTGTCCCGGGCGAAAAGCGCCTTCCATCACCGTGTCTAACGGTGGATAGCTAAACTCGCGCGTATCGGATTGTGGGTACATCTCTTCAACCGAAGGAGCAAAAACAAACTTAGCACCACACGACTCAAGTAATTGGCAATCTGACTCTAATGTACGTGGATATTTGGCCAGATCATTTTTATCATTAAACTGCGTAGGGTTCACAAAAACACTTACAACCGTCACGTCATTCTCACTCACACTGCGTTTTACAAGCGATGCATGCCCCGTATGTAATGCCCCCATGGTGGGCACTAACCCCACCTTTTTACCCAAAGATTTCAGCGCTAAAAGTTCTGTTTGCAGTCCTTTTATGGTATTTATTACTTCCATTATTCTTAAATAGGTTTGCGATTCTTCGTTCTTTGCAAAAACTCTGCAAAATAAACTAATATTTACCAGATAAAGAAAGATTATGCTATTTAATGCCCGTTTTTTTTTGTATCTTTGCGGAACATTTACGAGAACGAGTGCATTATGACAAAGGCGAACAAGGTTTTATTTATTACTCAAGAGATTACTCCTTACGTTTCAGAATCTGAAATGGCTAATATTGGTAGAAGCTTACCACAAGCTATTCAGGAAAAAGGGAGAGAAATCCGCACTTTTATGCCCAAATGGGGAAACATCAACGAACGAAGAAATCAGTTACATGAAGTGATACGTCTATCCGGCATGAATCTGATTATTGACGATACAGATCATCCGCTGATTATAAAAGTTGCTTCTATCCAATCTGCACGGATGCAGGTTTATTTCATTGATAACGACGACTATTTTCAAAATAGACTTCAAACTTGCGACGAAAACGGAGTAGAGTACGACGATAATGATAGCCGTGCCATTTTTTATGCCAGAGGTGTTTTGGAAACAGTAAAAAAGCTTCGCTGGTGTCCGGATGTCATTCACTGTCATGGTTGGATGACTGCTTTGGCTCCACTGTATATCAAAAAAGCCTACAAGGATGAGCCCTCATTCCGCGATTCTAAAGTTGTATTTTCACTATACGAGGATGACTTCAAAAGCACCCTTAGTGATGATTTCTCTTCCAAACTGTTGCTAAAAGGTATTACCAAGAAAGACGTGGCTTCACTAAAAGAACCGGCAGATTTTGTTGCACTTTGCAAACTAGCAGTCGACCATTCGGATGGTATTATTCAGAACAGTGAAAAGGTAAACGAAGAGGTTATGGAATATGCTCGCCAATCGGGTAAATTAGTACTTGATTATCAAACGCCCGACATGTATGCTGAAGCTTGTAACGAGTTTTATGATAAAGTGTGGGCCGTAGAAAAGAAATAAATAGTTGAATTAAGAAACAACGATCATGAAACTAAAACATGTATGGGTAGCGTTAATCGCTCTAACTTTCTTCGGATGTGATGACAACACTGGCTCGCTGGGTTTAGGCATGTTTCCGGGGAGCGATCAGAACATAAAGGGAAATTTAATTACCTTTGATGTAACAACCCAATCGGAGCTTGCCGAAAAAGTATTTGCAAAAACAAGTATCGGCTATGTCGGTAAATTTACCGATCCTTTCTTTGGCTATTATGAAGCCGGATTCTTGTCTCAATTGCATTGTACTGAAGGAATGACTTTTCCAACGGTATACAGCGAAAAAAATCCGACCGGGGTCATGGTGAAAGATGATATTTACCTGACTGAGCTTATACTCTCCTATTCGAGCTACTTTGGCGACTCATTAAATGCATGCAGAATGAGCATTTATGAGCTAAATAAAGACATCGATAAAAACGACGCGCTTTATACCGATATTAACCCAAGTGACTATTACAATACCACTACCGGTTTCATTGGACGTAAAGCATACAGTGCTGTCGATCTATCTATAAAGGATTCTATCAGAAACCTAAGTAACTTCTATCCATACGTACGGTCAACTCTTCCTAAAAGCATTGGTACCAAAATTTATGAAGCCTGTAAAGCGGCAGGTAAAGATGGTTTGAGCAATGCTGAATTTCAAAAAGTATTCAAAGGAATTTATGTAAAGAGTGATTATGGAGATGGTACAGTTTTGTATGTAGACCAAATCGAACTGAACATTGCCTATGAAGTCTACGTAAAAGACAGTACCAACACCAAGGTGTTGAAGAAGAAGTACGAGAAAGATGAAGCCGGAAACCTCAAAGACTCTACGGCTTATAGCAAGCGCACCTTCGTTGCTACCAAAGAGATTATTCAGGCTAATCAGTTTAAAAGCGACAATCAACAAATCAATGATCGTCAAAAAGAGACTGAGTGGACCTATTTAAAAACACCTGCAGGTATCTATACGCAAGCAAGTTTACCACTGAAGGAGATCGAAGTTAAACTAAGCAAGGACACCATTAATGCTGTAAAACTGGCTTTCACAACCTATAATCAAACCAATGATTACAACAAGTATAAGTTTAGGATGAATGCACCAAAAAATGTATTGCTGGTACGTGAGAAGGATAGAGAGAAGTTCTTTGAAAAGAACAAGATAGCAGATAATGTCACCTCCTACCTATCACAACACAGTGCAATAAGTACTAACCAATATATTTTCTCAAATTTAACTAAACTCATATCGGTCTGTTTAGCCGAGAAAGAGGAAGCTCGAAAGAAAGCCGGAAACGCTTGGGACGAGGCTAAATGGTTGAGCGAAAACCCAACTTGGGATAAAGTTGCACTGATACCTGTACTGGTAAGCTATGACACTTCAAGCAGTAACCCCAATGTGATTGGCGTACAAAACGACTTGAGACCAGGTTACGCTAAACTAAAAGGCGGTGCTGATGGACTTATTCCAACCAATAAAGAAAACAAACTCAAATTAGAGGTTATCTATACCTCATTCAATGGTGAAAAGAAATAGATAAGAACGCATATTAAAAGAGTGAGGGGCACGATAATTATCGTGCCCCTCACTCTTTTAATATAAAGAATCGGTATTAATATACCATTAGGTAGTTATGATTTCGATTCTTTCTCTACCACTTTCTTTTTAGTAGCCACCTTTGTTTTAGGTACTGTTTTCTTAACAGCTGCTTTCGTTTTCTTCGCTACGGTTTCATCCTTGGGCTTAGCCGGATTGACCTGTTTTTCTAGCTTAACCGTCTCTTTATTGAGCTCTTTATGAAGTATCTCAATTTCGGCACCTTGATTTCTAATTGTAGTTAACAGAGAATTCAGTTCCTCATTGTCTATATCCTCAGGGTAAAGTGAGTTGACGCGCCTAATGAAATCACCCAGGATATTCATATAATTGGTAAATGCATCATAAGGTGAATCATAAATACCCCTATCGAGCCAAAGGCCTGTATTCTTGGTCGTCATAAACCGAAAGTTATTGCTCGCTTGCAAATAGTCCCAATCTTGCTTAATGCGCCGGTCATTACATAAGTACACTCTCTCGGCTACACTATAAAGTTTACTAAACGCTTCGCGTTGCAATACGTTGCCCAACCAGCTGCTGGTATCTCGCTCTTCATCGACCCATGAAAGTGGATGCGATACCTCAATCGGAGAGATAGATTTGAGCTTCGTAACAACCTCTGTTGGGGTAGAAAAGGTGATACCTTTGTCTCTTGCACAGGCCGGCAGTGCTTTCAAGAACTCCAATATATTGGAAGACAGCGGCTGATCCATACCCAAAGCACTTAGCTCCATAAAGATATTAACAACCTGTTCCTCAGGAGGGAACGCATCAATCCAGCTCATGTATTTATCTGCAAACAAGGGGTACTCGCTCCAATCGGAGTTCGAGAAACGCAGACTAATATCATCCGATAGTTTAAAATCTCTAAGCAATACCTTTAAGCTGGGGGCGTGACTGCAGTGATAGAGATAATGGGGGCTCTTCCATCCTAAAATATGCTTAGCACCCTCGGTCAATATCCCTTTAAATCCCATTGATGCAACGATTGCACCAATCTCATCTGAATAGATCAAGCTCGAATTGCGGAACACCTTAGGCGTTTTTCCAAACATCTGCTTCATCTTCTTGCTTTGACGAAGCACTTCTTCTCGGAAACACTCTTCATTAGCCAGTGATGATAAGCCATGTGAATAGGGTTCGGCCAAAAACTCGCAGCAACCCGTATCATTGAGCTGGTGCAACAGGTCAATAACCGCCGGAGCATGTATCTCGAGCTGCTCCAATGCCACCCCTGAGATGGAAAGTGCCACCTTAAAAGCTCCTCCGGATTTTTTTGCCATTTCAATCAGAGCACTTAACGCCGGAATATATGAGCGTTCGGCTACCTCATTGATTCCTGTTTCGTTGGCATAATCATCATAATAGTAATGATCTGTACCAATATCAAAGAAACGATAGCGTTTCAAATGAATTATTTGATGTATCTCAAAATAAAGACAGATTGTTCTCATATCTATATTGTTTTATTATTTGTAATTCGTAATAACTCCCTCGTAGATACTCCGTACCTGAAGCCCCACAGCCTCCCACGTAATTTTGTCGACCTCCTTTTTGCCCTCATCGCGCAAATAGTTATACATAGCCGGATAGGTACAGATGGAATAAATGGCATCTGCCATTGCATTAATATCCCAGTAATCAGTTTTAATGCATTTTTCCAAAATCTCGGCACAACCAGACTGCTTAGAGATGATAGTGGGCACGCTGCACTGCATGGCTTCGAGTGGCGAGATGCCAAAAGGCTCAGACACTGACGGCATGATGTAAACATCGCTCGCTTTCAACACTTCGTACACCTCTTTACCGTTCATGAAACCTGGGAAGTGAAATCGATCGGCAATGCCCCGCTCGGCAACTAACCGAATCATCTGGTTAAGCATATCGCCACTGCCTGCCATCACAAAACGAACATTGCGTGTACGCTTCAACACCATAGCAGCAGCTTCAACAAAATATTCGGGGCCTTTCTGCATCGTGATACGTCCTAAGAAGGTGACTATCTTCTCTTTAGAGTTTTTCTTTGGAACAATTGCAAGTATATCATCGGATAGCGGTGAGACAGCATTGTGCACAGTGGACACCTTTCTCGGGTCTTGAGCATATTTTTGGATAACTGTTTGCCGTGTGAGTTCACTTACACACATGATGTGATCGGCATGATCCATGCCATTCTTCTCGATAGCGTATACTACCGGATTCACATTGCCTCGACTGCGATCGAAATCGGTGGCGTGTACATGAATAACTAAAGGCTTGCCCGTTACCTGTTTGGCATGAATACCGGCGGGATAAGTTAACCAGTCATGCGAATGGATAATTTCAAATTCTTGTTGCCGGGCAATGACACCAGCTACTATGGAGTAGTTGTTAATCTCTTCGTGCAGGTTGTTGGGGTAACGCCCAGAAAACTCAATACAACCCAGATCATTTGTATTCAAGTAATTGAAGTCTTCGTAAATGTGATCGCGAAGATCGTAGTAGAGCTGTGGATCCATATAAGCCCCCAACCGTCCGTTCACATAATCCCAATTTACATTTCGCCAGACTACCGGCGTACTATTCATTCCTATTATTTTTAAAAAGCTTTGGTCTTCATCGCCCCAAGGTTTAGGGATACAAAAAGTAATCTCCATACCCTCTTGCGTAGACATGCCTTTCGTTAAACCGTAACTAGCTGTACCTAAACCTCCTAAAATATGTGGGGGAAACTCCCATCCAAACATTAAGACTTTCATTTTGGTTTCTCCTCTCATAAATTATATTTAGATAATAGTTTCAACACACGCAGAATTTCGGCTACATTCATTGCGAATGAAACTGCCCCACGACCTCTGAAAGGTGGATTCCCATCGAACAATTCGGAGAGAGAGCCGATGCAGTGACTCGTCATTTCATCTTCGAGACCTATCAACTGCCGTTCTACAAACGAGATGCCGCTTATTTTATAAATTCTCAAATAAGCTTCCATGTAAAATCCCATCAACCACGGCCAAGCGGTTCCTTGATGGTACGCATAGTCACGCTCCATTTGTGCTCCTACATAATTCGGATTATAGCCACCACTTTTAGGGCTCAACGTGCGAAGACCCTTGGGCGTCAACAGCTCTTTGGTTACGATATCAAGTAGCCTTTTTTTCTGGCCACGTTCGAGCGGAGAGTAGTCAAACGCTACCGTAAATATCATGTTGGGCCGTACACTCCAATCCATCATGTGCCCGTTTACGTAATCAAATAAATAGCCATATTCATTCAAAAAGATATCGACAAATGATTTGGCAGTAAGGGCAGCCTGTGCATCGAGCGAATCGGCCAAAGAGGTATTGCCCTCTTCTCGCACTAATTCGGAAACAAAACGAAGGGCATTATACCACAACGAATTGAGTTCAACAATGTATCCGGTACGCGGAACAACCGGCCGGCCATGCACCATGGAGTTCATCCAAGTGATAGGCTTATCGATTCCGTTGGCGTAGAGCAGTCCGTTTTCATGAAGAAACAAATTGTCATGCCTGCGTTGGCGAATATACTCCATGATATCTTCCAGCAAGGCTCCATAGTTGGTACGGCACTGCTCACGCGAGGTCTCCTTTGCATACTGCTGTATGGCCCAGACGGCCCATAGCAATACATCGGGATCACTTATTTCGTATATTTTGCTATCGAGTGGTTCGTCATTGATAAAATAGCGAATGGCTTTTTCGGCAGTCTTCATTACCTCTTCAAACTCTTCGACCTCATCAATGGCCAGTGTTAATCCGGGCAGCGATACAAACAAGTCGCGTGCACGGCATTTAAACCACGGATATCCTGCCAGAATGTAGTGATTATCGCCTTGCTTGTTGTGAAATTGGTGAGCTGAGTTTTTGAGACAGTGGTAGAAACTGTTGCGCGGTGTACGGTCAATGACTTCGGCATTGAAGATGGGTTTTAATCGACGAGGAGATACTTCTGAAATGCCGGCAGAGAAAATCACACTCTCTCCTTTCTTGATATCTACCTCGAAATAGCCTGGCACATAGAGGTCTTCATTGAAATCGTAGCCGCGCTCTTGCTCTTTCGTATATTCAATCCCCTTATACCAATTCGGGTCAAAATGAAATTCGTTTTTCTTGTTCAGTTGCATAAATAGTTCCGGATATCCGGGATACATACAGGTTTTGATTCCATTCTCAATTACTTGATACTCTCGGCTTGCTTCTGAGTTTTCATGCGTATATTCACGCACACTTCTGAATGCCAAAAACGGCCGGAAGCGCAATGTTGTTGCCGAATGGGCATCGACCAAGGTGTAGCGAATTAAAATTCGGTTCTCATGGTGTACGAATATTTTCTCTTTGCGCAAAATAACCCCTCCTACTCGGTAGGTTGTTGCCGGAATGCATTCGCAATCGAACTCGCGGATGTACTTATGCCCATTAGGACTATAATGATCTCCTTGGTATTTATGCAATCCAAGATTAAATTCAGCACCGTGTTGAATGACCGTTTCATCCAAAGAAGAAAGAAGCACGTGATTGTCATCGTCCAAATTGGGTACAGGTATCACTAATAAACCGTGATATTTGCGCGTATTACAATCAACAATCGTTGTACAATGATAAGCACCAGATTTATTTGTCCGCAGAATTTCTCGTGGCAGAGATTCCTCCAGATTAATCATCAGAGTCTTGTCGAATCGTAAATAACTCATAGTTGCGTGTTATTAAAGGTTAATTATTCTGGTTATTACCTCATCACAATGAAGTATGATTCCCAAAAATACAAATTATAGATAGATAAGAAAACAAAATGTGCTTTTATTTTTCATTTCATTCTAAATATTCGTAGCATTGTGATAAATTAGTAATAAAGAGATGAAATGAAACCCGAAGTACGTCATATTATCATAGCAGGTACAGTACCTTTGTTTTTTATTTATATCTTATACATTATTAAGATATGGGAGGTAGGAATGGGTTGGGAATTTATTCAACTGGGAATTTATCCGTTTAAAATGAAAGGCCTGCTGGGGATTTTCACACATCCACTGATACACAGCAACTTTGCTCATCTGGCAGCCAATACCTTGCCTTTATTCTTCTTATCGTGGTGTTTGTACTATTTTTATCACGGTTTGGCTTCATCTTTATTCTTCATCCTATGGGTGAGTTGCGGCATCTTAACTTTTCTTATTGGCAAGCCGGGCTGGCATATTGGCGCCAGTGGTCTTATCTACGGCTTGGCTTTTTTTCTCTTCTTCAGCGGAGTGCTGCGAAAACACATTCCACTGATGGCCATTTCATTGCTTATTGCCTTTCTTTATGGAGGGTTAGTGTGGAATATGTTCCCCTTCTTTACACCCGAGAACACATCGTGGGAAGGGCACTTGAGCGGAGCTGTCTCGGGCATACTTTGTGCTTTTGCTTTTAAGCACTATGGCCC
>JAGOOC010000037.1 GCA_017992695.1 Bacteroides sp. | reverse complement strand
TTATATTTGAATGATTAGATAAAGTGTTATTAATTCCTTTTTATTTTGAGACATTACTTTAAAAATTTATTCAACGAACAGTTACTCAATTCGCGAATACCTTCAACAACCGATTCGCCATTAAGCATGGCACCTTCACGTGTGTTGTGAACGCCATCTACATAATAGCCGGCAGTTCTCTCCTTCCCCATAACTTCAAACTTGACAGCTGTGCGTTCATTTAAATCGACAAAGAAAACATTTTCTTGTGCAGCAACCTCTTTTGACCACTTACCGTAAGTTTGGTCACAACGATTTATTCGGTCCTGCGTCCAGCGGTTTCCTGGAGTATGAGACAGCACAATCACTGTTGCACCTTTGGCTTTAGCTTGGCGAATGAACAACCGAAGGTAATGACCAAACGTAAACACCTCTTCAGTGCTACCATCTCGCTCCATTACTACCTTTTGAGATTCTTGACCGGTACCTGGAAGAGAAGCGCGCGCACGACCAGTGTTCATCGGTCCACCATCGTTGTGACCGAATTGGATAACTACGTAATCACCCTTTTCGATACCAGGCAGTACCTTATTCCACAAACCTTCGGTAAAATAAGTACGGCTGCTGCGACCGCCCAAAGCACAGTTCTCGACTGTAATTTGTTCAGTGTCAAAGAAGCGATCAAAGAAGCTTCCCCATCCCCACATGTTATTTTCGCCTTGCCCCTTGCCGCATTTTACTGTAGAATCTCCAATCAGATAAACTACAGGTGCCGATTGTTTTTTACGACTCACTCCTGCCACAAAATCGCGCGGATTACCCGGCTCAACGAAACTAAAAAGAGGAGATGTTGTTGTCTGTGCCACAGGATAGTATTGTACTGCACTGTCATTCATTTTGGGGTGTTGCTTGCTAAGTAAATTGATCATCTCGGCACCTGCCCAAATAACCGGCCCGTACCCATGAGCAGCATACACATTGACCGGACGATAATAATAAAAGGCAGGATCGAAAGCCATACCCGTGCCTACACAAGTGCCCTCTACTTGACCCTGCGCATTGATCTTAGAGGATACTGCGTGCCAACCCAATTGGGCTACAGGCCCATAAGCCATGGAGTCAATCCAGCCTTTATTAATAGCATGAGCCATGCAGTAGACGTAAATTGCTGTAGCAGAAGTTTCCAAGTACGAATCATTGCGGTCGAGCAACTGATGCCAAAAGCCATCACCACTTTGACAGGCCGCCAATCCGCGTATGTGAGCGCGCAAAAGTGCGAGAATCTTATCTCGTTGTGGGTGAGTTGTGGGTAGAACATCTAGTACTTCGCAAACAGTAAGCAACGCCCAACCATTGGCACGTCCCCAATGAAAAGAGGGATGATCTTGCATTCCTTCGACCCAACCGTGGCGATACAGCCCTTTTTCGGGAACGAACATGCGGTCGGAAAATTGAAGTACCTGACGCACGGCCTCGTTGTAATAGTTCTGCTGATTATCGCTGGCGTAACGCCCCATATAAGCTACAGATGGAATGCCCATAAACATATCATCAAGCCACAATGTATTGGGCAAAGGGCGGTTGCGGGCAAAAGTCCCATCGCTCAACCGATGCTCTTTATACATGATATAGTTAATGTAATTATCTATCATAGGTTTCAAAGACAGCGTTTTGTCTTTCAATTGCGCTTTGATCATAGCAGCACACACGGCTCCGGCGTCATCGAGTGCATGTGGAGTCAGTATTTGTTTCATTTGCGAATCTACCTCTCCATACGTATCAAACACTCGACGAAAGTGAGGAGTAACCTCTGCCAAAAACCGGAAGCGCTTGATAACGTAATCACTGTAAGCCCCATCGCCCGTAGCATCAGCTGCAGCAAGCATCGCCGAATAGGTTACTCCCCATTCGTAGCTGGCCAAACGAAAAGCTCCCCGCTCTAATTGGGCATCGGCATTCATCGTTGCATAGTCTGTAATTACTGTATGCGTATTCTTATCTACCACGCGAATCGGGGTTTCCTTATCCAGATAACGAAGTACACGGTCCATATCAGCCTTCACTTGTTTTGTCTTCAGTTCACCATAAGCAACTTTATAGTCCGGTTGCAACAGATGTAGGGGTGTATTTGAGTCGTTGATGACTTCCTTTTTCTTTTGGGCATTGACTTGTACGCCTGTCAGTAACATCAACACAAGTATTGCCATTCCAAATCTCTTATTCATTTTGTATAGTAGGGTTAATTAAATATATATCCTCTGAATGTTCCTTTTAACTCCGGCCCAAAATAGAAGCCTGGCTGCGTAGGTTGATTGTATGCAACGTTTTGTGTGGCTATGCTGATTCGATAAACAGGGTCCTCGAGAAAGGTGTGAAATCGATATTCGGTAGGAATAGTAGATACATAGAGATGCAAAGCTGTATTATCTATGGAGCGTAACAGTACCTCTTCACGCCAGTCGCCAATTAGATCGCCTTGCAGGCATGGGGTCGATTTCGTTCCGTTATTCCAAGTAGCTCCCTCAAAAACAGCTAAGGGAGTGCACACCCCTTTGTCCCAGTCGTATTTACTCACAATATTCCTGTCCAACAATTCGCGCAGCAGGTCACCATCCCACCAAACCGCCATATTAACGGGAATCGTTCGCAAGGACGACTGAATAATCTCTCCTTGATAAGAACGAAGACCGCCCGACGCTAATGACCAAATTTCGACACCCGGGTGGCGAGGATCAATGTCGGCAGCCATCGCACGTCCTACATCCATGTCGCTTTTAATTTGAAAAAGCACCTCTCCTGTTGCTGCATCGCGCAAAGTCGATCCATCACGTTTGTTCTCGTGACAATCCCAAACCTGAAGCCCCTTGAGTAAGGGCGAAAACCGAGTAAGGTGCAACGCATCTCCATGCCCCATTTTGGTGCTGTAAAGCCCTTTCCCATCGTGATCAATAACACAAGAACCGTAGATTATCTCATCGCAACCATCGCCATCCACATCACCTACGCGCAGATTATGATTACCTTGTCCGGCATAATCCCCGCAACCGGGATTATTGCTATCAAACACCCAGTGTTGAGTCAGTTTCTTCCCATCCCAATTGAAGGCAGCCAAAACAGTGCGCGTGTAGTAACCACGGCACATTACAACACTGGGTTTAATGCCATCCAAATAAGCAACGCAGGCCAAAAAGCGGTCGCTACGATTAGCGCGTTCATCTCCCCAATCTTTCAAATTTCCCCGTAAAGGAACATAGTCGATGGTATGCATAGCTGCCCCTGTCTGTCCGTTAAATACAGTTAAATATTCGCTGCCGGTCAATATTCGACCCTGATTACGGGCCGGTTGCTGTCCTTGTGGTTTACTACGAGGGTCTTTAGGAGCAAAATCGCCGCCGCGCGGCTCAGCAGGATCACCTACCACACGATAGTCTGCTTTTGCATCGCCTATCACCTTACCTTTACCATCGATCGTTCCATCCGAGGTTTTCATGATAATTTCAGCCTTTCCATCTCCATCAAAGTCGAATACCATAAACTGGGTGTAGTGTGCACCGGCACGAATGTTCTTACCCATGTCTATGCGCCACAACCGCTCACCATTGAGGCGATAGCAATCGAAGAGAACGTTGCCGGTATAGCCATCGTGGGCGTTATCACGTGCGTTACTGGGGTCCCATTTCAGAATAATTTCATATTCTCCATCACCATCTACATCGCCTATTGATGCATCATTGGGTGTATACGTATAGTTGTCTCCGGCTGGAGTTACACCATCCAAAGGTTTATCCAAAGGAATATTCAGATAACCCACCGGTGCATGAGCAGGCAGGGTATAGCTGCCTGATGATTGGCTCTTTTCATTTCCATTGACAACTGGTTTTACTGTATAAAGGGCAGTTTCATCTTTCTGATTTGTATCACGAAAGAAGGTTCCGGTGGTAGCAGGCACCTCAGCAATCTGTGTACCATTACGATAAATATGAAAGGTCGTATTCATGGAATCTGAAGAGAGATAGCGCCAAGTAAGTGCCACGTTCGAAGCGTCCTCACGAATAACTATGACACCACGCCCTAATTTCTCCCGTTGGAGTGTGTCATCATTGTAAAAAGGCTGAGCAGCGAGGCCAGTTGCAATGCAAAGGACCGCACACATGCTCCAGCGTTTCAAGTGTTTCTCCATCATATCATTTTATTTTGTTTTAACGCTAGCAAAGATAGAAGCATTTTAGAAAACAGCACATGTATAAGCGTACAAAGGAATGTATAAGCGTACACATACTTCAACATCGGGTTTCAATACACGGCTACTTGATCGACAACAACACCTTTATCCATGGCGGTAATCCGGATCGAATGAATTTGTTCTTTGCCAACCGGAAGCTTTACCTTTCGGATAGCCTGATTGCGCAATACATTCTGTTTCCACTCCTCGCTACGGCCTTCGGTTTGATAAGAAAATATTACCGGCTGTTGCCCATTGATTGATAGTGAAAAACGTAGACGATTACCTTCTACCGGATGATTGGGTAAGAGTCGGACTTCTACCTCGATTGAGTCTGAAGGTAATGAAGTCAGTGAAAAATCTATGCTGCTGTCTCGGTTCAGTAACAATGACTGGCCTTGATAGCCCAAACCTTCACACGGAGCCACTTCACCACTCGATGCAGTATAATCAGTTCCATTGAATAAGTATAAGGGGATGCGACCAGCAGGCAAATCATGCTCCACTTGCTGCTGAGCTACTCGTTGAAAAACGGGTAACTGCCGGGGGCGAAAATCCATCATTCGGTTCCATTTCCCATTGCCTAAGCAATTGTACGTATCAGTCAGCGACGCAATACTATCGTATGCTGCATCACTTTCGTTCCAATCAGCTTTTTTGTGACGGGCTAATTGTGCCACAAGTAACTTCTTATTCATCTGAGCTGCCGCCTGCACGGGATATTTCACTAACTGAAAATAGGCATCGTACTGCGAGGAGGTAAGTTTTTTCTCGATATTTTCGACTTGAGTTGAAAGCAGTTCGTAGGCAGCCAGTCGTTCGCGAATTTCTTGCTCGCTCCAAGGCAAGTCTGTGATAATCTTGTAGGCCGGATCTTTTTCTTCAACACGTGTATGTCCCAGAAATTCCGGCTTGCAAATGTAAGCCAACCTATAATACTCCTGCATTACGGGTGCAATCTGTGTAGCAACCGATGTGCCGAATGCCTTGATAAGCCAATTCTTTAAATGGGCAGTTGTACCCATGTTATTTACTTCCTCTATGTTCCAAGCCATGTCCAGAAACAGTTCAGTTTGATATTCGGCCGGTTTAATATCACCTACGTTAAGTATCCAAAGCTGTTGTATGCCGTGCTCGTAGGCTTGTTTCATCTGAGTATGAACAAGTGAAGGATGAGTAGTGCTAAGCCAGAGATAATCGTGCGGACGCCCCCAATACGAAACGTGATAATAGACTCCATTACCACCTTTGCGCGCTCGTTCCTGAACTGTGGGTAGGTGGTGAATGTATCCGTAATTATCATCGCACCACATCAAGGTTACATCGTCGGGCACCTGCAACCCGGCATTGTAGATGTCAAGTACCTCCTTATAAGGAATAAATACTTGCGGAACCTTTGTTACATCGGTGTTCACGTAATGGGACAGTAACTGACGTTGCTCCTTCAATACATCTACCAGCACTGCCTTCTGCTCAGCAATGGTATGGGCTCCGTTCATCTTGCCATCGTGCACACCACGCATACCAAGCGTATAGATATTGTCTGAACCGGCTACCTCCTTCACTCGTTGCTCCCAGAAAGAAATCACTGCGGCGCGGTTGTTGACGTAATCATAGTCACCTTTACCCGTGCGCTTCCATTCGCCATTGGTGTTGCGCATCATGGGTTCACAATGCGAAGTACCTAAAAAAATGCCATATTTATCGGCCATCTCTTTATTGCCCGATGTGCAATAAAATGGAACGCTACATTCGTGCATAGCCGGCCAAAAAGTATTGGCACGAAGGCGTAACAATAATTCAAAAATACGAGCATGGGTACCGGGGCCGATCTCTCCTTTTACCGTTGTTGGCTCGTAGGTCTGTCCACTCCACGGAGTAAGCCCCCAATCTTCATCATTGATGAAAATACCGCGATAAGCAACCGACGGAGATTGACAGGTACGAAAGGACGCATCTAGGTGGAAGCTTTGACGTTTAGAAGGACGTACATCAGCCCACCACTCCCAGGGCGAAACACCCATCAAACGAGACACTTCGAGTAAACCATAAGCTGTACCTCGTTTATCACTGCCTGCCACGATCAGCATTGGCTTTCCTCTTAACGAAATAACCTGAAGCAGAAAAGCTTCGTGCTTACCTGCTATAGCTGACAAATCGACTAACCCTTTCAATTCGTTAAGTACATCGCTTTCTCCTAGCGTACCTACTAACAAAGAAGAGGTCCGATCGATAAGAGCATTTTGCACCCGAGGCTTAGCTGAAAAAACTTCTTGGTAATCACGGCAAAAGAGTTCGATAGCTGTATGTACAACTGCTTGTTCGGAGGCATCTCGTATCAAGACAAGAGGTGTACCTGTCTTTAGTTCAAAAGCAGGCTGACTGAGGGCATTCCTCACCGGTAACCACAACAGTATAAAAAGAAGGATGTAAACTTTGTATTTCATGAATTTTGAATATTTTTCATAAGCTGGTGTTCTACATTTACTTGGTATAATGCAAATGTAAGATAGAAATCCATTTAAGCGCATGAACGATTGTACATAAGCATGGAAAATTATATATTTCTTCATTGTTTGTATTATTTTCCATTGACATGATAGGTAATTTAGTCTATTTTTGTCTACTGAACATTTAATTTTTTTATACCATGAGAAAACAGGTAATACTATCTATGTTAGCTTGTAGTTTAAGCATTGGAAGCCTTTTGGCTCAACCATTGCCCGAGCGTAAAGAGACACTAAACACAGTGATCAAAGTCAACGACTATTTCATGAAGAAATATGCTGATTACACCCAGCCCTCATTTCTAGGTCGATTGCGTCCCAGTAATATCTGGACCCGCGGAGTCTATTATGAAGGATTAATGGCACTTCACAGTATTTATCCACGCGAAGACTTTTATACGTACGCCTATGATTGGGCCAACTTTCATAAATGGGGCATGCGTAACGGAAACACTACTCGCAATGCCGACGATCATTGTTGCGGACAAACCTATATTGATCTTTACCATATCTGTCCTGACCCGACTATGATAAAAAACATCAAGTTATCTATTGATATGTTGGTAAATACTCCTCAGGTTAATGATTGGTGGTGGATTGATGCCATCCAGATGGGAATGCCTATTTTTGCTCAGTTAGGCAAAATGACAGGCGAAGAAAAATACTATAATAAAATGTGGGATATGTATACCTATACGCGCAATCAGCATGGCGAAAAAGGTATGTATAACCAGAAAGAAGGACTTTGGTGGCGTGATCAAGATTTTGACCCTCCTTATAAAGAGCCGAATGGTAAAAATTGTTATTGGAGCCGTGGTAATGGCTGGGTATATGCTGCATTGGTTCGGGTGCTGAATGAGATTCCAAGCAATGAAGCTCATCGCAACGATTACATTAACGATTTTAAAACCATGAGTGAAGCTCTTAAGAAATGCCAACGTAAAGATGGCTTTTGGAATGTAAGTTTGCACGATGAGACTAATTTTGGAGGAAAAGAGACGAGTGGAACAGCTCTATTTGTATATGGTATGGCATGGGGTGTACGCAATGGATTGCTGGATAGAAAAGAATATCTTCCTGTATTACTGAAAGCATGGAACGCTATGGTCAATGAAGCGGTCCACCCGAATGGATTCTTAGGGTATGTGCAAGGAACAGGCAAAGAACCCAAGGATGGTCAACCCGTAACCTATACTAGTATTCCCGATTTTGAGGATTATGGCATCGGTTGTTTCATATTAGCAGGTACAGAAATTTATAAGTTAAACTAAAAAGGAATCATTCGCTAAGGAACTAAAATAAAGCACTGTGGTAAAGATCTAATTTCTTTATCACAGTGCTTTATTTAATTATAATCGTGTGTATAACATTTATAAAAACTACGTATTAAAGCTTATTAACCACAAACGGTACCACGACTCACGTCGCAGTACCGTTACAACACAAACACAAAATAAAACACGACAAAACTACTATGCAATTCTACCTGTCTATGCCGGGGAGGCATACGTGGCATTTATCTATATATCACATACCCATAAATGACATCAGGGCTATTTGCATGGAATAAACAAATGTTATTATTCATTTGTTTAAGTCTTATATGTTAAAATACAAATACGATTATTTACTGAATACCTTTCTCACGCAATTTCAGCTGCCAGTTCCAAGCAGAGCGTAAAGTATCTTCAATGGTTTCAACAGCTTTCCATCCCAACTCATTGTTAGCAAAATCAGGATTTGCCCAAACTTTTTCTATATCTCCGGCACGGCGTCCTACAATCTTATAATTTAATTTCACACCGGTTGCTGCTTCAAAAGCGTTGATCAGCTCCAGCACAGAGAGTCCGCGTCCGGTACCAATATTAAACACCTCAACTTGTTCTTTTTGCTTCTTTTCGAGAATGCGCTTAATGGCAATCACGTGAGCTTTGGCAAGATCAACCACGTTGATGAAGTCTCTAATGCAAGAACCATCAGGAGTGTCATAATCATCGCCAAACACGCTCAACTCCTTACGAATACCCATTGCTGTTTGAGTTAAGTACGGAATGAGGTTTTGAGGAACGCCGTTGGGCAATTCGCCCAAGAGTGCAGTGGGGTGTGCTCCGATAGGATTGAAGTAGCGCAACAAGATGGCGTTAATAGGTGCACCCGAAGCAACTGTATCTCTTACTATTTCTTCATTGATCTGCTTCGTGTTTCCATAGGGTGATTCAGCATGCTTGATCGGAGCTTTTTCCGTTACAGGAAGCTCATCTGGCTGGCCATATACGGTACAAGAAGAAGAAAAGACAATACCTCCAACGTTATGTTTAGGCATCAGCTCGAGCAAATTGATTAGCGAAACAAGGTTGTTGCGATAATAAAGCAATGGTTTTTCAACCGATTCACCTACAGCTTTACTTGCTGCAAAATGAATAACGGCTTTAATTCCTTTGTATTTAGTAAATAAAGCATCTAGCCCGACATAGTCAAGACAATCAAGCTTTTCAAAAACAGGACGAACACCTGATACTTTCTCTATATTATCAACAACATCTGCATTTGAATTAGAGAGATTATCAATAATAATTACTTCATAACCACTGTTTTGCAATTCAACCACCGTATGTGATCCAATGTATCCGGTTCCACCTGTGACGAGTATTCTATCTTTCATAAAATTTTATTTAGTTAGTTTTCGGTATTGTTAGTTTCGTTGCAAATTTAAAGATAATAAACGAGAATACAAATAATAATAAAACAATAATAACTTCTAAAATGTCAAAAAAAAGAATGTGCCAATAGGACTCATCTGTCAACTCTGATGGTCTTATTGGCACATTGTCAATTGTGAGTAGCAACTATTTTATACTACACCCGAGAAACCCATAAAAGCCATGGCTAATAAGCCGGCAGTAATTAGTGCAATAGGCGTTCCCTCCATTCCTTTCGGTAGCTTTATTAAACTCATCTGTTCGCGCAAGCCTGCAAAGAGCACCAAGGCTAAACCGAAGCCGATAGCTGTAGAGAAGGCATAAACTACACCGGTCAATAAGTCAAAATCTTTTTGAATGACAAGAATCGCTACACCGAGAATACAACAGTTAGTGGTAATCAGTGGTAAGAACACACCCAACGCTTGATATAGAGCCGGTGAAACCTTTTTTAGAATGATTTCGACCATTTGCACCAAACCGGCAATCACCAGAATAAAGGTAATTGTTTGCAGATAGCCCAGTCCGAAAGCATCGAGTACATATTTCTGAATAAGAAAGGTAACGATAGTGGCGATGGTCAGCACGAACGCTACTGCGGCACTCATACCTATTGCTGTTTCTACTTTCTTAGAGACACCCAAGAAAGGACATATGCCAAGGAATTGCGACAACACAATGTTGTTGACGAAAATGGCCGAGATAAATATCAATATATATTCCATAATGATTCAATTAAAATTTAGCTTTTCTTCAACATATTAATCAATGCGATAAGATATCCCAATGCAATGAAAGCTCCTGGAGCAAGCACAAACACAAGCATGCCATACTCCTCGGGAAGAATTCTCAAGTCAAAGATCTTACCGGTTCCTAAAAACTCTCGAACAGCGCCCAGCAGCGTAAGAGCGATAGTAAAACCAAGCCCCATACCCATACCATCAAGCATGGCGGGTAGTGGTTTGTTCTTAGCAGCGAAAGCTTCGGCACGTCCCAACACGATACAGTTTACTACAATCAGTGGAATAAAAAGTCCTAATGTAGCATATAATCCCGGCACATAAGCTTGCATAATCATCTGCAACAGGGTTACAAACGAAGCAATCACTACGATAAACGCCGGAATACGCACCATGTCAGGAATCAAGTTCTTAATCAGCGAAATCACGACATTGGAGCAAATCAGCACAAACATAGTAGCCAATCCCATGCCCATACCATTAATAGCCGAAGAGGTCGTTCCTAAGGTCGGACACATACCTAATAGAAGCACAAAGATGGGATTCTCTTTGATGATCCCGTTCATCAATACTTTAAAGTTATTCATATTCTATAGACTCCTTTCTTAATTAGCACTGATGGAATCAGCGGGTTCAACAACTTTTTGCGTAGCTCCTGTAGTTGCATTGGCCGCATCGTCTCCTTTATAGGCTGCGTATGCTGCGTTCACTGCATTCAGAAAAGCACGAGTGGTAATGGTCGAAGCAGTAATGGCATCGATTTGCCCTCCGTCTTTACTCACAGCCAAGGGCGCATCGCCCGGGCTCATGCCTTTAATGCTACCCTTTCCACCCTCTTTAAACCAGTCAGATGCTTTTGACCCCAAGCCTGGAGTCTCGGCATGGGCCAGCAATGAGTAGTTGTATATTTTACCTTCGGCATCAAAGCCTACCAACACTTTTATTTCTCCGGCAAAGCCGATAGAGGTAGCCTGTACGGCTGTGCCAATCCATTGATCGCCCTCTTTGGCCGGATATAAGATGAAATCGACAACCTTTTTGCCCTCTTTTTCACTAAACACCGTGTCGCTTTCGGCTACGGGATTATTTGTAAATTCAGGCAACACCTGTTTCAAGGCCTCATTCAATGTTTTGGCATTGGCTTCGGCAATGGGTGTTTTCGTCAGTTCATTTACATAAGCCAGCAAGGCTACCGAAATAACAGTTACTCCGGTAAGTACCAGCAGCATGTTTGTTAAAGATGATTCTAGTTTTTTCATTTCTTCTTGGCTACCTCCCCAAAGCGTTTAGGTTTACAATAGGTGTTAATCAGCGGTGTAAATGCATTCATAATCAGAATCGCAAAGGATACTCCCTCGGGGTAAGCACCAAACAAACGGATTACTACCGTGAGCCCACCGATACAAATACCATAAATAAGCATTCCGTTCCTACTCATCGGAGAGGTCACATAATCGGTTGCCATAAACACAGCACCCAGCATCAAACCTCCCGACAGCAGTTGAATAACCGGAGATACGTACAACGCCGGATTTACTAAATGCATAATGCCCGAAAAAACAAACACGGTAGCAAGGATAGACACCGGAATATGCCATGTGATGATTCTCTTCCACAGCATATAGAGCAGTCCCAACAGCAATGCCGCAGCACTGACTTCACCCAAGCAGCCACCGTTGTTTCCCCACAATAGACTCAGTGAATCGGGAAGCTGATTTAGCGATACACCGGGAGCACCAGTGATTACCCCCTTCATGATAGCCAGCGGAGTGGCTCCTGTGGTCGCATCAGCGTAAGCAGTAAGTTGCCCCACAATAGGCCAGGTAGTCATTTGTACCGGAAAAGAGAGCAGCAGAAACACACGCCCTGCCAATGCCGGGTTGAACGGATTATTACCCAATCCTCCAAAGGACATTTTGCCTACACCAATGGCAAACAAAGCACCTAGGATGATGATCCAGATCGGAAGATTAGACGGAAGATTAAAAGCCAACAACACACCCGTGATGATAGCCGACCCGTCGCAAATCGTAGCTGACTCTTCCTTCAACAGGTATTTCACAATGGCCCATTCGAAAAACAAACAGGCAGCTACCGACGTAGCCGTAACAATTAGCGCACCCAGTCCGAAAAAGATCAACGATACAACAAAAGCGGGTATGAGCGCGATAAGTACACCATACATATTTTTTTGTATACTGTCTCCGCCGTGAACGTGAGGCGATAGGGATACTATAAATTTATTATTCATGTTTTTTATTTTTTAGCTTGACGTGCACGGATCAAACCACCTACCTTACCTTTACCTAAGCGACAATAGTCGAGTAACGGACGATTGGCCGGACAAGTGAACTGGCAAGAGCCACACTCGATGCAATCCATAATTTTCTCAGTTTCCATTCTTTCAAAATCACTGTTTTCGGCAAGTGCAGAAAGCAGGTAAGGTTCGAGCCCCATTGGGCAAACACTTACGCACTTGGCACAGCGAATACAGTTCTTCACCTTGCCACGTTTGGCCTCTTTCTGGTTCATGATCAGAATACCCGAACTGCCCTTTGCTGTGGGCACATCGATACTTGCCAACGCCTTGCCCATCATCGGGCCACCACCAATCACCTTGCCTGTATCTTCGGGTAAACCGCCGCAGGCATCAATCAACTGGCGCATCGGCGTACCCACACGTGCCAAAAAGTTAGAAGGCTTAGCTACCGATTTACCGGTCACAGTAATAACGCGTTCAAACAAGGGCTTATTCTTCTGTATGGCCTGGTAAACAGCAAATGCTGTACCCACATTCTGTACCACCGCACCCGTAGAGATAGGTAATGCACCACTGGCTACCTGTCGACGAGTGATGGCATCAATCAGTTGCTTTTCGCCACCTTGCGGGTATTGCACCTTCAAGGGCACTACCTCAATACCGGCGTAGCTCGAAGCCACCTTAGTCATTAACGCAATGGCATCGGGCTTATTGTTTTCGATGCCGATAAATGCTTTGTTCACTTTCACTGCCTTCATCAAGATAGAGACACCTACCATTACCTCTTCAGCGTGTTCTAGCATCAGCTGATGGTCGGCGGTTAAGTAAGGCTCACACTCTACCGCATTGATTATGACACACTCTGCATTGAATGACGGAGGTGGACACAACTTTATTTGTGTTGGAAAGCAGGCTCCACCAAGCCCCACAATGCCGGCATCGGCTATCTTTTTCACAATCACGTCGGCCGCTAAGTCACACTCCTTCACCAATGTTTCGCTGCGATCAATGCTCTCTTCCCATTCATCGCCTTCCACATCAATAAAGATGGCTGGTTTTGCATAACCGCTCGCATCTACAATCGTATCGATTTTGGCCACCTTCCCACTAACCGAAGAGTGAATAGCTGCCGAAACAAATCCGACTGCCTCTGCTATTTGGGTACCCACCTTTACCACATCACCTTTAGCTACTACCGGTTTGGCCGGAGCACCAATGTGCTGACCCAGCAGGATCACTGCTTTGGCAGGAACTTCTGCCGTGATAATAGGCTGATGTGCCGACAGTTTATTTTCGTGTGGATGAACACCACCAATTGAAAATGTCTTCAACATACAATTTCAGTATTTTATCTGTTTATTATTCATTTACCTTACGCCTCGGCTACAGGAGTCGTTTGCGCCACCACTTCGACCTTGGGTTTGCGTGGTGGAAAGTTGAGCTCAATGATCGTGTTTTGCGGACAAACCTCAACGCATTTTCTACAAGATTTACATGTATTCGGATTGATATAAGCCAGGTTGTTTTCCATGGTAATGGCTTCAAACGGACAAATCTTCACACATTTCCCACAGCCTATACAGCTCACGGTACAAGCTTTGCGTGCCACAGCACCCTTGTCTTTATTCACACATGACACATAAACACGACGAGACTTCTTCCCTTTCGGACGAATCTCGATAATCACTTTCGGGCAAGCCTTGACGCATGCGCCACAAGCGGTGCATTTCTCTTCATCCACTTCAGGAAGTCCTGTTTCAGGATTCATCCGAATAGCATCGAAGGTGCATACACTTACACAGTCGCCACAGCCCAAACAGCCAAAACTGCAACCCGTTTCTCCTCCATAAAGCGATGCAGCAATAGCGCAGCTTTGTGCACCATCATACACATTTGTACGTGGACGGTTTTCGCAGGTTCCACTACATCTTACTACGGCTACTTTGGGTTCAGATTCTTCGGCTACCAGATCTAAAATAGAAGCCACCTGATCCATCACAGCCTGACCACCTACCGGACAGTACTTCCCCTCCAATGAGCCTGCCTTTACGCAAGCATCCGCAAATCCGCTACAGCCCGGATAACCACATCCACCGCAATTAGCTTGAGGTAATACTTCACCCACTAGAGCAATCCGTGGGTCTTCATACACAGCAAATTTCTTGGAAGCCGCATACAAAATGCCGGCCAAAACCAGCGCAATGCATCCCAAGGAAATTACTGCAATCAGAATTAAATTCATAATTTTAGTTATTTATTGGTTTTATAGTAAATGTAAATTGTTGTTTGAGTCGTGATTTGTTAATCCATAAGATGATGTAGTAGGGTACAAGAATACCCAGTGCGAAGAGTGCTGCCCAGAGGTCGTTATTCATCAACTCCATCGCTATAAAAAGCGAGATAACCAGCAGAAAGAAAGGCACGACAAAAGCCAAAAGTACGGCCATCATTCCCATTGAGGTAGCACCAACAATCATTACCTCCTCGCCTACTCGATAGGTATTAGGAGGTGCAATCACGTCGATAACCTTTTCTTTGTTGTCTGCCGAGGAGCAATGTCCTTTCACACTGCATGCTGAGCACGCAGACGTTTGAATGATTCTCACCGACACATGAGAGCCACTTATGTTTTTCACAATTCCTTGATGATTAATCGTATCTGTCATTTTGCAAACTGTACATTACAAATTGGGGCAAATTTAAGCATTATTTGTGAACAAAGAAGCATTCGCCCGTTTTTTATCTGTGAAAAAGTGTTCATTTTAGGTTCCAAAGGTTATATAATACAAAAAGAAGAGTAGCACAAATGTTACTCTTCTTTTTATATTACTTCAGATTAAACAAACGGATTACCATTTGTAGTTGACACCAAAGCTAAGCAGCTCCTTCACCTGAAAATAGCTATTGCCTGTACGTGGCTTCGTACTATCATCAAATCGAGCATTCACATAAAGCTTGGTAGACAGATAACGGTTGAGCACAAAGTTTGCCGTCGTTTCCCAGTCAATGCGTACCCAGCTATAATTGGTCAAATAGTTCAATCGCGAGTCTATGATAATGGTAGGGATAACCGTCCATGACAGGGTTGGTTGTACTTGCGAACCAAAATCATGTTTAGTGTGTTTGCCCTCTTCAAGACCAAACTTCACTTCATTCACCTCGCTGTTTCCTACGTAACGCAGATTATAAGTGAGCGGAGCTAAGAAGAGTGACAGGTTCATCTTTTTCTTTTTCAACTTATAGTCCATACCCACACTAACTACAAAGTCGGCCGGAGCTAAGAAAGAAGAAACAAGTTCTTCACTGTTGGATCTGTATCCTTTAAAGAATTGCGTTTTAAATTCGGCCGACATGGTATAGTACCATCTCGTTGCAGCCTGTACACCCAATTTACTGTATAAGCGCAACTGATCTGTATTTACAAGGTAAGAATGATATTCGTCAGACGGTGTTGAGTTGAAACCCACCTTTGCTTCAAGCAGGTTTTCAAATTGAACTTTCTCGCGGTCGTTGTAATTGGCAAACAAAAGCAGGTTAGCCATCACCGCATTATTACTTTCTCCCCCTTTATACCAGTTGTCAGAAACATAGTTTTGAGCTATCTGCAACGAACCGCTACCTCCGGTTACCCACCAGTTAGGTTTATGTATTTTCATCGAAGCCGCTCCCACGTCAACAACTGCCTCTTCGGGTTTAAACAGATTCACTACCTTTGCTTTCGGAGATATTTCGGGCTTTACCTCTGCACGAAACACTTGTCTGCTCAGAATCTTATCCTCCGTAGTACGCACCAGTTCAGGGTGCTCCAAGTAAAGACTCATCAACGCTTTGTCTACCAAATCATTGCTGCGATCAGTCTTTTTAAATTTACTTTCGTCGTAAGGAAGAAGTGATGTAAGCAGTGAATTGGGTGCAGCATAAGGTTCTTGTGGCTTCCAATTCAAGGTAGAGTATCGTTTAATCGGCGCTGAATAGTATGCTAAAGGAGTGTACAACCGATAATATTCGGGGCGCAAAGGCAAGTAGCGCATAGGTGCAGCCGGATCATTGAGGTAATCTAACTGCCCGATGTACTGTTCGTGTAAAATAGAGACTGTATCTATTTTCGAATGCCCGTCCTTTATATTCAATTTCAGCACCCAATACTTCTGAAAAAACTCTTGCAGGGTATCTGCTTTCGCTACGCCTTGGTTTAACGCAGGCTCTTGAACACTCTTCGCTGCTACAGATGCAGAGAAAAACATCGCTAATGCCAACGATGATAGGTAATAATACTTCATGTTTACACAATTTTAGTTTGCAAAACTACGCTAAAATTTTCAGATTACATAATAACGACAAAAAAATAGGCAGAATTGCATTTTTTAATAAATTTGTTTCACCGAAAGCCTATGTTCTTCCTTCTTTTTTTGTATTTTTGCACTTTTTAAATCCAGAAAGATTCTGAGTTTAGACTACACCAATTAGAAAACAAATCATTTAAACAGTTACAACTGTGGGAGAAACAAAGTATATTTTCGTCACCGGTGGTGTTGCCTCTTCGTTGGGAAAAGGTATCATCTCATCCTCCATCGGCAAATTGCTACAAGCAAGAGGTTACAAGGTAACCATCCAAAAGTTCGACCCTTATATCAACATCGATCCGGGTACATTAAATCCTTACGAGCACGGAGAGTGCTATGTAACAGTAGATGGGCATGAAGCCGATCTTGACTTAGGACACTACGAGCGATTCCTGGGCATACAAACCACAAAGGCAAACAACATCACTACCGGACGCATATATAAAAGCGTTATTGACAAAGAGCGTCGGGGCGATTATTTAGGAAAAACCATTCAAGTTATTCCGCACATCACCGACGAGATTAAGCGAAATGTAAAATTGCTTGGCAGTAAACATAAATTCGATTTCGTCATTACCGAAATTGGAGGTACAGTTGGCGATATCGAATCGCTTCCTTACCTCGAGAGCATCCGTCAGTTGAAATGGGAGTTAGGAAAAGATGCCCTTTGCGTGCATCTTACTTATGTGCCTTTTCTGGCTGCAGCACAAGAATTAAAAACAAAACCCACTCAGCACTCCGTAAAAGAGTTGCAATCATTGGGTGTACAACCCGATATCCTCGTACTCCGCACTGAACACGACCTAAGCGTAAACTTACGCAAAAAGGTAGCTTTGTTTTGCAACGTAGCCGAGAATTCGGTTGTTCAATCCATTGACGCATCAACCATCTACGAAGTACCTTTGTTGATGCAAGAGCAGGGACTCGATGAAACCATTCTTCAAAAGATGGGCTTGCCTCTTGGCGATCGTCCCGAATTGAAACCCTGGAAAGAGTTCCTAAACCGTCGCGCACAAGCTACCGAAGAGGTAACCATTGCGTTGGTTGGAAAGTATGTAGAGCTGCAAGACGCTTATAAATCCATTCTTGAATCACTTTCACAAGCGGCCACTTACAACGATCGCAAGATTAAGATCGAATATGTATCGTCAGAAACACTCACCAAGGAGAATGTTAACGAACTGCTGAGCCATGTCAACGGAGTGGTGATCTGCCCCGGCTTTGGTTCAAGAGGAATCGAAGGCAAGTTTGTAGCTGCTAAGTACACTCGCGAACACAACATACCTACGTTTGGTATCTGCTTGGGTATGCAATGCATTGCCATTGAGTTTGCTCGCAGCGTATTGGGCTATGCGGATGCTAATTCGGTAGAGATAGACGAAAAGACAAAGCACAACGTGATCGACATCATGGAAGAGCAAAAGGCGGTTACCAATATGGGTGGCACCATGCGTTTGGGTGCCTATGAGTGTATATTGAAACAGGGATCTAAAGCATTCGATGCTTACGGAAAGACACACATCCAAGAGCGTCACCGCCATCGCTATGAGTTCAACAATGACTATCGTGCCGAGTTCGAAAAAGCAGGGATGAAGTGTGTAGGTATCAATCCGGAATCCGATCTGGTAGAGATCGTAGAAATTCCTACCTTGAAATGGTATATCGGCGTGCAATTCCATCCCGAATATAGCAGTACGGTACTTAATCCTCATCCATTGTTCGTCTCGTTTATCAAGGCAGCAATCAATAAGAATTAATCATTTAAAAATAAAAGTTAATGGACAAAAACACCATAACGGGGCTCGTATTAATAGGGGCATTGCTGGTGGGATTCAGCTTTCTTAGTCGCCCAAGTGACGAAGATCTGGCTAAACAAAAAAGATACTACGACTCTATTGCCGTAGTACAACAGCAGGAAGAAGCATTAAAAGCCAAAGCAACCGCAGCATTGGTCAATGAAAAAGAAGAGACTACCGTTGATTCTACTTCATTGTTTCACCAATCGCTCCAAGGAGAAGAGGTTTTTACTACCATTCAGAACAACCTGGTAGAGATTACACTCGACAACAAGGGGGGGCGGGTGTATTCAGCCGTGCTGAAAGATTACAATGGTCAGGATGGAAAACCTGTGGCGCTATTCAACGCAGATGATGCATCGATGAGCTTTAACTTCTATAACAAGAAGGAGACTGTACAGACCAAAGACTACTATTTTGAGGCAGTAAACCAAACCGATAGCAGTGTTACTATGCGTTTATCGGCTGACAGTGCAAGCTATATCGACTTCGTTTACACACTAAGCCCCGATACCTACCTGTTGAGCTTTGTCATCAAAGCTACCGGCATGGAGAACAAGCTTTCTGCTACCACCAAGTATGTAGACATTGAGTGGGCACAACGCGCACGTCAGTTAGAGAAAGGTTTCACTTACGAAAACCGATTGGCCGACTTGATGTTTAAAACTGTCGGAGAGGGAACAGACAACCTCTCGGCATCTAAAGACGATGAAAAAGCACTTCCGGGCAAGGTAGACTGGATTGCCTTTAAGAATCAGTTTTTCTCTTCGGTGTTCATTGCCAATCAAGACTTTGATAAGGCAACGGTGAAATCGAAGATGGAAAAGCAAGGAAGCGGTTACATCAAAGACTACTCGGCCGAGATGAGCACCTTCTTTGACCCCAGCGGTAAAGAGGCTACTGATATGTATTTCTACTTTGGCCCCAACCACTACAAAACCTTGAAAGCGCTCGATAAAGGACGCGATGACAAGTGGAAGCTCGACAACCTGGTTTACTTGGGATGGCCTGTGGTTCGCGAAATCAACAAGTGGATCACCATCAACATCTTCGACTGGCTTTCGGGTTGGGGATTGAGCATGGGTATCGTTCTGCTTATCCTAACCATCATTGTAAAGATCGTCGTGTTTCCCGCTACGTGGAAAACCTACATGTCATCGGCCAAGATGCGCGTATTGAAACCCAAAATCGAAGAGATCGGTAAGAAGTTTCCCAAGCAAGAAGATGCCATGAAAAAGCAACAAGAGGTGATGGGACTTTACAGTCAATACGGTGTTAGCCCAATGGGTGGCTGTTTGCCCATGCTGATACAGTTCCCCATTCTGATGGCTTTGTTTATGTTCGTACCCAGTGCCATTGAACTGCGTCAACAGAGCTTCTTATGGGCTCCCGACCTTTCAACCTCCGATGCGTTCATCACGTTTCCGTTTACTGTTCCATTCTTGGGCAACCACCTCAGCTTGTTCTGCTTGCTGATGACGGTAACCAACGTATTGAACACCAAGTACACGATGAGCATGCAAGACACCGGCGCACAGCCTCAAATGGCAGCCATGAAGTGGATGATGTACCTGATGCCCGTGATGTTCCTTTTCGTGTTGAACGATTATCCTTCGGGACTGAACTACTACTACTTCATCTCAACACTGATTAGTGTAGCAACCATGATTGTTCTTCGCCGTACTACGGATGAAGACAAGTTGCTGGCCAACTTGGAAGCGAACAAGAAAGACCCCAAATCAAAGAAAACAGGATTTGCCGCTCGTTTAGAAGCCATGCAGAAGCAACAAGAACTGATGGCAAAGCAAAATAAGAAATAAATGATTTAATATCATACTACTACAAGCACGCAGGTAACACGAATTCTACGATTGGTGTCATCTGCGTGCTTTTTTTATACCTATCCGCAAAACATGAAAACAAAATACAGCTATAAAGAGATCTGGGTGATCTCCTACCCCATTCTCCTCAGCTTACTGATGGAGCAACTGATCGGGATGACCGATACAGCCTTTCTGGGTCGTGTAGGTGAGGTTGAGCTTGGAGCATCGGCCATTGCCGGTGTCTATTACTTGGCTATATTTATGATGGCTTTTGGCTTCAGCATTGGGGCACAAATCTTAATTGCTCGCCGAAACGGTGAGCGTCAATACAAAGAGATCGGCTCCATCTTCTACCAAGGCATCTATTTTCTGCTGGCTCTGGCAGCTATTTTGGTCGCTTTATCTCTCTATTTCTCGCCTCATATACTCAACAGCATCCTTTCGTCCGATCGCATTAACGTTGCAGCCGAGAGCTACATCCAATGGCGTGTGCTGGGTTTCTTCTTTTCATTCATCATGGTGATGTTTCGCGCCTTTTTTGTAGGAATTACGCAAACCAAAACCCTGACACTAAACTCCATTGTGATGGTGGTGTCGAATATTGCTTTTAACTACGTGCTTATTTTCGGAAAGTTCGGGTTTCCTGCACTGGGCATTGCCGGAGCGGCTATCGGCTCATCGCTGGCCGAGCTGGTCTCTGTGCTGTTCTTCATCCTCTACACCTGGCGCAGGGTCGATTGCACCAAATACGGTTTAAACCGCTTGCCTCGCTTTCAGTTCAAGCTGCTGAAACGCATTCTCGATACCTCCGTGTGGACTATGATTCAAAACGTAGTCTCCCTCTCTACTTGGTTCATGTTCTTTCTTTTTGTAGAACATCTGGGCGAGCGAGCACTTGCCATCAGCAACATTATCCGCAACGTTTCGGGCATTCCGTTTATGATTACTATGGCCTTTGCCGCCACCTGCGGCTCGTTGGTGAGCAACCTCATTGGTAGGGGCGACAAAGCTTACGTCGCTGTCACCATTCGGCAGCATGTGCGCATAGCCTACCTGTGCATCTTGCCGTTGTTGCTCTTCTTTGCCCTCTTTCCCAACCTGATATTGGGCATTTACACCGACATGACCGACCTGCGCGAAGCATCCATACCCGCTTTATGGGTATTGTGTTCAGCCTACTTGCTCATGGTTCCGGCCAACATCTACTTCCAAGCCGTATCGGGTACAGGCAACACCCGCACCGCTCTCGTACTCGAGCTGTTTGTATTGGCTATTTATATGGTGTTCATCACCTACCTCATCCTCTACCTTCGAGTCGATGTGGCGTTGTGTTGGACTACCGAACACGTCTATGCCCTTTTCATTCTGCTTTTCTCTTACTTGTACATTAAGCGAGGCAATTGGCAGAAAAAGCAAATCTAAATTCTTATTTTCGCACTTATAAAACGTTTAAAATTATGAAACGAACAAACCTATTCATTATGTCAGCAACCCTGTTGTTAGCATCCTGTGGCGGAACCAAAGACACAGGACAAAGCGGAACACCTATCGAGAAATCAACCCTCAAGATTGAAGGCAAACGCATGACGCCCGAAGCCCTTTGGGCCATGGGCCGCATCGGCGGACTGAATGTGTCGCCCGACGGGAAAAAAATTGTGTATACCGTAGCCTACTACAGTGTGCCCGAAAACAAAAGCAACCGCGAAATCTTCGTGATGAACGCCGATGGCAGCCAGAACACCCAAATTACGCACACCTCCTTTGCCGAGAACGAAGCTACTTGGATCAAAAACGGTAGTAAAATTGCCTTTCTGAGCAATGAAAGCGGAAGCAGTCAGCTTTGGGAAATGAACCCCGATGGTAGCGACCGCAAACAGCTATCCCGGCACGAGAGCGATATCGAAGGCTACTCCATCGCTCCCGATGGAAAGAAGATACTCTTCATCACGCAGGTTAAAACGGTAAAAAGCACGGCCGACAAGTACCCCGATCTCCCCAAGGCTACCGGTATCATCGTTACCGACCTCATGTACAAGCATTGGGACGAATGGGTAACCACCTCCCCCCACCCTTTCATTGCCGATTTTGACGGCAGCAACATCAGCAACGCCATCGACATACTCG
The DNA here is from genome assembly GCA_017992695.1 of Bacteroides sp. Taxonomy (GTDB): domain Bacteria; phylum Bacteroidota; class Bacteroidia; order Bacteroidales; family Bacteroidaceae; genus Bacteroides. The sequence continues at coordinate 2,977 of JAGOOC010000037.1, read as the reverse complement.
CAGGCGAGCCTTACGAAAGCCCCATGAAGCCTTTCGGCGGCATCGAACAGCTAGCTTGGAACACCACTTCGGACAAGGTAGCTTATACCTCGCGCAAGAAAACCGGCAAAGCCTATGCCCTCTCTACCAACTCCGACATCTACGTGTACGACCTCAACACCAAGCAGACCGTAAACCTAACCGAAGGGATGATGGGTTACGACACCAATCCTCAATACTCGCCCGATGGCAAATTCATCGCTTGGCAAAGCATGGAGCGCGACGGCTACGAAGCCGATCAGAACCGCCTCTTCATCATGAACCTCGAAACCGGCGAGAAACGTTTCGCGAGCAAAGCCTTCGCATCCAATGTCGATGCCTTCGTGTGGGCAGCCGATGCGAAGAACATCTACTTCACCGGCGTATGGCATGGCGAAGTGCAGCTCTACAACCTCAACCCGGCCAACGATTCGGTGAAAGCCATCACCTCGGGCATGCACGATTATGAAGGCGTTGCCATTCTTGGCAACCGGCTCGTAGCCAAACGCCACTCCATCAGCATGGGCGATGAAATCTATGCCGTTGCACTGGACGGGCAAGCCACGCAGCTCACGCAGGAGAACAAACAAATTTACGATCAGGTAGAGATGGGCAAGGTCGAAGCGCGTTGGATGAAAACCACCGATGGCAAAGAGATGCTTACGTGGGTTATCTACCCTCCACAATTTGACCCCAACAAGAAGTACCCCACCCTGCTTTTCTGCCAAGGTGGCCCGCAAAGCCCCGTCAGCCAGTTCTGGAGCTACCGTTGGAACTTTCAAACCATGGCTGCCAATGACTACATAATCGTAGCCCCCAACCGTCGCGGGCTTCCAGGTTTCGGTCTCGAATGGAACGAAGCCATCAGTGGCGACTATACCGGCCAGTGCATGAAAGACTACTTCACCGCCATCGACGAAATGGCCAAAGAACCCTTTGTCGATGCCGACCGCTTGGGTTGTGTAGGTGCCAGCTTCGGAGGATTCTCTGTCTATTGGTTGGCCGGTCATCACAACAAGCGCTTCAAAGCCTTTATCTCGCACGACGGTATCTTCAATATGGAGATGCAATACCTCGAAACCGAAGAGAAATGGTTTGCCAACTGGGACATGGGCGGTGCCTATTGGGAGAAACAAAACCCTGTTGCCCAACGCACCTTTGCCAATTCGCCCCACCGGTTTGTCGATCAATGGGACACTCCCATACTCTGCATCCATGGCGAAAAAGACTATCGCATTTTGGCCAACCACTCCATGGCTGCTTTTGATGCCGCTGTACTGCGCGGTGTACCGGCAGAACTGCTGATTTATCCCGACGAGAACCATTGGGTGTTGAAACCACAGAACGGTATTCTTTGGCAACGCACCTTCTTCGAATGGTTAGATAAATGGTTAAAATAACCTGTTGATTTCTTAATGATAAGAGTACGTACTTAACACACTGTTAATATACTATTTAACAGTGTGTTAAGTACGTACTTTTGTAATCATAAAGCACGTACTCTTCAATCCTCTGAATATCAGTTATTCAGATTTTGTTTCATATCCTTTTATATACACAAACACTGCTGTCCGGTTAAGATTTCCAAAGAGATAATTGGTTATCATCAGGTTGTTTTTTAAAGTTAATATTATAGTTGAATAAGTCACGAATGAATTCTCTCTCAAATAGGGTTAAACCTATTGTCTGAGAAAAGATGTAAAGATTTTCTTTTACATTGAGGTTTTTTTTGGCATTAGCAAGTAACAGGTAGGTACATATGGCAATCCATATTTGGCAGTATACTGCGTTACTTGTTGTTCCATAGAAAGCCTTAATATGAAGATGTTGTTTGATCCATTTAAAGAACAGCTCCACTTTCCATCTTTCCCGATACAACTCTGCTATTGTCAAAGAGGACAATTCAAAATTATTGGTTAGAAAGTGATAAACATTGTTGGTTGCATAGTCTTCATAGACTACTAATTTGATATTATCAGAATATAGCTTGGAAGACTTCACGCCAGTTAACCTGATAGATTGATCACTTATTAGACCTGCATCTTTGTCCACTTCAAAGCTATCTTCAACCTGGTAAGCCATGTTGTCTTTAGCTCGGGTTACAAAGAAGGCTCTTTTTACATGGATAAAGTTGAATAATCTGTAGAAGCCAACATAGCTTTTATCCATTAAATAAAGGCGGCAGGTTCTATCAGCAATGAATCTAGGGCATTTACATCATGAACAGAACCATCTGTTAGATGAATAAATACAGGGATTGATCCTCTATGGTCAAGTAATGTATGCATCTTAACAGCTCCTTTCTGATGATGAAATTTAGCCCATGGAAACAGACTTAAGCACAGGTTTATGGTACTGCTATCAAAAGCGTAAACCATGTTGTCTATATCTAGTCTGAAGTCGTTGTCTTTGAAATACAAGGAACGCGCCTTCTTGATAAGGATTTGAGCAAAGTCGGCATAAATACGCCAGTCTCTTTTCTCGTTAGCATCTGCTAAAGTTGATTTGGATACTGCATCTTTATTCCTGAATGATAAAGCTTAGAGGAAAAAGCAATAAGGCATGATTCGATGTCGCGAAGACTTTCCCTGCCGGTAAGTTGAGCAAAGCTCATCACATTGAAGTGCTCACGGCAAGTGAAGTTTCTGACTCGGTAGTCTCCTTGCTACCTGTCAATACATTTCTTTAGTTCGTATTCTGGTATAAATGACATAAGTTGTGCAAATACGGTTTTTCCTGTATTCATGGTTTGCGAATGAATTAATTCCGGTTCATCCGACAAATGCGTAGTTTTTCTCATGCATAGATAAAATTTTCAGTTCAAAAAACTTCTGATCCCTATATCCATAAGCCTGTCTTTTCATTGTTTTGATCTTATTATTGATACCTTCTAGTTTACCTGTCGATATATGATAATCGTACCAAGCCAGTATCCCCCATCTATGAGCCTTCAATGTGT